>JAIPBS010000041.1 GCA_021738625.1 Bacteroidales bacterium
TATTTGTCAGATGTTTGCTAACTGCCGGCACATTCACCCCAAACAATTCAGCCATTGCTTTTTGAGTAAGCCAAAATGTGCCGTTTTGAAAATAAACCGAAACGCTTACTTTTTTATCAGATGTGTTGTAAAACAATAAATCTCTTGCTTTCATATCAATAATAATTATCTGGTCAAGCCGGTCCTTGAAATCATCGTTAATCAACCAAATTTAACATTTTCTTATATACCGGCTAAACAAAAAACATCTAAACAAGGACAAATAACAAGAAATTGGGAGGTGCTCCTGACTTTCTAATTTTCCAACTTTGATTTACCTTTCTCCCGTTTTTTCAATTTTTCAATATCTTCTTCCAGTTCTTTTAGGCTTTCTTCTCTTTCCAGCGTTCTTTGATGTTGTTGGTATTTTTCAAATTCCTCCCCTGATTTCTTCAAAGCCATTTCGTGACTGATCTTTCCTGCATGTGTAAGCAATTCTCTGCCGTTCAGTTGCAGGATAGTGTCCAACCGCTCAATCCAGTCTTTCATATACATGGGAGTGCGTTGTTGTGCCATAGTTTCGGCAAAAGCAAGGTATTGCTCTACCAGTAACCCGAGCAATTTTATCTCCTCTTCGTTCAGGTAATTTTTGGCAATACTCACATCCGATTTTTTAATTGACATGGTTCCCTTTTTATCAAATGATTGCATCCCCATCAAGGGATGGGATGCATCGGACCTGCGATACACCAGCTCGGCTGCCGTTTGTTTGCTGATGGCCCAAAGAAGCTTGTTTTGTACCACTTTAAAAAACTGAATCGTTTTTTCATCCTTAGGGTCATAGTCGATGCTTGTAGCGTATATATCCTTGATTTTCTGATAAAAAAACCGTTCCGAGAGACGAATTTCCCGGATGCGTTCCTGCAACTCGCTAAAGTAATTCATTGAACTACCCGACTTAAAACGATCATCATTCAGCGCAAAGCCCTTGATGATGTATTCTTTCAGCCGTTGGGTTGCCCAGATACGGAATTGTGTACCCTGAGGTGATTTAACGCGGTAGCCCACCGAAATGATTACATCGAGATTGTAATGGTCAATATCCCGTTCTACTTTTCGGTTACCCTCCATTTGAACTGTTCGGAAATTCCGAACAGTTGCCGATGGGGATAATTCACCTTCTTCAAACACATTTTTGATATGTTCACTGATGGTTGCCTTTGACTTTTGAAACAATTCGCAGAGCTGAGCCTGCGTCAGCCATACGGTTTCATCCTCCAACCGGACATCAATCTTGATGTCGCCTGCTTTGTTCTGATATAGGAGTATTTCACTGTTCATTTTGACTTTAACCTGTTATTGGTGTAGTTCTATCAAATTTCAAACCCTCCCAGAAACATTTTTCCCTTTTCAGAGATAACATACTTCTGATAAGGATCCCGGGGTTTATTAGTTTTGGTTAACTCAATCAACCCATGGTCTCTCAACGGTTTCACATAATCATCCCGCAAACTGCTCCTGCTGCTGAACTGCATTTTCTCCATCAGCTTTTCCATACTGATGGGTTCCATCAGGAACAACAGTATCCTAAGAATATTCTTTCCCCTGTTCTTTAATAGCTTCACTCCTTTTTCCTCCATGCTTGACTCCATTTCCAAGTCTTCCATCCGGATGTCCATGTCTATCAAAAACCTAACCTTTTCGAGCTTCACTCCGTTTTCGTACCAGCTTAACCCCAGTTTTAGTATCAGTTCATCCGGATTATCCATCTTATCTATAACATCAGGAGCTTCAATATTTTTAATACTATTAATCCTTTGATTCACTGTCATTCGGATTTTTATTCTATGCTAATAATTTCATAGACTGCTTATTTCCGGAATAGAGATTCCAACTTTATAAAATTTTTCAAATTGTTTGATTGGAAAGTCAAAAAGGCGGTGTTCTGTTAAATTGCTTTCTGCTGATTGGTCGGGATAAACAATCAGGCAATCTAAAACAGTATTGCCCCAATCTGATGGTTTTATACTCAATTTTTCAAGTGTCCCTCTGTCTCTGGCATAAGCACTCAGCTGTCTTACATCTTCTATTGCATAATCCTCGTTTTTATATTTAGGCTTGTATTTAGAATCAATTACAGTTTCTTTTCCTTTCGTCGTTCTTAAAAAATCAAGTTCGCCGAATTTCGCACCTGACTGAAAAATGATGTCTTTAGGACCCAAAGTATCTTTAAGTTTACCAAGTACATACAATTCAAAAACCAGAGGCATATTAATCCAAAATGGAGGCACTTCAATCTCTTCATTCTCCTTTATGAAGTTGATGTTAAAGCCAAATCTTTTCAAAATGATGATTGCTAATTCAACTGCTTTTGAATATTCCGAGTAGAATGGGTTATGCCGAACAGATTTAACTTCACTTATACTAATATTTTCATCAACTTGCTCGAATGCAGGAAGAATGAATTTTAAAGTTTCATCTAATTCTATGTCTTTGCGGTGGCTCATTTTTAAATATCTCTTCAAAAACAAAAGAGCTTTTTTGATTATTCTGTTCTCCGGTTGATTTAATCCAAATTCATCGTAACTACAGATGGTGTTCAGGTTTTTATTTTTAAAAGTATTTTGCTTTAAAGTTTGAGAAACAAGTACTTTGCCTTTTACCCTCCCATAAAGATTATTTTTCACTTTGTAATAACCCTTTTTAAGCCCTTTACGGACAATAGTTTGAGCAACTTGTAAAAAGTAAACAATAATCAGTGGAGTTATTAAATCTTGCTGTTGATTGATTTTAATTGTTGGTTTATCGAACTCTATCTTGAATAAATCATCACCATGTTTAAGAATTTCAGGATGTTTAAAGCTCTCGGATAACATTCTCAAATAATCAATTTGATGCGATGATGAATCCAGTTTTGGAGTAACATATAGGACCTTTTGAGTGTCTGCTAACCAACTTAAACCAATGAAATAGTCTGTTTTAAATCCTTTCTGCTGAATATCAACAGACTTAATCAATTTGTTTGGCTTTTTAAGCAAAGCAATAAGTTCATCTTCGGTTAAAAGATAACAGAACTGATGCTCATTGATATGTATTAATTGCTCAGACATTCAAGTCATTTACTTTTTCTTTTGCAGATTCAAGTAAGACGCCATCATTAATGTATTCAATCAATAATGGCTTTATTTCATACTTTAACTTCATTGCTATTTCGTTATCATCTACCAAAAAATAACTATGGCCAATTTGAATTGCTTGCTGGTCAAATTCCGGTGAAGTATGGTCATCAAATATTTGCTTAACAACAATAAAAAGTGATTTTGCTTTATTGTGTGTGATTGCAGAATCATCTGAAAGTACAGGTATGAAAGTGAATCTCCTGCGAATGGCATAGTCAATGTGGCTCACGCTTCGGTCGGCTGTATTCATCGTTCCAATAACGTAAAGATTGTGGGGTAACACAATTTCATTTGTGCCTCCACTTAGCTTATACAAAGAATTTACACTTTTGCCACGGTATTCCAATGCATAGATAAGCTCACCTAATACAGAAGTTAGATTTGCCCGGTTGATTTCATCAATGATTAGCACGAATGCTTTATGTTGATTTTCAGCTTTGGCAGCTTCTTCGGCAAATGAGGCTAGTATTCTGTTTTCTACATCATACTTGATTTTCTCTCCTTCAGCATCCACTTTTATTCCTCTTACAAAATCTTCATAAGTGTATGAAGGATGGAATTGAATCAATTTAACCTGTTCATTGTCTTCAATTTCCGGCTCTTTCTGGAAAATTTGCTTATCAATCGCCTCAATAAGTGAAGTTGACTTTTCAGCATCGCTTGTAAGCCATTCAGCTATTTGCTTTGCCAATCTGGTTTTACCGCTACCTGGCGGGCCCTGTAAAATCAGATTTTTATATTTTTCTGCGGAATGATTTATCATAACTTTTTGGATTTTTCTTATGTTATCTAAAAAAATAAATGTGGCAGGATAGGCTTCTCTGAACTTGCGAATGGTTTTTTCTGATGCGTGGCTAAAACCAGCCCATTGACCTAATGCGTCATCTTCAATTTTCTTTTCCTGCTTTACCAACCATACAACTTTGATGCTTTTGTCTTTTTCATATCCATTAGGTAAATATTCATTATGAACCACCAAGGCAACACCTCCCAGTTTTTTAGTTCCCCGTCTTACCAGCACAATATCACCTTTTGTAAAATCAGTTACCGGATATGTTTTTGTACCACTTGTACTCTCTTCTCCCCCAGTCCAAACCGCATTTTGGTCAATAAAATCCTGAATGTAGTCTTTGTCTTTCTGCCCATTCACCCAGCTGCTTACCTGGCAGTATTTATATGAAACCCTCAACTGGTCTTGGTCAGCTGAATTAATAAGTACATTTAACAGGTTTATTTCATAAAGGTCACATCCCGGAAAGGCATTTTTTAATTTTTCAATGGCTTGATGATATATGGAAATTCCCTTCTTGTCAATTTTGGAAACCACCTGTTTCAAATCTGCCAATTCAGAAACAGGCAGTGAGTTCATTTGTGTATCAAAAGGAATGTACTGCTTCGGATTGATTAAGAACATTGCCTGGCTCAGTTTGCTGAAGCGAACATTTTTTAATGATAGCACATTACGGAAATCATTTTCATCAATAATGCTTCCATTATAAACCTGCGTGAATAAATTCCATAAATAAGCATTTCCTATGGTACTTTCATCTTTGTTAATGTAGTTGCCTTTGGAGTAAAAAAGGCTTAAGGTATGGGGCGTTGGAGTGGGAAAAACATAATCAGTTGGAATTGGTTCTGCCAAACCAAAAGCATTTTTCGCACTGGTGAATGTGTCTATACGTTGATTCTTGGTATTGCGCTGGGCTAAAGCATAGATATACGAAAACGGGTCAATGGTTGAATGTTGCAATATGGCGTGCTTCTGTTGAAAAGTGTTATTTGCAATTTCCAAAAGCTTTGTTTCTCTATTGGTTGCATCTTTGGCAAACTCAGCAATTTTCTCACAAATAGCTCTAAAGAATGGCACCCAATCGTAATATGTAATGTTGTTATTCATAAATTCAAATTTACTTCAATGCTTCCTTTATTATCCCTACTTCCTCAATACTATGCAAGGTTTCTATGGTATTGTGCATCGGGTGGCTGGGGTCGTACAAACCCTCAAACTCGGTTTGTACAATGGCCAGTTTTTCTTCCTGGCTCAAAGCATCATTTATGGACTTTAAACGTGCCAGCCAATATGGCTGGTTGGATTCCGGAGCTCCTTCGACAGCTTTTGTTTTGAAGCGAATAGATTCATTCCCCGATTCCAGGAGCATGACTGCTCCAATTGGAAATGACTTGGCAACACTTGCGATTATTCCCTTTATTCGATTGTCATCCCATACCCAACCACGTTGAAAATCCGGCAGTTGAATTTTCCCTTTATGGAGATCTCTCAGTATTTCGTAAAGACTTGTCTTTTTTGAATCAAATGTTTCCATCCTATATTTTGTTTAATTATGATTTCACCATGAATCTCAAGATCAAACCTTTCAAACACGCTTTTAATTGAAACGTTACTCATTTTTAGTTTTTAGTTTGTTTGGTTTGTTTTCCTTTTTCGATTTTTAGTTATATTCATAGCTTCTTGTTTCTAGTTATTGCGACTTTGATGAAATTCCCTCCATTCTCTAAGTTTTATTTCGCTCCAAAGTTCCAAGCCCAAATATCGATGTACTGAATGGTCACAAATGTAACCTAGCAAATCATTTACTCTCACTGATAGATGAATCTCACCGTAATGAGCTAATGGCCGTAGCTTCTCATCTGGAAGCAGTTCATTTGCTGTTAATATTAATACTGGATTAAGAGGACGATTACCAGTCCCTTTTCTAAACTCCTCAACCAATGGTATGATTAAATCAATTTCTTCCTGAGATAATTCATCATTTAGAGTACAGAACGTCAAAATTGAATTAGGATAATTCTGCCCAATTAATCTAAGCCGGTCAATATCCTTCTGTGAGAATGATTTATATGTTTTACATTCACAAAATACTGTATCTGGAACATCATTATTTAGTCCACCTTGAAGAAGTTGTAAAAACAGGTCTATTTCAATTTCTTGCTTATTTTTTTTCAACTCAAAATTCATACCTACGGTCAAACGATCATGCATTTTAGCAAATGCTTCTTTAAAAAACTCAATGGCGAAATATGAGCAAAATAACCCATCTATTTTGTTATTGTTTGTATAAGGTCCCGTTCCAATATATGCCCATTTAAATTCTTTTAGCGGATTATTCTGTGGTGGTTCAAAAGTTGACCTGCAAGTGGTGCAAGTAACCTTATTTCCTATATTGTTTAAATGAATGAAGAACCTTTGTTGGCATATTTCACAATGTAATTCAACCCCTAATTCAATGATCTTACAATCCAACAAAACCTTTATAAACCTTTTCGCATCAGATTCAAAATGCAAAGGTTGATTACGCTTAATGCTAGCAACTAAAGTTTCATTTAACACTGCTTTTCCTCCTTCAAATTCCTCAAGGACTTTCAATGCACCTTTTGACATAAAAGGAAATATTCCATAATTACCTCCAAGGTTTTTATAAATTTGCTTGGATAGTTTATTACTAGCACCTGAGACTAAGGTAAAATTATTCTTTCTAAAGAAGGTCTTTAAAAACTCGATTGCCTCTGGTATAAAAAAACTTGCATGACTGTTTACTTTTGATATTCTTACTACACCTCCTCTTGATATCCGAACATCTCCGATATCATGCGTTAATCTTGACCAATCAACTCCTGTAATTCCATCCAAAACATTTGGAAAACTACACAGATTATCAAGAAAATGGAACTTGGATCTAACCTTATAAAACTTTTCGAAGCCGAAAGACCTGGTTTTGAACAAGGGTTCAATTAAGTCATATCGCAAATGCTCACCTTCCGAGGTATTCATCTGTTTGTATTCTACACGGTGAAATAATGAAGCAGAACTAATACCATTGTAATCAGCAGTTTCCCTTGTTTCGCCAAATGAAGGCAACCAATTTTGAGCAACAACTGATATTACTTCATCCTTTGATCTGGTGAAAGTAGATATGTAATCAGCAATTTCATTGAATTGATTCATTTCTAATGAATATCCTTTAATCACATTGGGGCCCAGTGATGTATTCCTGTTATAATTTGTGTAAAATTTCCTGAATGTCTCATTATAATTGTCCAAGCTTTCACCAATAGGTAATGCCAAACCTTTTCGACCACTAGCGCGTATATTCCACAGATAAATTAGATCGATGAAATTATTCGGATCATAACAGTAAATATATTCTGTTTCATGGTAAATAGACCTTTTTGTTTTAATTTGAAATAAGTTCAAATCAATGATAGACAGGTGAGGATAATTCAAAAAGCTAGCAATATTATCACGTTTTATTTCAAATGTTTCAAAAAAAGATTTTCCTTCAAGGGCACTTTTAATTCCCTCATAGTATTTTGAAATTGGTTTCGTAGAGTTTATTATTAAATGATTATCTTTTGGTGGTGTTTTCGGTAAAATAAATTTTAAATTATCATTTCTAGCAAACTTGAACTCTGATTCAAGTAAGATAGATATTATATGTAATATTGATAAACCATATTCAAGTGAATGACTTTCTAATTGCTCCCTTATTTCACTTAACTTGATTAGTATTCTGTCAGAGACAAAATCTTTAATATATTCAAAATCAATTGAGTCTTCATAAACAATGATGTCTGGATCAAAGTTTAAAAGGAAGTTTGAATAAAATTCAGGTGGATTTAAATGCGTCCTAAGTTCTTTACGTTGTTGAACTGTAAATCTCTTATATAATGGTAATATTGGATTGTATATTCCTCCCCACAAGGAATGTGATATTTCAACTGCCCTTCGAAAATCGGCTTTATTCTTTGGCCTGATAAGAAAACAAAATCTGATTGGTGATAATTCTTGTTCAATTCCGACAGTCATAACAGTTTGCGTTTATTGTCATTTCATTTAACCATCCAATATACTGGGATACATAACTGATTACTATTTCCCATACAGAACCGCAAATACTGACAAAACAGCACTACCAACTAAAGCAATGGCCGGAACAATGATATATGCCCAGCTTCTAAACCTTTCTTCCTTTGATTTTACTTCTAATTCCCATTTCTTCATAATGAGCTCAATTCCAAATTCCAAGATTTCATTTTTACTTTTGGGTTTGTCTGGTTTTATTCTATATTGCGATGTAAAAGCTGAATTTGTAGTTAAACGATCAATAGCTTCATTAACATCCTCACCCTCTATGTTTTGAAAGATGGCTTGGAATTTTTCCGGGTGGTTCGTGTAATACCTTTGGTATTCTGTCAATGTTTCAGCTGATAATGGCCTAAAAAGCTCACGGTTTTTCTTAATTAATTCCCTTACTTTTTCTTCATTTTTAAAATTAAAGTTTTCCTTACAGCTTTTGTAAAACATTATTGGCCGCTGATCATTGCATGCTTTGACCCAAATGGCAAGCAATTTACTCCATCTTTCATATTTCATAGTTCTTATTATTTTGGTTTAAACTTATTAATCAAACAATCCTCCATAACCACCTTGCGATTCGCTAACGTTTTTCCTTTTCACTCTGGATTTTTTATATTTATTCTTCTTATCCGCAAACTCAATCCCCTCCGGCACCGGCTCATCTTTTTGTTCGTAAAACTTCCTGACGTCCTTTTCTTTGTGCAAGCCTTGCTTGATCTCTTCTTTGTAGTGTTCGTGGTTGAGAAGCAAAAGCCGTTTTAATATTTCTTTGCGGGCT
Organism: Bacteroidales bacterium; assembly: GCA_021738625.1. Taxonomy (GTDB): domain Bacteria; phylum Bacteroidota; class Bacteroidia; order Bacteroidales; family JAIOZK01; genus JAIOZK01. The sequence goes on from JAIPBS010000041.1 coordinate 8,813, forward strand.
TCAGGGCTAATTGTAAACCGAATATTATCATCCTCAGGTAAAAAGTCTAATTCATAAAAGTCATGGGCTAAGTCAATGGGTGTACCCCATTTTTCTGAATAATAATTCCAATCGAAAACCTCCAGGACATTCTTGTCTAATTCAATCTGAAGTTCTCTAAGATTAATAATACCATTTATGGATTCATCTATACTCCATCCGTTAGAGATTCTATTCAAATGATTTATTAGTGCATGAAGATTCTTTTTTACTTTAACGCATTCTTCCTTCCTATTATTTGTAATCGATGGATCATGAAAATAATTGTAAGTTTTTGTTAATCCTATCTGTACTCGTTCCATTACTTCTTTTCTGTATTCGTAAAACTGCTTGCCTATCTTACTTAATTTATCAGAATCAAAGAATACAAATGTTTCAAAGGCATCTGTTCCAGAATACCTTATAGTGCCTGTTCCCATTGTGGAACTATTTTTCCAAGCCCAAATATCATGAGCAAATGACGAGAAAATAGCAAATGTTTTAAATTCATCGATTGCAAAAACAAATAATGAGTCTGAAAAAACAGTATCTTCTTTACAAAAGTAAGCTCCAAGATTTTTTGAATATCTATTTATTACTAATACTTGCTCCATTCCGTTAATTGTATGGTATAGATCTTCTCTAACTCTTAAAAATTGCCACCAAAATTGGGCACCCCTGTCACCTTTTTTTTCTATTCGCTCAGGCTTTACGAGGCGTTCGATTACTTGCAGACAATCAGGGTAATCAGCAGCAACTTCACTATTGTAATCAGGTGGAGCAATTTCTATAACAGTGCCGTTTTTCAATTTCTCTTTAATAGTTACCTTAAAATCGCCATCAAGCTCATTCCATTCAGCTTCATTATATCTTCTTAGCGGCCAGTGTTTGAAATTTATTACCCATCTTGTTGGGCTTTGATCTACCTGGGTATTTAAATCATCTCCGTTTAGATAAGGGAAAAGTACATCTTGGTTTCTAGGATTTTTCCTGATTAATTGTTGTGCCTCTTCAGGTGTAAGAATAAAGCCTTTTCCCAGGACTATACTTCCCTGGAAACTTTTGTTTTTATTCGCCTTTAAAGGAAATGGTTCACCAAGAGGAACAGAATCATCCAGGTAAGAGGTAATCTGAGACACTTTTTTATGGTTTAATATATATTTCCCATTCCATGATCCTTTATGTATGGTGACCAAAGACACCTCTACTGCTGCCATGCCTGGCCATTTCATTGAACGAACAGCGTGGTTTATTACACCATCATGCTTTATGATTTGAGCGAGCCCCCCAATTCTAGCATCCCCTTGTGCAATTGTATTTGTTGATATCAATGACAGAAAACCACCGTTTTTAATAATTGTAAAGATTCTTCTAAAGAAGTAAGTGACTAAATCCACACTGCCAATAGGTGAATACTCATATCTGATAAATTCAGTAAAATTATTTCCGAATATTCCTGTTAATTTTTGCCCACCCAGAAAAGGGGGGTTCCCTAAAATACAATCAAAGCCACCTTTTTCAAAGACTTCAGGAAATTCTAAAAAGAAATGAAAAAAGTACTTTTCCCTTGCAATCACATCACTTGCATAAGCCAGTTTCCGGGATTGTATGGGACCCAACCCTTTATCCAGTACTCTCAAATAATTTCTATATTCATTTTCTGTTATCAGATATTCCTTCTTTGATATGGTTTTGGGAATAAAGAATTGAGCCACTTTGGCATCGGCCAATTGTTTTAAACGGATACGTTGCACAGATTGATTGAACTTTTCATGCGCTTCCGTTTTTTTAGCTATTTCTTCCGGTGTGCGCTCAGGTAAGTTTTCAAACAAATGGAATTTCTCGATAACCCGGTTTACTTCTTCCTGTATGGCCTCATCAAACAGCTCAGCTTGTTTCGTTTTCCGTTGTTCTTTGTTTTGTTTGCGGAAAGCTGCAGCAACTTCTTTTTCATCACCGGGCAAGCTTTTAAAAGCCTCATCCGGTATGCCTTCTTCCAGTTCATCGCGGTGAGCCAGTCCAACAATTGAGTCACCGCATTTGATATGGTGGTCCAAAAAATTCAATGGTTCACCCGGATTATGTGCTTCCAGCCAGAGGGCTACCTTGCATAATTCCACCGCCAGGGGATTTTTATCCACTCCATAAATGCAATTTCGTATTACCAGGCGCTTGGCATGTCTTTCTGCCGTGGGTGTAGGTTGGTCCGCTTCCTCAAGCAGGGAGGCATAACGGTTGGCAATCCTCCGTGCAGCACTCAACAATATATGGCCGCTTCCGCAGGCAATATCCGCTACCTTCAGATCGAGCAGGTGTTTTGCGATGACCTTTTCGCGCTCTTCAGAAAAACCATTCCCCCTTAGCTTTTTCTTTTCAATTTCCTTTTTTATCAGTTTTTCCCTGTCTTCCAGCAGGTAGTCCAGGGAATGTTTGATCAGGGGCTGCACCAACTCTTCTTCGGTATAATGAGAACCTGATGAAGACCTGCCTGTTCCTTTTACAAAATCAAACACATATTCACTTCCCGTCTTGCTAATGTTCGGGTCATACTCCAGCAAACCTTCATACACCGATCCGAATTCTTCAACATTCAATAATTTGTAATTGATGGGTTGGATGGTTCCGGTTTCTCCGGTAAACCAGGAAAGTTTTTCCAAGCCCGACAAAAAGGCTTTGTTATCGATTTCTGCTTTTTCAAGCCATTCGAGGGCATTGTAACTAAACAATTCACCATTCAGGGGTTTAATCCCAAGCGGTTCGCCATATTTCTTGTTTTCAAACAAGAGAAATGTGTATTTCAGGCCCTGCCAGTGATCATTGTATCTTTTGTCTTTGCTGGACAAATTTCTTGTCAGCAATCTCAATCTCCCAACACTATAAAACTTATAATATATTTCCCGTAAGCGTCTTGTGTCCTTTTCCTTTGAACCCGGATAAACCAGATTTCGTTCTTCAATCACCATGAGGAACAGCAAGCGATAGATCAAACGAAGCAACAAACGGTAGTAAGTTTCAGGCGTGAGCTTTCCCTGCTCATATGCATCTCTCAACCTGCTGTTGGCAAGGTTGTTTAAAAAGCCGGTACCGAAAATCTGGATGGCATCCTCAACCGCTTCACTCAACCTTTCGCGAATTCTTGTACCGCTCTCCAAGGCATCCAGGTGATATTGCTCCATCAGGCATTCAGGCCCGGTATTTTGCTTTTGGGGCAGGCGGCTTGCATGCAGCAACCTGAAGAACACAGCGAAGTCGGCATACAAGCCTTCATCGAACATTTGTTCGAGATCAACTTCCAGGTAGGACAGGCGGATGATTCTTCCCGAATCCCTCAACAAACGGATAACCCGCCCATTGGTCACAAAGCCATACAGGTGGGGTTCGGAATAATTCAGGTATTCCTGCAGCAGGGCATGGGGCGACATACGCAATCCGTAGGGCTTTTTATCCATATCCTGTTCATGACCGGAGATGATTACCGGGAACCTGTCCATATTCTCAACCGGATCAGTAATATGGTAGGTTTTGTCGGCAAGTACCTGGGCCGACTTTTCATACCGAAGGTTATAGCCCAACAACCCTAGCAATGGAGTTATCCAAAAATTCCTTGTTTCCGATTCACCGCTTTGCCCTGATTTAAGTTTGGTAAGTCTTTGCTTGTAACTCTGGTAATAATTATTGGCAAATGACCAGGCTTGTGAAATTTCATCCCTCACCCGGACGTTGTCCTCAAAGCCGAAATCTTTTGGTTTTTGACCTGGAATACTTTCATCTGAATCCAGGCGATTGAGCAGGTCGGAAGATAAAATATTGCCGTATATCTGTATAGAAGGATAATTCATAATCAAAGATCAATTTCAGGTAAAAGAATGTAAATGCCCATCAGGTCCATGGGAAGCACGGCGCCCACCTCATATTCCCTTCCTTTCAAGGCTTTCCTGTAACGTTCATGAGATTCAACCAGTTTTTCCGACCTTTCGCGTGCGATGGCATTGGCTTTGTCCTGCATATTTTCGATGGCTTTAAGTTCCCTCTGCAAAAACTGGCTTTGCTGGTCCTCATACACATCCCGTTTCACATTCGCTGTAAGCAATAGTTCTTTTGCTTCTTGCATTCCCAGGGTATTGCCATTGGCGGGGTTGCCGGTATATCCCCACAAAAGCATTTCCTCAGCCAAAAACTCATGTGAACCATTTTTCTGCTTGATCAGGTTTCGCACCCTGTACAAGATGATCACCGTTTTTTGCTTCACCGAGCCAGAACCAAAAACTGCCGCCCTGGCTACCTTTTTACGGTCACCCGGATTAAAGGTCAATCCAAGCAGGTAATGACACAATTGCTCGACAATTGGATGATTTCTGCCAATATAATAGTAGCCGTCGGGTACCGGTGAGAAGAAGGTGATCCGGAGGTTGTTGGTTTGTGGCAAAAGCGGCCTCAATTGTTCTGGCAATTGTTGCGGATAAATCCTCCAGCCTTTTTTTGCCGGTTCAATCTGCGCTCCTAAAAACGAAAAGGCATCCTGCATGAACTGCTCCACGGTTTTGGGATCGCCCAGGGCTTCATCCGTTTCTTCCAGATCTTCATCAATATTGAGTTCTTTCACAATGGGATTCTGGGCAAATAAATTCCTGATCCTGATCTCATCATTGATGGCCTTGTCGTAAGCTTTGGTCACCCTCAGTTCAGATTCCTTAACTACAGGATCGGTCCCAAAGTCCATACTTATTTGCTTTGCACCTTGTTCTGAGGATGGATTAAGAATTACGGCATTTACAATCGCCTCCATAATGGATTGATTGTTTTCAGGGAACGGAACCGTAATTCCATTTGCTTTCCTGATCTGCCGGGCTTTCTCCAATAATACACGCATTACCACCCCATCCATGGGGTTGTCAGAGCCAAACAAAAGCGAAGTGATAACTTTTTCTGCGGGCTGGCCATAGCGATCGATTCTGCCTTCACGCTGTTCAAGCCGGTTCGGGTTCCAGGGTAAATCGTAATGCAACAACGCGGTAAAATGTTCCTGCAGGTTGATGCCTTCACTCAAGCAGTCAGTAGCAAAAACAAGGCGTCTGCGGGTTCTTCCAATCTCAGCTATTTTCTCTTTACGTTCATCGTCATTCAATTCACTTGTAATCACTTCAACCTCGAGGTCTTTGAATTCTTTTTTTAAAGCAGGCCCTACTACTCTGCCCAGGTATTTGGCAGTTTGAATGAAGCGACAAAAGACAATGGGCTGATAATTGCCTTTTATCCATTTTTTCAAAAGTGCAAAAACGGTGGCAGCTTTTCTGTCATCACGAAGATTTCCGAGTTTCGCAAGCTCGTCCATTAAATGTTTTAAGGTTCGTTCTTCACCAGTGGTAAAATTTGCAGAAGCGATCAAGTGACCCGGTTCATTGTCGCCTTCTTCTCCAAAATCACTTTCAAATGCAGGATTGGGCTTGTCATTTTCCTCATTCGTTTCAGCAGTTTCTTGCTTTTCTTTTGATTTAAGGAACCTGTTTTTTAGCATTTCCACACCACAATCAGGGCTGGACATTACCCCCCTCACCAGGGCAAGTATGGTCCAGTACCGCAATCTTTGCTGCGGACTGACTTTTGTATTGTCGATGGTGATCCCTTTGGCAAACTTCAACACTTCATCATAGAACTTGCGATATGTGCTTGTTAGTTCATATTCTACCTCCATGGATTCCCTTTCAGGAAAAGGTGTTTTCTCATCCATCCACTCCATAACATCTTTACGTCTTCGCTGCACGTAATGAGCGGCCACTTTTCTTTTACTGTCGTAATCATCCTTCAGAAGATCCAATTCCTCAAATTCCTTTTTCAGCAATCCAAGCAAAGACTGAAACTGATCGTGTTTCCCGCTGTGGGGGGTAGCGGTTAACATGATCAAATGTTTATTGTCTTTAACAGCAAGATCGTGTATCAGATGGTATCTTTGCTGCTGAGTGACGGAGGCGCCCTGAGGCCTGGCACAGGTGTGCGCCTCATCGAGAACAATCATTTCAGGGCATTCATTCAGAAAGCGATCCCTGTATTTCCCCTGTTTGATGAAATCAATGGAAAGGATTTGATGCGGATAATACTGGAAAACGCTCAAATCGCCAGGTATATCACTTTCCAGTTTTCTGATCGTACCGGTACGGATGATCTCCGCATCGATACCAAACTTATCATGAAGTTCATCTTTCCACTGTTCGCAGAGGTGCGGCAGGCAAACAACCGCAAATCTTTTAATTTCACCTCTGTCCAATAGTTCTCTGACAATGAGCAGTGCTTCGATGGTTTTACCAATACCCACATCATCAGCAATCAGCAAACGTTTTGTATCCTGACGAAGCGCCATGATCAGGGGAACCAGTTGATAGGTTCTTGGCCTTACAGATAATTTACCAAACGATCTGAAGGGACCTGCTCCCGATCTGAAGGATAAACGGGATGCATTGTAAAGCAACTTAGCAGTAGCAAAATCTCCCAGGTCATCCTCACCCGGTTTGTTAAACTGATCCGTTTTCGGGACATCTTCCGGGAAAGGAAGTTTCTTATAAATCCCTATCGCTTCTTCTTCTGTTCCACCCAAAGGTTTCAGTAAATGAAGGTCCTGATCAGGTGAAGGTAACACGATCCATTGCCTGCCTCTAACTTTTACAATATTGCCTGTTGTAAATTCCATTAATTCTTCACTTTTTTGAAAATGTATGGGTAATCTTTAACCAAATCCTCCAGGGGAGTCATATAATGCCAAACGACAACTTCAAAGCCCAGGTTTTCAAGGCACTCCCTTTTTACAGCATCGGATTCCTTGACCATAGGTGAATCGTGTGGGGTTCCATCACAAAATACGCAGACTTTTACTTCTTCAGTATAAACAAAGTCAGGAATGGTGTAGCAGCCATGTTTTGCCATATTCACCTGGGCCTTGTCCGGGAGTCGCAATTTTTTTGCATAAAGAAACTTTAAAAACTTAAGTTCGGTAGATGATTTGGGATCAATAAGTTCCAGCAATTCCTGGTACTGGGTTTCATAATCCTTATACAAGGAAGATCGTTTGATTTCAATATCAGCGTTCATCAGACTTTGTAGTGCGTCTTTTATCAGATACCTGTCAATTTGGTTATGATGCCTCTGATTAAAATAGCTAAGCAGGTCAGCATAGGATGCAGCGCCGTATTTCTGTTGCTCTTCCTCTGATTTATTAAAATGACAAACCTCCCAGGCAGATTCGATCAGCCGCTTAAAATAGCTTATCTCTTTTACCAGCTGCCTGATGACTCCCAGGCTACCTTCAGCACTCTCGAAAAGAAAAATATTAGGTTCTTCACTTGTTCCCATCAATGAAACCGCAATTTCATTGCTTTCTACCTGGAACTGAAATTCAAAGGCCCGCTTTAATGCATACATTAAGGTTATTACACCGGGCTCAAATGGATTTAGATTCAGGTTTTTTGTAGGTTGGATATACAAGGCATCCGCAGTATTCTCAGCATAAAGCCTGACCCTTTGGATCTCTTCCCTTTGTTGACCGGCTTTTTCAGGTGGTACCGGCTTTTTCCAAAATCCTGTCTTTTTGCCTATTAAGAACCCATCACCATCTTTGGATACACGCCATTTATTATTGATTTGAACAATGGTTGCTGCTGGCAAATACTGTAATCTCAAATAAACCTTGCCGTCAACTTTTACAAGAAGCTCTTCAATGGTGCTCATTCCCCTTTGTACATAGAAAGCAGTTGAAATATCATATCCAAGGATCTGGCGCTCTTCTTCCTCACAGGTAATTCTCTCGTGAGCTTCGGCCCTTGATTCTTTAATATTGATCATGTCAGAAATCTCAATGCGGTCTTGCTGATCAGTTAAATCAGCTTCCGTTACCGGACAAATATTTCGCCTGGTTTCTCCGGCCATAAATATGTAACCGGAATTTTTTGCAATCTTGGCAGAAACCAGGGGATTGTCTATCTCAGACCAAAGCATTTGATTCACCCTGTATTTACCCCCACTGTGGTAAATGGTATTCTGCGGACCAAACTCACGAATAGCCATAAACTTCGGACGGGAAATATACTCTCCACCTTCCTGGGTGGGCACAAACAGTCGTACCGGCAATTTTGTGAAACCATATCCAGGTAAAAATCCCTCTGAAGCAAGATAACGGTAAGGATAAAATTCGGATAACTGACTGTTCTTGCCAGTCTGTGATATATTTTTCAGAAGTTCAATTTGACGATTTGCATAACGCATATCATTTTCAGCATTTTTCTTTCTTTCATCCGACCTGGGTATTCTGGGATCAGCTAAAATACCTGCTGCTAATTGCAATTGATCAACACACTTATTATATATTTCCCGCCAACGATCCAGTGCCCGATCAAATAGCTCAGGCGCCTGATGGATTTTTCTTTCGATCCAATCACCTTTATACCATGTTGATGGCATTTTTTCGATCTCCGGAACAATATCTTCAATCACCCGCAGATATATCCGAGCTAATTCTTGCAAAGTCGAAGTTTCAAGTTTCAGTTCATTCCAGGCATCCTTTTTTAGGTTAAGTTTCTCAGGCTCAACATTCATTTCGAGTATTTGGGCAATTGAGTCATTTAAAGCTCCAAGGTTTGTTCGAGACAGGAACAATGCATTAAGATGTGAGTGCAACAACTCTTCCTGGGTTAGTTCCAGTTTTGGGGGGCTAACAATTCCTGCAACCATATCCTGGCGGTGCTCAAAATAGTGCCGGTCATGTGAAGATGTGTTTGCACAATAGGTTAGTACCAGAGCTGCCTGGCCGCTCCTTCCTGAACGCCCACTCCGTTGGGCATAATTTGCAGGATTCGGGGGCACATTTCTCATCTGAACCACATTAAGTTCAGAAATATCTACACCTAGCTCCATGGTAGGAGAACAATACAAAGCACTTACATTGCCCTCAATAAAATCTTCTTCAGCCTTTTTTCGCTTCTCATAGCCTATCTGTCCTGTATGTTCGGTACTCTTTATGGGCTTCATTTGCCGGAAATCCTGCCTGTAGAAATTCTGGAAAAACTTATTAACAGGGGTTTCACCATGTTTTCTGGTTCTTATTCTCACATAATCTATCCAGGGAGTTTCTTCATCTCCAAGGGTCCAGATCATATGGTTCCCGTTTAACTGATAAAGGTCCTGATCAAGCAAATCTTCCCGCTTCCTGAGATAACCCGAGGAACTGAGCAGATCCAGCAATTCAGCGATCCAATCACTTAAAGCCTCCCCCTTGATTTCCTCTCCCTCGACTTTGAACTGGGCTTTTATAAACTTTCCATAAGCACTTAAACCTCCAATACTCTGTGTATGGACATTCTGTCTTCTTACCTGTGGTTTTAGTATTCTTAAATAATTGGGCAATTTCAAATCCTCATTCCTGTCTAAAGTCCACGGGTCCTTCAAGTTATCACTAATTATTTTCTTATTGGACTCATGATTATCGAATATGCCAAAATGAAAAGCATAGGCTGTTCTGAAAAACTCAAGAGTTTGAAAAAGAATGAAATGACGCTTGCTGTCATCAAATTTTAAGAAACCGGGTAAAGTATTGTATTTATCCTTTTTTGCTTCAGCTACTAAGTCCTGGTAATCAATTTTTACCAACGCAACTTGTTCCAGGTTGGGTAAAATGACCCGCCAACCTCTCCTTAGATCGTAAAGAATCCGGTAAGTCAAGAAAAGTTTTAATGCTTTTTGATTTTCGTTATACTGGAAAGTGCCTGAGTCAGCAGTTACCTGTGCATACTCATCTTGATTTAAATCTAAAGCATTGAAAACTTCCTGGTCGATATTTGTATAACCCAATGTTTTGTTTTCGCGTACCGCTTTGTAGATCGCAGACCTTAAAACACCAACTTTGATAAAATCATTAAAGTGGCCGGATTGTAGTGCAGCATCCTGCCTCACATCAGTAAAGCACAAAAGTTTTTGGAACTTAGTGTCATAAATGGTTCGCGCAAGTTCCTTAATCGTTAAAAATGACAAAACTGTTGTGGCGGTGCTGCGGCCTTCATTCCCAAGCCGGGCTAATTTATTCCGTTCCCTGGGGTTGCCGCCTTCAAAGGTTGTTTGACTTGTAGGATCAAATGGCAAAGGAGCAATCATGAACCAAGCTTTGATAAAGCCATGTGCAGGAGTTGATCGATATTGCCCTTCTTTATTAATATAAATTTCCTGAGGTAACTTTTGCTTGTGCTCAGCTTTAATCCTTCTTGTGTTATTCTTTCTGCTTACATTAAACCATGAATCAGGAAGATAATCCTGGTCGTTTATAGGATCCCAAAAAGGTTCTTCACCATCCTTTTCAAGTAACAAATATCCAATGGTCGTATCTGATTCTTCATCCTCAATACGCCCTGCATTAAAAGGTGCAGGCTCCAGCCAGGAGCTTTCTTCATTTTTGGCCACACAAATAAATTCATATCCCGAAAATCGACTGAAAACAATCTGGTATAAAGGGATTTTGCCTTCTTTCTCAGCTGCTTTATTTTTGGCCTCTAAAGTGATTATGCGTTTGTCCGGTTCTTCCAGTGATACATAAACCGAACCTGTTTGAGCAATAAATTGGTGAATTTTATAAGGTAAATATGAGCGTCTTGGTCGGATATTCGCTAGCTGTCCGTTTATTTTATTCGCCCATAGAAGGATTTCCAATAGTTTATCTAAGCAAAAATCAATTTGGTTTCCTGTAAGATCGGAAATTTGTTTTGCAATATCCTTAATTGTCCTGGGTTTGGCACGTAGCCATTGGTTTTCTTTCCAAGTCAAACAAATATTTCGTTCCATCCATCGGGCAAAGTCATTTTTCTTAAGATAATCCTCACCATTAGCTGTATCAATCTTTTCGGTTATAGCAGATTTCAGCTGATCAATAGAAACCTCTTCACCTTCAAAGGAGGTTTTTAATGACTCTACTACAATATTTTGCCATCCAATTTCCTGACCGAAAATTTTTGTGGCTACTTCAGCAACTTCTTTTCTCTGTGAAAGAATTGTTCCTTCTCCTGAAGCCATGGTTGCAGAAGTACCAATGCATAGGATTTTCTCATTCTTGCATTGTGCTTTTATCCGTCTGATCAGTAAAGCAACATCGGCACCCTGTCTGCCCCTGTATGTGTGTAATTCATCAAATACTAAAAACTGTAGATTCTCGTAAGCTGCATCGACCAATCGCTGTTCTTTCGCTCTGGTCAGGATTAGCTCCAGCATCATATAGTTTGTCAAAAGTATATGAGGTGGCTTGACTCGCATGTTATCCCTGAATGTTTCTGACTCCTGTCCTGTATATTTTCCATAAGTGATTGGGAAATCTTTACCAGATTCCTTTTTATAGGTTTCTGCGATATCATTAAGCGCATTGAATTGTGAGTTGATCAATGCATTCATGGGGTAAACAATTATTGCCTTAACCCCTGGCTTGTCTGCTCCCTCATAGAATAACTTATTGAAAATTGTGGCAAGATAGGTAAGAGATTTCCCAGAACCCGTACCGGAGGTAACAACAAAACTCTCATCTTTAGCTCCTATCTCTATTCCTTCTGTCTGGTGTTTCCATAGCTCCCATCCCGGAAAACAAAAATTCAGATTTGGATGTAAAATCTTTCTATCAATAAGGTCATTAATAGAACCGCCAATCTTAAAGGAAGGGTTAAACTGAATAAGTGGCTCCGGTAAAATCAATCCTTTTAAAAGATTCGTCTCAACCTCTTCTTTGATTCTATCATCACTGATCCTGACAAAACTCCGAATGTATTCTTCGTAGGATTGGGTAATGTTGTTGTGGATGTCGAATATGTTCATAAAAAATCATTGTAAAAAACTAATTTACTAGATTAATTTTATTTCTAGAAGATGCTTTTGAGTGACAACTTCATTAGTTCAGGATACGATCCTTTGCACTCATTAAAACAAACTACTTTTCTTTTAATTTCCTCTAATTGTTTGTTCATGGTTCTGGTTGATCATTGTTTAAAAAGTGAACTAACAACCAAATTTAATATTTTCCTACAAACAATCTGTATTTATTTAACTTTATCCAAAACATTCCTGGTAATTTGTTTGATCAAAAATTTTGAAAGATACCCTTATTAAAAGCTTCAATTCTTGAGGTCTCATTACTCATTAAATCTTCATAAACATTTATGAATTAAACTGATCCAAATTCATGAAAAGTAATTACAACTTGTGAAAAACCTTTACAAACAATCCGGTTTTATGAAAACCAATTACATAACTTTTGTTTTCGAGAGCCTGGTTATTTTTTCCGTTCACTGGCAAACCATCCATAAAAATTGCATATATTTGGTAATCAAACAATCCTGGCGCATTACAGTGGTATAAAAAAGAGAATATTAATCAAGACCGGGGGCGGGAAATTAAAACCATGTCCGCCTCGGGCAAAAAACACAAAACCATGAAAAAAAACAAAAGCCTGTTACTTTTTCTTCTGTTGCTTTCAGTGGTATTAACCTGCTGTAAAAAGGACGACACTGAAGACGACCTGCCTGATGATAACATCAATGAGTATTCGCCCAATGGAAACGACCTTGTTAATAATCAACTGGTACTGGGAACCAGCAATATGGCCACTTCTTTTTGGGATGTCATTCCATTGTCGAACGGGGATTTTTTCTATATGGGCATATTTGAAAGTTTTTACAGTGTTGGAAGGATCACGGCAGAAGGTAATATGGTTTGGGAACAAGTCACTTCATTCCGACCGGCAACTATCATGGAGTTAAATGAAAATCTGCTTGTTGCCGGAGATAAGTCCGGTGGTTCGGGCGCTTCCTATGAAATTGTCTTTTTATCCCTTTATGATGCAGATGAGGGACAGCTGCTGAGCAGCCTGATTTGGGAAGATATTGCAAAAGCAGACGTCTTTGGAATGGACAATGAATTTCTGTATGGCTATGAAAGCAACAACGCCGGCATTGTCCCCTTGATGCTTGGCTATGAATACAGCAAAGGCGAGCTATACAAAACGGGAAAATTCCTGTTTGAGGACCGGCCGGATCAATTCTTTGTAGAGGCTATGGGTGATTATGTGCTCGGCGGCGTCTCTAATAAATATTTTTCTGATTTCAATTCGGAAAAGGTTATTGTATACAAATTAAATAACAACAAGGAAATCGAATGGAGCGTTGAATTCCAGGCCACTCACCCGGAACTCGCCATCAACGGAAGTGCCATATGGCTTGAGGGCGATAAGGTTTTTGTTGCCGGAGATGTAGAGGTAATTGAAGAGGATGACCCACTTGATGAAGCATACTGGAAGGACGCCTGGCTTGCATGTCTTTCAACAAGCGGGGATGTACTTTTCGAAAGAACCTATAATCTTTCAATATATACCGACTACCTGGCGGATCTGTGTTCGGACGGAACGCATCTTTATGCCTGCGGCAGGCAATCGCAGCATTACAAACCACCATCATACACCATGTTTGGCTATGGACTCATCGCGAAAATAGATCCTTCCAGCGGAGAGCTCAGCGAATATAAAACCATAGGCGAACGCACCTACGGTTCAGGTTTCAACTCCATTGACTATCAAAACGGTAGTTTCAAATGTGCCGGTTTCACAAAATTTAGAACCTACAATCCTGGTTCGGGCAACAACTTTGAGGGCTGGTTCGTCGATGTGGCCCATTTTTGATTGGTTTATCCATTGTAAAAATTCAAAAACATGAAACAGCTAATCTGCACCTTGCTTATAGCGTTGATCACAGGCGGTATGTAAGCACAGCACTGCCCCTGGGATGCGGATTTTGCCAAAGATCATTACATCCTTTTCTGCCATTATAAAATGCAGGGCGATGACTATAAGATCCGGATCACCGATATTGACGGAAATGAAAACGGCGGCCATTTACGTACCATGGAAGTAGAAATAAATAAAACGAATTTTCACCTGCTCTGCACCAACGTCAGCTACTGGTGCCTGGGACCGGAGCATGGATATATACGGATCAGGTGCTTTGGACTTTAAGCGGAATTTCCAGGTAAAAAGTTGTGCCCCGGTCTTTGTCGCTATCGAACCAAACTTTGCCTTGCAGGTAGTTTTCCCCGAACAGCTTCATGCTATATGTGCCGATGCCCCTGTTGCTGCCCTTGGTGGAAAAGGAGCGCTGAAAAACCTGCATTTGAACCGATTCTTGCATATGGCTGCTGTTGTGTACGCTGAAACGGATTTTATCATCCCGGGCATCCGAACTGACAATCACCTCCTGTCCGGGCTCGCTGGCCTCGGCAGCGTTCTTGATCATATTGATAAGGATCCTTTGCAACAATACCTTATCCGTTTGAAAAACAAGTTTATCGCATTTTGAAATTCTGATGGGGCGGTTTTTAACATCTTCATTCTTTTCGATCAGCTGTATAACTGCATTCAGATAATCGGGCAATGCAACTTCCGATAGGTCGATCTGCAGTTCATTCCGCTCTGCGGCAAGCAGCTTTTGCTGGTTCTTTATTTCATGAACAAGACTATCCGACAGATCGTAAATCACTTCTGCATTTTCAAATGATTCCGCATCCTTGTTTCTCAGGTCCTCTTTAAGCATTCCTGAAAAGCCGTATATTCCGCCCGCCGTATTCAGGACGTCGTGCAGGAAGGTCCTTTCCAGGATTTCACGCCGTTTGGAATCGCTGATATCAATCATGGAGAACAACACGTATCTCTGACCGTCGAATTCAAAAGGATGCGCTTTCACAGAAAGGTCGAAAGCCACATATTTGTTGTTCAGGCGGCTGTTGATGCGGCATTCGTTTTCGGTGGATTCCCCTTCCAGGGCCGAGAGTATGGCATTGGCGGCGCCGCATTCCCTACATGCCGGGTGTGTTCCGCAACCCGCTTTCATCTTCATGGAATTGATGCAATTCAGAATTTCACCAGGCCTTTGCCCGATTAAGGTTTCAGAATCGGATTGAAGCAGGGTGAGCAATTTCTTGTTTGCAAAAATGATCTGACGGTTCTCATTCAGGATCATGAACAGGGTGTTGGTGGCTTCCGAGAGGGTAACCACAAAATCAAGGGAAATTATCTTCCGCTTATCTTTCTGTATTTCTTCCCAGGAGCTCCGTTCAGCAGAGGCGAAATAAGTTTCCATAGTACAATCCCTCCTTATGGGTCGTATAAGTTTAACTCGCTATCAGTTGTCGAATATACAAAATAATTGGGAGGGATGCATTTTTTCGAAGGTCAATTGAACGAAGTAACCCGCAGTTGGTGGACGATAACCGCCTCAACTCCGGCACCCCGGGTATAGGGGTATAAAGGTATAAGGTTATCAGTATTCGGTGATCAGTCAGTACAGTACACCAGTGATCCGATCAATTGAAAGGCCGGTTAATCGAAGAATCTGTAGCAGGCCATTGATCGGATCACTCGCCAACAGCTCACCCAATCGTGAACGGCAACCGCCTCAACTCCGGCACCCCGGGTATAGGGGTATAAAGGTATAAGGTTATAGGGGGCTAACTGATCATGCATCCAGTAAACACACCAGTGATCCGATCAATTGAAAGGCCGGTTAATCGAAGAATCTGTTGCAGGCCATTGATCGGATCACTCGCCAACAGCTCACCCAATCGTTGACGGCAACCGCCTCAACTCCGGCACCCCGGTATAGAGGTATAGAGGTATAAGGTTATACGGGACTAACTGATCATGCATCCGATAAACACGTCAGTGATCCGATCAATTGGACGGCCGATTAATCGAAGAATCTGTAGCAGGCGATTGATCGGATCACTCGCCAACAGCTCACCCAATCGTTGACGGCAACCGTCTCAACTCCGGCACTCCGGTATAGAGGTATAGAGGTATAAGGTTATACGGGACCAACTGATCTAATCCCCAAAGCTATAAATTACAATGAATTACAATGAATTACAATGAATTACAATGAATTACAATGAATTACAATGAATTACAATGAATTACAATGAATTACCATCAATTACCATGAATTACGGTCTAAATCCATCCCACAGGCATACAACCATACATCCATACAACCATGCATTCTCCTATCCTCCTCTCAATACTTCACCAACTTCTTCGCAGCTGCCCGGCCATCCGCTTCAACCGTGCAGAGGTAGATTCCCGGAGGAAGCCGGTCGAGCTTCATCCGGATGTTTTGGTAAGGATCGGAATTCTTAAGGTGGGTGAATTTCATCACTTCATTTCCATTGAGATCAGTCAAAACAACATCAATGATATCTCCCGTTGCAAACAGCGAAGATTTGAGTTGAATAATGCAATGATGCCCCGCCGGGTTGGGCATCAATGAGAATTCAATTTCCTGCGATTGATACTCCATGACATCCACCCCATCATACACCTCGATATAATCCGTTTGATATCGGCAAACTCCAGCTCGGTCATGCCGCTTTCCCATTGGGGATAGTCCATGCCGGTGGAACTTTCCACAAAATTGAATCCGGATTCGTGCTGTGAATGGACAATCAGTCCCGCAAGCACAAAAAGTGAAAGGGCAAGTAGATTTTTCATGGTTGTTTTGATTTTGATTGCGAAAGATAGAAAGAAAAACACAATATAATCAAACCGACCATAAAACATATTATTATGATTGAACTTCTCCCCCAATCATCGTATATTTGTGTTATGAACCAAACAATATCGATATGAAAAACCTGATTTTACTAATCCTTGTGATTTTTCTTGCATCCTGCGCATCGGAGCAGAAAAAAGAAAAGAAAGAAAACGAAGACATCCCCGAAGCCGTTATGAATGCTTTCAAAGATGAAAACCCCGACGAAAAATTCTCGGTTGAGAAAGAAGGCGAAAACTACCTTTTCCTGTTTGAAGAAGAAGGCGTTGAAAAAGAAATCCTTTACGATAAAGAAGGGAATGTGATTTCGGAAGACACCGAACAGGAAGTCGAAATTGATCCTGAAAACTTACCTCAGGCCATCCGGGATGATATTGAAAGCCGCTATCCCGGGGCCGAACTACTGGAGGCCGACAAGGTCACCCTGGATGACGGAAGCATAAATTATGAAGTTGAGATCAAAGTTGCCGAAGAAATCCTCGAACTGATCTATGAAGAAGACGGCACCTACCTTGGCATTGAGGATGAAGAGGAAGAGGAAGAGGAAGAGATTGAAGAGGAAAATTAAAAAGCAATTCACAAGCTTATCTTAAGAAAATCGTGGAGATTGTTCGACAATATAGGCGGGAGTTTTTGCAATGAGCAGTTTTTCACTGTGGGTGTTCCTTTATATTCCAGGGGGAAAAGTGTAGATTAAGACTGCGAATTGATGGTTGTTGTCCCACAGCCAGGCCGTTCAAAAGCTTAAACTATTATAAATTCATTTCTGTTTTCTTGATTTCAACACACTTTGCCAGAAAGGTTTATCCAGGAAACTGTCTTCATCCAACCGGCAAAAATCCTCGTACATGGCCTTATTAACGGTAAAGGCAAGAATATCATTCGGCAGATATTTGCGCATGGCGATGTCGGTGGCGCCAATAAGCGCTTTGGGTTGCTTTGAGGCTTCCAACATACTGAGCATCAAACCACAACCCGAGGCGAAAGGAGCTGTTACCCTTTCAGGATCGTTCGGACCGTGGTAATAATGGGCGGCCGTTACGAAAAGGCTCAGCTGATCGGGGTTGATGAAGAAAGTCACGCTGTTTAGGTATTTCTCCTGATCTTCACGCAGCGGGCCGATCACAATATTCTCATGTTCGGGCTTATATGGGCTGGATTGATCGATCCACTCCCCCATCAGTTCCGGTGTATCTTTCAGGCCCTCCTCCCCGTGAAGAAATTCAATATAGTTATCGCGGGACCTGGTTTGCTCACAAAATAAATAGGTGCCGGCACCGCCACATCCATAATTGTTCGCAGTCAGCCGAAGGCTTTCACCCTTTTTCCAGGCGTTGAAAAACATGAACACACAGGCCCATTTGCCTTCAGCGGGTTTTACAAGCGGTTCAAATGCCGAAGCATCAGGGGTATCATAAAGTCCTATTACCGGGTATTCAAGACCGGCGGTTTGCATCAGGTAGTTGCAATCAATACTCATAAAATCACAAACTTATTTTTTGAAGCCAAATATAAGCAATGTAAAGAATACGGTATTGAATATTTACCCAAAAAATCTTCCGACAAATATTTATGCCGACTTTTTCGCGCAGTGCAGATGCCCAGCTATAAACCAGGCAGCACTACCCAAACCAGCATCTTTGAGTAAAGAGGTTATGCTTTGTTGAACGACTTGTCCTTCCCCTCCAATAATGGAAGGCAGGTGCAAGGCAAAAACAAAAATAAACAGTAAGATACCAAGTAAGATCATGGCAAGTTGCGCCTGTATGTTTATGATCAGGCTGACTCCGGCAAGAATCAGGGCAAGGCCTGAAATAATCACCAGAATACTGGCGATGGGCCATCCGGATAAAATTTGATCAACCATACCCTGGGTTTTCATAAAATGAAAATCCCGATTTCATATCAAACATCCTTCAATCTTACACTTCAAATCACTACCTTTGCACTGCTAAAAAATTAACAAGCGTTAGAGAACATGTCCAGGAGTTTATATTTAGCTTCAGCAGAACCCGAAACAGGAAAGTCCCTGATCGTTTTGGGTGTGATGAACCTGCTGGCAAGCCAGGTGGGAAGGGTAGGATTTTTCAGGCCGATCATCCACAGCGGGAACCAGACAGACCCCCACATCAGGCTGGTTTCGGAGAGATATGATCTGCCTTACGAATACGACGCCATGTACGGGGTGAAAAGCGACGACGCCCTGATGAAAATACAGGAAGGTGATACCGACAGCCTGATCACCGATATCATCAACAAATACAAGAAATTGCAGAAAAGATGCGATTTTGTGTTGTGTGAAGGAACCGACTTCTCGGGCGCGCTCTCCCCTTTCGAGTTTGAGTTCGACGCTCGCATTGCCAACAACCTGGGCACACCGCTTTTGTCGATCATCAGCGGGCATATGAAATCGGTCACAGAAATTTCCGATACGGCCCACGTGGTACGCAGCATACTAAAAAATGAAAAGACCTATTCGGTTGGCCTGATCGTGAACCGGGCCAATGAAGAAGAGCTGGAGGCCATTCAAAAACGCCTTGACAAGATATATCCCGAAAATGAGATCACTTTTGTGATCTCCGAGAAAGAAATTCTGCAACGGCCCACTATGCGTCAGATCAAGGACGGGCTGAATGCCAGCCTGGTTTTCGGCAACGACGAGGCCCTGAACCACCACATCTATGACTATAAGATCGCGGCCATGAGCCTGGAACGCATCCTGGCACACACATCCGACGGCTCGCTGGTGGTGGTGCCCGGCGATCGCACCGATGTATTGCTTACCATGGTGATGACCCTGCTGTCGGAAAACTACCCACACATAGGTGGGATTTTACTCACCGGGGGCGTAAAGCCCGATCCTTATCTGGTCAAGCTGATCGATGGATTGAAAAAGGTGAACATCGCCATGCTGGGTGTTTATACCGATACCTATACCACCGCCATGCGACTGAATAAGATCCCTTCCATGCTCACCCCGGAAAACGAAAGAAGGCTGAACATCGCCATCGGGCATTTCGAGAATTTTGTGGACGGGGAGCAGCTGGCCAGGAAAATCTCCATCTCACGTTCCGACATCCTCACCCCCATCATGTTTGAGTTTGAATTGTTTGAAAAGGCACGTTCCAAACGCAAACATATCGTATTGCCCGAATCGGAAGACGAACGCATCCTGGAAGCAGTGGATATACTGTTGAGAAGAAATGTGGTCGATATCACCCTGCTGGGCAATGTGGAACAGGTGAAACAAAAGACAAGCGCATTGCAAATCAAACCGGGCAAGATCACGATCATCGACCCGGCCGAATCGGAGTTGAGGGAAAAATTCGCAAAAGAATATTATAAGCTCAGAAAGCACAAAGGCGTTTCTGAAGACGCCGCCTTCGACATTATGGGCGACGTGAGTTATTTCGGAACGATGATGGTGCATCTGGGATATGCCGATGGGATGGTTTCGGGGGCCATGCATACCACCCAGCATACCATACGGCCGGCTTTTGAATTTGTTAAAACCAAGCCGGGAGTTAGCATTGTGTCAAGTTCCTTTTTTATGTGTTTTGAAGACCGGGTGCTGGTATACGGCGACTGCGCGGTGAACCCCAACCCCAACTCGGAGCAACTGGCCGATATAGCCATCAGTTCAGCCGAAACAGCCAAAAGCTTCGGCATCGAGCCCCGTATCGCAATGCTGTCATATTCTACAGGTGAATCAGGCAAAGGCGAGGACGTGGTAAAGGTGAGGGAAGCCACCCGCATCGCCCGCGAACGCCGTCCCGATCTGAGCATCGAAGGGCCCATTCAATACGACGCCGCCATCGACGCTTCGGTGGCCAAGAAAAAAATGCCCGGCAGCGCAGTGGCTGGCAAGGCAACGGTATTTATCTTCCCCGACCTGAACACTGGGAATAACACATACAAAGCCGTTCAAAGGGCCGCCAATGCCGTGGCCATCGGACCGGTGCTGCAGGGACTGAACAAACCCGTGAACGATCTCAGTAGAGGATGCCTGGTGAAAGACATTGTGAATACAGTGGCCATCACGGCCATACAGGCGCAAATAGAACCGGAAAAATAGCCACAAATTCACGAATGCATTTTTTGGTTCACGATCGCGAAAATCATAAGCAATTTAAAATCTACCAATTCGTGTAATTTATCATATTATTATTCGTGCATTCGTGGCTGAAAAGAAAAACCATGGAAGTATTCAAATTCGGCGGACTGGCCCTGCAAAATGCAAAGGCCATAAGGAATGTGGGCAGGATCATTGCCGGGCAAAAAGGCCGGCAACTGTTGATCGTGGTATCGGCCATTGGGAAAAACACGCGTCTGCTATGCCGTCTTGCTGAAGCAAATTATAACAACACAAAAGAAAAAGATGAACTACTGGATCGGTTCATCGGTGACCACCAAATAATTATGGCCGGACTTGATATTACTGAAAAGGATCCGGCACATGCTGAAATACAGGGCTTGTTTATGAGCCTCAAGAACCAGGCAGATACAAATGATCCGAATTTCAAAAGATATTTTGACGGGATCATTTCCCATGGCGAGTTGATATCCAGCAGAATCGTGAGTGCATTCCTGCAAAATTCAGGCATACAAAACAACTGGACCGACATCCGGGGGATACTGGCTACCGACAACAACTATACTGCAGCAAAAATCGATCATCAGTTAAGCAAATCCCTTGCAGCGACTGCTTTCGAAGGAAAAGCCATTTACATCACACAAGGATTTATCGGCCGTTCCGCCGAAGGTCGGTCAAGTACCCTGGGCTTTGAAGGATCGGATTATACAGCGGCCGTTCTGGCCAATTATCTTGGCGCCTCAAAACTGAGCATCTGGAAAGATGTGCCCGGCATTATGAGCGCCGATCCCAAAAAAGAGTTTGGGGCGTTCAAACTCTGCAGGCTTTCCTACCGGGATGTGATCGAATATGCATATGCAGGCGCCAAGGTATTGCACCCCAAAACCATCAAGCCACTGCAAAACAAAAATATTCCGCTGGAAGTTAAAAGCTTCCTGCAAGCAGAAGAAAACGGTACGTTGATAACGAATGAAGAACAAGCGGAAAAACAAGCAGTTTTCGTCCTGAGAAAAAATCAGCACCTGATCCGCTTTATGAGCAGGGATTATTCATTTATGCTGGAAGACCATATGGTCAACATCCTTGCCGTCTGCAAGCAATTTAATTTGCCGGTCAACCTAATGAATCACACCGCCATTTCGATGGATATCGTTACGGATAAAAGTGAACAGCTGAAAACGATGGCGGGTGAGTTTGAGGACCTTTATCATATCGAAATTATCCCCGGACTGGAACTGCACAGCTTTTTCAACTGCAGCATGCGGGACGTCTCAGAAAAAACTGCCGGTTGCAAGGTCCTGCTTCGCATACAGAACGGCAATACCTGCCGCATCCTTTGTAAACCAAAAGACACAAAATCATGAAAGTTGCAATCATAGGAGCCACCGGACTGGTCGGGCGCATGATGGCCCGCATACTGGAAGAGAGAGATTTCCCTGTTACGGAACTGATCCCGGCAGCCTCAGAGCGATCTGTCGGAAAGATGGTAGCATTCAAAAACAAGGAGCATCAAGTGGTGGGTGTTGAGGAAGCCCTCAGCCGCAAACCGGATTTTGCGCTGTTTTCTGCCGGTAAGGACCTCTCACTGAAATACGCGCAGCGATTTGCTACAACGGGCACCATCGTGATCGACAACTCATCCGCCTGGCGGATGGAAAAAAATGCCAGGCTGATCGTCCCGGAAGTGAATGGGAATATGCTCAGCAAAGACGACCGGCTGATCGCCAATCCCAATTGTTCCACCATACAGTTGATGGTTGCGGTTCATCCGCTTCAAAAAAAATACGGATTGAATCGT
Organism: Bacteroidales bacterium; assembly: GCA_021738625.1. Taxonomy (GTDB): domain Bacteria; phylum Bacteroidota; class Bacteroidia; order Bacteroidales; family JAIOZK01; genus JAIOZK01. The sequence goes on from JAIPBS010000041.1 coordinate 31,323, forward strand.
ATGGTGGTTTCCACCTACCAGGCTGTTTCGGGCAGCGGACAAAAAGCACTGGATCAGATGGAAGCCGAAAGGAACCGCCAAAATCCTGAGCCGGCCTACCCCCACCCCATCGACCTGAACTGCCTGCCGCATGGAGGCGATTTTCTGCCGAACGGCTACACCTCCGAAGAAATGAAACTGGTGAATGAAAGCCGGAAGATCCTCAGCCTTCCTGAACTGCGAGTCACAGCCACAGTCGTGCGCATCCCGGTGGAAACCGGCCATTCCGAAAGTGTCAACCTGGAATTTGAAAAAGATTTTGACATTGAAGATATATGCGAAATCCTGGCCAAATCACCCGGCATCAACCTGCTCGACAAGCCCGAACAAAACAAATACCCTATGCCTTTATATGCTGTAGGAAAAGATGATGTTTTCGTGGGCCGCATCAGAAGTGACGAATCGCTGCCAAAAGCGCTTAACATGTGGGTTGTTTCGGACAACCTGAGAAAAGGCGCTGCGACCAATGCAGTGCAGATTGCGGAGAGGATGTTGGAAATATGCTAAATCGCCTGGATATACGGAATCTGGAAACCGAAATCTGGAATTTTGCTATCTTAGCATCCCATGACAGATCAACTCAAAAACCGCAATTTCGAACCCGAATTCACTTTTTCCACTTCCCGCTCTTCCGGGCCGGGCGGACAACATGTGAATAAAACCGAAACCAAGGTTGAATTGCGTTTCAATATTCCTTCATCCGAAATTCTCACCGATGAAGAAAAAAACAAGCTGTTAAAAGAGCTGGCCAACCGCATCAACACCGAGGGCGATTTGATCATCAGCTCACAGGAACATAAGTCTCAAAGCAAGAACAAGGAAGAAACAATTGAAAAATTTTACGAACTGATCGCTAAAGCCCTCACCCCAAAGAAAAAACGCAAACGAACCAAACCGTCTAAAGCGGCCTGGGAAAAGCGCCTCAAACAAAAGAAAATGCAATCGGAGAAGAAACAGCAGCGGAAACCGCCTGAGGTGTGATGATTTTTGTTGTATGGTGCAGGTTGTGCAGTAGATATTTGGTTAATTTTTTATTTGGAATATCATACAAATAATTCATATATTTGAAATTGTTAAACCAAAAACAACATCGTAGAGAAAATTCATAAAACAAACCATGACCCCAGCCCGCAAATACAAAAACAAATACCGTATCGAGGCAAACCGTTGGCAATTCTGGGATTATTCGGCGCCAGGCAGTTATTTTATTACCATTTGTGTGTGCAACAGAGAATGCATATTGGGCAGGGTTCAAAATGGTATAATGGAATTATCGGATTACGGCGATATCGTGAAAAACGAATTCCTGAAAATACCGCTATATCATAAACGCGTTCTATTGGATGCCTGGGTTGTCATGCCAAATCACGTGCATTGCATCATCACGTTGGGGGATTATGATTTTGATAATGGTGGTACCGTAAAGAAAATTCATGAGTTTTCTCTGCCCATCCCACCAACCCCACCATTGCGTCAACCTCATCAACAAATTGAACCGACCATCGAAGAAATCAAACAATACCGGAAACAACGCCATAATATGATCATTCCAAAATTGACGGGAAAATTCCAGATGCAAACATCCAAACAGATCAACCTAAAACGAAAAACACGGGGCCGTCGCAACTGGCAACCAGATTATCACGACCATGTGATCCGTGACCAATTATCCTATCATCGCATCAAAAAATACATTATCAACAATCCCAGAAACTGGAAGGACGACAATTTCTATACTGAATCGTATTAAAAATGCAAAACATTTTCTGTTAGATTCAGTTATACCGATTGAAGCAAAAGGTCAATCCTTGCAAACCTGTTCCGAATCGGTATACAATTGAATTGAACCTGTTATTTAGATTACATTCTTCACAACAGAAACCTGCAAATAGCTAATTTTGCAACATGGAGGCTGTGCAGAAAAAGTTCAAAACGCACAAGGTGCTGAGCATTTCGTTTGCTCACCTGCTGCATGATATTTACACCTCTTTCCTGGCGCCTATCCTGCCGCTGCTTATTGAGAAACTGGGTTTTTCGCTGAGCCTGGCCGGCCTGCTCAACCTGGTGCAGCGCATCCCCTCCCTCTTCAACCCATTGATCGGGATCATTGCAGATAAATCGGCTGTTAAATACTTTATCATTCTCACACCGCTCATCACAGCCATTTCGATGAGTTTCCTCGGGTTGGCAGGTTCATGGGGAGTATTGGCCATACTGGTTTTCATTTCAGGCATCAGCAGTTCCCTTTTTCATGTGCCTGCGCCTGTGCTGGTAAAGGATGTCAGCGGCAGCCGTATTGGAACGGGAATGAGTTTTTACATGCTGGGCGGGGAATTGTCGCGCACGCTCGGGCCTATGGTGGTGTTGGCTGCGGTTTCCTTTTGGGGGCTGGAAGGCATCTGGCGACTCATCCTCTTTGCAGTGGCAGCAACTGTTTTTTTGTTTTTTGTTTTGAAAGACGTGGACGCCACCCACAACATCAAACGAAAAGAGAAAAAAGAGAAAGAAGAAAAGATATGGCCTTATGTGAAAAGCATGATGCCCGTGATCATTGCCATCGCCGGCATCACCTTTTTCAGGGCATTGATGAAATCCGCCCTGACGGCTTTCCTTCCAACCTTCCTGACCAACGAAGGTGAAACGCTCTGGTTTTCCGGCATAGCGCTTTCGGTGTTTCAATTTGCGGGAGCGGCCAGCGTTTTCATGGCTGGAACCATTTCGGATAAAATAGGCAGAAGCAACACCCTGATGATCGCGGCTTTCGGTTCGCCTGTTTTCATGTGGCTGTTCGTTTACCTGGGCAATGCCTTTGTTTTCCCGGTATTGATCTTTTTGGGCCTTAGCATTTTCGCCGCCACTCCCGTGCTGCTGGCCCTGATGCAGGAAGTGGGCAGCAAGCGACCGGCATTCATGAACAGCATTTATATGACCGTCGGTTTTGTTTCAGGTGCAGTAGCCGTGGTACTTGTGGGCGCACTCGGTGATGTGATCGGCCTGCGAACAACCTTTGAGATAACAGCGTACATCGGGGTGGGAGCTATACCCTTTGTATTTTATTTGAAACATCTTGGAAGCAAAGCCCAAAACTCCAATTAACAAATCACAAATATGCACCAATTTCCAAATCTCCGAAATCCGAAACCCAGCTATTGATAGAGATGTTTTTGGTCATTTGAATTTCATATTTGAAATTTATTTGTTATTTGGTGGCTAATCAATAATTAAAACATCTGACAATCAAACAGCCCCCAGATCGAGAAAAAACAATTTCCATACCTTCATGCAACCATTTTGAACAAAATGCACCCTTTTAAATAATAACGTAATATTTTTGGCCGATCGGGATCATCACAAAATATAGAAAAACACCGGAACCAACGGAAAAACAATTGATTGCGGGTTGCTGCAAAAACAGGCGCAAACACCAAAAGCAATTGTACGACCGTTATTGTGACGCCATGTTTACCATAGCTTATCGCATGGTTAAAGATCAAGACCTGGCCAATGATGTTCTGCAAACTGCCTTCATCCAGGTTTTTAAAGATATCAAACAATTCAGGGGGCAGTCAACCATTGGGGCATGGATTAAAACAATTGTTGTGAGAAGCGCCATCAGGCAATTGAAGAAAGAAAATAACATGCTGTGCCTGGATGTAGTTCATCCCAACGGGGAAAACATAAGCTGGCCGGAGGAAATGCGGGGTGATGACCTCGAACAGGCTATCTTGTCGCTGCCGGCCGGTTACCGCACAGTTTTCCTGTTGGTAGAAGTGGAGGGATACAAACACAATGAAGTGGCAGAAATGCTCGGTATCTCCGAAGGTACCTCCAAATCGCAACTATACCGGGCCAAAAAGCAGTTACAGGTCGCTTTAAAAGATTTTATAGAAAGATGACGGAAAAAAACCGGCACATATTGAAACAAACGCTTAACGACCTGCCCGGCAAAAAGGCCGGCAAGTCGAACTGGGCCGGCATTTCGGGCAGCCTTGATGAGCTGGACGGCAACCGTTTTCTGTCGAACAACCTTTCTTCCCTGCCCGGTTATAAAGCCCCCGAAAGCGCCTGGGCCGGAATACAGGCAGGGATGAGTAGATCATGGTATGTCATTACAGCTGGCGGAGCGATCAAAATCGGATCGCTGGCTGTTGTCATTACCGCCCTGATTATTGGTGCGGTGTTTTTATTCTCTGATCGAAGCGAAAAATCAGATCAGACTCAAAGCGAAATTATCAGTGAAACAACCAATATTCCTTATTCAAAAATTGATCAACCAGAAGAAAAACGTTTACCTGCCCTGGCTAACGAAGATGGAAATAAAATCGAAAACAGGCATAGCCTTCCTGCAAAAACTATAACAGAAAACGCTACAATAGCATCTGGCAATAAAAAAAAGAAAACAAATTCATCAACAAAAACTGTCCCTGAATATTTGAACTCTTTAGCTCCTGACCAGCAATACCTGGAACAGCAATGTACTCCAAAAGAAGGTCAGGAGTTGATGGGCCTGACCGGAAAAAGTATTTCCAGTGTAAATCATGAACGCGCTCTTTTAAACAGAAAAAAACTCAACCATATTTCATCCGAAGATGATTATTACGAAAAACCTCAGCATGTCGATATTTCGTTTGAGATATACTATTCTCTCCTGAATTTCCAAAACGGGGATATCCCCCAGATGGAACTGCCCGAGAGCGCATCATCCTTTGGCTTCGAGGTGATGATGGAATACAGGAAATTCTTTTTCAAAACCGGGCTTTCTTACCTTTCCCTGGAAGACAAAGCACAATATACTTTTAATTATAAACAGGAGGAACTGGTCTATTCATATAACTATGTTGATTCGGCCCTCTATAATCCTTTTACCGAAAGCGTAGATTATTATACAACCCATAAAAATGTATACGATTCGGTGGCCCATCAACAGGCGGATCAGATCAGGTATCGATACAGGGTATTGCAGGTTCCGCTGATAGCCGGTTATAAGCTTATTCACAACAACCAATTTATGATCAGTATAAACGGCGGTGTGGGCGCTGATATCCGGCTGGGAGGCAAATCGTTCATCCCTGTATTCAATGAAAGTAACAGCAGCATTACCGGAACAGAAAACCACCTGGAATATCGCTTTGGCCTAAACTGGAGGATGATGGCCGGCTTCGGTTTGTACTATAAGATATCAGGAAGTTTCTACTTTTATTTCGAGCCTACCTACCACGCCTATCTAAAATCTGTTTACGAAAATGCGAGCCTCGATAAGGCCACATACATCGAATTCAAAAGCGGCCTCATTTATAAATTTTAAAATGCATGCAACCATATGCTGAAAATGCATCCCTTTAGGATAAAACCATAAAACTTTAAACTCATGAGAAAAAAAATTACACTACTATTGACTTTCCTGCTTGCAGGTTTATTCATTACCAACGGTCAGGATTTTGTAACTGTGAGTGGCTACGTAACCAATGACAGCACGGGAACACCTGTCGCGGGTTATGAAGTCAACATTCAGGCAGACAGCCTTTATAATTCGATAACACTGACGAATGAAGCGGGCTTTTATGTTGACACCATCCTGCCGAATGCAGTTTTGGGATTTGTACAGGTTTCCACTGTTGATGAATGTACCGGCATTATTCTGGATACCCTTTTTTACGATGTGGCCCCGGGAACATCTCTTAATGCAGATTTTGAAATATGTGTTAATCCCGGTGGGGAAGAATGCAGTGCAAACTTCACCTACCAGCCCGACAGCACCGACCCTTACATGGTCAGCTTTTTTGACCAAAGCACACCGGCAGAAGCCATTGACAGCTGGCAATGGGACTTTGGAGATGGAAACAGCTCATCAGAGCAGAATCCGGTACATACCTACAATGCAGCCGGAATATACATTGTTTGTCTCACCATCCATTCCACAATTGACAGCTGCACCGACACATCCTGTACAGAAGTGTGGGTACAAATGATCGGAGACTGCCAGGCCGACTTCAGTTATACAACCGACAGCACCAATGCGCATATCGTTCACTTCTTTGACCAGAGCGTACCGGCTGAAAATATCGACAGCTGGCAGTGGGATTTCGGTGACGGAACAGGATCGAGCGAACAAAATCCGACACATGTCTTCGGTGATGCTGGCGTTTATGATGTTTGCCTGACCGTGCATTCCACAATCGACAGTTGCACAGACACCTATTGTGAAAATGTGATAATCAGCGAGCCGGGCGCCTGCCAAGCCGATTTCACCTACCAGGTCGACAGCAACAACTTCTATCAGGTAAGTTTCTTTGATCAAAGCATGCCGGCCGAGGGCGTTTACTGGTGGTTCTGGCAATTTGGAGACGGAACCTCCTCAAACGATCAGAATCCTGTTCACTCCTATAATGCAGCCGGCACCTACAACGTTTGCCTGAACATCAAAGCCAGGGTGGGCGACGATACTTGCAGCAGCGTGTATTGCTCGGAAGTTGAAGTGCAGGGCGGATCACAAAGCTATTACCTGGGAGGAAATACATTTGCTGGTATTTATCAACTGGATGAAGGCTTTGCCTACGCTTATAAACTTGAAAACGGCAACTATACAGAAGTGTACTCTCAACTGCTCGACACCCTGGGTTATTACATATTTTATCCCCTTATGGAAGCAGATTTTTACACAAAAGTAGAACCCACTCCCAACTCAGACTACTATGGAGACTTTTTGCCCACTTATTACGGAGACGCCACCCACTGGGAAGACGCCCAAACAGTTTCACTGAACCAGAATATCTATAATGCTGATATTAACCTGGTTCAGATCACCCAGCAATCACAGGGAGATGGCCTTATCAAAGGTAAGATCGTTCACCAGGATCTTTATAAAAATGAAACACCCGCCCATGACATTCAGATCATGCTGGCCAACGAAGCCGGCGAATATGTTGGCCTGAAATACTCCGACGAAGAAGGCAATTTCGAATTCAGCGGACTGGCCAACGGTACTTACACCCTCTTTGCGGAGATCATGGGCAAATCCATGGAGCCCAAAGATTTCACCCTGAGCGAAGAAAGTCACAACCTTGATGACATCCTTATGATCATCGGAGAAACCGCAGTGGTGTTTGGCATCCAGGAAAACAGCTCGGAATACATCAAAGGCCTGGGTGAAATTTATCCCAACCCTGTCAACAGCACCATCCACCTCGACATAGAAATGAAAAAAGCTTCAGCGCTTGAAGTGAAGATTTTCAACCCGTCAGGTCAGTGTGTTGGCAGCAGAAACATCGAACCCGGTCTTTCCGAAACCATCGAGATCGACACGGAAAAGCTGAGGCCCGGCATTTACATCCTGGAACTGATCACCAAAGATCATTGCAAGATCAGCAAGCGATTTGTAAAGTATTAGAAGGAGCCCTTTTACTTTTCTGGTAATTAAGTTAGTTGAAGAAGGTTTGTCCGGTTGGGCAAACCTTTTTAATTTGGATTTGTTTGGAATGATGAAAGAACAAACAGAAAATACTCATTCTTTATTCTTAAATTTGAAGAAACAACAACAGCATGGAGAGAGAAATTCTCAGCACCAACCGCAAAGCTTTAAGAATAAACCTCGACGCCAGCATATATGGTTCTTTTGCCGAAATCGGCGGCGGACAGGAAGTGGGCCGCAATTTTTTCACCGCCGGGGGTGCTTCGGGTACGGTGGCCAAAACCATTTCAGCTTACGATAAGAAATTCAGCGACAATCTGTATAACCAAAACAAACCCGGGAGGTATGTTTCGGAAGGGCGACTCACCAAAATGCTTAAAACCGAATTCAATGAATTGGTGAACATCCTGGGAAACGGGAACCATGAAAACAGGCGTTTTTTTGCCTTTGCCAACACGGTGGCTACCATTAATTACAAAAAAGACAATCGCAGCCACGGCTGGCTGGGGATCAGATATCAGCTACACAGCAATTCAGAGGCCAACGAGGTAGTAATGCATGTAAACCTACCGGAAAAGGATGCAGTCATTCAGCAACAAACCCTTGGAATTTTAGGTGTGAATTTCATTTTTGCCTGTTTCTACTTTCATGACCGGCCCAATGTATTTCTGAAATCTTTACTGGACAGTCTCGACACCGACCGCGTCGAGATCACCCTGGTGCGCATGACCGGACCGGACCTGAATTATGTTGACAACCGCCTGCTTAGCGTACAACTGGTGAACAACGGCATGACCAGCGCTACCATGTTCGACCGGAACGGGGATGTGCAGCAGCCCTCCGATATGCTTTACAAAAAAAACGTGCTCGCTTTCCGGGGTAGCTTTAGGCCCATCACTTATGTAGGGTTTGATATGCTGAAAACAAGTTTCGGTTTGTTCAAGAAAGACGAGGACTATGAAAAAGAAAACACCATCAGTTTGTGCGAAATGACCCTGAACAACCTGCTGGAAGAAGGACAGTTTGATGAAAGGGATTTCCTGGACCGTGCGGATATGCTGACCGGGATGGGACAAAATGTGATGGTTTCCAATTTCAGGGAATATTACAAGCTGGTTTCTTATTTCTCGCAATTCAAAATCAAAAACCTTCGGGTGGTGATCGGCGTTCCCACATTCATCAATGTGTTGGACGAAAGTTATTATACCGATCTAAAAGGAGGCATACTGGAGGCGTTCGGGAAGTTGTTCGTAAAAAACATGAAGCTGTATGTTTATCCCGCCAAAGATGAAAAATCAGGTGAGCTGATTAATTCTTCGAACATCCCGATGGTTGACGGCCTGAAACATCTTTACAAATACCTGATTGAGAACCGCAAAATCCTTGACCTGGAAGGAGTGAACACCGACAAACTGCACATCAAATCGAAAGATGTGCTCGAAATGATCCGCAATCAACAGGGAGGTTGGGAGAAAATGGTTCCGGTTTACATTGAAGAATTCATCAAAACCAACGATCTGTTTGGTTATGAAGGCGAAAGCGAACTGGTTGCCCGCAAGGAAGACTGCGACGACATCATGGGCAAGCGAACCCGCCTGGCGAAGAAGCACAGGAAGTAGAAGAGGAGAGGTGAGAGGTGAGAGGTGAGAAAGTGAGAAAGTGAGAGGTGAGAAGGTGAGAGGTGAGAGGTGAGAGAGTGAGAGGTGAGAGGGTGAGAGGGTGAGAAGGTGAGAAGGTGGGGTGAAAATTCAACGCACATTCCCCGAAAACATACATAAAGCTCGTAAAGTGCATAGGGTATGGATTTCGTTCAACTCGATTTGGGAGTGTTCAAAAAAGTGTGTCAGCCTCTGCATTGCAGTGCACAGCCCTGGAGCCGATAGGCGGAAGGGCTGTGCACTGCAAAATTAATTTTTTATAGGTATTTCTCATAGCGTTCTCCAAATTTATCAACTAGTT
>JAIPBS010000075.1 GCA_021738625.1 Bacteroidales bacterium
GCCCTCCCTATCCCGAAAAACACCATGTCATATCGAGCGAAGCGAGATATCTGTTTACTACAGATAAGCTTCTGACTTAAATAAAACGATATCAAATAATGGAAAAATAAAGCACTAAATGACAAATCACAAATCTAAAATAACTTGCCTGACGGCAGTCAGGAATACCAAATTCGAAGTTCCAAATTCCAAACCACCTGCTAATTGCAAGGTTTGGATCATTTGAATTTTGGTAATTGGAGTTTATTTGTGATTTGGTGCTTGTAATTTGTGATTTAAAAGAAATGAAAAGAACTACTTGGCAACAGATCTGGCTCCTTGCCCTGCGCCTCGCCATTGGCTGGCACCTTCTTTACGAAGGCCTGGCAAAATTAACCAACCCCAACTGGTCGGGTGTGGCCTACCTGATGGATTCGGAAGGATTTTTAAAAGGATTTTATGAATGGATGGCCGGCAGTCCCGGCATTTTAAAGGTGGTTGATTTTATGAATATCTGGGGATTGATCGCCATCGGCCTGGGCATTTTTATCGGGCTGTTTACAAGGGTGGCTGTCATTGCAGGGATCGTGTTGCTTTCGCTTTACTATCTTTCGCATCCACCTTTTGTAGGGCTGGAATATTCCTTTCCCACGGGAGGTAGTTATCTTTTCGTGAACAATATCCTGATTGAAATACTGGCCCTTGCCGTGCTTTTCAAATTCCCCACCCAGTTTGAATATGGCATCGACAAATTCATCTTCAAATCACCCAAAAATTAACTCAAGACTTTAGCAATGGACGAGCAAAATAAGAACGATCAAAACAGATTCAACAGGAGAGAGGTACTGAAAGGGCTTGCCACCCTACCTGTTTTGGGCGGACTGGCATATGGCTGGTACAAAAAGCTGCAGTACGACCGCCTCAGGAATTCCGAGTTGCTCTCACAATTGAACCTTACAGCTTCTCCACCACCTCTTAAAAAATCTTCAGGCGAAAAGATCCGCCTGGGATTGATCGGTTATGGCGGTCGTGGAAACCACCTGGCACGCGCAGCCGGTTTTGCCCATCCCGAATTGATTGAAAACTGGAAAGAGGAAGCCAGAAAAAACCCCGCCGATCACCGCTACCGCGATTATATGGAACAGGAGAACCTCAACCTGGAGGTAACGGCCATATGCGACATATACGACATCCGGGCCAACAATGCCATACAGGCCGGAGCCAACATCCACCGCAATCCAACGGGAGGTGAGATGGGCAAAGCACCCGTGCGTTACAAAACCTACCAGGAATTGTTAAACGATAAAAATGTGGATGCCGTGATCATCGGCACCCCCGACCACTGGCATGCCCCCATCACGATCGCGGCAGCCAAAACCGGAAAACATGTTTATTGCGAAAAGCCCATGACCTGGACGGTGCCTGAAACTTATGAAGTAGTTAAAGCCGTAAAAGACAACGGCATTGTTTTCCAACTGGGTCACCAGGGAAGGCAAAACGAAAGCTATTTCAAGGCCCGCGAAGCCATCGAAAAAGCTGTGCTGGGCAAGATCACCCTGATCGAGGTCACCACCAACCGCAACAGCCCGAACGGCGCCTGGGTGTATAAAATTGATGAAGAGGCCAACCAGAATAACATCGACTGGGACCAGTTCATCGGTCCGGCCCCCTGGCATGCTTTCAGCCTGGAAAGATTTTTCCGCTGGCGCTGCTGGTGGGACTACAGCACCGGCTTGTCGGGTGATTTGCTTACCCACGAATTCGATGCCATGAACCAGATCCTTGATCTGGGTATCCCCGGCTCGGCCATGTCATCGGGTGGGATTTATTATTACAAAGACGGACGCACCGTGCCCGATGTGTTGCAAACCGCCTTTGAATATCCCGATCGCGACCTGACCATGATTTACAGCGCCACCCTGGCCAGCACCCGCAAGCGCGGCCGGGTGATCATGGGACACGACGCTTCCATGGACCTCAGTTCCAACATGGTTATTAATGTGGACCGGGATTCGGACAGGTATAATGAGCAGATAGAAAAAGGGCTGATTAACCCGGATGTACCTTTGTACACTTACACCCCGGGCATGAAGCAGGTGGACGCCATCACCTCTCCCACCGAGCAGTATTTTGCCGGCCGGGGACTTTTGTATTCCTACCGGGATGGGAAAAGAGTGGATACCACCTTCCTCCACATCAAGGAATGGGTGGATTGCATCCGCGAAGGAAAACAGCCTTCATGCAATGTGGATCAGGGTTTCCAGGAAGCCATCGCAGCCCATATGGGAACCATCTCCTATCATGAAAAACGAAAAGTTTACTGGGATGAGGAAAAACAGAAGATCGTATGATTTACAAAGAGAATAAATTGCGGTATCTAATGTCAAGCGATTATAAATCATAACAAAAAAGTATTTTCAAAAAACAAGCATAAAATGACAAAATACAAATCATTAGTGTCCGGTAAATTTGAGGAGATTCCTCGCTCCGCTCGGAATGACATTTTGTCAAGGGTTTGTCGTTCATTTTTGAAATATAAACTCTATGTATAAACGTCGCCAATTCATCAAAACCCTTTCCGCCGGAAGCCTGGCCTGCTTTCTCCCCTGGCGCGTGCTTTTCGCAGGAAACGGCAACAACAAAAAAATCGGTCTTCAATTGTATACCATCCGCGATCAAATGGAAAAAGATGTTGAAGGAAGCCTGGGATCTGTTTCCAATATAGGCTATAATTATCTCGAAGCTGCCGGCTACCGCGATGGGAAATTGTACAATATGAAGCCTTCAAAGTTTGCGAATCTCATCAAAAGACTCCACATGCGGCTTATTAGTTCTCATGTTTCAGTAAGTGATGAAAACATCGATGAAGTGATCGAGGCACACACAGAGGCCGGATGCAAATACATAATCCTGCCCTACCTGGCACAAAGCGAAAGAAAAGAACTCGATGATTACAAAAGACTGGCCGAAAAGCTGAACCGTCTGGGTGAGAGAACGGCCCAGGCAAACATCCGCATTGGATACCATAATCATGATTTTGAGTTTGAAGAACTAGAAGGCCAAAAAGGCTTTGATGTTCTTTTAAATGATACGGATCCGGAACTTGTGACTTTTGAGATCGATCTTTTCTGGGTGTTTTATGCCGGGATCAACCCCATGAAATATCTTGAAAATCATCCAGGTAGGTTTGAACTCTGGCATATTAAAGACATGAACAACCGCGAAGATAAAGATTTCACAGAGGTCGGAAATGGCATCATTGATTTTGAGATGATCTTTGATGCAGCGCAAAGGGCCGGGATGAAATATTTCTTTGTGGAGCAGGATATGTGCAAAAAGCCCCCCATGGAAAGCATACAAATCAGTTATGACAATCTTGTAAAAATGAACCTGTAAGATGGAAAACCCAATCAAAACGGCAGTTATCGGTTTCGGGCTATCAGGAAAAGTTTTTCATACCCCATTTCTGCATACCCTGCCCGGCTTCGTGCTTTCTAAAATCCTGCAGCGCCACAACAATAGCTCAAAAGAAATCTATCCTTATGTGGAGGTTGTGAAAGATTTCGACAACATCCTCCGGGATGAGGAAATTGAATTGATCGCCATCTGTACCCCCAATAACACACATTTTGATCTTGCCAAAAAAGCCCTGGAAGCAGGCAAAAACGTCGTCATTGAAAAACCTTTTACCAACACCTCCCGCGAAGCGGATGAATTGATCGATCTTTCAAAGAAACTCAACAAAAAGATCTTTGTTTACCACAACCGCAGATGGGACAACGATTTTTTGATCATTCAAAAAGTTTTGAAAAACAACCTGATCGGCAAGCTGGTGGAGTATGAATGTCATTTCGACCGTTTCAATCCTGTTGTAAAGGAAGGAACCTGGCGGGATACCAACCAGCCAGGAGGAGGCATTCTTTTTGACCTGGGTTCGCACCTCATCGACCAGGCCCTGATACTTTTTGGCAAGCCCATCTCCATTTTTGCTGACATCCGGGCGCAAAGGCCGGGCAGCAAAGTGGATGATTATTTTGAAATGATCCTAAATTATCCTGAACACAAAGTTATTTTGAAAGCCGGCATGATGGTCAAAGCGCCTTTACCACGATTCATTTTGCATGGCGATCAGGGTTCCTTCATCAAACACGGACTGGACCCTCAGGAAGCGGAACTGAAAGCAGGAAAAATGCCCGAAGGAGACAACTGGGGCGTGGAACCCAAAGTGAACTGGGGCAAATTGTATGTGGCCCCCAACGGTCAGGATGTGTTGCGCATCATCGAAAGCATTCCCGGTCGTTACCAGGATTTCTACCAAAATGTTCATGATGTTTTGAGGAACGATGCCCCGCAGTCCATCCGACCGGAAGAGGCCCGGGATGTGATCCACATCATCGAACTGGCATTTTTGTCGGAAAAAGAAAAAAGGATTGTTAACTTTGAATAAGCAAAACCAAATATATTGATTATGGAAAGAGAAAAAAACGCGATGAGCCGACGAAGGTTTATCGGCAATGTGGCCGTTGCCACTGCCGGCGCCACCATCCTTCCCAATGTCGTATTGGGCGGATTCGGACGATCCTCTCCCAACGAACGGCTGAATATTGCCGCCATTGGTGTGGGTGGTGTGGGAGCCACCAATGTAAAAAATTGCGGCACGGAAAACATCGTGGCCCTCTGCGACGTGGACTGGGCCTATGCCAACCAAACATTTGAGCAGTATCCCAACGCCAAAAGGTACAAGGATTACAGGAAGATGTTTGACGAGATGGGCAAGGAGATCGATGCGGTGATCATTGCCACACCCGATCACACCCATGCCGTTGTGGCTGCCGAAGCCATGAAAATGGGCATGCATGTCTATCTGCAAAAACCCCTTACGCATTCGGTTTATGAATCCCGCTTCCTGACTGAGCTGGCAGCAGAAACCGGCGTTGCCACACAAATGGGCAACCAGGGGAATTCAGGTGAAGGCATTCAGCAGGTATGTGAGTGGATCTGGGATGACGCCATAGGGGATGTTATCGAGGCACATGCCTGGACCAACCGTCCGATCTGGCCACAGGGCCTGGAGCGCCCGTCAGAAACACCATCCCTGCCGCCAACACTGGCCTGGGACCTGTTTATCGGACCGGCCCCCTGGCGTCCGTACCATCCGGCTTATACGCCCTGGAACTGGCGTGCCTGGTGGGATTTCGGTACCGGAGCCCTGGGAGATATGGGCTGCCATATTTTTGATCCGGTTTATAAAGCCCTTCGACTGGGAAAACCCGATTATTTTTACGGAAGCTCCAGCCAGGTGAATACCGAAAGCGCTCCCATTGCTTCCACGGTGCATTATGAATTTCCCGAAAGGGGGAAATATAAAAAAGTAAAAATGCCTGCGGTTAAGGTCAGCTGGTATGATGGCGGTTTGAAACCGCCCAGGCCCGCAGAGCTGAAAGACGGAGAACCCCTGGGCGACTGGAGCGGTGGCTGCCTCTTCGTGGGCACCAAAGGGAAACTGCTTTGCGATGCTTACGGACGCAACCCAAGGCTATTGCCGGAAGAACTGGATCATGAATACAAACGCCCCGATCCCATGCTCAGAAGGATTCCCGATGCCATGAACGGTGGTCATGAACTCGACTGGCTGAGGGCATGCAAAGAAAGCCCGGAAAACAGGACCGAATGCAGTTCTTACTTTGGTTATTCCGGCCCGATGAATGAAGTTGTGGTGATGGGCAACCTGGCCGTCAGGTTGCAGGACCTGAAGCGCAGACTGAAATGGGACGGCAAAAACATGGCCATCACCAACATCGATCCGGAGGATGAAATCCGTGTGGTGACAACGGATAAATTCACCGTGATCAAAGGACATCCCCATTTCGATACGCAATATGCGACCATCAAAGCCAAACCGGCTGCGGAAGAGTATATCAGGCATAGTTATCGGGATGGGTGGTCGCTTTAACCTTTTGACTACGCTTCGAGGTTTTTGTTTGATCCCTGGGATTTTCCAAAACCCCTCCAAACCTCCCCTATAGGGGAGGCTTTTGGGGCTGCAAGTTTGAAAAGTGATGATCAAAGATATGAAGATAAATGAACCCAAAGAGTCAATTAGCAAGTCATCTCCCCCCGCAGGGGGAGATCGAGAGGGGGGGGGTTGAAAATCAATATGTTAAAAATCATGTCATAAGCAGCGTAGACGAGGGATGCTTAAACCTATAATCATAGAATAATAATGTAATTTTAATTAATATCAAGGATGCATGAACATGAATTTCGAAGAACAAAATTCGTGCGAATCAACTTCATATTTCATTCGTGCATTCGTGGCTAAAAACAAAGAATTATGTCAAGAAATCTTTTCAAAATCAGCATCCTCTTCTCACTGATCCTATTGATCTCCTGCGGTACGCAGAGCAAAAAGGACGGAGAAGAGCAAAAAGAAGAAACAACAGAAATGAAAGCAGAACCCAACACCTTAACCCAGGCCGAAATTGACAACGGCTGGGTACTCTTATTCGATGGTGAAACCACCGAAGGATGGCGGGGCTACAACCTCGACAGCTTCCCGGAAAAAGGCTGGGAAGTGACCGATGGCACCCTGCATGTGATCGGCACGGGCAAAGGCGAAGCCGGTGGCGGTGGCGACATCATCTACGACAAGAAGTTCGACAATTTCGAGTTGGCCCTGGAATGGAAAGTCTCGGAAGGCGGCAACAGCGGCATCTTCTATCTGGCCAAAGAAATTCCCGGCACCCCGATCTGGAAATCGGCGCCGGAAATGCAGATCCTCGACAATGAAAAACATGTTGACGCCAAACTTGGCAAAGACGGTAACCGGCAGGCAGGCTCATTGTACGACCTGATCCCGGCCGATCCGCAAAATGCCAAACCGGCAGGCGAGTGGAACCAGGTAAAAATCCTCGTTTACAAAGGCACCGTGGTGCATTATATGAACGGTGAACCCGTACTGGAATATCACCTCTGGACCGACGATTGGAAGAACATGGTGGCCGAAAGCAAATTCGCCGACTGGGAAGAATTCGTGAACACAGCCGAAGAAGGTTACATCGGGCTGCAGGACCATGGCGATGATGTGTGGTTTAGGAATATTAAGATCAATGAGCTGGAGTAGGTAAGGAAAGTTGAAATTGGAAATTGGAAATTTGGGGGTTGGAAGTTTTTATCCGGTTCGCATTTGATACGAGTGGTATAAGGGTATAGGGTTATATGGGTATAAGGTACGCTCCAGGCAACGGCTGGAAAGTGATCCGATCTCGAAGGCCGAGGCTGTTCAAAAAAGTGTGTCAAAAGTTTGATTAATAAAACATAAATAACTTTGACACATGGAAGAAAAGAACAAAGGAAAAATGAAACAATCCAGGCTCGAAGAGCTAATACCAGACGAGAAAAAGCGTAAGCAAG
>JAIPBS010000076.1 GCA_021738625.1 Bacteroidales bacterium
CCAACATACAACGCTTCAGCATACACGACGGGCCGGGCATACGAACCACGGTTTTTTTGCAGGGTTGCCCCCTTTCCTGCTGGTGGTGCCACAACCCCGAATGCATTGCTTTTGAAACATCACAGGGCAGGGAATTTGAACCGAATGAGCTCATCAAAGAGATCATGAAAGACAAAGTCTTTTTTGAGGAATCCGGGGGCGGCGTCACTTTTTCAGGCGGCGAGCCGCTGGCGCAAGCTGAATTCCTGCTGGACATACTTAAGAAATGCAAGGAAAAACAAATTCATACTGTTGTCGATACTTCCGGCTATGCCGGAAAAAACATCATGGATAGTGTAGCAAGTCTGTCTGATTTGATCCTGTTCGACCTAAAGCTAGTCGATGATGAAAAACACATGCAATATACGGGTGTTTCCAACAAGATGATCCTCGACAATCTTATCTACCTGGATAAAAACAACGCCAGGCTCATCCTTAGATTCCCGCTGATCCCCGGGATCACGGATACGGATGACAACCTGCACGATGTGATCGACCTGATCCTTTCGCTTCAAAACAAACCCCCGCTCGAGATCCTCCCATATCACCGGATCGCCGAAGGGAAATACGACAGGCTGAAACTGGATTTCAAGCTAAAAGGCGTTAAACAAACTGAAAAGGAAGTCAAGGCTGCAAAACAAAAGTTTATGGACAACGGCATTCACGTTTTAATATAATAAAGCATGAAAGAAAGAATCAAAATACTCAGGGAAGAAAGCCAGTCGGCCAGGGCGAGCCTGTCGCATGAGCGGGCCGTTCTGATCACGGATTTCTACAATAGCGACCTGCCCAAAGGCAAATCCATATCCGAACAAAGGGCGCTGGCCTTCAAATACATCATGGAAAACAAAAGCATTTTCATCGGACCGAACGAATTGATCGTAGGGGAAAGAGGCGAAAAACCCAAGGCCACGCCAACTTACCCTGAGATATGTCTTCACTCGACGGATGACCTACAGATGCTCGATGCCAGGGAAAAGCAAAACTTCGCAGTCAGCGAAGAAACCCGCGAAATTTACAGGGAAAAGATCATTCCTTTCTGGAAAGGGAAAAGCATGCGCGAAAGGATATTCGAAGAAATGCCGGATGATTGGAAAGCCGCTTATGAAGCCGGTGTTTTTACAGAATTCCTCGAACAGCGGGCGCCGGGACATACGGTCCTCGGGCGGGATATGTTCCACAAAGGATTCAGGCAGCTTCAGCAGGAAATTGATGAAGCCATCGAACAACTGGATTATTATGATGATCCTGAAGCCCTTGCCAGGCTTGAGGAGTTGCGCGCCATGCACATCGCTGCGGAAGCCATCATCCGCTTTGCGGAACGCCATGCCGGTGCTTTGAAAGACCTGGCCATGATCGAACAGGATACTGAAAGAAAACGGGAGTTGTTTGAGATGGAACGCATTTGCCGGAAAGTTCCGGCGGAAGCACCCGAAACCTTTCATGAAGCCTTGCAGCATTACTGGTTCATCCACCAGGGGGTGATCACGGAGCTGAATCCCTGGGATTCGTTCAACCCGGGCAGGCTGGATCAGAATCTTTATCCGTTTTATAAAAAGGAGGTAGAAGATGGATCGCTAAGCAAAGAAAAAGCAAAAGAGCTTTTGCAGGCTTTCTGGGTCAAGTTCAACAACCATCCTTCCCCGCCCAAGATCGGGGTGACGGCACAGGAAAGCAGCACCTATACAGACTTTTCCCTGATCAACCTGGGCGGACTAACTGAACAAGGCCGGGACGGCGTTAACGATCTGACCTACCTGATCCTGGAGGTGATTGAGGAAATGCGCCTGCTGCAACCCAGTTCCATGGTGCAGGTCAGCCATAAGAATCCCGACGAATTCATCCGGCGAGCCCTCGGGATCATCAAAACCGGTTTCGGGCAGCCTTCGGTTTTCAACACCGACGCCATCATAGAAGAATTGCTGCGGCAGGGCAAAAAGCTCACCGACGCCCGCAACGGAGGCAGCAGCGGCTGCGTCGAAACGGGCGCCTTCGGGAAGGAAAGCTATATCCTGACAGGCTATTTTAACCTGGTGAAGGTGCTGGAGATCACCCTGAACAATGGACTCGATCCGCGGAGCGGTAAGCAGATCGGTCTGAAAACCGGCGAACCGGCGGATTACCATTCCTTTGAGGTTTTGATGGACGCCTACGAGAAACAACTGAAGCATTTCATCAACATCAAAATAAAAGGCAACAACATCATCGAGCAGTTGTACGCCCGGTATCTGCCCGTCCCCTTCCTGAGCCTGCTGATCGGTGACTGCATCCAAAACGGAACGGACTACAATGCCGGCGGCGCCCGATACAATTCCACCTACATACAGGGCGTGGGCACCGGGAGCATCACAGACAACCTGTCCGCCATAAGGACGCACGTCTTCGAAAAGAAGAGTTTTACCATGGACAGCCTGATGAAAGCTCTGAAAAACGATTTCAGGGATTATGAGGAATTGCGGGAACTTTTGATCAGTGATTCACCCAAATACGGCAATGACGATGAACAGGCCGACGAGCTCACCCAAAAGGTTTTTGACATGTATTTCAGGGCCATCGACGGACGGCCCAACACCAAGGGCGGACATTACCGCATCAACCTGCTGCCTACCACTTCGCATGTTTATTTTGGCAGTGTGATCGGGGCCATGCCCGATGGCAGGCATGCCGGCGAGCCGCTGTCGGAAGGCATTTCGCCGGTGCAGGGCGCCGACCGGCTTGGCCCAACAGCCGTATTGAAATCCGCCGCCAGGATCGACCATATCAAAACAGGGGGAACGCTGCTTAACCAGAAATTCAGTCCGCAGTTTTTTGAAGAAGAAAAAGGGATGGAAAGCATTGTACACCTGATCCGGGCATATTTTAAAATGAAAGGACATCACATACAGTTCAATGTGGTGACCGCCGAAAACCTGCGAAAAGCAAGGAAAGAACCCGAAAAGTACAGGGACCTGATCGTAAGGGTGGCCGGCTACAGCGACTATTTCATCGACCTGACCCCTGAGTTGCAGGAAGAGATCATTCGCCGTACCGAGCATGAGGGCGGCTGAGTGATCAATCCCAGTACGATCCTGCTCCGAAGGAATGATCCGATCAATCGCAAGCTGCAGTCTAATTGATCTAACGGCCTCTTAATTGAAAGGATCGCTGGCAATTTTGGAAGCAGACGGATGCGGATAAGATTCAGTATGTATTATTCTACAACAACCTTCACTCCCTCCGAAAATCCTTCTCCCGAATATACCCTCACAAGATACAATCCTCTTTGCCAGCCTTCAGTATCAATAATAATTTGTTCCTCTCCCTTTGGCACTTTGATTTCTTTTGCTTCTCTTCCATAAAGATCGAAAAGCTGAATCAGGCAATCATTTTCTACGAACAATGAACTACCAACAACAAACTGCTCCCTGGCCGGATTTGGAAAAACTTCAACTAATCCTCTGCTTGCAATTTCTATGGGCATTATAACCGTTGGATCACAGTTTGGGGTGTCGCAGCCAATACTGTCGAGTTTCATTATCCAGGTGTCATCATTTCCTGTATCTGGAATTACAGGAGAAACATAACCGCACGTTACAATATTTTTATCTTCAGTTAAAGTAAAATCATACAGATAATTATGACTATCATCCGCATTTAATTGCGAATATTCTCTATACCACAAACTATCACCATTTTGATTAGTTTTTAATATCCATCCCTTATATGATGGTTCTCCATTATACAGTGAACCTGTTAAAAGAATTGAGCCGTCTTGTAAACATTTAATATTTCCAATGTGTTTATCCGGGGTGCTTGAACCATATTTTTTATTCCATAAAATATCTCCATCATTATTAAGTTTTATCATATTGATTCGTGCATATGCTACATCATTATTAATCATGGAATCACCATAACATGTCCCCACTAAAATATTACTATCAACTGAAAAGGCAAGCATGGCCTTATGATCAGGGAATTCACCACCAAGGTTTTTCATCCAT
Organism: Bacteroidales bacterium; assembly: GCA_021738625.1. Taxonomy (GTDB): domain Bacteria; phylum Bacteroidota; class Bacteroidia; order Bacteroidales; family JAIOZK01; genus JAIOZK01. The sequence continues at coordinate 4,023 of JAIPBS010000076.1, forward strand.
TGCTGGTTGCCAAGGCTATCAGTTTTTACAACAATAGGATCACCGGATTCATCCTGCCCAATGTAAAACAAAAATCCTCCTAAGGCATACCCATTATCTGAGGTTTGTATTACGCTGAATCCCCTGTAATATCCGCTACCACTACCATAAGATTGCTTCCATAGCATATCACCTGAAGAATCAGTTTTTATAAGACACATCCGGATAGGTTCACCCGCTGGTTTCCATTCACCTCCAAGAATTAAACTATTATCATAAGTTAGCTTCAACTGATGAAAAATATAAGCAGTATCATAAGGTTGGGTTTGCTCACCGTAATATTTTGACCAAATCGTATCAAAAAATCTATTATATTTACTCAGAGCTATTTCATCATGAACATAATTTGATGTGTATTTTCTTCTCAAACCAACAGAGTAATAAGTATTTTGATCGTACTTTAACAGGCAGCCAGGATCTCCCAAAAAATAATTTGAAATATTGTCACCGAATGACTTTATCCATTCTACTCCTCCTTGCTGGTTATAACTTGAAAGAACAATATCCCATTTGTTTGTTGAATAATTTAAATTATAACCTGCCATAACATAATTACTGTCAGCTTCAATAATGCAATAACTTCTATCAATCTCTCCTGTTTGACTAAGATCATAACGATAATTAAAGTAGTTAACAGACTGTGCTATTAAATTTTCGCAATTAGTAATGCTTATTAGTAGTATGATTGTTATTTTAATTATATGAGTGTTCATAAATAATCCTTTAATATGCTACTTTAGATAACTTCAATGCGTCAATTTTTTGGTTATTTGCATATAAAATGCATAAGTACAAACCATTAGGCAGGTCGTTTAAAGAAACAACTATGTGATCCTTTTTGTTATTTAGTGATATGATCTTAGCTATTGATCCTTTACTATCCGTAAATAGTATCCTGCAATTTCTATCAGTTTTATTTAGCTGGTAGCTAATTACAACATAACTTCCTGCTGGATTGGGGTAAATTTTAAGTTTGTTTTGTTGGGTTTTAATATTTGAAGGTAGGTATCTAACCCTGCTTGCTTTTAACCCACCAGGGAAAACATAAGGTTCTTCATAAGTAAGTGTGTCGCATAATATCAGTGTATTACGTATTAATGCATTGAGCCTTCCGGTGCTATTATCAAGAATTGTATATAGTTCGGCTTTCTCAGTAGAGTCTGCCTGTAAAATATTTCTTCCGCTTGCTGTTATGTCTATTAAAATATCAAAATAATCAAGATAGTTTTGGTGTTGGTTTTGCTGAGCGACCGTTAGATTGTAACTTGATGAGATTTCGTTCAGACACATCATTACGTTTGTAGTATCCAATCTATCATAATATTCCAACGCAAGCGTATAATCAGCTCTTAGTTTATTCTCCTGCTCAAGCATATTAATAAGACTATCCTTTGATGAAGCAGAAGAAGTATCATTTTTGTAGTAACGAATTATTTTATAAAAAGATCGGCTTCTTTGTGATTTGTAATGCGACAGTTTTGATTGAAGGGACTCCATGGCGCCTATGCTAAATAATCCCTGATCTATCTGTGCACGTTGATCATTTGAAAGTTGGTTTGTGCGATTGTCTAAAGATTGTTGTACGGAATCTGATTTAGCTGCCTGTGGATTTGCTGATAAAATATCGGTAACCATTACGGGATTTAGAACGCTCTCTTTTTCAACCGAACTTACCATAACAGTATCTGTGAGGTAAGGTGAATTGGTCATGAGCTCTGTATATACTTCATAAGCTTCCTCAGGCCAGCTTGTTTGTACTTCTGCATTTAGCGCTTCAGTATCGCCTCCATCTTTAAGATTTTGAAGAAGATTATTAACCGAATCTGCTTCATTACCATAATTAGCCATCATGTTTTTTTCTTCATCAATATCAACCGTATCATTATTTGGTAGATTTGAAGGGCAACTTTCTTCTTTATAAAAGAATATATTGTTGGGGTTTTCAGAAGGATCTACTAAAGGTATTGGAGTATGATAGTCAGGAACCAAATGCTCTGAAGTTGAATCTTGTTCTGTATGATGCCAATATGTTATATTCTCGCAATCATTGCTATAATCACTATCGTCATGGATTCCTATGTTGCTGAAACGGTTTCCTGCAGGGGCAGTTGGAAAATTTGCATTTGAACCTTGATATGCTGCAATACCATTTGCACTATCTGATAAACTGGTTGTTACTGCAACATCAAATTCACAACTATCATATACATTGCATTTGATTTGTAAACCAGAAAACACATCAGTACCTCTGTTACAATTAATAGCTAATGTTCCATAATTAAGATTCTCAAAAATGTTGTTATATAATTCATTATTAACTTCACCTGAGTTATTAATGACAATGCCAATTGAAGTATCAGAACCGGAAAGCGGGTTTTCGTCATCGTTATAAAAATAGTTTTCCTCAACCATGAATCCATCACAAGCATCATTCAGGTAAATACCACCATACCTTTGATTGTTTTGTGCAGATTGAATATTGGTTTTCCGAATATCAAAGTCATTCCAGTAAATTGATACCTGAGGTGTGCTTGAAAGATAAATCCCTGTGTAGTTTTGTTCAAACAAAGTCCTTTTAATGGTTGGGGCTCTGTTGGAATGGGTGTTTATGGCATACACCCCATAGTCAAGGTTGGCAAACCTGCTTTGTTGCCATTTTGTACATTCAAAAGTTTGGGGATCGTGTTCAACGCATTTGCCGTTCATAAAGAAATCGGCGTCCACGCTTAGTATTCCTTTACCCAGTTCGGCAGGGTCTTGCTGGGGCTGGGTGGTGTTGTAAAAATCACATGCCGTAACCGGTATGCCCGAAACACCGAGGAAACTGATGTGTTGTTCGGGGGTTGCCTGCAGCTTAACCAAACCGGTATCGGTTAAAAAGGTGCAGTTTTTTATGTAGCTTACATTGGGCCAGGGTTCTCCCGTGCCGGGTTTGGTGTTTTGAAAAGGATTGAATTTAATGCCGGTGATGTTGTTTCGAATGGTGCCCGAGTCTATTTTGATGATGCCGCCGGCATAGCCATCACCATCTCGTGGTGGAGCTTGTGTTGTCTCGATTCCGTTAATGGCATATTGTATGCACCCGCCATTTATGACCTGAACCTCCCCATGGTATTCGGTGTAAGATTGGCTGTAATCAGGGTCTCCATAGACATCTACTCCTCCCCATAAGCTGCTGC
>JAIPBS010000077.1 GCA_021738625.1 Bacteroidales bacterium
ATATTATCAGGATTATTTGGATGAGTTCTGTTACAAAGTAAACCGAAGATACTTCGGAGAAAAAATATTCGACAGATTGCTATTTGCCTGTGCAAGTTATAATTATAAAGACCTTGTTCATGTTAACTGATACTCATATCTTTTAATATATCCAATCAACCATCCAATCACATATCCATACATCCAAGCCTTTTTCATTATACACAGATGACTACGTCTGTGCCACCCGTTTTGGCAAGAAGTACCCAACACCATTACAATATCATTCATGCTTCAAGTGACCCGCTCACTCACAACCGGCTGTTGGATTGATCAACAGTCCTTCACAAGTGAGCGGATCACTAAGCCACAACCACACTACCATGCAGTCATACAACCATACATCCATATTCAAGTTACATGTCAATGCCTGAACTTGTAACCTGCAACCTGCAACTATCAATTTGAACAATGCCCTGCCCTCTTTGTTATACAAGCATAGTTTAGTAACTTTGGATTTATCGGAAACCATAAAAACAAGAAAAAAAATGATCAAAGAAAAAATTGAAAAAGCACTGAATGAACAGATCATGAAGGAAGAGTATTCATCCAGGATTTACCTGGCCATGGCTTCATGGTGCGAAATCAATGGTTATGAGGGTGCCGCAAATTACCTTTATAACCACAGCGACGAGGAACGCATGCACATGCTCAAGCTGGTACACTTCCTCAACGACCGGGGCGGAACCACCAAACTTATGAAAATGGATGCTCCCGATGTGGAATACAAATCCTTAAAAGATATCTTTGAAAAGATACTTAAACATGAGATATATATCAGCGAATCCATCAATGAGATTTACGGGCTTTGCATGGATGAAAAGGATTATACCACCGGAAACTTCATGCAGTGGTACATCAATGAGCAGATTGAAGAAGAAAGTACCATGAACGGTATTCTCGATAAGATCAACCTGGCCGGCGACAGCAAAGGCGGCTTGTTCCATATCGACAAGGAACTCGGAAGCATGAGCGCACCAAGACCGGCGGCAGAAACTGAAGAATAATCGATAGTTGGTAGTAAGGTTTTGCTATCTTGATGCAGTTTCTTGCTTGGAAAAGTTGAAGCAACCGGTATAAACGATTTGAACAAATTTTTGTGGATTCTTCGTGCCCTGGAGACTATGTGGCAATTTGTGGCAAATAATATGATTGTTACGAAGACACCAAAAACCCAAAAGAACACGAAAAGAGAAAATCGTAATATGCCTACCTACCAAATCCCCTTAACCGGCCAAAGCTTTTAAAAATCTTTCATACCAATCCTTGCCATACTTCCTGATCAGGGCGGCTTTTACGAAATGACTCAATTTGAATTTTTCGGATTTCCCCCGTTTGAGGGCGGGTTTGCAGATATACCATTTGTGATAGTTCACGGCCTCGTCCCCGTTTTTTAGTTTGCTGATGCGAATGGGATATAAATGACAGGAAAGGGGTTTGGCCAGCTCGGTCTTTCCGTCCAGGTAAGCTGTTTCAATGGCACAGAAAGCAATTCCCTCCTCGTCGAAATCCACAAAAGCGCATTCGTCGCCTTCCACCAAAGGCGTTACGAATTTGCCTTCGGCGTCATAATCAAATACGCCGTTCAGCTCAACTTCCCTGATCCCGGCCCTGGTCATATAAGGTTTGATATAGTCGATATCATCTTCCAGCATGGCGATCTCTTCCTCCTCCAGGGGGGCGCCCGCATCACCGTCCACGCAGCAAGCCCCTTTGCAATTCCTCAGGTCGCAGGCAAAGCAAACTTCGCCGATCTCATCCGAGATGATTTTATTGTCTATTACGATCATGGGGCAAAATTACTCATTAATATCAATGCTTAACCTGGATGTTAGATTCAACTTTTCCGATCCATATTAGGACCAAAATCCCTACCTTTGCAATCCGAAAAAGATCATAAAAAAACATAGAGTTATGGCATTCAATTTAAGGAACAGAAGCTTTTTAAAGTTGCTGGATTTCACACCCAAAGAAATAAAATTTTTGCTGGAGCTGTCGATGGACCTGAAAAAGGCGAAGTATGCCGGCACCGAAGAGAAGAAACTCACAGCTAAGAACATCGCCCTGATCTTTGAAAAGGACTCCACCCGCACCCGTTGCGCATTTGAGGTGGCAGCCCTCGACCAGGGTGCGCATGTGACCTACCTGGGACCCACCGGCTCGCAGATGGGCAAAAAGGAAACCGTGAAAGACACCGCCCGCGTACTGGGTAGAATGTACGACGGAATTGAGTACCGCGGCTTCGGACAGGAAGTGGTGGAAGAACTGGCAAAGTATTCAGGCGTGCCGGTTTGGAATGGCCTGACCAACGAATTCCATCCGACACAAATCCTGGCCGACTTCATGACCATGATGGAACATTGCGACAAACCCCTGCACCAGATCTCATTCTGCTTCCTGGGCGACGCCCGCAACAACATGGGCAATTCGCTGCTGATCGGCGCGGCCAAAATGGGCATGGACTTCAGAGCGGCTGCACCCAAGATGCTGCACCCCGATAAGGAACTGGTAGAGCAGGCCAAAGAGATTGCCAAAGAAACCGGTGCCAAGATCATGATCAGCGAAAACCCTGAGGAAGCTGTTAAAGGATGCGACTTCCTCTATACGGATGTGTGGGTGAGCATGGGCGAATCGGAAGAAGCCTGGAATAAAAGGCTCAAGCTGATGAAACCCTATCAGGTAAACAAAGAACTGATGGAAAAAACAGGCAACCCCAAAGCAAAATTCATGCATTGCCTGCCCGCCTTCCACAATACGGATACGAAGGTGGGGAAAGAAATACACGAAAAATTCGGTTTCGAGAGCATGGAAGTCACCGAAGAGGTATTCGAATCGGAAGCCTCTATCGTTTTCGACGAAGCCGAAAACAGGCTGCATACCATCAAGGCCGTTATGGTAGCCACACTGGGAAGTTAAAGATTTCATTAGATACAGAAATTTGAAAAGCTGTTTATGATGAGATATTTCATGAACAGCTTTTGTTTTATGGATTCATTTCTTTTAACAAGGCTGGCATTGTTTTGATGCTCAATATATAGAGATTAAACAGACATGGTAAAGATTGCAGGCTTGTTAAATACCAACATATTGTATCTTTATAAACTTAAAACATCAGGTCATGAAAAGACGACATCTACTTGCCCTAATTCTGCTTTCAATTATTTTCATTACAACCGAATCCTGCCGGGAAGACGAAGGTCCCAATATTTTCACCGTGGAGGATGATAAAGAACTGGGCATGCAGCTTAACCAGGAGATTGAGAATAACCCGCAGGAATATCCGCTGATGGAGCCGGCACAATATCCCAATGCCTACATGCACCTGAGAAGGATCCGCGACAGCATCATCAATACCGGTCTGGTGGATTACCAGGATGAGTTTGTTTGGGAAGTCAACCTGCTTCAGAACGATACCGTTTTAAACGCTTTTGCCGCCCCGGGCGGTTATCTGTATTTCTATACAGGGCTGATCAAATACCTGGAAAACGAAGCGGAATTCGCAGGTGTGATGGGTCACGAGATGGCACATGCTGCCGAACGGCATTCCACCCAACGGCTGACCAAGGTTTATGGCATACAGGTCTTGCTGGCCATTGTGCTGGGTGAAGACCCCGGCACCATTGCACAGATCGCCGCCGACCTGGCCTCAGGCCTGGTGGTGCTGGCCTTTAGCCGCGACAATGAATACGAAGCCGACGAGTTTGCCGTGAGATACCTTTATGAAACATCTTACGATGCAAGAGGTGTAGCCGGCTTTTTCGAAAAACTGGAAGGATCGCCCAGACCGCCTGAGTTCTTGAGCACGCACCCTTCCCCTGAAAACCGCGTGGATGAGATCATGCAAATATGGCAAAACCTGGGAGGGAAAACGGGAAATTATTACGAAGAAAGCTTTACGCTGTTCAAAAACTCCCTTCCGTAGCTCCCCTTCTCCGCCCAATGTGGATTCAAAGTGTCGTAACCTATTACCAACTTGTAACTTGCAAGGTGTAACCTGCAACATTCAGTTCAGGGAGTCAAGGATTACTACAGAAAGAAGTTCAAACATCAAACCCCTTACTTCAAATTATTTTTTCCCTATTTTTGCACCTATGGCAAACGAAGATATATTTAAAAAGATCATAGCCCATGCCAAAGAGTATGGGTTTGTTTTTCAATCGAGTGAGTTGTTCGACGGCCTGGCCGCCGTTTATGACTACGGACAATATGGCGTTGAACTCAAAAAGAACATCATGGATTACTGGTGGAAATCCATGGTGCAATATCACGAAAACATTGTTGGGCTGGATGCGGCCATTTTTATGCATCCCAATGTGTGGAAATCATCCGGGCATGTGGATGCCTTCAACGACCCTTTGATCGACAACAAGGATTCCAAGAAGCGCTATCGCGCCGACGAGCTGATCGAGGATCATATCGAAAAAATCCAAAACAAGATTCAGAAAGAAGTAAATAAAGCCCGCAAAAAATTTGGAGAAGATTTTGACGAGGCGAAGTTCAGGGGCACACAACCACGGGTTATAAAATATACCGAACAGATCGTCGATATTAAAAAACGCATGGTGGACGCCCTGGAAAAGGAAGACCTGAAGGCGCTCAAGCAATTGATTGAAGATCTGGAGATCAGCGATCCGGTATCCGGATCAAAAAACTGGACCGACGTGCGTCAGTTCAACCTGATGTTCGCCACCCAGATGGGAACCACCGGCGAAGAAACCGGCAAGCTTTACCTGCGCCCCGAAACAGCACAGGGAATCTTTGTAAACTACCTCAACGTACAAAAAACCGGCAGGATGAAGATCCCGTTTGGCATTGCACAAATCGGTAAAGCCTTCCGAAATGAAATCGTTGCCCGTCAGTTCATTTTCCGCATGCGGGAATTCGAACAAATGGAAATGCAATTTTTCGTAAGGCCCGGAACCGAAAAGGAATGGTTCGAATACTGGAAGGAACAACGCATGCAATGGCACCTGAATATGGGTATAGCCGGGGAGAATTACCGCTTTCATGAACACGATAAGCTGGCTCACTATGCCAATGCGGCCTTCGATATAGAATTCGAATTTCCGATGGGCTTTAAAGAGCTGGAAGGCATCCACTCCAGAACGGATTACGACCTGAGCGCCCACCAGAAATTCACCGGGAAAAAAATCCAGTATTATGATAACGAAGTGAACACCGGCTATGTACCTTATGTGGTGGAAACCTCCATCGGCCTCGACCGGACCTTCCTGGCTTTGCTAACAGCCGCCTACCAGGAAGAAAAACTGGAAGGCGGATCGGAACGGGTAATGATGAAAATCCCGCCCTTCCTTGCTCCTGTTAAGGCAGCCATCCTTCCTTTGGTGAAGAAAGACGGCTTGCCCGAAAAAGCACGTGAGATCATGGACAGCCTAAAATACGATTACATGTGCTTTTATGAGGAAAAGGATACCATCGGTAAACGTTACCGCCGCATGGACGCCATCGGAACGCCTTATTGCATCACAGTGGATCATCAAACCCTTGAAGACAATACCGTTACCATACGCGAGCGCGACAGCATGCAGCAGGACCGCATCCCGATCGAAAAAATTGCCGGCATCATCGCAGAGCGGATCAGGGTGAAGCGGTAGAAAGTCTGGTTTCGGGTTGCAGGCTTCAGGTTGCAGAGAAAAATTTTCTGAAATAATTTTCCGATTTGCCAAATTGCACTGTTTTTATGATCGATATAAAAAATAAGTGAGAATCTAAAATGCATTCGATTTTTTTGCATTACCTCAACAATGCAAGTCCCTATGTTTTAACTTTACATCAGCAACGGGATAGTAATCCGCTCACTCGGGAAGGCCGTTTGATCAATGCATCTGTAGGTTTTTAGTAATCGAATTCTTAGGGTAAAAAAGATTTACATTTTCAGGGTTACCTTTTTACCATTTTAGGAATTAATAAGTAAATATTTCTCAAAACCTAACTTATTAAAAAAAATTAACCATGAAAAAATCAGTTTTAATTTACTTGTTTCTTCTTTTTAAAGCAGTCTTCACGGGATGTGAAAAGAAACAAGATGTACCGGTTGAGGATTGATAATTAATAATGAAAACTAACAATCGACTTATATCACCTATTATTTCGAATGTTTTACTGATAATATTTTTATTTATCAGTGATATCCAACAAACAATAATGCTAAGTGCATTGTTATTCGTCACGTTGAGTTATATTTTGAAAGGAGACAATTACAGAAAGTTTTTAGGAATTTGTCTCCTTTCAATTTTTCCGGGAATATTTAGTTTTATTGCGATTATTTATATAATGGGTGGCTACGGCAATTATGATTTTATAACTTTTATAAATTCTACTTATCAATCATTGATTATTGTATTCATATTTGCATTTGTGGTTATATAGGTATGATGAATTGGACAAGGTATGTATTTAGTTCAAAATATTCAGAAATAACAAAACAGACTTTTATCAGAGAATTAAAGTATGAAAATGGCCTGTCAGTAAGTTCAACAGTATTTGATAACAAACTATCTGTAATGTTTTTTTGGACTACATCTTGTGGGGTATGCTACAAAAAGTTCCCTGACTTACAAGAATTATACATGGAATACTCAGATAACAAGGACATTGCTATATCAGCAGTTAATGTACTTTATCCTAAAGAAAGTCCTTCAGATATTTATCATTCAATAAGAGAACGAGGTTGGAGTTTTCCGCTCTTCTTCCTGGCTAAGGATGATCTGAATAAATATGATGATGTGGATTTAAATTTTTACCCCTATGTGCTTGTGCTGGATTATGATAATACAGTTCTATACAGTGGTGGCTTTAATTATCATCCTCTTGTATTTGTTGACAATGTTAGAACAATTATTGAAAAATATCACAACCGAACAAATAAGCAAAGTAAAAATCATCTATAGTTTCATTGATTTCGCCGCAGTTTTTATAGTATAATGCATGTATCCCTTCGGCCACGAGCATCTTGCCTGCTTATAGCTTAGCCCCGATCTTAGCGGGCAAAAACTTATGACACGAGCGAAGCACAAAGAAAAAATGTATTCTTTAGTAAGTGAATGGAAGAACAGCGGCCAAAGCC
>JAIPBS010000042.1 GCA_021738625.1 Bacteroidales bacterium
TTTGCTTTTGAGGCGGTTTTAACTACTCTGATTTTCATAAAACTTTGCCTTAGTGCGGTAAATTTAGTGTTTTTTAAAACACATGCCTTGATTATAAGCCACTTATGACCGCACTAATTTGAGAGGGGACAAGTCAGGAATAAATTCACCGACGGACTGCTCGAAACCATTTTGATCATGGGAATAATCGGAATTCCGCTGATCATGCTTTTATCGCTGCCGATCAGGTTTGCGGAAAAAATACTGAACCGGATTGAAAAGTGGATGAATCAGAAAGAAACGAAAAAAGGAGCCTGACTAATTAATTCCCACCAATCCTCTGAAAAAAATTAACCGGACAATAGTGATCTCTTATATTTCTGTTTTTGAGATAAAAAAGCAAGCATCTGGTATAATTAAACTTTGCCTTTTATCTCCATAGCCAATTCAAACCCCTGTTTAATCCTGTCGGCCATGCCGATGCCATCGCGCAGGTTGCCGGCGATATAAAGTCCGGGATGTGTCTTTTGCGCTTCTTCAACTGCTTCGAGCCGCTCGTGGCTGCTGAGGCCGTATTGGGGAATGGCGTGGCTGTAGCGGAATATTCGCAGAATGTCGGGATTGAATTCAGGCAATTGCAACATATTTTTCACCTCTCTGCCGATAAGTTTGATCATATCTTCATCTGAAAGTGAAACCAATTCCGGCTTGCGAAATCCGCCCGTGAAAACGGTGATCATGCAGCCTCCGTCGGGTGCGCGATCTTTCAGGAATGACGAAAGAAACAAAGCACCGAGTATATCACGGTTTTCCCGGTAGGGGACCAGGCCGCCGAAAGCATTCAACGGCATGCCGTCCCATTTTTTAAAGCCCAGCGCAATTTCAGCCACGCGCGCATATTCCAGGTTGTTGATGGTGGCGGCTGTCTTTTCAGGAAGAAAGGGGAAGATCGCAGGGACTTCATGGGAAGAGACGGTAGAAACTACTTTCACTGAAGACAGACTTTTGGATTCGCCATTCTGATTGAAGTTTATTTTGTAGCCGCTTTCCACGGCCTCAACGCTGATTTCTTTCGCATTCAGCAGGATGTTTTGTTCTCCGATTGCATCGGTAAGCGCACGGATTAGGTTTTCCAGTCCGCCTTTCACGGAAAAGACTTCCCGCGTGGCTTTTTTGTCCCGTTCGCTTTTTTCCTGCCTGGCCTTTTTGATGGCGCCGCCGATAAAGCTGCCGTAGTTTTGTTCGAGATTGTATAGCTTGGGAAGTGCATATTTGGGGACCAGGTATTCGGGATCGCCGGCGTAAATTCCAAGGATGAAAGGATCGACCGCATAATTCAGAAAGCTTTCGCCCATGCGTCGTCTTACCATGGCGGCCAGGCTTTCATGGGGATCGCTCCCTTTTTTCCGGAAGGGTTCGCCGAGCAAACGGAGTTTATCTCTGAAAGAAAACAAGGGGGTTTTCACTCCCTGCAATAAGCCGGAGGGCAGGGCCTGCCAGGCGCCGTTTTTCCAGACCAGCCGCCTCTTGGCCTCCTGATCGGCAAGCTCTATCTCGCATCGGTCGCCAAGCGATTCAAACAATTCCCTGACCTCAGGCTGTGATAAAACCGCCGTGTTGGGCCCTGATTCGTAAACAAAACCATCTTCTCTGTATGTGCGGATAACGCCGCCTGTGCGATCATTTTTCTCGAGTATCCTGAAATCAACGCCTGCCCGTTTAAGGTAAAAACCTGTGACCAGGCCGCTGAGGCCCGCGCCGATTATAACTGCCTGATGCTTTGTGTGTTCTTCCATATCAAACCGACCTTGAATAATTTATATGTTCATCTTTCAGCATGGGATCGAAGGAAGCGGCGATGTTTCTGATGAAAAACCTGCCGTCGTTGATCACTTCCAAACCATCCTCATGCAATCGGATCAATCCGTCCGACTCGAATTCTCTGAGCTCTGCTTCATTGTTGCGGGTCATTTTTCTGGCCACACCATCATCAATCACAAGTCTTTCTGCAAGCAATTCCCATGACAGCCGCTGATTGCACATGATCTCATTCACCACTTCCCTGATAACAATCTGATCAAGTTTTAGATTGTAACCTTTATTTATGGCAAAGCGGTTTTTCATAATACTATCGGTATACTCCGCCACCTCCTTGGTGTTTTGCGCATAGGCCGAATGCATTTGGCTGATGGCGGAGGTCCCGAATGCATAAACCTGCCCGGTCGTCTCGCGGGTGCAATATCCCTGGAAGTTCCTGTGCAGCTGTTTGTTTGCCAGCGCCTTGCTCAGTTCGTCACCGGGTTTGGCGTAGTGATCCAGGCCAATGGGAGTATAACCCTTTGAAGTCATAACATCAAAGCCGGCCTCGAACATTTTCAGTTTGCTGCCTGCATCCGGCAGACCGTAGCTTTCGAGTTTTTTTTGCGCTTTCCTGAACCAGGGGACATGCGCATAGGAAAAGGTAACCAGGCGGTCAGGATGAAGCGCTGACGCCCTGCCGATGGTCTCTTTGAAACTTTCGACCGTTTGCATCGGGAGCCCGTAAATAAAATCCAGGTTGACGCCGGCCACGCTGTTTTTCCTGATATATTCCATAATGACTTCCACGGGCAGTGCGGGTTCGGCGCGGTTTACCGCTTTCAGCACCTCCGTCCTGAGATCCTGTATGCCCAGGCTGATGCGGTTGAATCCCATATCAAAAAGTGCATCCAGGTAATCATAGCTGAGATAGGCTGGGCTGCATTCCATCGCGATCTCAGCCTTTTCCCTGATCCGGAAGCGTTCATAGATCAGGTCCATCACCGGTTTTATAAGGTCAATGCCGAGTGCGTTCGGCGTGCCTCCGCCCCAGTGGATCTGGGAGACCTCTCTTGTATTGTCAAGGAAAGTCGCCACTTTTTTTATTTCCTTTTTCAGGGCTTCCATGTAAGATTCGATCACTTTATCGTTGCGCGTGATGGTGGTGTTGCATCCGCAATAAAAGCAAAGCATGGGGCAAAAGGGGATGTGGATATAAAGAGAGATGTTTTCGGGTTTTTCACGGTTGGAACTCACGAGATGGGTTTTAAAATCACGTTCCGTGAAATCCTCATTAAAGAAATTGGCTGGCGGATAACTGGTATACCTCGGCACGGCCTTGTCGTATTTATCAAGCAAATCTCTTCGGATCATCTTGTTTTTAGTTTTTCGTTGTAAAATAATTTCACTGCAAGGATCACAAAGGCAGCCAGTATGATCTCAAGCAAAAACAGTCCCTTATAACCGATCAGGTCGGCGATCCTCCCGGAGGAAACGGCAATGGCAAGGCTGCTCAGATGCACCAGCACGATTTGAAGGGTGAAATCGGTTCCTTCCCGGCCGGGCCTTACAATATCCATTGAGATGGTAAAAACGCCCACCGACGACATGGCATAAGATCCCCAAAGGATAGCTACACCCCCGTAAATCCTGAACAGACCATCGGGGGCATGGCTTAACCATAGAAAATACATGGCTGCAATCAAACCGGCTGTGGCAAATAGATACAAACTCTTGTGCCTGCCGATCTTTCTGATCAGCAAACCGCCGAGCAATGCACTCAGCGCGCCGATGGCCGTCCCGAATATCCCTGATATAAAACCGATGTCCTTCACATTATAACCCAGATCTACAAGAAAAGGTTTGAGCATGGTCAGTATGCCGATCATACCGCTATAGAAAAACAAGAGCAAAACCACGCGTTTCCCTATACCCGGCTGCCTGAAGAAAAGCAGTATGTCGCCCATGCGTATGGCCTTACCGGATTTCTCACTTTTAATCTTTTTGTCGAGTCTGAAAAGTTTTAGGGGGATCAAAGCGATCAGGACAAATGCCGCCAGTGCGATCAGCAGGAAACGCCAGCCGAGATAGTGATAGATGATCAGCAGCAGTCCGCTTCCAACCAGTGTGCCCAGGAACATCCCCGCCGATTGCATGCTGTTGCCCAGGCTTCGTTCTTCCTTTTTTAAGCTGAGGATGGCAAAGGCGTCCGTGGCTATGTCCTGGGTGGCGGATGCAACAAAGGCGATTACCATAAAAAATATGATCAGGCTGAAATCGGTTTGCAGGTTCAAAAACCCGACGCCCACAATCACCACGGCATAGAACAATTCGGAGAAAATGATCCAGCGGCGGTACTTCCTGCGGTTGGGACAGCTTTTATCGACCAGGGGCGCCCAGAGGAATTTCAGGATCCAGGGCAGCTTAACCAACTGAAGATAGCCGATGGCTTCAAGCGAATAGTTTTCCTGACGCATAATAACAGGCACTACCGTTGAGAAGAAACTCATCGGTATGGACTGTGCCAGGTAAAGGCTCAGCAGGGTTCCGTATTTCTGGTATTCCTTTTTGATCATATGCAATTAAAAACTTGCCGAGAGGTAAATGCCGAATCTAGCTGGTTTTCCTCTTTGCAGGTATTGGTTGCCAATGGCTTCAAAATAAAATGCTGAATAATCCGTGTCGAGGATATTCTTTCCCCATAGCCCGAGATCGAACCATTTTGTTGAAAGGCCAAGCTGACTGTTAAGTAAGCCGTAATAATCCTGGGCGGCGGTGTTTTCTTCGTTCCAGTAATGCTTTCCGATACCCTGGTAGCTGATGTCGAGTTTGATGTGGTCCAGGATATCCGACTTCAAATAAAACTTGTAACTGCCACCAATACTCAAAGTCATTTCAGGAATATATGGGATCCTGTTGCCGCTATAGTTCGTGGCAGAATCTTCCCGGTAATAGAGAAATCTGGCATCCACATAACCGAAACTGGCATAGGCCTGTACACCACGTGCCGGCAGGGCGGAAAGCTCCAGTTCGAGGCCTTTGCTCTCTGAATGGCCAGCATTTTTCAGCATGGAACCCTGTCCGCTGGGCACCGGTTGATAGATCTGCTGGTCGTACCAGTCGATATAAAATACCGCCAGGTTGGCCATGAGTCGTTTATCGATCCATTTGCTTTTGACGCCCGCTTCGTAATTCCAGCTTTTTTCCGGATCGAATGTCCGGTCCTCGGGCCTTTCGAAAGTGGAATTGAACCCGCCGGATTTGTATCCTTTCGACAGGGTCAGGTAGGTGCTCAGATCGTCCTGAACGGTGTACATCAACGAAATCCTGGGCAACAGCTCGAAGAACTCCAAAGAATTTTCAAAAGTTGTTTTGGGAATTGTATTGTCGTTGATGATCAGATCGTACTGATAGTCCAGGATGGCTTTTTCGTAATCCAGGCGTACTCCCGCCGTGAAGGACAAACCGTCAAACAAAACATTTTGCCATGTGGACTGATGATAGGCCGCAGCCCCCCGGGTCAGCTGGTCGTAAAACTTGATCTTTGTGGTCGGGCCCGGCAGGTTGAAGGCGGCAACACCGTCTTCGCCGAATTCCACATCAACCACTTTGTCGGAATATTGCAGGAAGCCGAACATTCCGGTCACGGCGGTATAATCGTTCCATTTGTTTTGCATGTTGAACTCCTGTGAGATCATATGCTGATCTTCATCCTGGGTGACAAAAAGCAGGGTTGCCGGCGTAAAATCCTGGTCGATCTCCTGGTAGCCGTTCAAATATTGATGACTGGTCACCGAGCTGAAACGGGTATTTCCGGATTTGTATTTTAGCTTGAAGTTGTTCGACAGCAGATCTCTGTCGTAAAAACTATACCGGTTGTAACTGATGGGATTGGCGGCGGTATCTGTTTGGCTCATGATGGCATAGGGGTATCCGCCCTGCCTGCTCACTTCCATATTCATGCTGTATTCTGCTTCCCACGGTCCATCGGGGTTATATACCAGCCTGGCACGTCCGCTGTAATTGTCCATGCGGTCGACCTTGTCACCGGTAAAGGCGTTTTCATAAAATCCGTCGTGTCGCATAAACAATCCGTTGATGCCCAGGCTCAGATGATCGCCCAGGGGCTGGTCATGGCCGATATGCCCTTTCAGGAAATTGTAGTTTCCGGCAAACAGATCGATATTGGTTTTGCGATCGGATCCGGGTTTGCGGGTATAGATATTGATAATGCCGCCCATGGTGTTTCTTCCATAAAGCGTTCCCTGCGGTCCGCGCAGCACTTCGATACGTTCAATGTCGAAGAACTCAAAGTTGAAAGCGGCTTTTTCAAAATAAGGAACCCCATCAACATAAAGGCCAACCGAAGGGGTGTTGATGCGCGAACCGATGCCCCTGATGTAAATCGGGGAGGTAAGCTTGGAGCCGTACTCCGGCATAAAGAGATTGGGTATTCTTGAACTCAATTCCGTTGTTGAACTGATCTGATCGTCCTCAATGCGACCTGACCGCAGCAAACTCGCGGAAAGCGGTAGTTTTTGTATTTCTATATTTTCTTTTGATGACCGTATATCCACTTCCTCAAGTTGAATGGAAGGAAGATTTGTACTGTCGCTGATCTTTAAAACATGTTGTGCCCTTAGCTGCATCCAGAAGATGCTAAACACGAATATCATGAGTATCCTTGTTTTCATAAAAAAATTAATTGAAGAAATTGTGAATACCTGGGACGGTTCGTCCCTTTACTTAATCAAAACTGCAAATCAAAAAATGATTAAGCTCTTGCAGGTGGAGGCCTGCTGAAAAGATGGTAATCTAAAAAAGTCGGGACACACCCATGGCTTTGCGGCCATTTTATAATATTTCCGGATAGAGTTAATTTCAGGTGAACTTTCTGATGATCGACGGCCTGGTCAAAATCATCATTTTGGAAAACTGAGGAGCGGAGCTCAAGTACCGTATTTTGATCAACAACGGATTCGTTAAGCTGTTGTGTTATGGTTTTGTTTTCATCCTTTATAACATCCTCCTCATCCCGGCCGGCTTTCATGCCGAAGCTGATCAGCATGTAAAACAGGTACAAACCTGCCATGATCAGGAAAGGTGTATGTGATGCAAATATTCCGAATGAAAACATAATTATTGATTCCTTTTCGGGTTTTTGGGAAACCATCCCTTTGCAACCCGTTGTTCCTGTTCTATTACTTCCATAATTCCCCACAAATAAGCAAAACCGAAAATGCCGATGATGGCCGACAGAATAATGCTGTTAACCAGCAGGGATAATAAAACCGATACCAGACCGATCAATAAAAAGGCGATCCATATTTTTTTGGTGAAATAGTATTCACCAACAATACATGAATACCTTGAGATCATAATGATGAGAAAACTTGCAAGCCCGACGATAAAGCCGGTCAGGTTTATCTCATATCCGCCGATGTCGATCAGGATCTCATTCATCGTAATTTCGCTTTGGATTGCGTTTTGCTCTCCCTTTTATAACCCTTTCATGCTGTTTGAATATCTCCAGAATACTCCATATACAAGCAAAGCTCAACACCCCGAAAATGATGGAGTAGAAAGCAGAAGCTGCAAATGAAAGGATCATAAAGCCAAGGGCGGGCAACAAAAGTACCCACCAGCTTTTTTTGCCGAAGTAATATTCGAGCTTGATCACCAGGGGATGAAACATCCCGATGATCAGAAAAGAGGCCAGTCCGATTAACAATCCGTAATAATTCATCCGCTCCTTATAATTTCGGTATTTGCTTACTGAAATCTTTACAAATATCCGAATTATTTATGTAGATATATGTATGTTTTAAGCTTGTAAAACCGGCCTCTGTTTATATTTGGTTATAATATAGTTGCTTATGACGTAGAGAAGTAATTAGTTTATAATATTTCTAAATTGCTCTGGCGACTTTAAAAAAGAGTTACATATTAAAGCAGGTATCCTGTTATTGCAAAGCCAACATAAATCAACAGAAGGATTGCCCCAGCCCAGCGCGGTATTTTTTGAAGAAAGAACAAAAGAAATATGATCAGCAGAACGGTAGCCAGGCTAAGGGGTATGTAAAAGTTAAGCGTGACATCAGCAAGATCAACAGGTTGAACCAAAGCGATCACACCTGCGTTGAACAGAAAAAATGCCAGCACGGATCCTACCACATTGCCCATCGAAATATCTGATTTCCCTTTAAGGGCTGCGGGCAGCTCGCGGGCGATTTCCTCGACGCTCACCAATAATGCAATGATGGTCATTCCGTAAAGGGTATCGCTGATATTGATGTGGTCAAGGAGTACTTTGGAGCCTTCAACCAGCATCTTGCTGCCACCGATTATGGCAAGTAGGGAAAGCAATAGCAATCCCCCCGATTTCCAACCGGGCGGAAGTTTTTCCTTATGCAGCATCTCAGAGATTTCACCGCCTGCCTTTATGCTAATGCCTTTTTTATTCAGGTAAATCAGGTATAATATGGAGAAAACATAGGCTGCAATCAATATGATCCCGTCTGCGCGGCCCAGGCGCCCGTCGATTGCCAGCAGGCTGAAAAGAAGCACGGAAACAAAAGGAACCAGCAATAGCTTCCAGGATATTTTTTTAAACTTCAACGGGACAAGCAAGGCAGTGATTCCCAGGGCGAGTGCCATAGCCACCATCGCTGCTCCGACGATGGATCCCATAGCAATGCCTCCAACATGTTCGAAACTGCCCACGGTGCCAACACCCAGATTCTCGGGGTCAAATCCCAGGAAGACCACTGAGATCAGGAAAGCCGGGACATGAAAATGCATGGAAGTGCCCGCAACCCCTTTCACCAACTGCTCCGAGAAAAAGATCACCAGCAACAGTCCACCAATCACCAGAAGTATTGACCAAATCAAATCCATAGATGTTGAAATATACAAACAAAAATCAGAATATGGTTGAATAATTTATCCCGCGGGGATTTATTTCTTTTAGTAATATTTAAGAACCTTTTCAATGATCTCCATTCCGGCGCGGGTTCCATGGTCTTGGTAAAGGATTTTTCCTTCCTGATCACTTAAGATGATTTCCACATTCGAATCGATGCTTTCTTTGATGATGCGGCTCATTTCCCCTCTGGAAGGTGCTTTCAAATCCCCTGAACGGTTCTGAACAACCTGAATTTCCAGCTTGTGATTTTTGCCTGTGAGTTCTACAAGTAGACGGTTGTTTCCGTATTCAAGCTTTTTTACTTCTGATCTATTGTAGGTGGCAAACAGGTAATACTTTCCCTGGTAATACAACAAACAGATCAGCCCCATAAAGAAGCTGCCCAGCCAGGGAATTTTTGCTACTGAAAAAGTGAGGGAGGCGTCGCTTTTTTCAAAATTGTTGCAATGCACCCATATCCAGCTTTCGGGGAAGGATGTTCCCCAGTCTTTTTCGATGTAGCCATTGCCGCCGTCAAAATCGACTGTTTTATCTCCAATATGCAGCCGTCCGTTCAGCTGATGCTGAACCGATACGATGCCGTGCTTGCATTCCATCATGGGCACAAAGGAAAACCATCCCATGATGCCCGGCGAGAAAAGTTTTTTAGGATAATGGGTGAGCTTGCTGTAATCAACTTTACCTGTGATCTTCGTTCCGTTTTGATCGATGTTGATGTCGATCCCGTTTTTGCTGAAAGTCGAATCACCGACACGAATACTTAGTTCCTTGCGGCTAGCCCAAAAATCCTGAAGGGGGTATTGGAAATATGCCGTTTCGCCCGTGATACCGTTTATCTTCTGAATGAAGGCGTGCTTGTCGTCCCGGCTTAAAGAAATGCCGGGTATCAGCGCATACACATGTTCCATGTCTTTGCTCACATGTTTGAAATACCATCCTTCGAAATAATGCTTCTTGCTGAGAGCGCCCTGGAAGACTTCGGGTTTGTAGAGTTTCATGTTAATCGCATTGATTTATAATTCATACTTCCAAATATTTTTCCACCATCTTCACCGCCTGTACGGCCTCTTTTACATCATGCACGCGCAGGATATCCGCACCATTGAGCAAGGCCAGGGTGTTTGCAATGGTGGTGCCATTCAATGCAGAATGCGGTTTGGTACCCAGCAGTTTGTTGATCATCGATTTCCTTGAAATTCCAGCCAAAACCGGATAACCCAGGTTTTTGAATACCTTCAGCTGCTTTAGCAGGATGAAGTTGTGATCCACATTCTTGCCAAACCCAAAGCCGGGGTCCAGAACGATTTTATTATAACTTTCGTTTTTAAGCCCGGCAATTTGCGCTTCAAAAAACGTTCTGATCTCTTCGATCACATCATCATATTGGGGGTTCGATTGCATATCCTGGGGTGTGCCCTTCATATGCATCAAAATGTAAGGAACATCAAACGATCTGGCCACATCGAAAATTCCGGGGTCGAATCGTCCGCCCGAAATGTCATTGATGATGTCGCAGCCCGCTTCGATGGCCCGGCGGGCAATTTCAGAGCGGTAGGTGTCGATGCTCAGCACTGCTTCGGGGAAACGCCTGGTAATGGCTTTAAATACAGGTTCGAGCCTTTTATGCTCTTCATCAGCATTTACTTCCGGAGCGCCCGGCCTGGTGGAAACGGCGCCGATGTCAATAATATCAGCACCTTCTTTCAGCATGCGTTCCGTTTGTCGCATGGCGTCTGCGAACGCATAGCTCTTGCCTTTATCATAAAAAGAATCGGGCGTAAGGTTTAAAATTCCCATCACAAGGGGGCGCTCCCGCGAAAGAATTTTACCTTTGCACTCAGGAAAAGGTATATATGAAAAAGATGTACTTTTATCCATTTAAAATTGATTTCCTGCAAAATTAAACAATAATGAGCAAGAAGACTTCCGGACAGTTTGATCGGGTGATCGGGGAGTGCAGGCATGTTTTCCTTGCCAAAATGAAGGATTACGGCAGCGCCTGGCGGGTGTTGCGCACTTCATCCCTCACGGATCAGATTTATATCAAAGCCAATCGCATCAGAAGCATCGACGGCAAAGGGACAACAAAAGTAAACGAAGGCATCAAGCCCGAGTTTATCGGCATTGTAAATTATTCCATTATTGCATTGATACAGATTGAGCTGGGCGACAAAGAATTGCCTGAAAATTTCGGCGAGCTGGAAATAGAGACTCAACAGGTTGAGCAGCTTTATGATAAATATGCTGTCGAATCAAAAAACCTGATGCAGGATAAAAACCACGACTACAGCGAGGCCTGGCGAAATATGCGCATCAGTTCCCTGACGGATATTATTTTGATGAAACTGTTCAGGATCAAGCAAATTGAAGACAACCAGGGCATGACCTCCGTTTCGGAAGGGGTGGACGCCAATTATTACGATATAATCAACTATGCTGTTTTCGCATTGATAAAATTGCTGGAGGAGGAAGAAAATCAACAGGAGTAGGATTATGAAGGTTTTGATCGTTGTTTGCAGATTGCTTGTTGGGATCGTTTTTGTTTTCTCGGGACTGGTAAAAGGCGTCGACCCGCTGGGTACGGCTTACAAATTTCATGATTACTTTATCGCTTACGGGACCGAATGGGCCAATCCCATCGCAATTGTACTGTCGATCGGGCTGTCGGCCCTGGAGTTTCTGCTCGGGTTTGCCCTGATTCTGAATGTTAAGATGAAACAGGTTGCATGGGGCCTGCTTATCCTGATGGTATTTTTCACCATCCTTACCTTTTTTGATGCGATTTATGCCCCGGTCGACGATTGTGGATGTTTCGGAGACGCCATTAAACTGAACAACTGGAATACCTTTTACAAAAACCTGGTATTGCTGGCCCTGGCATCTTTTATTTTCAAAACCAGAAAAAGGGTTATAAGCTATTGGCCGGGCCGGGCGCAATGGGCTGTGTTGCTGTTTGGGTTGCTCGGCTTTGTGTGGTTTTCATTATACAACCTGAATCACTTGCCCGTGTGGGACTTTAGAAATTACAAAGTTGGAAACGACCTGACCCCCGAGCTGGAAGGAGATTGGCTGTATTTCTTCACCTATGAGAACAAGAAAACCGGGGAACAGAAAGAGTTCGAATCCACAAATCTACCCGAAGATCTGGACAACTGGAAATACATTTTAAGAAGAGAGGTGGCGCCGGAAGGGTATATTGAATACAATCTAACGATTGAGGACCATAATGGAGATATCCATACCGACAGCATTCTGGCGGTAGAAGAAAGCCAGCTTATGGTGATCGCATGGAATCTGGAAAAATCCAACATCAAGAGCTTCGACCTGATCAATGAAATATACAGGGACGCCAAGCACGAAGGGGTTTCTCTTTTCATGATCACTGATAACGCATACCTGAACACACCGGAGGTGGTAACCGAATTCATTGAGAAGACCGGTTTTAAAGGACCTGTTTATTACTCGAACGAAAACGAGCTGAAAGCCATGATCAGGTCCAACCCGGGTTTGATGATGATTCGCGAGGGAGAGATCCTAGCCAAATGGCATTATAATGATCTCCCCGACTTTTGGGAGATCAAAACAAAATACATTGAATAAAAATACCGACCTTTAAGCTATGCTTCGCTTCATTACAAGAAGATTGGGATATGGTATTCTTGTTTTATTCGGGGTGGTTACCGTGGTGTTCATTCTGTTCAACATACTGCCCGGCGACCCGGCACGCATGATGCTCGGACAGCGCGCAGATATTGCTTCTGTGGAGGCCGTAAGGAAAGACCTTGGACTGGATAAGCCCCTGGCAACGCAATACCTGAATTTTTTAAACGACCTTTCACCCCTGTCGGTTCACAGTCTCGATCAGGATAGTTACTGGTATCTGAGGGATTCCAAATATGAACCCTACACAAAGCTTTTTAAGATTTCCGCAAAGGGTGTTGTAGTGTTCAAAAAACCTTATCTGCGCCGCTCTTACCAATCCAAAAGGGAGGTGTCGGAAATCCTTTCAGAAGCCTTTCCCAAAACCATATTGCTGGCCACGGTCGCAATATTGTTTGCCATTATCATTGGTGTGTTCATCGGAATTTTTCTTGCCATAAAGAAAAACAAGGTTGTTGATAAAATTGCACTGGTTTTTTCAGTGTTGGGGATGTCATTACCCTCATTTTATGCAGCCATACTGAACGCCTGGATTTTTGCATTTATTCTGGCCGAATATACCGGACTCAATATGATAGGAAGCCTATACTCCCTTGACAACTACGGCAGGGGGGAATACCTGGATCTGAAAAATTTGATTCTTCCGGCGCTGACTCTTGGCATCAGGCCGCTGGCTATTGTAGTGGAGCTTACCAGGACTTCCCTGTTAGATGTGCTGTCGCAGGATTACATCAGGACTGCCAAAGCAAAAGGATTGAGCAACAGCAAGGTGATCAGACGCCACGCATTAAAAAATGCTCTTAATCCGGTTATTACGGCTGTATCGGGCTGGTTTGCCTCCCTGATGGCCGGTGCCGTTTTTGTGGAGTTTGTTTTCGATTGGAAAGGTGTAGGCGTGGTAATTGTTGAAGCACTTGAAATGTACGACTTTCCTGTGATCATGGGAGCCGTGCTTGTAATTGGTGTTATCTTAGTCTTTATTAATATTTTTGTAGATATCCTTTACGGGATGTTGGACCCCAGAGTTAGAATAACTTAAAAAGAAAAATTATGAGAAAAAAGATCATAGCAGGAAACTGGAAAATGAACAAAACCTTCCAGGAAGCGGAAGAATTGATTAGCGATTTGCTTAAGCATTTGGAAGCGCACTCACTGGAAGATGACAAAGAAATCCTGATTTGCCCCCCTTCCCCTTATCTGGAGTTAGCCACGGATCTGGCACAGGGAAGAAAACTTAAGGTAGGGGCGCAAAATGTAAATGCCAACGATTTCGGGGCATATACAGGAGAAATATCGGCACCAATGCTAAAATCGATGGAAGTGAACTACTGCATTGTGGGACATTCTGAAAGGAGGAAATATTATCATGAAACCGATGAATCGGTTGCTGATAAGATCAACGCTTTGCTTAAAAATGAAATTATAGCTGTTTATTGTTGCGGGGAAACCCTTGAAGAAAGAGAATCCAATAAGCAATTTGATGTGGTCGGGAAACAAATTGAAAAAGCGCTATCACATCTCACTTCCGAACAGCTTAAACAAATCGTAATCGCCTACGAGCCTGTATGGGCAATCGGTACGGGGAAAAATGCCAGTCCTGAGCAAGCGCAGGAAATGCATGCCTACATTCGCAAACAAATTTCCGGTAAGTTTAGCAAGGATGCTGCCGAAGAGATGAGTATTCTTTATGGTGGTAGCTGCAATTCGAAAAATGCCAAAAGCCTTTTTTCCAATCCGGATGTTGATGGCGGATTGATAGGCGGAGCATCTCTTGATGCTGATGAGTTTTTTAAGATTGTTAAAAGCATGGATTGAAATCCAATGGATTATATACAGATATCCTTTTCTAAGGCTCCATTGGAAATACGCGAAATACTGTCAGCCATGCTTTCAGCTTATGGATATGATAATTTCCAGGAAGATGAAGAGCAGTTAATGGCCTTTATCGGGAAAGAAAACTTTTCTGAAGATGAACTTAAAGAAGTTTTATCCGGTGAGTTGTTCAGAGAAATAACCTATAGCGTTGATCTCATCAGCGAAAAAAACTGGAATGAGATCTGGGAACAAAATTTTGAAGCTGTTGTGATTGCCGGGAAATGCCTGATCAGGGCTCCCTTTCACAAGATTGAATCCCCTTACGAATACAACCTCATAATTGAGCCACAGATGTCGTTTGGTACGGCCCATCACGAAACAACTGCCTGCATGCTTGAACTGATGCTGGAGCTTGATTTCGAAAATAAATCTGTTTTGGATATGGGATGCGGAACCGGTATTCTGGCCATATTTGCATCCCTGAAAAAGGCCTCCCGGGTTGTGGCCATCGACAATAGCAGCTGGGCCGTACAAAACACCCGGCACAACATGGCATTGAACGGAGTGAAGAACATAAAGGCATTGGAAGGCGACGCCGGCCATATTCCCGAAGAGAAGTTCGATTATATTCTTGCGAACATCAACAGGAATGTTTTGCTGGAAGATGTTCCCAAATACTCCAATTATCATTCGCAAAAAGGGTTGTTTCTTTTAAGCGGGTTTCTGCAAAACGATCTGGCGTCAATTCAAAATATGCTTGCCGCACTGGCTTATGTCAATGTGCATAAAATTGTTGAAAACGATTGGGTGGCCGCTGTTTTCCAAAGAGAATAATTCGATTAATTTGTGGTTATATTCCAAAGCCGGAAAATAAATGGGTCAAATTGCAAAGATAATCCTGTATGTTGTTGTTTCTTTGATTACCGCTGTGGGCTATGGCCAGCAACCGGAAAAGTTTCCCGAAGGAAGGGAGGACTTTTTTAATGCGTATTCTGCCATGCTGCTTGATACCAAAAGCAAGTATTATGAAGAGCAATCAGAAGATTTGCTTGAACGATTCTCTGAAAAATGGATTTCCGACCGGTTCGGTCCGCGAGTGAAGGAAGCAATCATCACCACAGCCAACATGATGCTGGAAGCAAAACAACGAACTTATCCGGTGTTTTTCCTTTATCTGAAATCGTTGAATGAACTGGCCTGGTCACAGCAGAGCGACAACAGTGTTATAGCCTGGCTCAACAGCTTTCATCCTATGATCGACAGGCGTTCCCGTACCGAACTTAGCGATTATTTTGAATACACGAACCAGCTTTTCACCGTGCACTATCTTTTCGATAAAAACTACATGCAATGGAAATTCAGGAATGCCGATTTTGAATTTAGATATGATTCGGTTCCTGAAATCCATTTTGAACAACTTGACCTGATTTGTGCCACACGTAACGACAGCAGCACCATAGTCGCTACAAGAGGGCGCTTTAATTACGATCAAAAAGAGTTTTACGGACGTGGCGGTACGGTCGATTGGTGGCGAGTTGGCCTTAAGGGTGAAGATGTGTATGCCGAGATCCTCTCGGGCTATAAAATAGACTTACGAGAGCTAAGCTATGAAGTTGACACGGTCGCCATGCATCATGCGGTCTTTTTCGAAGAACCGGTTCTGGGCCGGTTGAGCGAACGTGTAACAACCAGTCCTCCAAATCGGTTTACAACCTATCCGCAATTCAGATCATTTATTCAAAATTACTACGTCCGCAATATTTTTGAGGATGTAAATTTCGAGGGAGGTATTGCCCTTGAAGGCAGCAAATTTATCGGAACAGGGCAAAAGGATAAACCGGCCGAATTAAGTTTTTTCAGGGGAGATGAATTGTTCGTCAGGGCACGATCAGCCGAATATCATATTGAGGACAACAAGTTGAGTGCCATGCGGTCGGCGGTTTCAATTTATTATGAGCAGGATTCGGTGTATCATCCCAGTCTTAAAATGCGTTTTCATTCCGCAAATCGCGAGTTGAGCCTTTACCGCTCGGGGCAAGGCTTGTCGAGGAGCCCGTTCTTCGATTCCTATCATATGATGGATATTTATTGTGAAGCCCTGTTCTGGAAAATGCATGAAGATACCATGAGTTTCGAGATGAAGCCCCGTATAAGTGATATCAGTGAAGCTTCTTTCGAATCGGTGAATCATTTTTCAAAAGATGAATATTATAAACTGCAAGGTATTGATCCGGTTAATCCCCTGGAACTGGTAAAAAAATATACCAAAAGATATAACTCGAATACCATTAAGCTTAGCGCCTTTGCCAAATATATCGATAAACCGCAGGAACAGGCCAGTGCCATTTTGTTCAACCTGGCGGCGAGGGGATTTCTTGTATATAACGTTATCGAGGAACAAGCTGTGGTAAAAAAGAAGTTGTTTGATTATCTGGATGCCAAAGCTGGAAAGATCGACTACGATCATATTAATTTTGAATCCACCACCAAACAGGAGAGCAATGCATTGCTTGACGTTGAAAATTTCAAGCTGAAGATCAACGGGGTGAATCAAATCATGCTTAGCGACTCGCAGCGTGTTATGATCAATCCGAAAGACTATCAGATCATGATGGAAAAAAACCGGGATTTCACTTTTTCGGGTTTGGTGCGGGCCGGAATGTTTGAGTTTTATGTTCAGGATGGGATTTTCAGGTATGATTCCTTTAAGCTAAAGCTACCCGATGTGTGGGCGCTAAGCTTTTTTGTTGAAACAGATTCTACGGATAAATACGGAAATCCTTATTATAAGCGTGTTAAAAATGTGATTACCGACCTGAGCGGTGAGCTGTATATCGATCAGCAAAAAAACAAGTCGGGTATGCATGATTTCGCGCGTTTTCCTGAATTTCAGACGGTCAATGATGCATATGTCTATTTTGACCACAGCCAGATGAAAGAAACAACTTATGACAGAAACCGTTTTTATTATCTGGTGGAACCTTTTCTTCTGCAAGGCCTGGATGATATAAGCACGGAGGATATCCATTTTGACGGATACCTTGAGTCGGGACTGACCATGCCCCCCATTCATGAGCCCCTGGTTGTTATGGATGATTATTCGCTCGGTTTTAAGCATAATACACCCGATACGGGCTTTCAGGTTTATCAGGGGAAAGGAAGGTTTTACAACAATATTACCCTTAGCAATAAGGGACTTGACGGGGAGGGAATGCTTACGTATCTGACCACCGAATCCGGATCACGTGTATTTAATTTTTATCTCGATTCGCTGCTCGCCCGGGTTGAGGAATTTAAGGCAGGGGATCAGGATTATGATCCCGAGTTTCCCGAAACCAAAGGGAAGGTTGTGGATATGATCTGGAATACGGATACAAACAAAATGCATGTGGCAAGCATCGACAACTCCTTTCTCATGTATGGCAATGACTCGAAATTCAAAGGAGAGCTGACCATATCCCCTGATGGCATGACAGGAGATGGCGTCTTTAATTTTTCAAAAGCAGAGATATCTTCTAAGTTATTTGACTTCGATCATTTTTCCCTTGTCGCCGATACATCCGACTTCAGACTGCTTACACTGGATGAAAAACAAATGGCCATTTCTACAAACGATTATCGTTCGGAAATTGATTTTGAAACCCGCATGGGGCATTTTGAAACAACCGGAAAACTATCCATCGTGAAATTTCCTTTCAACCAGTATATGAGTTCGATGGATGAGATGGAATGGGACATGGACAGACAACAAATCACCCTCATAAACAATTTGGCCGACCGAATGCCGGGTTTTGAGGATCTGACCTTATATGAGCTAATTGACATCGACTTCACCGGATCAGAATTTATCTCAATTCATCCCGAACAGGATTCACTTGCATTCTTCTGTGAAAAGGCTACCTACGATATGGTGAATTATAAGATCGCAGCCGAAGGCGTTAAGATCATGCGTGTGGCCGATGCGGCGATCTTTCCCGGCGACGGGCGGATCAATATTTCCCGGAATGCAAAAATGGACAGCCTGCAACAGGCATATATCATTGCAGATACGGCAAACAAGTATCATTACTTCTACAATGCCACTGTCAGTATTGAATCCAAGCATAATTACAAGGCCAGGGGTTCGTATGATTATGTTGATATGAACGATACCCGGCAGGAGATCAAAATGGCTAAAATCGGGGTGGAAAAAGGGATCACATATGCCACGGGTGTGATTCCACAGAATTCCGTTTTTTGGCTCAGTCCCAACTTCAATTATTTTGGCTATGCCAGGCTGGAAGCGGATCGCGAACATCTTGCCTACGATGGGGTTTTTCGTTTGAATCAAAGCTGTTTCGATTCGGAAAAAGACTGGATACGTTTCGACACCATACTCGATCCACTAAATATCGAAATACCAATCGATTCGCAAACCTACAATCTTGAAAAAGAACGTGTTCGCGTGGCACTGGCCTTTTCGCCAGAAGACAACCGGATTTATCCGGCATTTTTTAAACAGCTTGAAAACCCGGCCGATAACCTGCTGATCATTGCCAATGGCATATTGAAGTATGATAATAAAAGGAATAAGTATTTGGTAGGGCAAAAGGAACGCATTGAAGAAAAAGACCTTGCCGGCAACCTGCTCGAATTGCATACCGAAAGATGTTTCCTGCGGGGAACCGGCTGGCTCGACCTGATTGTCGACATGGACCCGGTGAAGATAACCACCGTCGGAATGGCTGAACATTACATTATTCCGGATTCCACAGAATTCAGAACCTCCCTTGTGCTTGATTTTGAATTTGATAAAAAAAGCCTGGGCATGATGGCCGATAGTCTTCAGAAATCAAACCTGATGGGCGTTTCATTGGATGACGAAAAGTTCAAGCGATTGTACCAGTTTTATTTGAATGAAAAAGAAGAGGATGAGATTGAGAACCAGATTGGATTGTACGGTCGCATCAGAAAATTCCCCGATGAATTGTTGCATGCCCTGGTGCTTAGCGATGTTAAGCTTAGGTGGTATCCCGAACAATCAGCTTATATTTCTTACGGTAAGATAGGCATCAGTAATATCCTGGACGAACAGGTATACAAATATGTTGACGGATACGTTGAGATCGAAAAGCGCAGAAGCGGCGACGCCATCAGCATTTATCTTGAACTTTCAGAAAAAAGCTGGTATTATTTTGATTATGTGAGCAGTTCAGGAGTGATGCAAGCCTATTCTTCTGATCAGAATTTCAACAACCGGCTACTCGAACTGGATGAGAAAAACAGGACTTTTGAGATTGAGATAGATGATATGAAATTCAATTATGAATACATTATTTCGACCAGGCGCAAGCAGATTGACTTCGTTAGAAAAATGCAGAGATTTGAACAAACAAAGCGAAGAGGGGAATAAATTATGACAACCGAGAGCATTGTTGCATTGCTGATAGCTTATTTGCTTGGGTCCATACCTTCATCGGTTTGGATTGGAAAGTCTTTTTTTAAGGTGGATGTGCGCGAAGAAGGAAGTGGAAATGCAGGTGCTACCAACACCATCAGGGTGTTGGGCTGGAAAGCGGGTGTGCCGGTACTGATCATTGACGTATTGAAAGGGTGGCTTGCTGTTAGCCTGACTCTCTTATATGATTTTGGTTTTGCCGATCCGCAGCAGCTTACCCTGTTTCGCATCGGCCTTGCTGCTGCTGCAGTGCTTGGACATATTTTCCCCGTTTATATCGGTTTCAGGGGAGGTAAGGGCGTAGCAACACTATTGGGGATAGGCATTGCTTTATATCCGCTTGCCGTGTGGTTGGTGCTTGCCGTATTTATATTGTTGTTGATCCTATTCAGAATTGTATCTCTCGCTTCAATTTTTGCGAGCATCAGCTTTCCGTTTTTTGTGATATTTGTTTTCGCGCCCGGTTCAGATGCACTGGTATGGCTTTCAATCGCCGTAGGCGTTTTTGTTCCCCTTACGCATTACAGCAACATCAAGAGATTGTTAAGAGGGAAAGAAAAAGCATTCAGCTTCAGGAAATCTTCACCTAAGAAATAAACAGTTGAAAAATTGTTGAGAAAGAAATCATTATTCATTCAGGCTTACGGAAATTTGATATATATTTACATCAACAAAAACAAGCTTGTTTAATCAACTGAAAATAAAGATAACATGAAATTTATCGTTTCCAGCTCAGCCTTATTAAAGAACCTGCAATCCCTGTCGGGTGTGTTGAACAGCAGCAATACCCTGCCCATACTTGACGATTTCCTTTTTGAACTGAATGGCCAACAACTTGAAATAACCGCTTCGGATTTGGAGACCACCATGACGGTGATCCTTACACCGGCTAAATCAGAAGAACCGGGCACGGTAGCCATTCCTGCAAAAATACTGATCGACACCCTGAAAACCTTTGCAGACATTCCAATTACATTCAATATTGACGAAGAGAGTTTGCTGGTTGAGATTTCTGCTGGTGAAGGAAAGTATAAGTTATCCGGGCATAAAGGTGATGAATTCCCACAAAAACCAACCCTGGACGAAGCTTCTTTCATAGAATTTCCCTCGGATCTTTTGGTGAATGCTTTTAACAAAACAATATTCGCCACCGGGAGCGACGAACTGAGACCGGTAATGTCGGGGGTGTTTTTTGAGATCAGCCCCGATGATACGATCTTTGTTGCCACCGACGCTCACAAACTTGTGAGATACAGAAGAATGGATGCCAAGGCGGAAGATTCCGCTTCGATGATCCTGCCGAAGAAACCTTTAAACCAATTGCGGAATATTCTGCCTGAGGATGATTCGCCGGTGAAGGTGAAATACAATCAGACTAATGCACAGTTTGTATCGGGGAACTTCAACCTGATCTGTCGTTTGATAGAAGGCAAATATCCCAACTACGAGGCTGTTATCCCTGCTAAAAACCCGAACAAACTGGTAATTGACCGGCATCAATTGTTGAATTCCATCAAACGTGTGGCCATCTTCGCCAACCAGTCAACGCATCAGATACGCTTTAAAATATCAGGTAAGGAATTGCTGCTCTCAGCCGAGGATGTGGATTTTGCCAATGAAGCTAAAGAGCGTCTTACCTGCAATTATGAAGGCGAAGACATCGAGATTGGATTCAATTCCAGGTTTATGCAGGAAATGCTTACCAATCTTGAGTTTGATGAGGTCAGCCTTGAAATGTCCGCACCCAACCGAGCTGGTATTATACTCCCGGTAGGAAATGAAAACGAGAAAGAGGATATTCTAATGCTGGTGATGCCGGTTATGCTTAATCAATAGCATTGGTGGTTTGTAGAGAACTTTCTACAGTATCCCCTGCAAAAACTTTTATTTACACAATCTCATAAAGGTGGTTTTCAACTGCAAAGCAGCTTATAGCCCTTTGGCACAAAATTTATCCATACATCTTGTATATAAATCCTAAAAAACAAAAGCTATGGATAAATTACAGATCAAAGGAAATTGGAATGAGGTTAAAGGAAAACTGAAACAGAAATACGGTCAGCTCACTGATGATGATCTGAGCTATGCCGAAGGAAAAGAAGATGAATTGCTTGGCAGGCTGCAAAAGAAAACAGGTAAAGAGCGGGATGAACTGATCGAAGAAATCAATAAACTATAAGAGTTTTGTTGGAGTAAAGTGCATTTCCGGCTAAAAATGGAGATGCACTTTTTGTATGTTTAAAACCGGTGAAATGAACGAGCGCTATCCGTTTCCGATCAGGTTTCTCGTATTCCTGCTAAGCACAATACTCGTTGTTTACATCCTGATACAAGCCAGGGAATATTTGTATCCCATCATCCTGGGGTTTTTATTCTCTTATCTGCTTTTACCGATCGCCGCTGCTTTGGAGAAAAGAAATGTGCCACGTATATTGGCCAATCTCATTAGCATTCTTATCGGAGTTGTGATCATTTCTGGCTTTGTGTTTTTTGTCTATTCCCAGGTTTCTGTATTGCTTGAAGATTTCCCTGAAATCAAAAAGCAGGCCTCCAAAAATGTGAACGAAATTGTAGCTACGATAAATGAGTTTCTCGGTATGGATGATCACGAGCTCAAAGATATACTCAACAAACGGGTTAACAATATTTTTACGAGTAGTTCAAACTTTTTAAGCAAGGTGTTTACAGCTACTACCGGTACGGTGGTGAAGATTGGTTTGATGCCCGTTTATGTTTTTCTGTTTTTGTATTACCGGACCAAAATTGCTGTTTTTTTTCTGAAGGTTGTTCCTGACGATAAAAGGCATGTAGTTGTTAAAATCATGAAAGAAATTGCGGAAGTGACAAAAAAATATATGGGAGGCGTTTTTGCAGTGGTTGCTATTCTTTGTGTATTAAACAGCACTGGTTTGTGGATCATCGGCATGGATTATCCCATTGTGCTCGGGGTACTTTCAGCGCTGTTTAACTTTATACCTTATTTCGGTACCCTTATCGGAGGTTTTGTGCCGCTCACTTACGCCATACTCGCCGCCAGCTCGCCGGTTTTCGTTTTCAGGGTGATCATTCTTTTCATCATCATTCAATTTACCGAAAATAATATTCTGACACCGAATATTTCGGGTGGAGCCGTCAAGATCAATCCGATGGTTACCATCTTCAGCATTGTTGCTGCCGGCATGGTTTGGGGTATCCCCGGCATGTTCGCAATCATTCCTCTGATGGGTATGCTTAAAATAGTACTGGCAAACCTGCCGGACACACAGAGTTATGCCTTTTTAATCGGAACGAAAGGCACTAAGCGCCATGCAATTAATAGGGAAAATTTCAGAAAACTGTACAAGCACATTTTTAAGTAAAATGCCAAATGCAAGAGTTGCTATTTTGAGCATTCAGTCAAAAACCTTATCTTTATTTAATTGTTAAATCCTTTATGAAAAATGTTATTGTCATAGGCGGTACCGGTTTTATCGGGCAAAATATTTACCGGAATTTGGATGA
Source organism: Bacteroidales bacterium (assembly GCA_021738625.1). Taxonomy (GTDB): domain Bacteria; phylum Bacteroidota; class Bacteroidia; order Bacteroidales; family JAIOZK01; genus JAIOZK01. The sequence goes on from JAIPBS010000042.1 coordinate 23,115, forward strand.
TCCCTACTTGCCTTATGTGGTAAGCCGAAGCAGTGAAAAGGCCCGGAGCCTTTTTGGCAAGGATGTGAAGGTGATCGAATGGGACGCGCGAAATATCGATCCGGATAAGTTTCCTGAAAAAGTATATGCCGTTGTAAACCTGGCCGGTGAAAACCTGGCCAAACCGTGGACAGCCAAACAGAAGAAAAAAATCAGACAAAGCAGGATTAAGAGCACCAAGGCAGTGGCACAACTCGTCAATAAACTCGACCCCAAACCTGAAGTTGTGATTCAGGGTTCGGCTGTTGGTTTGTATGGAAACGGAGGCGAACATATCCTCACGGAAAAAAGCGACAGGGGAGAAGGTTTTTTGGCGGATGTTGTATATGAATGGGAGCAAAGTCTTGATGCCATTGATAACAATATGACGAGAAAAATATTTATACGCAGCGGAATTGTTTTGGGAGAAGAGAATGGGATTATCGGGAAAATAAAACTCCCGTTTAAGTTTTTCCTGGGCGGACCGCTGGGAAACGGAAAACAATGGATGTCATGGATCCACATAGAAGATGAAGTGCGTGCGATAAAGCACTTGTTGGATTCGGATGAAACTGAGGGTGCATACAACCTGGTCAGCCCGGAGCCGGTTCGCCATAAAAAGTTGACGAAGGCATTGGGCAGGGCCATGCATCGTCCTTCCTGGTTCAGGGTGCCTGCCTTTCTGTTAAAGCTTCTGATGGGCGATATGGCCGACGAAATGCTACTTGTCAGTCAGCGTATTAAACCGGCCCACTTGCTCGAAGAAGGATTTGAGTTTAAATACGGCAATATTGAAAAAGCAATGAAGGATCTTATCAATAAATAATATACATCATGATTGGAAAAATCCTAATTATTTCAGCCAGCGCAATTTTTATTTATATGTTCATTTTTTACCTGATCGCCCAGGCCATAAAAAACAACTCCATTGTGGACATCGGCTGGGGGCCGGGTTTCATCGTGACAGGGCTGGTGCTGCTCTTGTTCTACCCTTTCCTTTTTGCCACCAAGGTGTTTGTGCTGTTGATGATCTTTTTCTGGGGGCTGCGCCTGAGCATCTATATCTTTATGAGGAACAAAGGTAAAGGGGAAGATTTCAGATATAAAAACTGGCGTGAAAAATGGGGAAAGAAAGAACCGCTTTATGCTTTTTTTAAAGTTTTTATGTTGCAGGGCCTGGTGATGTTCATTGTTGCCGCCCCCTTATATTTTGCGTTTGTAGCTGATTTCCGCGGCCTGACCTGGGTTCAGTATCTGGGCATTGCCGTTTATCTGATCGGGTACTATTTTGAAGTGGTCGGCGATTACCAGATGCAAAAATTCAAAAGCAAACCCGAAAGCAAAGGAAAACTGATGACTTTTGGTTTATGGAAATACACGCGCCATCCCAACTATTTCGGTGAAACTGTGATCTGGTGGGGCATATTCCTGGTTGTGCTGCCCGTTGAATACGGGATTATTGCCGTCATTAGCCCGGCCGTGATCACCTACTTGCTTGTGTACGTTTCGGGCGTGCCCATGCTGGAGGAAAAATATGAAGGACGACCCGACTGGGAAGCATACAAGGAGAGAACGCCAAAGTTTTTCCCTTTCATCAAAGTTTAACATCCCATGGCAGAAACAGTCATTTTCTGGTTCAGGCGCGACCTGAGGCTTGAAGACAATACGGCTTTGTTTCATGCACTTAAAAGGAACGAGCGCATACTCCCACTGTTCATTTTTGATTTTGAAATACTTGATAAATTCCCTGCCAAAAACGATGCCCGGCTAACCTTTATCCATCAGCAGGTGCAACATCTGAAAAAATCGTTGGAAGGCTTTGGAAGTTCGTTGTTGGTAAAACACGGTAAACCTATTGAGGTTTTTCGAAAACTAAAAAAAGACTACAACATCTCTTCAGTTTACGCTAACCATGACTATGAGCCCTATGCCGTTGCTCGCGACAAGGCTGTTAAGGAATTACTGGAGCAGGAGGGTGTCAAATTTCATACTTATAAAGACCAGGTGATCTTTGAAAAAGATGAGATACTGAAAAAGGATGGTAAACCCTATACGGTTTACACCCCATACAGCAAAAAATGGATAGCATCACTCAGCGGCGACACGCTCGAAATGAGAGAGGTGTTATTGCTGAAAACGCATTTTTTCAAATGCGATCCTTTTCCTGAAATATCACTTGAAGATATTGGTTTCCGAAAAAGCAGTCTCAGCTTTCCCCCGGCTGAAATCGACAGGGAGCTTATTCGCAATTATGAACGTTACAGAGATATTCCCGCCTTAGATGGAACCTCCCGCCTGGGTCTGCATTTGCGTTTCGGTACCATCAGCATCCGAAAGCTTGTGAGGGTTGCCAAAGAATTCAGCGATACTTTTCTGGGTGAATTGATCTGGAGGGAGTTTTTTATGATGATCCTATGGCATTTTCCCGAAAGTGCCGAACATGCCTTCAAAAGGAAGTATGACAACATATCGTGGCGGAATAAAGAAAAAGAATTTGAAGCCTGGTGCAATGGACGAACCGGATATCCGATGGTTGACGCCGGTATGCGTCAACTGAATGAAACCGGTTTTATGCACAACCGCGTCAGAATGATCGCCGGTAGCTTTTTGGTGAAACACTTGCTGATCGACTGGCGATGGGGGGAAACTTATTTTGCAGAAAAACTGCTTGACTATGAACAGGCCTCCAACGTCGGCAACTGGCAATGGGTTGCCGGAAGCGGTTGCGATGCCGCCCCTTATTTCAGGATATTCAATCCCCTTACCCAACAGCAAAAGTTTGACCGAGACAATGAGTATGTTCGCAGGTGGGTCCCCGAATGGAATACTGAACAATACCCTGAAATGCTTGTTAATCACAAAGAGGTTCGTGAAAGAGCTCTGAAAGAATACAAACAAGCTATAAAATGAGAAATGAAAACCAAACTGATAATAATAATCTGGGGCGTTTTATTTGCTTCTGCGGTTTTTGCGCAGAACGGTAAAATTGTTGGCAAGATATACAATACCGCCAACAACGAACCCATTCCCTTTGCCAATATCGTGATCTGGAATACCAACATCGGGTCCACTTCCGACCTGGACGGGAATTTTACCTTCACCGGTCTGGAACCGGGTTACATCAGGCTGGAGGCCTCGGCAGTGGGCTTTGAAAAATATGTTTCGGAAGAAATTCTGGTAACCAATGCCCGGACGGCCAACATCGAGCTTCCCATGCAGGAAAAACAGGTGGAACTTAAAACGGTTGAGATCAGGGCGTCTCCTTTTATCAGGAAAGAGGAAAGTCCTTTGTCGCTTCGGACACTCAGCATTTCCGAAATTGAAAGAAACCCCGGAGGCAACCGCGATATTTCTCGCGTACTGCAATCTTTGCCAGGCGTTTCATCGACCGTTTCCTTCAGGAATGATGTGATCGTAAGGGGAGGGGGTGCCAGCGAAAACAGCTTTTACCTCGACGGGATCGAAATACCCACACTCAATCACTTTTCAACCCAGGGCGCTTCCGGTGGCCCGGTGGGCATCATCAATGTGGATTTTGTGCGGGAGGTGGAATTTTATTCGGGGGCTTTCCCGGCCAATCGGGGCAATGCACTCAGCTCCATTATCGAATTCGAGCAGATCGACCCCAATATGGAGGAATGGGGCTTCAGAGCGGCAGTGGGCGCCTCAGACCTGGCTTTTACGGCAAATGGGCCGGTGAGCGGAAAATCTGGACTGATATTCTCGCTAAGGCGCTCTTACCTGGGTTTCCTGTTCGATGTGATCGGCCTGCCATTTTTGCCAACATACAACGATGCTCAATTTAAATACAAACATAAGTTTGACAACAAAAACCAGTTGACCCTCATCGGACTGGGCGCCATCGACCATTTTGAGCTGAATACGGGCATCGAAAATCCCGATGAAGAACAAAGATATATTCTCGGATACCTGCCGGTAAACGAACAATACAGTTATACCGTGGGCGCCAATTTTAAGCATTTTCGCGACAATGGTTTCAATACCATTGTTTTCAGCCGGAATTATTTAAACAATACTGCCTACAAGTATTTAAACAACAACGAGATCGATTCGCTTAAAACCTTCGACTACAAATCCATTGAAAGTGAAAACAAACTGCGAGTCGAAAGCTTCACCAGGACAGGAGGTTACAAGCTGAATTACGGCCTGGGCGCAGCTTATGCCGAATACAGCAACAACACTTTTCAAAAGGTCTTTATCCGGGATTCGCTGCGCGTGCTCAACTATAATTCCAGTATTGATTTGTTTAATTACAATGCCTTTGCCCAGATAAGCAAGGGTATTTTCAGCGAGCGCCTGATCCTGAGCCTTGGGGTTCGCTTTGACGGAACTAGCTATTCGAAGGAAATGGCCAATCCCGTGGATCAGTTTTCACCCCGCTTCTCAGCTTCTTATGCATTGACGGATGTTTGGTTCCTCAATTTCAACACCGGCATCTATTATCAACGCCCACCCTATACCACCATGGGATTTCGGAACAATGCCGGTATTTTGGTAAACAAAGAGAACGGCCTGAAATACATCCGGGCCGATCACCTGGTAGCCGGTCTTGAATTTTTACCGGACAACCGCTCGAAGATCACCCTGGAAGGATTTTACAAATATTACAGGGATTACCCTTTCAGTGTTGATGACTCCGTTTCAATAGCCAATAAGGGAGGTGATTTCGGAACCTATGGCGATGAGGAGGTGATCTCTGTTGCAGAAGGAAGAGCATATGGCTTTGAAGTGCTCGCCAGAGACAAGGATTTTATGGGTTTTAACGTCATCCTGTCTTACACTTTCGTTAGAAGCGAGTTTCAAAAACTCAAGGGTGGGTACATTCCCTCTAAATGGGACAACCGGCACATCCTGAACCTGACTGTGTTAAAAGAGCTGAAAAGAAACTGGGACGTCGGGTTCAAATGGCGTTTTGTGGGCGGAGCTCCCTATACGCCCTATGATCTGATGGAATCCCGCAAACGGCCGGCCTGGGACGCCAGGGGAAGAGGATACCTGGACTATGAGCGCTATAACAGCCTGAGGCTTGGTAATTTTCAGCAGTTGGATGTACGGGTGGATAAGCAATACTTTTTTGATAAGTGGTCACTGATCCTGTATCTGGATATCCAAAATCTTTATAATTTCAAGGCCGAACAGCAGGACAATTTAACCAATCTGGATGAAAATGGTATTCCTGTGATCATAAATCCTGATGATCCTTACCCAGAGCAAGTATATGAGTTGAGAAGGATTGAATCCGAATCCGGCACTGTTTTGCCGACCATCGGTATTATTGTTGAGTTTTAATATAAATTTTGTAAAAAATGAAAAGCGTTCTTTTATCCATTTTCCTGATGCCGGTTTTTACTTTTGCACAAACGGATACCATCATTACCAAACCGGACTTTGACGGCAAACAGCTGAACCTGTTATTTGAAGCGGGTGAAGAGCATAATCATCCACTCATGGCTGTTTGGGTTGAAGATGAGAACAGCGACTACCTTGAAACGCTGTTTGTGGCAAAGTCGATCGCCACCAGCGTGTTTGGTCATGGAGACGCAAGCGGGGGCGTCTGGAAGCCCGGAGTTGTGCGCAGGCCGGCTGCGTTGCCTTACTGGTCGCATAAGCGTGGCATACAGGCAGAAGATGGTTATTACCTGCCCACGCCCGGCAATCCGGTTCCGGATGCCATCAGTGGACCAACCCCGCAAGAAGATTTTGTGCTGCGTACAAGGCTGCCTGTAAACGGCCGGATACGGGTCCTTTTGGAGATCAACCAAAGCTGGGACTGGAACGAATACTGGACCAATACAAAATTCCCCGGGGATGAACAGTACAGGACATCCAGCCAGCCTTCCATTATTTATGAAGCATTGATCAATCTTTCAGATCCTGAAAAAAGCTACGAAATGAAAGCCATCGGGCATGGACATTATTCAGGGAAAGACGGAAAGCTTTATAAGGACCTCAGTACGTTGACCTCTGCAAAAGAAATCGTTAAGCATATTAAAGTTGTGATAGAATAAAAAACCAGTTTATCCCCGGATGCAAACAAAAAGGAAAGACTTCTGAGGAGGACCTGGCAGCCGGGAAAATGCAAATTAAAAATGCGCTTGACCCGCTGGGCAGGCACGAGAAATGCCTCCTTGTTTTGTAATCAAAGTTTTTGAAGGCCGTTCAACCCTTAATTCAATCCATGTGGTATTTCCCAGTATACATGCTTGATCGTGCGGTGCGCTGGCCCGAAAAAACGGCGGGCCGGCGGTGGAAGGGGGCTGTGAATGATGTTTCTTAGAACCACGTTTACCTGAATTATTAGACCATTACAGCCTAATTTGAAAAAAGTATTCACAGCCCCGTGGGCTGAAGCATTCGTTTTTTCTAGATTTTTTGTTACTTTTTTATCATGAAAAAAGTAAAGATGAATAGTTGGAAACCCTTTGTGTAATAGTGATTAGTATTTCAAGATTTGTATTTTTGCATAAAAGCACGATGGTTATGATCAAAAAGATATTGATATCTGTTTTTGCACTGAGCCTGCTTTTCATGCTTTATTCCTGTGACCAAAAAAACAAACCCGATGATTTGAAAGGCATCTGGGAATCCACCAAATCCACTTACCAGGGAAAAGATCTGAATTTTGAAAAAAAGGAAATCCTGCATTTCAGAATGGACAGCACCATGGTTAAGAAGATTAGGTTTGGCGATCAAATGCGCACACATAAAGGAATATGGTTCTTAAGCGAAGATGGAAATTTTGTTACCCTTTCATTTGACGGTGCAAAAAAGAGCGATGATGTGAAGGTAAGGGAAAATGGCGTAAGGTGGGAGATCCTTGAACTGACCGAAGATATGCTCTATATGCAGGCAAGCCCAAACAAAGATGGCGTGATGCTGCACGTTTGGTATCAAAAGAAAGGTATATGATCGTTACATCCAACCGTTGACTTCATAATACGCCATGGCCATCAATTCCCTGAAAATATCGATTTCGAGTTTCAGGTGACCCCAGAACCTGTATCTCAGGTTTACGCTTCTGCCAACATCCGGTATCATTCCGCTGCCGCCAAGATCCCTGCCTTCAAAATTAAGGTCGGATTCAATTACACGCTCAAAAGTAGGATAGGAGCCAACATAGGAAAACCCTGCCTTTTCGAAGGTGAGCACCGCCCTTCTGATATGGGCCGGTGCAGTGATGATCACGATGGAGTCATTTCTGAGGCCGGGAAACTTGCGCATAATTTCAAGCGCCTGAGAGCGCGTGTTTTTTCCGGCATCCTCGAAAAATATCCTGCCCGCTTCGATGCCTCTCAGTTCAAGCTCTTTTTTGCTCAGCATGATGGAGCTATACATATCAGAGGTATCGCCGGGCATGGCAATGATCAATGGCGTATGTTTAAATTGCCTGGCAGCCTGAGCAGCCCGGTAAATCCTGTATAAGCCATCTTCACTGGGAATGCCGCCGCCGCTTAAAAGAACCAGCGCTTTGGGAGATTGGACGCTGCTCAGGTTTTTTGTGCCGAGCCAGTGATAAATCCAGAATGGCCCGCTTGTAAAGGCAAAAATCAGCATCAAAAGCGCGAATGATGCGATAAAGGTTGAGAGATATTTCAGTGTTTTTATAAGAAACCGTTTCATTTCCGTTTTATAAAAATAATATTTTGTGGAATTCCTTAGCCGAAAGTATACAAAATTTTAAATTCAGTCCTGGCATACTGTTAACGATCTGTTAAAGAGCTACGTCCTTGATGTGCTCAGCCTGTATGTTTGTTATTTTGCACCTTCAAAAACCCGCTGATCATCATGAGATACACCACTGAAGTTATCATTGAAAAACCCCTGGAAGAAGTCGTTTCGCTTTATCAGGATACCGATAACATGAAAAAGTGGCAGCCCGAACTGGTCGATTATAAGATCGAAAGCGGCAGACCGGGTGAAGAAGGCAGCGTGGCCATCCTCAGATACAAGATGGGTAAGCGCGAAGTTGACATGAAAGAAACCATTACCCTGAAAAACCCGCCTCACGAATATAACGCCGTTTACGAAGCCAAAAACGTATACAACCTTATGCAAAACCGTTTCGAAAAAGTGGGGATGGACAGCACCAGGTGGATCGCCATCAGCGATTTTAAATTCAAGGGATTGATGGCCATCGTGGCGCCCATCATAAAATCCGTATTTAAAAAACAAACCGCCAAATCCCTGCATCAATTTAAGCGTTTTGTGGAAAACCTGGACTATACCGATCCGGAACAGGTTTGCAATGATTGACCTCCTCCTGTCGGTATAACTGAATCTAACAGCAAAATGCTTTGCATTTTTAATAAGATTCAGTATAAATTCGGCCTGATTTCCATTTAATGTTGGACCTTCTCACCAATCCACCTGGATAAAATTTGTTATGGCAGGATTCTTGGACAAAAAAACGAAACAATAAAAAATCAATGGAGGAATTATTATGAAGAAACTTATACTATTATTTATTTCATTGCTTACCGCAGGCATTGCCACATCACAGATCGTGATCACCAGCGCAGAGGTGGTCGGACAGGGCGATGTGGTGGTGCAGGCCAATGATGACAACCCCGACCCATCCATTCAACCGGGAGATGCCGGCGCTAACGTGAGCTGGGACTTTTCAGCTTTGGTGGAAGGAGAAGTGGATACGCTACATTTCGTTAATCCTGACGACACCCCTTACGGCGGTGAATATCCTTCTGCCAACCTGGCCATGACCATTTCGGATTCGGGTTATTTTTATATGGAAAAGAACTCCGACAAGATGGCATGGATTGGCATGGTAACCGATTTCGATACACTCGGAATGATGAATGTACCAGTGGTGCCGGAAGACATCGTGGCGGATTTTGATATGGAATACGGAAACACATTGGATGAATCATTTTACATTATGCTTCAGTTCGAAGGTACAGTTCCACAAGTGGATTCCATTCGTATGAAAATGACTACCGAGTCTTCATCAGAAATTGACGCATGGGGTGAAGTAACCCTTCCCATGGGAACATACAATGCACTGAGGGTTCACGAGACAGCAACCAGCACCGACAGCATTTGGATCAAAACTGCTCTTGGCTGGACATTCACAAGTGCCACGGAGAGCAGTTCGGAATCTTATTCCTGGTGGTCGGATGACCCGGGTACCGGATTCGTTCTGGCAACCTTAAGCATGGATGAAGAGGACCGTCAGGCGACGAATGTGACCTATATGAAGACTGAAGTTATTCAGGATGTGGAAGAGGTTGCATTCAATGCGGAAGATGTCAATGTTTTCCCCAATCCGGTTACGGATGTATTGAATATGTCTTTCACCCAAGAAATGAATGGTACGATACAGATAATCGATCTGACGGGACGCACCGTGGAAAGCAGAAATATCAACTCAACCTTTATGTCGGTTGATCTGGCCAACGAACCGGAAGGCATTTATTTTTACCGCATCCTCAACGATGCGGATATGCCGCTGCATACCGGCAAAGTTGTTAAAAAATAAAACAGGATTGTATGACTGTATGATTGTATGGTTGTACGATTGTACGGTTGCATAAAATTGAGAAGCCGTTTTGGTAAAAACCAGGGCGGCTTTTTTTAGGGCTGGGATTATTCCTTCAGGATTTCGTGGATCAGCTTGTATTTATTGGCAGGGATGGGGATTTCTTTCCCGACCAGCAGATCCCGTATCAGCAGGTTGATCCATTCCCGGTCGGCGCTGGCCTCGCGGACAACAATGGCCGGGTTATCACCCTTTTCCTTCAGTTCATAATCATTTATTTCGAGGTGGATGGCTTCCTCTTCCCCGGCCAGCTTAACTTTGGCCTGTATGTGTTTTTTGTGCGGATTGAATTTGAATTCGAGCATCTTACCGTAATCTCCTATAAATTTTGACGCAGCCCATTTCCTGGCCCCCGAAGGAGCGTATTCCATGAACCACCTGATCGATTTTCCTTTGATTGACATGTTGTTGGATTATGGATCGTTAACAGCAAGTATTTTGCCAGGGTGGGGGCTACGGTGATAAAGGTATAAAGGTATATGGGTATATGGGGAGGTTTGTGAGATTCCGGTTCAAGATTTTATTAATCCCAATTGTGCATACCTTGATTCAAGAACCTCAATATAGGCGGTTTTCAGAGCTTTGGAAAGGAATGATCGATTAATCCAGCTATGGGCGTTCGGTTTGTTTTTTATCATCCTTTGAAATGCTCCCTTGATTTGTTTAGCTGTTAGCCCTAAACCTTTTCCAAATTGTTCAAAGTGCTCATGCTTTAGTTTCTTTTTCTTTCCGGCCAATGGCAGAGCGAGTTCCTCCTTATCTTCAGGCAATACGATCGATACATTCAATAAATCATAAGCAGGCGCCAACACCCAGCCCGAGGGGCTTTCAACCATAGAAAAGTTTTTTAGATGCATATCGTTGTTTCCTGTGAGAAAAGAAAAAAGCACCAGTTCAAAATAAAAAACCTTATCAAGCAAAGTATTGCCGGAATAACTACCAATGGCTTTCCCCAACTTCTCCAGGGAGCTTTTATACTTATCAAAGGCTTCGGTGGTTTGAAACATATCGATCATATGAACCTTTTCCCCCTTTGCTGTCCGATCAATCCGTTTGGTAATATAGGAAAGCTCTCCCGACGACAAGCGGATCAGGGAAGAAGGGACCACTCCAATTCCGTAGCTTTCGGCAATACGCATGCTTACATGTTCGTTTTGAGGCATTTCGGGAAATTGCTCATTCGGAGGTTTGAAAATATATTGTCCGCCCAGGGCGCCAGCTACAGTCAACCTTGCACCGGCAGTTTCTCTGCTTTCCCTGATCAATGATAAAGACAATTTCGGTTGGACCCCCGGTACGGTGACACTTCGTTCCACCACAGCCTTCGCCAGTTCGTCTATCTGGCTTAGAGAATATTCCAGCTTGGGCGGCAGTGCCGATCCAAAAAATTCAAGCGAACACCTTTTATGAAAATCGTGCCCTCGCTCAACGGAACCGTAACAATACAAGCATCTATTCACCATCTTCTCCTGTTTTTGGTTCAATACTCACGGCCCCGACGCAATTCCGGCAACACGCCAGCAACAACCCCATCCGGTCGTTCTTGTTAATCCTCCAGTTTGCGGAAGCAATATCCAGCAACCACCCTTCGGGGATCAGCCCTTCGAAAAATGGAAACAGTCTGTTGTCGACGTAAGGCTTGTTTGTAACCGGCATGGTGAAAGTGATAAATTCATTCGGATGTTCTATCACGTATTGCTCATCATATTGAAATACATACTCCCCTTCATCTGTTTCAGTGATAACCCCAGCCAAATGATCCTTATAGTATACCTTTCCCTGCCTCATTTATTTAGATCTTTGGAGTTAACCGGCGCCAGTTCATGGCCGAACATGCGAAGCACCAGGTTCACCTTATCCATGTTCAGATTCGTTTTCCCCTGTTCTATTTTGCGTATTACAGTGAGCGCAACACCGGCACGATCAGCAAATTCTTCCTGGGTGAGGCTGACTTCTTTTCTGCGTTCCTTAACAAACTCTGCCAGTTGTTTCATTATATGCTTTTGAATATAGTATGTTGCAAATATAGTAAATTATATGCAAATGGATATAGTTGGGTGAGAAATAAGGAAAATGTATGTTTTTGCATATAAGCGCAAACAGGGTTGGGGTTTTTGTTGAAAGAAATCCGGATTTCTTTGCCCAGGTAACTATTTGATAATATATTCAATTATGAATCTGTCTCAATCAGGTACTTAAATTGAGAAACATAATCCTCCATGAAATCAACTTCTTCAAGTTCTATATCAGCAATAAGTGCTTTCCATTCAACAAGATAACCTGTTTCTGTTTGTCGATTATTGTAATTGAATACTTTGCGGTTGTTTCTGTTGGAGAAATATCTTCCCATCCGTTTGTTTTCCAGGAGCTTGATTGCTGAACAAGCATTTCCTTTACTTCTCCCTTCTTCCAGTTTGCTTTTAGTGTAAAAGTTTTCTTGTCTTGCGCTTTGCAACTGAAAAAAATAAAAAACACTATTCCGATTATAATGATACTATTTCTCATGATAAAACTTTAAAAATACAAATGTTTTTCATACGGCAGAGCAAAGTGTGGCTTCATTTCATTTCGGAGGATAAATGTGAGAGGCGCACCGGTGGGCTTTAATGGCTCACTGGCCGTCTACTCGATTATGGCCTTTTATTCTTTTTTTAAAGCATATTTTAATCCGATTGACAATATCATTCCATAGTGTCGAACTTCTGCGTTTGAAAAATAATCGTCATTTGTAATGCTAGTAAAACTGTGTTGGTATTCAAATGTAGCAGATAATAGAAAATCTGGTGTAATCTTGTAACTGGCGCCAATTTCAACCAATCCGCCTAGGTCAAATTTTGTTACTCTATCCGTTACGTTATTCGTAGTTTCTTCTTGAAATCCTTCAATGGCTGGCGTTGTTGTCTTTGCATCAACTAGGAATGAAGGGATAATGCCAAGATTTGCAAACCCTGAAAATTTGTCTCCTATTACAATTCCACCTTTTAATGGCAATGAAAAATAATCGTAGTTGAATTCACTAGTGGCGCTTTCTCCTGTCGGATTTCCAAATTCGTCCGTATAAACAATATCATTTGTAAATCCCCTTTGCAAGTACAACAGGTCGATTCCCAAATTAAATCTTTCGTTCAGATAATACTGGTAGGTCAAACCACTATTAAAACCTGTCCGATTGTCATTATTACTTAGGAAGTTGGATGAGTTAACATTTGTCAAGTTTATTCCACCTTGCAACCCAATAAAATGGTTTTGTCCGAAGACGGGTATTGTAATTATTGAAATCACGATTGTAAATACGATGATTATCTTTCTCATAGTCGTCTTGTTTAATTGGCCATAACGGTTTGCAGCTATGGTGCGTGTCCCGCAGGGCATGCACTATAGCTGCTGTTGAACGAAACCTACCGGTAGCTAAAGACAGCTTATGCTGTTGCTACCGATAGTTTTCGTTACCTTTAGATTCACAATAACATCTAAACTTTAAAATTATGAAAAAAAAGTTTGACCCATGTCGAAAAGGCATGTA
>JAIPBS010000043.1 GCA_021738625.1 Bacteroidales bacterium
GTGCGAAGGTATCAGCGATACGGTTTACATCATGAGCACCGTTGGCGTGGACGAAGTCTTCACCAACAGCTCGGTAAGCGTATATCCGAACCCGGCACAGGACCTGGTGAACATCGAATCAACCTTCGACATCAGCAAGATAACGGTTATGAACTATGTTGGTCAGACCGTGGCCGAACTGAAAAAAGTTGAAGCAGCTGTAGTGAAACTGAATACTGCTTCTTATGAAGACGGTGTTTACTTCATCAAGGTTGAAACAACCGAAGGCATCATTACCAAGAAGATCACGATTGCACGCTAACAATCCGAATCCATAAAATTCAAAACCCCTTCCGTTTTCGGGAGGGGTTTTTTCTTTTGGATACGGGTATATTATAATTGTCGGATAAAAGAAAAGAGTTGGTTATAATAAAACACTGATGGACTTTAGTTTACCTCATTGATTTGACATGTATTTCTTGTAGCCGATTTTTGCGATACCGTTTATACTATTATTTTCCATAAAATCTATAAGGGAAATTCCTATGCCGAAAGCTTTTGTAACTTCTCTCTCAAGTTCCACAGCACCAATCGAATCAAGACCATATGACATAATGGGTTGATCAGGGTCAATATGATCCGGGTTGATCTTAAGCTTATCACTGAGCCATGAGATCAGCCAGGCTTTCATTGATTCAAAAGTGGGGTTTTCTTTTAAAAATTCGGTTTGTTTGTTCTTGGATTTTGTCCTGATCCAGCTTCCCACCGACTGCAGCGTTCCATTCAACCAGGCTTGCCGGCATGCACCCCGCTGAATTTTCCCGCTGGTTGTTTTCAGCATCCTTCCGGGGCTAAGCAGCGTTATGGCATATACGGGGATATCATGCTCCTCCGCAACTGCCATCTTAATGGCGTTAAATACCCCGGCATGATCAAGCTGCCGTAAATGGGTGCGCTGTATTTCCACAACCACAACAAGCTGTTCCTGTTCATCCACCTCAACCGAAAAAGCTGCACAGGCATTTGACTGTAACGCTTCGTGGCTGTTTTCAACGGTTTCTTCTATATCATGCGGATAATGATTAAGCCCGCGTATGATGATCAGATCTTTTATCCGGCCGGTGATATAAAGATGTCCATTTTGGATGAAGCCAAGATCACCGGTGCTCAGGTAGTTCGGGTTTTCCGAATCCTTCAATTGAACACCGAAAACCTTAATACTTTCCTCTTTATCATTCCAGTATCCTTTGCAAACGGACGGTCCTTTTATAAATATCTCACCTACTTTTTTATCGGGTAGCTTTTGTTTGGTATTCGGATCTGCAATGGCCATTTCATGGCCGGGCCAGGGATATCCGCAACTTACCAGCTCGAGTTTATCACCGCCTTCATCGGGAATGCGGGTGGCACCTTCGTTCTTCAGCTTCTTTTTATCCACAGAAAGGTATCGGGGTTCTTCCAAAGCACTGATCCCCGTCGACATCAGGGTGGATTCGGCCAGGCCGTAGCAGGGCAAAAACATCTTTTCACGAAAACCGCATTCCCCGAAAGCACTCAGAAACCTATCCATCGACTTCTTACGAATGGGTTCCGACCCGCAATAGAAAACCTTGATGGAAGAAAGGTCGATGTCTTTTTTTTGTTCATCTGAAATTTTCTCTACACAATAATCGAGGGCAAAATTGGGACAACCCGTTGTATTTGCTTTGTATTTTCTAATGGAATAAAACCATAGCATCGGGTTTTTAAGAAAAGATGTGGGATTCATGATCACGCTGGCGCCTCCAACATAAAGCGGTTGCAGCAGATTGCCTACCAATCCCATATCGTGGTACGGGGGAAGCCAGTTGGCTACGATCAGATCAGGCTTATGATTAAAGGATTTCCTGATGGCTTCTGAGTTTTCCATCAGGTTGCGGTGGCTTACCATCACCCCCCTGGGTTGACCGGTGGAACCCGAGGTGTATTGAAGATAGGCAGTATCATCCGGTTCAATAGTTAATTTGATGGCTGAAGAAGAAGAGGCCTCCCTTGATGAATCGACGATGATATGCTCCGGCTCCATCAGCTCGCGCCGATCGCTAAAATGCTTGTTAAGGAGCGCTTCGGTTTGTATATCCGTCATAAGACATAATGGTCGGGAATCTTTTAATACGGTTATAAAACGATGATTGCCTTTGTTCCGTTTGGGCAAATTTACCGGTACAGCTATGACCCCTGAGAACAGGCAGGCCAGGTAAGCCGTTACAAAATCGATCCCGGCATTGAGCATAATCAGGCAACGATCGCCCGGCCGGCAGGCATTCCTTAGCTTCTCAGCATAATGAATGGCATGCCTGACCAGCGAACTGTAAGTAATTCTTCTATCTTCGCTTCCATCTTCGTGGAGGCTTATAAGCGCTGGTTTATCAGCCAAAGACTTTGCATGGTCCAGTAACAAACCGGGGAGTGTTTTGTAAATGCCCATATTATACCTTTTCAATATCATCGACAAACTGATGAAATTAATATTTCACCAGGCTTATACAGATTGAAATCAGGTGAAGCGGAAAGAATTAATGTTCAGACAACCCTTATGAACTTTAAACTGGAAACGGAAAGATAACAGCTTTAATAAAACAGGGGGTTGCCCCCCTGTTAAGCCCTGGTTTTTTTGAACGATCAGGGCTTAGATACCAAATTCAATCGTAGAACTTTTGGAGTTCCGTTAATAATTATTAAATGCAAGCTACTCCTATTATAACTTTCATTTTCAGATCAAAAATAGCTCAGATAAACCTATGTATAACAATCTTGAAGGTAAAACGGCAAAAATGAGCATCAAACAAGAAATATCTTGTTGTAGAGTGAATTTTTTACCGGCTTTGGTTCTTTATGATCATCATCTGAAAGGTATTATTCTTCAAGCCATTTTTTGATTTCAGGTGCGCGGGCTTTGCTGATAATAATTTTATCTGGTGATTCCGGTCTCACATTCAGGCTGAACTTGCCGCTGAAATATTTTCCCACATCCTTAATCGCTTTGCGTGAAACAATGTATTGCCGGTTGGCTCTGAAAAAACTTTCAGGATCAAGTTGCTCCTGAAGCAGTTCAAGTTTCTGATCGATCACATATTTTTTCTTCTCATAGGTCATCCCGTAAACAATGCCATAATCTATGAAAAAGTATGCAAATACATTCACATCAACCGGAATCATCCTGTCCTTATAATGAACAAGAAATGTTTTTTTAAAACTTTTTTTGCTTTCTGATTTAAGATCA
Organism: Bacteroidales bacterium; assembly: GCA_021738625.1. Classification (GTDB taxonomy): domain Bacteria; phylum Bacteroidota; class Bacteroidia; order Bacteroidales; family JAIOZK01; genus JAIOZK01. The sequence goes on from JAIPBS010000043.1 coordinate 3,242, forward strand.
CTGAGCATGTTTATGATCTTTTTTTCATTCATGCTGCTGATCGAATTTTTCAGGTTCAGGAATTTATTCAATGCAAAGCGAACAGCTTCCCGGTTCACGGGTTTTAAAATATAGTCGATGCTGTTCACTTTAAAAGCCTTTACAGCATATTGATTGTATGCGGTTGTAAATATAATGGGGCAATTAATTTTAACTTTATTGAATATGTTAAAGGCGCTATCATCGGCGAGTTGGATATCAAAAAATGCCAAATCAGGTGTTTTGTCAACTGAAAACCATCCAACAGCCTCTTCGACACTTTCTAAAATAGCCTGGATTTCTATCCCGGGATTGATATCCTGCAGGATGGCAGTTAAGTTTTTCGCGGCAGCATACTCGTCTTCGATGATAACAACTTTCATTTTCTGCTGATTATAGGTAAGTTTACAATAAAATGCCTATTCGTTTGCCTGATGATCACATCCTTGCCTGTTATTAATTCATACCGTTTAATAAGATTAGGTAAACCAAGGCCAAAATTATCCTGGTCGGTCTTTTTCGCTTGTATATTATTTTTAACGACAAGATAATTATTTTCAGTATAAAGTTTGACCACCAAAGGTGAGTTTGTAGATATTCTGTTGTGTTTTATCGCATTCTCAACGACCACTTCCAGCACCATGGGTGGGATATAAGATTCAAGGATCTGTTCAGTCAGATCAATATCGATTTCTAGTTTATCACCATAGCGCTTTTTTAGCATAAAGATATAGGAATTCAGAAAATCAAGTTCCGATTTCACCTTGACCAGGTTGTTTTTATTGCTTTCAAGTATATATCGGTATACCTTTGACAGATCATCCACAAACCGCAGGGCGTCCTGCTTTTTATCAAGCCGGATCACAGAACTCAATGTATTGAGGGTATTGAATAAAAAATGCGGATTCACCTGTTCTCTCAATGATTTAAGCTGCGAAGAAATATTTTCTTCCTTAAGTTTGATGTTTTCTATCTCCATGATCTTGGTCTTTGTGATCAAAATCAATATGTAGGCAACAAGCAATGCGGGCGGATAAAGTCCGATATTGCGCCAGGCATACCAATTGAATGCCCGCTTAATCCCAAATGGGCTTCCAATAGTAACATCGCCAATATAAACGGTTGCGATCAGAATAAGAGCAATTAAAAGAATATTGTAAAATATCTTCAATAGGATTCTAATTGTTTTGCTTGCTTTGGGCGAAATCAGAAAATCAACCAATCGATAATTGAAATATGCATAAATCAGTATAGCAAAAAAACTTTGTAAGCTATACCATATTGAAAGATTAATATATACATCCCTGTTCATCCAGGGATTCTCATTTCCACTGGTACCTTTGAATATTCCGGCATAAAAGGGCAGAGTGTTAACAATTGCAAGTAAAAGTGAGGCCAGAATTAAAAAGCTATGCTCGTATTTTCTCAGGTTAAGTTTCGACATTTGTCAATAAGGAAAAAGTTGATGCGTGTTTTTTACAAAGTAAATAAATTTACCAATGCAATATCTGAAATTCATACTAAAACCATTGTTTGTTTTTATGAGGTGGGAAAAACCGGAGGTGAAAAAAAGGCCCGGCCATTTACGACCGCGCCTTCCACAAGTTTGAATAAGTACACTTGACTTGTCCAGGCATCAACAACAAACAAACATTTATGATACCCACTTGCAAATGTACAATAATTGTTTAACATACACGGGCTTACAGAAAAAATAATTTTTTTTATGGAATGATTGACGGGTTTAGGTTTATTCGTAAAAATGCATTTCAAGAATATGCTCATACACTTTTGCCGGGAGGAAGTAACGGATTTCTTTTTTATCGAGTATCGATTTCCTGATGAAGCTCGATGAAATTTCTACCATGGGCGCATTAACCGGTTTCAGGTTTGGATGACCCTGATAGGGCCCAGGGTCGGATCCAGGCCTGGGGTATACATAAAAGCAGTATCTGTCGAGTAAAATCTTGTAGTTTTTCCATTTGTGGAAAGAAGAAAAAATATCGGAGCCCGTGATCAGGCAAAACTCCCTGCCAGGAAATTTTTCGTTCAGGTAGGTAAGCGTGTCGATGGTGTAGGACGGTTGCGGCAGATCGAATTCAACATTGGAGGCCCTGAACCGTTTGTCGTCCTCCACGGCCATTTGAATCATATAATACCGATGATGATCTGCCAGCAGGCTGCTTTTTTGCTTGAGGGGATTGTGCGGGCTGATCACAAACCAGATCTCTCGCAAATCGGTAAATTCGACCATATAGTTGGCAATGATCATGTGCCCGGTATGAACAGGATTGAATGAGCCGAAAAAGAGACCGGTCTTTTTGTGTGTTTTCATTCTGGCAGTTTTCTTTCCGCTTTGCAAATTCTTCTAATTTCCTGGTTTTAGCAAAACCTTTCCTTTTGACATATTTCCGAGATAAAGCTTGAGGGCGTCCACAATTTTCTCCAGTGGGAAGCCTGCCTGTATCTCTGTTTTCAATTCCCTGCCTATAAACATCCTCTGTATTTCATCAGATATTTCCTGGAAGTGTTGCCGTCCGGTATTTAAAATATAGTCGTTGAGGTTAAATCCCTTCAGGATCTTGTTTTTAAAGATCACCTGCAAGACATCCACCTGGCTGACTGCATTGCCCGACAGGCCGCCATAAACGACCACCCGGCCTCCGGGAGGCATGCTGTTGTATAGCGTGCCTGTCATTTCACCGGCTACGGCATCGAAAGCGACATTGGCATTTAAAAGGGTTGACATCTCGCGAAGTTTTTCTTCAAAATCCTCTTCGGATGAATTCAATACATATTTTGCACCCTCTTCCTGAAGGGATTTGAGTGTAGATTCTTTCCTAACGATATTGATCACATCCACCTTGCTTTTTGCCGCCAGCTTGCGTATAAAATTCCCCACCTGGCTGCCGGCGGCATTCTGGATAATGGCCGTGCTTTTGGCAATGCGCGCTTCCTCAAACAAACCATAAGCCGTAAAAGGATTCACGGCAAAGCACGCCGCCTGTTCCCAGGGCATATCCTCTGCCAGCGGAATGCAATTCTTCTCTTTGGTGATAAAGTATTCAGCCCATGTTCCGTCGACGTCTTCCTGGGCAAAACAGCTGACTTTCTTTTTTAGCAGTTGTTCGGCCTTATGGCTTTTGCCGGCTGCCACCACCCTGCCTGCGCCCTCGAAGCCCGGAACAACAGGCGTTGTCTTGCTGATGTTATAGCCACCCTGCATAAAAGCGATATCGGATGGATTTACCGGTGCTGCTGCCATTTTGATCAACACTTCATCATCTTTCAGCTCACGAATTTCCTTTTGTTCTGATTTTAAACTAAGCATGGCACGTATGGTGTTGGGATGATAATCCGGCAACACAACTGCTGTGTATGTTGAAGGTATGCTTTCCATAAATCTCACTTTTTAAGAAACTGTTCTACTTCCCTGATCGATTTGTTGATGGCTTTGATCAGATCGTCGTTCAGGATTACCTTATCGAAACGGCCGGCAAACTCCAGTTCGCGTATAGCCTTCTCAAGTCTTATCCTTATTTTTTCTTCCCCATCCGTGGCCCTGTTGCGCAATCTTCGTTCCAGCTCTTCTATGCTGGGTGGTTTGATGAAAATAGAAAGGGCATGCTTGCCATATTGGTTTTTAATATTCAAACCTCCCATCACATCAATGTCGAAGATCACATGTTTGCCCTCATCCAGGATCCTGTTCACTTCCGATTTCAGGGTTCCGTAATACTGGTTTTCATAAACCTCTTCCCATTCAATAAAGGCCTCTTCATCTATCATTTTCCTGAACTCCTTAACGGTGTAAAAATGATAGTCGATGCCGTCAACTTCATCGGGTCTTTTGGGCCTGCTGCATGCAGAAACACTGAATTGCAGACTGGGATAGGCGGCCAGCAGATGTTTTACAATGGTGGTTTTACCAGCTCCCGATGGCGCCGAAATGATAATGAGTTTTCCGCTCATAAACTCAAAGGATATTATATAATTGTTCCTTTATTTTTTCAAGTTCGTCCTTCATTTGAACCACTACCCGCTGGATGTTGGCATGGTTGGCTTTTGAACCCATGGTGTTGACTTCCCTGCCAATCTCCTGAGTGATAAAACTCAGCTTCTTACCCATGCTGATCGGCTCCTTCAGGGTTTCAATGAAGTAATCACAATGGCTCCTAAGCCTCACCTTTTCCTCTGTGATATCCAGTTTTTCGATATAATAGATCAGCTCCTGCTCAAAACGGTTTTTATCGAATTTAACCTCTTCCTTGATCTCGGCAAAACTTTTCTGAAGCTTGCTTTTAACAAGCTCTATGCGTTCCTTTTCAAAAGGCTCTATGTCTTTAAGCAAATCCAGGATCAGCTTGATGCGCTTTTCGAAGTCAGTTGTGAGGGATTTGCCTTCCTGGGTGCGATATTCATCAACCATAATCAGAGCATCCACAATGGATTTTTCAATCTGCTTCCAGTCCTCTTCATTTAGCTCTTCGATATCGGGTTTTAACACTTCAGGCATTTTGATCACCACCGGCAGATAACTGCTGTAATTTTGCTGGTTGATCGCGTAAGCAAGTTCCTTCAGCTCTTCATAATAAGCCTTTGCAAGGGATTTGTTTATCGTGTAAGATGTTTTCTGCCCTGTGTTTTCGAGATAAACGTTGAATTCAATTTTACCGCGTTCAAGTTGTGAGGATATCAGCGACCTGATGGCCAGTTCCTTTTCTTTATAAATACTCGGAATTCTTGTGCTTATATCGATTTGTTTGCTGTTAAGCGTTTTGATTTCAATAGTGATCTTCTTATTCGGCAACTCTAATATGGCTTTGCCGAAACCAGTCATCGATTTTATCATACCATTTAATTTTAAACAAAGATAACAATCTGCCTTATATTTCAAAAGCAGATAAAACCGGGCAAACTGCTTTTGTTTTATACTGCGGGTTAAACTTAAAGATTCAGTATAAAAAAGATATGTAATTTTGGTTTGTGATCAACTAGCAAAACAATCAAAGCCATGGGGAAGACACCAATAATTGATGATGGCTCCGAAATACCGGTTGCTTCCCGAAGAAAGGATGAATTGATGACTTTGTTTCAGGAAATCGCAAAACGATAAATGAATTTAACTGGATGCATTCATGGAAGCCGGGCACGGACAATACAAGCTTTTTGAAGACACCTTCAGCTTTTACAATGCGATGCTTGAGGATTTCGAGCGGGCCGAAAAATACATTTACATTGAGATGTACAGGATGCTGCAGGACAGCATTGGCATGAAGGTTCGCAACCTTTTGGCGCGAAAGGCAAAAGAAGGCCTTGAGGTGAAGATCCTGCTGGATTCATGGGGCGCCGCCCCCATCTCCTATGGCTTTTTCAGGGATGTTATCCTTCATGGTGGAGAATTGCGTTTTTTTGAAAAGATCAAAATCAATTTCGACTTCTTCACCCGGAGCCACAGAAGAAATCACCGTAAGATTATCGTGATTGACGATAAGATCTCTTACATCGGATCTTCCAATATTACAGACTATAATATCGATTGGAAAGAACTTATTTTGCGCATTGAGGGCGATCTGGCTTTTTCTTTCAGAAGGGTGTTTTTGCAGGATTTCAGGATTTACAACAAATATGTTTTTGATAAAGTCAGATATAGCCGGCCCATCAAATATGAAAACCTGGAGCTGATCCGGGATGTTCCTTCCATTACCCTTAAACGTATCAACAAACGTTTTTTGCAACTGATCAAAAAAGCCAATAAGCAGATTTACATAGAAACACCCTATTTCATCCCAGGCTTTTTATTGAGAAAGGCCCTGAGTGAGGCCGCAAAACGAGGGGTGAACGTGGTTGTGATTATCCCCAGGCATTCGGATGTCGGACTGGTGGACATTTTAAGAAACAAATACCTGGGGCCCATGTCAAAAAACGGAGTGAATTTCCGGTATTATACACCGAACAACCTGCATGCGAAAGCCATGCTGATCGACGACAAGATCTTTTGTATCGGTTCGGCCAATTTTGACTACCGTAGCTTCAGGTATATGTATGAGATCGTATTGCTTGGGGAAGAGCCGCTGGTGAGCATCCAGCTGCATGATCATATCACCGAAACCTTAAAAAGCTGCAAGGAGTTCGATTATTCCAAATGGGAACGCAGACCTCTGATCAACAAATTGTTCGAATGGCTCTTATTACCTGTACGCCATTTGCTTTAAACCGACTAGAAAAATCTTTCAGGCTTTTTCCTCAGGCACATTGCCCGAATCTTGTTATCTTTGTATAAGAATAGTAAAATCAATATTTTAACCAATTGAAAGGATAAGAGAATATGTTTACAATTGACAATCTGACATCCAAAAAAGCAATGGAACTTGAGGGCAAATACGGAGCGCATAACTATCATCCGCTGCCGGTTGTTCTCTCAAGAGGAGAAGGCGTTCATGTATGGGACCTGGAAGGAAAACAGTACTATGATTTTCTTTCGGCTTATTCAGCCGTAAACCAGGGACATTGCCACCCCAAGATCGTAGGTGCCCTGGTTGACCAGGCCAAAACCCTCACCTTAACTTCTCGCGCATTTTATAATGATGCGCTTGGGGTTTATGAAAAATTTATAACCGAATATTTTGGCTATGATAAAATATTGCCCATGAACACCGGCGCCGAGGGAGACGAAACCGCCCTGAAGCTATGCCGGAAATGGGCCTATCAGAAAAAAGGCGTTCCTGAAAACGAAGCCAAGATCATTGTTTGTGAAAACAATTTCCATGGAAGGACCATCACGGTGGTTTCCATGTCGACCGACCCGGAGGCCCGCAAAGATTATGGCCCCTACACCCCGGGTTTTGTCACCATTCCTTATAATGACCTGGATGCGCTGGAAAAAGCACTGGAAGATCCGAATGTGGCAGGTTTTCTTGTAGAACCCATTCAGGGAGAAGCAGGTGTGTATGTGCCGGATGAAGGCTATATCAAAAAAGCCTATGATATGTGCAAAGCCAAAAATGTGCTTTTCATTGCCGATGAGGTGCAAACCGGTATTGCCAGAACAGGCAAGCGGCTGGCTTGTGACCACGAAGGTGTAAAGCCGGATGTTCTCATTCTGGGGAAAGCCCTTTCCGGTGGCGTATATCCGATCTCAGCCGTGCTGGCAGATGACGACATCATGCTGGTGATCAAACCCGGGGAGCATGGCTCCACATTTGGTGGCAACCCTGTTGCGGCCAAAGTAGCCATTGCCGCTTTGGAAGTGGTCAAAGAAGAAAACCTGGCCGAGCAGGCACAGGAACTGGGTCAGATCTTTAGGAATGAACTCAAAAAGATCCAATCGGATATGATCGAACTGGTCCGTGGTAAAGGACTGCTTAACGCAATTGTGATCAGGCCTAAAGGAGATAAAAAGGCCTGGGATGTTTGTGTGAAGATGGCTGAGAACGGTTTGCTTGCCAAACCGACCCACAACCATATCATCCGATTCGCACCTCCGCTTGTGATCAGCAAGGAGCAGATCATGGAAGCCGTTGAGATCATCAAGAAATCAATTTTGTCCTTTGGATGATGATTGTGCATAGGTTCGTGCGTGGAATTACAAAACGAAAATAAGCCACCAACACGAACAAGAGAATAAGGCAATTAACAGTAGTTTTATTTATACCATTAAAAAAACCTGCCCCAATCTGGTGGCAGGTTTTTTTGCGCAACTACTTACTAATAAAAAGCTTAGCTATCAACCAATTTGATCAAAATTGTTTTCGACTTCTTTCCAGTTTACCAGTTTCCAGAATGCTTCGATGTAAGCGGGACGACGGTTCTGGTAATTCAGGTAATAGGCATGTTCCCAAACATCCAGTCCCAGGATAGGTTGTCCCTGGCACTCTGAAACATCCATCATGGGATTGTCCTGGTTTGGCGTGGAGCAAACGATCAGCTTACCGTCTTTCACTGCCAGCCAGGCCCAGCCGCTACCAAAACGTGTGGCGGCCACCTGTGAAAATTCTTCCTTGAATGCATCAAAAGAACCAAATGTTTTACTAATTTCTTCCGCCAGCCTGCCGGATGGTTGCCCACCTCCATTTGGCGATAAAATCTTCCAGAATAAACTGTGGTTCCAGTGTCCACCGCCATTGTTTCTCACAGCAACAGGATGCTTGCTGATGTTGGCAAACATAGCTTCCAGGCTCTGGTTTTCCATATCGCTGTCCTTTACCGCATTCATCAGTTTATCATAATAAGCTTTGTGGTGCTTGCTGTAATGAAGCTCCATGGTTTGCTTGTCGATATGCGGCTCAAGCGCATCGTATGCATAAGGTAATTCCGGGAATTTAAGTTCTTTAACTGTACTCATATGTCAAATCTATTTTTTTGTTTTACAAACTATTTTTATTTAGACTGCCTCTTAATAACAAAACACATGCCATGAATGTTCAGTTAGGGTTATTGATGTAATGATCGGTTACAAACGTAAGGGGATTCCTCGCTTGATCCCGAAAAATCGGGATCAAGCTACGGAATGATAGTTCTTGAGTGTTGTGAAGGGGCGGGCGGGTTGTGTGGCGGAATCCGCCACACAACCCGCCCGTTTTTTCTATCTTTGTATTGTAAAAAACTCAGGAACATGGCCAATCCCAACTTTGTCGATTATGTAAAGATCAATTGCCGCTCGGGTAAAGGCGGGGCGGGTTCTGCACATTTGCGCCGTGAAAAGTTCGTACCCAAAGGCGGCCCTGACGGCGGCGACGGAGGCCGTGGCGGACATGTGATCATGAAAGGCAACAGCCAGCTGTGGACCTTATTGCACCTAAAATATACCAGGCACATCAAGGCCGGCAGCGGGCAGGCAGGCGGCAGGCAAACCTCCACCGGGGCCAGCGGCGAAGATAAGGTCATCGAAGTTCCCCTGGGAACCGTTGCCAAAGCAGCAGATAGCGAGGAGATCCTGTGCGAGATCACCGAAGATGGCGAAACCAAAGTATTGCTGGAAGGCGGCAAGGGCGGTCTGGGCAACGTACATTTCAAATCGGCCACCAACCAGACGCCCCGCTCCGCCCAACCTGGCGAACAGGGACAGGAAGCATGGATCGTGATGGAACTGAAGCTGCTGGCCGATGTCGGACTGGTGGGTTTCCCCAATGCCGGCAAATCCACCCTCTTGTCGGTGGTTTCGGCCGCCAAACCCGAAATAGCCGAATACCCCTTCACCACGCTGAGGCCCAACCTGGGCATTGTATCCTATCGCGATCACCGTTCATTCGTGATGGCCGACATCCCCGGCATCATCGAAAATGCACATCGCGGAAAGGGTCTTGGCTTGCGTTTTCTCAGGCATATCGAACGCAATGCCGTTTTGTTGTTTATGGTGCCCGCCGACGCCAACGACATTGGCGAGGAATATAAAATCCTGCTCAACGAATTGAAACAATACAACCCCGAACTGCTCGACAAACCACGTGTTTTGGCCGTCACCAAATCCGACCTGCTGGATGAAGAACTCACCGGGATGATCCGCAAAGGACTACCGGACATCCCTCATGTTTTCATATCTTCGGTGGCGCAAAAAGGCCTTAACAAGATGAAAGACATGATCTGGAAAAACATAACCGGCGATTGATCTCTCATGGGAAAACGCATCGAAAAACAAACAAAAATCCAGTCATCTTCCAAAAGCGGAAAGATCACCTGGCTGACCCTTACAGGATTGTTGATGATCACCATCATCGTTTTTTCATCTTCCCTTAAAAATGAAATTCTCTATGGCTGGGATGACGGGGTGTACATCGAAGACAACCATGTGCAAAACCTTTCATTCAAAAACATCGGACATTATTTCTCAAATTATTACCTGGGCATGTACCAGCCGCTGGCTGTGCTGAGCTTTGGGATCAACTACGCCCTTTCGGGCGACAGTACGACTTCCTATCATTTCATCAACCTTTTGTTGCATTTGCTGAACGTGTTCCTGGTTTTCAAATTGATCAAAAGTATTTCAAATAAGGACCTGACCGCTTTCCTGGTGGCCCTGCTGTTCGCCATCCATCCCATGCATGTGGAGTCGGTCAGCTGGATTGCCACCCGCTCCAATCTTTTGTATTCGGCTTTCTTTTTACTGGCATTGATCAGTTACCGGAAATACCTCGAAAACCCGGAAAGCAAGACGCAGTTGTTACTTACTTATCTTTGGTTTTTGTTGTCGCTTTTCTCCAAATCCATGGCGGTAACCCTGCCTCTTATACTTTTGCTGTTTGATTATCTGATTGATAAAAAGATCATCTGGAAGAAGATCATCGAAAAGATCCCTTTCTTTTTACTTTCGTTGATTTTCGGGTTGATTGCCATCAAGGCGGCGTCCACCTCCGGGCATATCGAGAATCTGCAACTGGAGTACAGCTTTATCGATCGCATTTTTCTGGTTTCCTATGCCCTGGTGTTTTATATCTTCAAGCTTTTCTTTCCTTTTCATCTTTCTGCCATATACACCTATCCTGATAAAATTAACGGCATGTTGCCGTGGGAATATTATGCCTCACTGGTAGTGGTGATCCTGCTTGTTGTTTGGATGGCAAGAATGAAAAACAACCGGCGGATTTTTATTTTCGGGACTTTGTTTTTCGTGTCCTGCCTTTCAGTGGTACTGCCGGTGGTCTGGTCAAGAATTTTCATCACCGCCGACCGATATACCTACATTGCCTATATCGGGATTTTCTTCATCATCGCAAAGCTGATCACAATGCTTTTTGAAAACAAATCCATGAAAGCACGAAAATGGCGGCCCTTTGTTAGCGGATTGCTGGTCATTTATTTGCTGTTCTTTACAGTAAAATCCTACCAGCGCAATCATTACTGGAAAGATACGGATACCTTGCTCACACATGTGATCCAACACGGAAAAACGAAGGAGGATGTGGCCGCCGGATATTTCTACCGCGGCAGCCTGGAAGATTCCAGGCAGAACTTCAGGAAGGCTTTTGAGGATTATTCCAGTGCCCTGCAATACAATCCGGAATACACCCTGGCTTACAACAACCGCGGAATCATAAAAGGCAGGATGCAGGATTTCGAAGGGGCTCTGCAGGATTTCAAAGAGGCCATTGCCAACAAGCCCGATTATGCCGAAGCATACTACAATAGTGGCATTGCGCAATATCAACTTCAGCATTTGGAAGCGGCCTGCCGGGATTGGCAGCAGGCGCTTGGTTTGGGATTCGGGCAGGCTGCGCAGCCACTGAAACAGTATTGCAGCTTTAGGAATTAGCGGTCTGTGAAATATAACTTATTTTTGAAAGCCGAAATTCAAAGGTCATCCGATGCTTGAACAACTGATCGAAATAGACAAAGAACTTTTCCTTTATCTGAATGGATTGCACAAGCCGTTCCTAAACCAGTTAATGTTTTACATTAGTGAAAAATGGATATGGGTTCCGCTTTATGCTTTTTTCGTTTACCTGATGTGGACAAGATATAGAAAGCATTTCTGGATTACTTTGATCGGTGCGGCAGTGTTGGTTACCCTCAGCGATCAGATCCATTTGCACCTGTTTAAAAATGCGTTCGAGCGTTTGCGTCCCACCTACGATCCGGCCATACAGCATATGGTTCACACGGTCAACAATTACCGGGGCGGGCAGTATGGATTTGTTTCGGGGCATGCAACCAATTCCTTTGCCGTAGCCACTTTTGTATCGGTGCTGCTGGCCGGCAAATACAAATGGCTCACTCCGCTGGTATTGTTCTGGGCTGCACTGGTTTCTTATAGCCGCATTTACCTGGGTGTGCATTTCCCCGGCGACATACTCGGCGGCATGCTGCTCGGCAGTTTCCTGGGAATTTTGATCGGAGTGATTTGTAAGATCATATTGGTGAAAAAAACATCCTCCTGAAAACTCAGTCAGATATTTTCTTGAAAATTTACGGTTAACCGTAAAAATTAGCTCTAATTTTTATGGTTGACCATAAAATTTTATATATTTGATAAAAAATTCTGATGTTGATACCTAGATCGATACAGGAAAAAATTGTTGCAGATATAGAAAAGTCCGGAAAAGTTATTCTTATTTACGGTCCGCGACAGGCAGGTAAAACTACCTTGTCCAAACAGATCATAAAGGAAACAGGATTGAAGACATTGGCTGTAAACGCCGACCAGTTGAAATATAACGATATTCTTTCAAGCCGGGATCTTACAAAACTGAATTCACTTGTGGGAGGTTATGAACTTGTTTTCATCGATGAGGGACAGCGGGTGGAAGATATCGGTATAAATTTGAAAATCCTTCATGATGAAATACCGGAGCTTAAGGTGCTGGTTACTGGATCCTCTTCCTTTTTATTATCCGGAAGGGTCACAGAATCTTTAACAGGAAGGAAAAAAATATATACGCTTCTACCTATTTCCTACAAAGAGCTTGCATCAACAAATAATTCTTTTGAATTGCACGACCAGCTTGAGGAAAGGCTGATCTATGGCTGTTATCCTGAAGTAATCAACCTGAAAAGATACGAAGAAAAAGAAGAGTATTTGAGAGATATATCAGAATCATACATTTATAAAGATATATTGGAACTTGAACAGATTAAATATCCCTCAAAGATCAGGGACCTTTTGCGCCTGCTTGCATATCAGGTAGATTCTCAGGTATCCATTCATGAATTGTGTAATCAGTTAAATCTTAACCGCGAAACGGTTGAACGGTATCTGCATTTGTTGGAGCAATCATTTATTATTTATAGATTATCCGCGTTCAGCAGGAACCTTAGAAAAGAAATCAGCAAATCGCATAAGTATTATTTTTACGATAATGGCATAAGGAATATACTGATAGATAATTTAAAAACACTATCTGCCAGAAACGATACCGGAGCACTATGGGAAAATTTCATACTTGCTGAAAGGAAAAAGAAACTAATGTATGAAAAGAAACATGTCAATACTTATTTCTGGCGGACATACTCAGGAGCCGAACTGGATTATGTTGAAGAAACCGGAGTGGATTTACAGGCATTCGAAATAAAATACGGCAAGGCAAAGGCCAAAGCTCCCCAATCATGGGTGGATAATTACAGTTCTGATTATTGCCTGATCAATCGGAACAACTATCTGGATTTTATCATCTGATTTTCACAAACTTCAAAGTGCAGACTTCAAACACAAGATACAATACTACCTCTCCCCCTCTTCCATCTTATACACCAACCCGATATTTTTCTGTCCGTCCACCTCGATGAGGATGGGTTTTTCGAAACGGATGTGTCGGATGTGCTCGTCTTCGTATTCCGCCTCGAATTTCGACAGGTAATCCAGGTCGTAAAATCCATCATTGATAAATGGATTGATGGTCAGATAGATCACCCGGAAAGAAGTCAGGTTCTGGAAGAAGTGGGTGCCCTGGCTTGGGTCGATGCGATAGTTCGACAGCCCCGATTCGATGATCACCCGGGCGGCGGATATCTGTGGCCACTTGACCGGTATACCCAGCCAGGGATCGGAGGACCCCCAGCGACCGGGTGCGGCCAGCACATAATTTCGTTGCTCCTTGATGAATTTATCATTCAGATCGCCAATGCGCATGGCCAGATCGGAATTTTTGGCCGGGTCGAATGCATCGGGCTTGATATAAACAAAATCGCGTATGCCCTTGATGATACCATTGCCCAAAGCGCTATTGCTGTATATTATGGTTTTGTCTTCCGGTATATTTTCCAGGTCCTTCTCGATGGTCTGGTTGTTATCGACTATGGGCCTGATTTGCAAAAGATTGAATATTTTCGGTTCACCTTTCGGAAGGTTCAGCTCCACGGCAAACTCGATCTCGATGGGTTTGGCCATTTCCCGTTGTCCGGTATACAAAACGTTCTCGAGGATTTTGGCCAGTGGAAAGGTGTCGTATTTGAGGATATTCGAAAAAGTAATTAAACGCTTTCCATCATGGCTGATGCCGTCGCGCACGATATCATTCTGAAAATCATAAGTGGAGGCGATCTGTTTTAGAGACCCGTCTTTTTCCGCCTCTGCCACCCTCAGTTTCATCAGGTTTACGCTGTCGTCCACGGCTGGCTTGAAACTTTCCGCGTTCAGGTCGAGGGCATAAAAGCTTTTCTGGGTTTCTTTCAGGGCCATTTCGGGCCGGCTGATCTGCAAAACCTTTTTGGGAAATTTGGGTGAAAACCGCAGGGTAACGCCCCCATCCACGATGTATTTCCCCAGTCCGAGTGCGATATTGGCAATGCCCTGTTCGGGTTTTTCAGGTTCGATGGGATAAAAATTTATGGAGCGCGCTACTCCCGAAATGGCCGGGTAAAAGCGTGTTCCGTATTTGTTGCCGCATACTTCCTGCAACACAATACCCATCTTTTCCTCGTCGATCACATTGGCTGTGGCGGTCATATAGGCTTTGCTTCCCTTATAAAATGCCGATGCATAAACACCTTTAATGGCATTGCTCAACATGTCGATCATCAGTCGTTCGTCTTGTTGCACATTGGGGATCATATAAGTTGAGTAAACCCCTGCAAAAGGCTGGTAGTGGCTGTCTTCCAGCAAGCTGGATGAGCGGACGGCGATGGGGTTTTTAACCACCGAGATGAAGGTGTAAAGGTCTTCATGTATTCTGAAGGGCAGGCGTGATTCGATGAACTTTTTCAGAATCTCCTCGTCGCTTTTTTCGCTCAGGGCGATTTTATAGAGGTTGTTGTCCTCCATGAACTCATCGAAGATGTCGGTACCAAGTACAACGGTTCGGGGGATGGTGATCACCACATCCTCATATTTGTCATACAGCCTGTTTCTTTTGATGAGGGAATCCAGGAAAGCCAGCCCGCGTGCTTTGCCGCCGATCGATCCTTCCCCGATCCTTGTAAAAGTGAAATACTCGTCGAATCGATCGCGGTAAAAATCAGCTATAACCCCCCGGGCCTTATTCAGCCGGAAACTGGCGAAAGCATCGAAAATAAAGCGTTTGATCTCATCAATGTCATTGAAATCCTCCGGACGTAAATCTTTCAACATTTCAGCCAGCGGGAAAAGCGCCCTGGCCCGAAGCCATTTGCTGAAATGGTTGCGCTGGATGTGGTATTGAATTGAATCATCGGGGATTTGAAAGATCACCTCCTGCAAGGTCTTCAGGTCTTCAGCCCGGGCTATCTCATTGCCGGTTTTGGGATCCTGGAAAATAAAATCCCCGAAAGCAAAATACTCGCGGATGAAGTTTCGCAGGTCAATGGACAGGGTTTTTGAGTTTTTTTTCAGAAAACCCACCCCAACTTCCTTGGCCAGTTTCTCCATTTCACCTTCGGATGATTGTAACAAAATGGGCATGAAACGATCATCCTTTTTAACTTTTTGCGAAAGCTTGATCCCTGCGATCTTATCCTTAACACCGTTGCGGTTGTATGAGGCATCCGAGATTATCCCCAGCATATTTGATTTATACTTCTCATAAAAACCCAGCGCCTCTTCATAATTGGTGGCCAGCATGATCTTGGGCCTGCCGCGCATGCGAAGCATCTTTTGATGCTCGTTCAAGCCTTCGGTCATAAAAGTTTTTGATTGCTTGAAGATGATCTTGTACATATTTGGGAGATAACTGCTGTAAAAACGGATGGAGTCTTCCACCAGCAGTATAACCTGCACACCAACTTCGTGTACATCATGATCTACATTCATCTTATCCTCGATCAGCTTGATGATGGCCAGCAGCAGATCGGCATTGCCCAACCAGCTGAAGATATGGTCGATGTTGCTGAGGTCTTCCTGGGAGATTTTCAGGGAAACCTCACGCGAAAAAGGCGTCAGCACAACAATGGGGATGCCTTCATATTCCTTCTTAAGCTTGGTGGCCAGATCGAAGGTATCCTGTTCTTCGGCGCTCAGCATGGTGATGATCAGATCGATATTCTCCTCTTCAAGGATCCTGAAAGCCTGTTCCGGGCTGTGTGCTATGATGAACTGGGGCGGGTAGCGCAGGTTGAGCGAAACGTATTCGTTGAATATCTGTTCGTCTATGCGTCCGTCTTCCTCGAGCATGAAAGCGTCATAAGCGCTGGAGATCAGCAAAACATGATATATCCTTTTCCGCATCAGGATATTAAAGGAAGTATCACTGAAATAAAATTTCTTTGCGTCGATGGATATTTTGCGTGTCGGGGCCATGAAAACGTCTTTTCGGCAAAGTTACAAATTAAGCGGATGGGAACATTCAGCTAACTTATAAATCGCTGTATATGTGGTGATTGTTTATAACTTCTTGATAAATAAAAAGATTCCGCAACCGCTTGGCTATCATCTTGAATTACCTTTAACTTACAAAAGACGACCATTGACAGAAATCATGCTGAAAAATAGCACGATTGTTGCACGCATTGAAATGAAATGGATGCTGATTTTGAAAATAATTGAAGGGGGCAGACGTTAATCTTTTACTTATTTGATTAGGAAGAATCAGAACAACTATGGCGACTATAATAATCATATCTGTATTGGTACTGGGCGGATTGTTTTATCTGGGATATGCCATCAAAAATGCTCCGGTGATTGAAGAGCCGGAAGATAACAAAGGCGAATAGAAACTATTTTAGAAGATAGATTATCCGCAAAGCACCAAATGCTGTGCGAAACAAAATTTCCATCCGAAAGGCAGTTTGTTAAAGGAAAAACCTATTCCGAAATTGAAGACGTTCGTAAACATTTACCTGACATAGAAGCAGAGCAATTCGGCAGTTTTTTGTAGTTTCACATCCTTAACAAAAAAACAACTGAAAAATGAAGAAATTCTACCTTGCTTTTCTATTCACTTCATTGCTCCTTGCAAATACCTTTTCGCAGGACACCTTTTCGATCATCGCCCTCGACACCCTTACAGGAGAGATCGGCGGTGCAGGCGCTTCCTGCATCGACGGCAACGACATTTCAGGCGGAGTGCTGATCATCAATGATATTTTGCCCGGACGGGGCGGGATCCATACCCAGGCCTGGTGGCGCCCGCAAAATCAGCAAAATGCGCACGACAAGATGGAAGAAGGATTGTCGCCACATGAGATCATCGACTGGCTGGTTGAAAACGACGCACAGGGACGGCCCGACCTCAGGCAATACGGCATCGTGGATTTCGATAGCCTGGGCAATCCGCGCTCGGCTGCCTTTACCGGTGAAAACTGCGACGATTACAAAAACCATATTATCGGACCCAACTATGCCATTCAGGGCAACATCCTGCTGGGGCAGGAAATCCTCGACTCGATGGAGTACCGCTTTCTGAACACCGAAGGCATGCTTGCCGAAAAGTTGATGGCCGCCCTGCAGGGCGCCAATGTGCCGGGAGCGGATACCAGGTGTTCCGGGGAAGGCGTTTCTTCGCAATCTGCCTTTGTGCGGGTTGCTATAACTTCGGATACAACAGGGGAGTTTTTCTGCGACCTGCTGGTTGAGATCACACCTTACGGAGTTGAACCCATCGACAGCCTACAAATGCTGTTTGACAACTGGATGACCAGCCTGTCTACGGGTGAGTATAAAGGATATGAGGGCTTGATTGAGATCGCACCCAACCCTGTCAGTCAGGGAGAAGATATACGGCTTACCTTCAGGGATGCAGACTTGAAATCGCTGGTACTGATTGACCGGAACGGAAAAAAGTTAGTTGAAAAAGAGTGTACAGGCAGGCATGCACGAATCGAAACCTCCCTGCTAATGAGCGGTCTTTATATATTGATGGTATATGATGAGCGCGGCTGGTCATCAAACAAAAAGCTGATCATTTTATGATGTATACTGAATCCTACAAAAAATGCAAAACAAAAGATTATCGGGTTGAAGTGAAAGCCACGGAAAATGATTTTTCAAATGCTGGTTAAAAAGTAAAAACAGCTTTTCCTTTATTTAATAAAAAATCCACCTCTTCTTTTCTTGCATAATGAACATATGTTCATTATATTTGTAAAAATTTCATTGTTGAAATAAAAACAAAAGGAGGTTATTATGCCAGGAAGAGACAGAACAGGACCACAGGGAACAGGTCCGATGACCGGAAAAAGAATGGGCAATTGCCCGGGCAATGAAGGCCCTGGATACGATACAGGAGTTGGTTTCGGCAGAAGAGCCCGGAGGGGCGGCTTCGGACGGGGTTTCGGTTTCAGGGGTGGAAATCCCCCGGCCTCTCAAGCTGATGAAAAAGCTTTCATCGAAAGTGAAATGGAAGCCCTGAAAAATCAGTTGTCATTTCTTGAACAAAAACTCAAAAAAATAAACTACCCCGCCGCAGAGCAGCGGGGTAGTTAATGGAATATTAAAACGCCCCAAGGGGCGGGGAATGAACCCCTTGTCCGCCTCAGGCGGATTCAAAGACAAGGAATGAATGAATGTGGCTGCCGGGCAACTTCAAACGGCAAGCCTTTGATTTTATCCTAAAAGAAATATGCTATGAGTAATCAGGAAAACGATCAGGCGTCAGGCAAAGGACTGGGTTTCGGTGGAGGTAAAGGCCGCAACAAAGGAGGCGGCTTTGGCACAGGCGGCTATTGCGTATGTGCCAAATGCGGCCGCAAGGTCCCGCACAGGCAGGGCGTTAAATGCACGAGCCTGAAATGCCCGCTTTGCGGAAAGCCCATGATCAGAGAAGAATTGTTAAAAAAATAATTTAATAGACCAACAAAAGATGAATCAATTGAAGATTGCCGTGCCAACCTATAATGGTGCTTTAACGGCCCATTTCGGGCATTGTGAAAAATTTGCCCTGATTGGGGTGGAGGATGAAAAAATTGTGACAGAAGAATTTATTACGCCTCCGGTTCACCAGCCGGGCGTGTATCCGAAATTTCTGGCGGAGCAGGGCGTGCATGTGATCATTGCCGGGGGCATGGGACAACGCGCTCAACAACTGTTTCAGCAGAACAACATCAGGGTTTGCGTGGGGGTTAACAACGGTTCGCCCCGCCAACTGGTGGAAGACTACCTGAAAAACCGGCTGGCCACCGGTCAGAACCTTTGTGATCACTGATCGCATGAACATCGCAATTGCCAGCGGCAAAGGCGGAACGGGAAAAACCACCCTGTCGGTTAACCTGGCCGCTCTTTTTGCAGAAGAGCGAAAAATCGTATTGGCCGACCTGGATGTGGAAGAGCCCAACTCGGGCCTGTTCCTGCAGGGCGACCCTGTGAGTGAGGGGGTCCGTTACAAATACATACCCGAATGGGAAGAAAGCACATGCACACTTTGTGGGGAATGTCAGAAAGTATGCAATTTCCATGCGGTTATACAGCTGGCTTCGCAGATCATGATCTTTCCCGAATTGTGCCACAGTTGCTACACCTGCTCGGAATTGTGCCCCACCGATTCATTGCCCATGATTCCGCAACGGATGGGCATGCTAAAACACAGCAAAGACGGGATGATTGATTTTGTTGAAAGCAGGCTCGACATTGGTCAGGAACAAGCCGTGCCATTGATAGCACAAACCATTGAATACCTCGGTGAGCATTTTGGTGAGAACACGATCAAATTATTCGATTCACCGCCGGGAACCGCCTGCCCCGTGATTGAAGTTATTAAAAATGCAGATTTCGTAATCCTGGTCACCGAACCCACCCCCTTCGGTTTTCATGATTTAAAGCTGGCTGTCGAAACGGTGAAAGAACTGAAAAAGCCGGCTGCGGTGGTGATCAACCGCTATGGAAGCGGCCCTGCGGATGAGATCATTGAATTTTGCCATACATCAGACATAGCCGTTCTGGCAAGTATTCCCAACAACCGCCGGATAGCAGAGCTTTATTCCGGGGGAGAACTGATCTACACCAAAGTGCCTGAGGTACGGACAGAACTCGAAAAGATCAAAAACCACATCCTTAAGCAATGGAAATAGGAGCAAACGATATAAAAGAAATCGTGGTGATCTCGGGCAAAGGCGGAACGGGCAAAACATCCATTGCAGCTTCTTTCGGTTACCTGAGTGGAGATGATGTGATCATGGCCGATTGCGATGTGGATGCCGCCGATTTGCATTTGTTGATGAAACCGGATTTTGCCTATAGTGAGGATTTTTACAGCGGAGAGCTTGCCTTCATCGATTCTGACAAATGCACCTCATGTGGTGAATGCGCTGAGGTTTGCAGGTTTGATGCGATTACGCTTAGGAACGGGAGTTATGCCGTTGACGCCCTGAACTGCGAAGGATGCGGCTATTGTACACGCATTTGCCCCGCATCGGCCATTTCAAACATCAAACAACAAGTGGGCAGGTTTTACATTTCCAGTACCAGGACGGGAGCCAATATGGTCCATGCACGGCTCAATATCGGGGCCGACAATTCGGGCAAGCTGGTGGCCAAAGTGAAAAATGAAACCAAACGGCTGGCCGCTGCGTATGGCCGTAAAACCATCATCGTCGATGGCTCACCTGGTGTGGGATGCCCGGTCGTGTCGTCCCTGTCGGGAGCCGACCTGGCGGTAATGGTTACAGAGCCTACCAAAGCAGGTTTGCATGACCTGAAGCGTATATACGAACTGGTGCAAAAATTCAGGATCAAAGCCGGCTGCATCATCAACAAGTACGACCTGAATCCTGAAATCAGCGAACAGATCAGAATATTCCTCCGGGGAAACAACATCAGGGAGCTGGGAGCATTTCCCTATGATGAAAAATTTACAATGGCTATTAACCAGGCCAAAACGATTGTCGAATATGATCGCTCTGGTTTAGGCAGGTTGATCCGGGCATGCCGGGAAACCATGCATCTTATGATCAATGAAAAACAGATGTTATGATTGTTGCATTTACAAGCAAAGGTAAGGGATGGGGATCTATGATTGACCCCCGTTTCGGGCGAACGGATTATTTCCTGGTTTATGACGAAAGTAAGGATACGCTTAGCGCCCACGACAACAGGCAGATTGAAAATGAAGCCCATGGCGCCGGACCCAAAACCGCACAACTGCTTTTCAAACTTGAAGCAGATGTGCTGATCACCGGCAATGGCCCAGGGGGCAATGCAGCCGCCGTGCTGGAGAAAGCCGGCATAAAGATATTTACAGGCGCACAGTCCTTTACAGTTAATGAAGCATACCGGGCATACCAGGAAGAAAAACTCCAGGAATTTTAATATACCGGGATAATTTTTATGCCATTATATTGTGCAATCTCCCGTATATTTATTTATTTTGATGGGTTGAAAAATATGCACTATGTATAAATATCTCTTTGGACCAGTGCCCTCAAGGCGTTTGGGCATGTCGTTGGGCGTTGACCTTGTTCCGCATAAAGTGTGTTCGCTGAATTGCGTTTATTGCGAATGCGGCCCCACAACCAAACCAACGCTCGACCGGATGGAGTATGTTCCGTATGAAAAAGTAAGAGAGGAACTTGAAGATTATTTTAAGAATAACAAAGATCCTGATTACATCACCTTTTCAGGGGCAGGCGAACCAACATTGAACAAACGCATAGGAGATGTTTTGAAATTCATCAAATCAAAAAAACCTGATATTCCGGTTGCAGTGCTAACCAATGGGACACTTTTCAGGTTTGAAGAAGTAAGGAAAGAACTCATGGAAGCCGATCTGGTTTTACCTTCACTGGATGCTGCAACCGATCTGGCTTTCCAACGGATCAACCGGCCTGATGACTGCCTTGATATCAATACGTATCTCAGAGGGCTGGAAGACTTCAGGAAAGAATTCAGGGGCGATATCTGGCTTGAAGTTTTTATCCTGCCCGGATTTAATGACGATAAACGCAACCTGAACCTATTGCGTGAAGCCATCCTCCGCATTAAACCCAACAGGGTGCAGCTCAATACCCTAGACAGGCCGGGTACGATCGAAAATCTCAGCCCGGCTTCTGAAAACCATTTGAAACAAATCGCTGCCGACTGGAGCCTTAATAATGTGGAGATCATCGCAAAACCCGCCAAAAGAAAAGATATTAAATCCTACCGGGAAGATAAGGAATCGGCCATACTGGAAACCATCGTCCGGAGGCCCTGCACTGCCGAAGATCTGGCCCAGATCCTCGGTCTTCACCTGAATGAAGTGAACAAATACCTGGATGTGCTTGAACATGAAAAAAAGATCAGCGGGCAACGACAGGAGAGAGGAATCTTTTATAAAGGGATTCAGGCGCAATAAAAACCTGAACATAATTACAATGAGTTTTCTTGCATAATGAACATATGTTCATTAATTTTGTCAAAAACAATCAATCCTTTACGACATGAAAACCTATGATGTAATTATTATCGGTGCCGGTCCGGCGGGTATTATCACCGGCACAACGGCCAGGAAAAACAATCCCGAAAAATCCATGCTGATGCTGAAAGAAGAAGAGAAGGGCCTTGTTCCATGTGGCATTCCTTATATCTTTCATTCCCTGGGCGACGTGGACAAGAATAAAATGGGGCCCAAACCTTTCATCGAGGCCGGCGGCGAGGTGCTGGCGGATGCGGTGGAGGAAGTCATGCTGAAAGAAAAGCAGGTACGGTTGAAGTCGGGCAAAACATTTGGCTTTGGCAAACTTGTTTTTGCGACCGGTTCCCTACCCATTGTTCCGAAATTTATTCCGGGATATGACCTTAAAAATGTTTTTTACATCAAGAAGAGCTACAATTATATCGAACATCTTTTCAATGAATTAAAAAACAAAAAAAACATTGTGATCGTGGGCGGCGGATTCATCGGTGCAGAGGTGGCCGAGCAACTGGCACTGGAGGATGGCAAAAAGGTTTCCCTGGTTGAAATGGAAGAACAGTGCTTTATGCGGGCCTTTTCATCTGAGCTTAGCAAGCTTGCAACCGACGCCCTGCGCGAAACCGCTGTGGATGTTTACACCTCAACAAAAGTCGAGAAAATTAAAGGTAAGTCCGGGCAGGTTGAAAAGGTTGAATTGAGCAACGGGGAATCCCTGGATGCCGATGCGGTGATTATGTCGATTGGTTACCGCCCCAACACCGAACTGGCAGAAAAAGCCGGGTTTCCCCTGAACAAAATGGGCGCCATCGTGGTGGATAACTACGAACGCACAACAGTGAAAGATGTTTGCGCGGTGGGCGATTGCTCGCAAACCATCGGGTTTCTTACAGGCAATCTCGACAACATCATGCTGGCCTCCACCGCCACGGCTGAGGCGAGGGTACTGGGATACAACCTGTTCGGCATCAAAGTGAAAAAATGCTTCATCGGAACCCTGGCTGTATTTTCGACTGAGATCAACGGCCTGGCCATGGCCGGCGCCGGCGTGAACGAAAGCAATGCAGCCGAAGCCAATGTGGAATGTATCTCTGCCAAATTCTCCGATGTGGACCGGCATCCAGCATCCTTTTCAGATACCAGCCCGCTTACCGTTAAGTTATATGTTTCGCCTTCCGACGGCCATATTTTAGGTGGCGAGGTCTGGGGAAGCAAAAGCGCCGGGGAGATCATCAACACCATCAGCCTGGCCATACAGAAAGGGGTGACCGTTTACGAGCTGATCTCCTATCAGATCGGGACCCATCCCCTGCTTACGGCAGCGCCGACCAAAGCCGTTCTGATCAAGGCAGCCGAAATGGCCATCACCAAAATCAAGCAAAACAAATAATGCCTGAGTGCTTTTTATTAGCCACGAAGTCGCTAAGGCTCAAAGGATACACAAAGGGTTTTAAAGGAAAGATCTTTTTAGTTTTACCGGATTTGTTTCCTGACCGGCCGCTTTTTTTATGAAATTTGCCTTATGCATAAAAACCAATCATACCGGCAGGATCACGAACCGCCCCTTGCCACTGCAACATGGGGATGGAAATTTCATCATATGGGCATCCCCACCAAAACAAAAAGAGCAGGAGAAAAATACATCGCTCACCTGAAATTCTATGTTTCAGGATTTTCCGAAAGCCCATACGGGATTGAGTGGATGCGTTTCGAAAACGACAGTCCGGTGCATGAACTGGTACAACAACAGCCACATATTGCCTTTGAGGTTGATGACATTGATGAAGAGATCCGGAAACATAAACTCCATGTAATCACAGCTCCCAACCCGCCCTCGGAGGGCGTGCGGGTGGCCATGATCGAGCACAATGGCGCGCCGGTAGAGCTTATCGAGTTCGATGAAAAATGCAAAGCATTTTTCTGTTAGATTCAGTTATACCGATAGGAGCAAGAGGTCAATCATTGCAAACCTGTTCCGGATCGGTATAAGGCAAAAAACAGGTGAAGTAAAATTTTTTATTTTTGCTTGCAAAGCAATCTTCAGTGGAAAACACATTTACCAAAACCGAAAACAGGATTTACATAGCTCTTGCCACCCTGATCTGGATTTACCTTTTTCTGCGTGCAGTTCTGGTGCCGCTGGTGCACGACGAGGCGGCAACCTTTTTCTGGTATGTGCATCCCGGAGAATTCCTTCCCTTCCTGTCGCACTGGGACGCCAACAACCATATCCTGAATTCCTTCCTGAGCTGGTTGTCGTACAAGGCCTTCGGCGCGGAGGAGTGGGCCCTGCGCCTGCCCAACCTGCTGTTTGCCCCGCTTTTTTTCTTCTACCTCTATAAACTTTCCACCCTGCTTAAACAACCTCCCTTGCGATGGCTTTTGATCATCCTGCTCCTTTTGTCGCATTATTTCATAGGGTTCTTCAACCTGAGCCGGGGCTACGGCATGTCGATGGCGCTGATGTCCGGAGGGATATGGTATGGGATCAAAGCCATGCAGCAACCGTCCAGCCGCAACCTGATCACGGCTTTGTTGTTCTGGTACCTGGCCTGCCTGGCCAATCTTACCCTGATCAACAGCATGATCATCATAAGCGGCATTTTGCTGCTGCGCGTCGTTTTCAGCGAAAATACTTCACTTAAGGATATTGTTGGCAGGATCGCTTCGGTTTTGTTTGCCGGGATCATACCCTTGTTGTTTTTGGCCTGGTATGCCTTTGCCCTGAAAAACAAAGGAGCGCTTTATTATGGCTTGCAGGACGGTTTCTGGGAGGTAACCCTCAGCAGCATAACGAAATACCTGGCAGGCAGCGAATCACTGGTTTTCCCCGTGTTTATTGCAATTTACTTTTTGCTGATGATCGCCGGGCTGATCCGTTTGTTTATTTCTGATAAATGGAAAGAACACCTGACACAACCATTCTTTTTTCTTTCCATTCTTTTTCTTGGAAACATCCTGGCCACCATTTTGCTGAACGTTTTGTTCGGGGTCAACTACCCGGAAGACCGGGCGGCGCTTTTTTTCTATCCTTTGTTTGTGCTAAGCCTGATTTTTATCTCCGACAGGATTTTCAGGCCCATCCGCCGGAAAGGGGCTTACCTGCTCTTTCTGCCATTGCTTTGGATCCCTCTTCATTTTATGATAAATATCAACTTCACCCACGATCTTTTCTTTTGGGATCAGCGCTTGCCGGAGCGCTTTTATGAACAGGTACGTTCAGCACACAGCGGCAAGTATCCGCCCGGCGTTCAGGCCAACGCCATGCGGCATTTCGTTTGGCAGTATTACACCTTTATGGATGAGGGAAAGGAGATCAAGGTTCAATACAAAAACCACCCCAGTTTTAATAAAGCGGATTTTATCATCGTGAGGCCGGAAAACAATCCCCAGTGGAGAATATATTACGACAGCCTGGATTATGACCCGCCATCGGAATTGTATCTGATGAAAAGAAAAAACGCCCTGAAGAAAGATCTTCTGAAAACGATTTCGGATGAATATACTCAGGAAGGAATCACAGACCGTGAATTTTTCACGCTTTACAAAGGACCAGTGGATTCATTGAAGAATGAATCGCTTTACATCGGACTGAACCTGGATATCGACAGTCCGCATAAGCCGCTGGTATTAAATGTGGTGGTTGAAGTAAGGAATGCGGAAGGCCAATTCGTGCAATATGAATCCCTGGAACTCGACTGGCTTAAAACCGATTGGACGGGAGAGGAAATCTTCACCAATGGCATGCTGATCCCACAATTGCCCGTTGATTCGGAAACAATTCTGGTCTACCTGTGGAACCGCGAAAAACAGCGATACCGGCTGAATGGGTATCAAATGGAGATGTTTGTGCTGGAAGGGAAATGATCACTGTTCAGGTGCCGACAGCAATCAACCGGGATGGAGGCTGTCGTCATTCCAGTTCCCAGGATTGTTGATGATGTATTTTTTGATCCGTTGATATTCCTGGTCATTTCGGGTGATGTGATCATAAAAACGGGGCTGCCACGCAAAATTTCGATTGATTTTTCGGGATTCGTATGTTACCCTGCCAGTATACCAATTGAAAATGCGTGAAATATTATCATGCAACATCGGGTTTTTTTTGCCGGTGATCCCACCGCGTTTTTTTGGATTGGATGGGTTCACTGTAGAGACGCGATTAATCGCGTCTCTACCACAACCACCACGTCCACCATCACCGGGTACACCATCGTGCGTATCCCCACGTACCCCATCGGGCGTGTTGTCGCGCCCACCATCACCGCGCCTATCGTCATTTTTGTTTACCGTAATGATCGTATGTATATGATTGGGCATTACAATATATACATCCATCAATGCATATTCGTATCGTTCTGGGATTTCTATCAGAAATTCATTGGCCAGATTTCCGATTTCTGAAAAAACCATTTTCCCATCCGCGATTTTGCCGAAAAAACATTCCCTGTCTTTTGTGCACAGCGTGATAAAATAGGATGCATTCCACCCGTAATCCCAGTTTGGCAATCTTGCCGACTGAATACGATATCTGTTCCGGAATTTATCCATTATGGGTTGTCTGCCTTCAGAAAGGTATAGGTTATTCCGGCGGATGCGTAATTGAACAATGAAAAATTATAAACCTCCTCGTTGTCTGCGCCGCCTTCAAGGATACGGTATCCCGCCCTGATCCTGAAATGATCTGACAAACCGTAGCTTGCAGCAAGCAACACATCTTCCGCTCTGCCTTGCGGTGCGGCCAATGCATCACCCTCAAGCAAAAGCCCGAAGCGTTCGCCAACACTCCAGAACAGCCTGAAATTGATCAAAGGGACAAAGCCCACATTGGTTTTCTCCGATGCCAGGCCGGGCGAGGAAAGCGCGATTTTCGCATCCCTGATCTTTGCAGTGATCCCCAACCCGAATTCCAGACTGGGGTTTTTCACGATGTCGTAGCGGTAGGTTAAGCGGTACGAATTGAATTTATAGGTGCCTTCTAGCGGGGTGTTTTCCGGGAACACTTCTCCTTCAAACAACACCTCATGAGGTATGCGGCCTTCCGATTTGGTTTGCAGGGGCGCATACAACAACAAAACCGTATGGCGCGATTTTATGGTGTAAGCCGCGCTTAATCTGTAAAAGAATGTAGGTTCAGGAACCAGATCGTCCTTCAGGGAAAAACGCGTGCCTCCATCTCCCGGAATACCGACATTGTTATACCCGGTAAATACAAGGCCCGTTTCCAGGTCGAGCCGGGCCTGGGCCTTTACTGAATTTGAAAGTGAACAGGCCAGACACAAAACAGAAATTGAATAAAGCAAAGTTTTCATATTTCCTCCATATGTATTTGCACTTGAAAGTAAATTTTGTTTGATCTCGTTATATTCCAAATCAGAGAACTGAAAAATGACGGCCGCTGAATAGTCTCCATGGAAATCGGGATAATCAGCATATCTTGCAACCAATTTGTAATTCTGCATTGCCCCGTCATTACTTAGGATAACCACACCTGTGCTTTCTTCAGGGAAAAAGGCAGTTGCCGATCTGTAGCCGCCCCAGGCTCCATCATGTACAAATGCTTTTTTATCTTTTATTTCAGTGATGTACAAGCCATATCCATAATCTATGGTATTATCATCGGCTAAACTTCCTTTTGCAGTCATTCTGTCAGAAACAGCACTTCCAACCAGGGCCTTTCTGTAAAAATTCATCATCCAACTGGCCTTTTTTGTTATCCATCCATCTATATATCAGTTTATAACATTCTATCTTGCTGAATTTTCAATCCGTACGTTTGATCAGCCATAAGCTGCGGGCAAGTTTAAATCCGCTGATTTTCGCAGAATAACATCCAAAACTTAAAAAAACAAAACGCAGCAATAACATCCCATGAAAACAATACATCCGATGTTGACGGTAAGTATTAAGGAGGGAAGAAAAGGAGAAAAATATTTCTCCAATATAAAAGTAATCTTCAAAACTTACCAGGCCGTCTGAACGACAACGTTTACCTTCATCTCCTTATTCTGCAGACATGCATTGAACATTTTATAGCACTCTGAGGCTTTTTCCTTTCCATAAGCCTTTCTTAATACCGGTTTAATGTCATAGGCTGTGGGGTCGATCACAGGATCCATTAAATATATGTAGGTGAAGGATCCGTCATCATTCTGATTTACCGGACGCAGGAACCTTACCGAGTTTTTCAGTTTGGGGTCAATCTTATTGGCAGCAACAGCTAAATGGTTGAAATTGAATTTTTCAAACTGTTCTCTTTTAGCTGGTTTTACTCTATACCGCACTACCCACATCGTGTCATTTTCAGCCGCCATCTGCTTTGCAGGAGCATTTTTATTCCACATATCCCGGGTAATTTTCCAGTCCCCATTTACTTTTTCCCAAGTCAAGATGTATTTGCCCTCACTAATGAGGTAATCCCCCCGGGCAAAGAGTTTAAACATACCCTCCTCCACAGCTGTGTTTCCATTACTTTTGGCAGACCTGGTCTCGAAAATTGCTTTTTTAATACCTCTTTCCATTCCCGATTTCCAGAATTGCCGGATGTTTTCAGCTCCTTCTATGGCAGGAGTGTTCGGAGGGAATAGTTGGGCATCGCTGGTATAATAACTTGCTATTGCAGCGGCATCTCCTTTTTCAAAGGCCTCCATGATTGAATTGTTGACAGCTTCAACATCTTTGCTAACATCTCCAGTTTTCTGTGCACAACTATAGAACAACAGTCCTGAAAGGAAGAAGAAAATCCCATTTTTGATAATTCTTGTTTTTTTCATGATAAAATTTTTGTTGGTTGCACAATTCTTGCAAATGGTTATAGTAAGAAAATGATAATCTATTCAGCAAAATTAATCTTTGATACGCAAGTTGCTAGATTTTATTGGAAAACTAATTTGGTTGCTGTTTTCTTCAGCTTGTTGGTAACGTTTCGCGGCTATGGTGCGTGCCGCGTTTTAATCTACATTTTTTTTTATTTGCACCGTCTTCAAATTTACCAATATCTTTTCTTAAACGCATTAGCTGCGGCATGCACTTTGAGCCGCTGTTACCATCGTTTTTCTTATTGTCAATCAACGTAGGTCTCCCGGATCACAGATTTGACCTCTTTTATTTCTGGCTGTGACAGCCTTCCCATCACTTTCACGATTCTCCTTTTATCAATTGTTCTTATTTGATCAATGACAATCCAGCCGATTTTATTTTCAAACTTAACTTCAATTCTGGTAGGATACTTTTTGGATTTTGTAGTCATTGGCGCTACCACAATGGTCCGAAGATACTTGTTCATCTCATTTGGTGAAACAATAGCACATGGCCTGGTTTTTTTAATTTCGCTTCCAATTGTTGGATCCAGGTTTACCAGAACAATTTCATATTGGTTTAATTCCATTCTTCCGGATTTTCGTCTTCAAATACGTCATCGAATAACAAATGATCGTCTCCATTTTCACTCATCTGCTTAAAAGACTTTTCCCACCCTTTCCGGGGTTTTGATATGGGTTTGAGGATTATATACCCTTTTTCGAGAATAAGCTCAACTTTGTCTTTGATGTTGTACTTTTCAAGGAGTGTTTTACTAAGTCTAAGTCCCTTTGAGTTCCCTATTTTAATAATTTGTATTTCCATAAACCTGAACTTTGCGTGTAATTACAAAGTTAGCACATAAATTCCTTATGAGCAAGTCCTTTTTAAAAATAATGGGTAACGTTTACGTGTAAGATTAGGCGCGGTTTTCGTGCATCGTTCCAGTCCGCATACACACCGGGGTTGAAGCGGGGCAGTGGGCTGAAATACAGCACTTCACCCGCGATTAATTTTACACATTGTTACCGCCTGGTGTTGAATTCTTCTGTCATATCGAGCGAGTAAAAAGTGACCTTGTATTCTTTACCATTGGCGGCAGTTGTTAAGTAATCCTTAATAACTGAATACTGTTCTAATTCTACTTCTTTCAGTATGTTTGATATATGCATACTAATGTTTGGAATAGAGGTGGCAAAAAGTTCTGAAAGTTGATTTTGGTTCATCCAAATATTACCGTCTTTGGCATACAAAGCAACTGATGCTTTACCATCGGCAGTTTTATAAATGATTATATTTTGCTTACTATCATCCATTATTATTATATCAAGCAATAAAAATAGTCATTTTCAGTGGGGATAGGAAAAGAAACAGCTCTTTTGCAATTTTAGGTTGTGTGTCGGCATTTACGAATTGGAAAGTCGAGTAGGCAAGGGCATTTCAGCCCAAGCCTCTCACAAAACCGTACGTGAAACACTCGCTTCATACGGCTTTTGTCAATTTTAAACCTGTTACGGTGGTTTCATGTTGCCATGATGCAAATAAAGTTGGCTGTGATTTCTGAATGTTAGCCAGAAACTGATGTGCTTTCTTTAATTTGTTCCGTAATGATTTATACCTGTTCATAACCCATTTTATTAATCGGCGATGTAAGCACCGAAAAATAAATGACATGGCTGATGGACGGAACTTGCCATAGTAATTTATCCATCCTTTCAGTTGCGGGTTTAACTCCGCTGCAATGCTTT
>JAIPBS010000007.1 GCA_021738625.1 Bacteroidales bacterium
TCTCGGAAGAAATTGTATTTTTATTCACGGGGTAAATTTTTTATGTTAAATGTCACCTCAAAGATATTGAATATCAATGAGATAACAAAATTATTTACCCCCTTTTTTTTATTTTTTGTGAATTATTCAGGCTAAAGGTATTACCGAATCATTATACTGAAGGACAAAATCAACTTCAGCCGTGCCCGTTTTGGCTGACCAGTATTTGATTATATACTTATCTGCACTCACCAGTTGCTGCAGTACAAATTGTTCCGTGAGGGCTCCCTTGAATTCGGTAAAGATTTCGTTCCCCATTATGAGTGTTTTTTCATCCAGTTCTGTCAGGGCAGCAAGTAGGCCAATGTCCACAATAAAGAGTTTGAATGCACCCGGATCCTCATAGGCTTTCAATGGGATATTTGGTTTTGATACCCTGTGTATTTTATAAGCCAGTCCGCAATCAATTAACCAAGTCAAAGCTAATTCATACTCTCTTGCTCTGGCCCCGTCTTTAATCAAACCATAAACAAACTTTTTGTTTTCCTTCGTCAGTTGAGCAGGCAATGAATTCCAGGCCATTCTGATGCGTGGCACCAAAGATGCCGGAGTATGTTTATAAAAATCCTGCTCATAAGCACTTAATATTTGTTTCTGTAAACTTCTTACAGCTTTTAAATCACCATTTTCAGCAAATATCGCAACTGCCTCAGGCATACCCCCCACATAATAATATTGTCTCAGGCGATTCATCAATCTGGATTTAAAAGCAGCTATTACTTCCCAATCACCTGATTCAAGTAAGTTAACAATATTAGCTTCTTTCATTGCGTTCAGGAACTCCCGAAAACTCAATGGGTGTAAATCCATAAAAACAATTTTGCCAACAGGAAAGGAAGAGCCCGAATGCATGGCAAAACCCAAAAGTGAACCGGCAGCAATAATATGGTAATCCGGTGCGTCTTCCTGAAAGTATTTTAAGGAAGTCAGTGCTTCGGGAGATTCCTGTATTTCATCGAAAATCAACAAAGTGTTATCAGATTTTATGCTCAAACCTGATTCAATTTGTAATCCTTGTATTATTCTAACCGGATCAAAACCTTCTTTAAACAACAATTTCAAATGTTTATCTTTTTCAAAATTCACATAAACATATTGCTCATAAAACCTCCTCCCGAATTCCCTCATTAACCAGGTTTTTCCAACCTGCCTTACACCTCTTATCAATAAGGGCTTACGATTGTTTGAATTTTTCCATTTTATTAAATCATCCAGCTTATCACGTTTCATGCTTGAATTTTGTGTAAATGACTTTCCCAAGAATCGGGTCACTAGCCGAAGTGGATAAATGCGCTTTTCTTTGACGGGCTGCATATCGCCAGGAGATCCCTCCTCAGCATTTTTACTTTCGTAAAAATGCATCGTCGGGATGACAAGGGTCTTTGGGTTAAGGGTGGCAGAGAGGGCGCGCAAACCGCCCCCTCTCTCCCACCCCCCACCCTCCCAGAAAAGAACAAATGTCATTCCGACTGGAGCAGCCAAGCGCCAGCGCGGCTGCGAAAGGAGGAATCCCCTGGCGTTTTGCAGGACGCCGGTTAAAAGCTTTTTATTAAAGGACTGCATGACGCTAAGGGATCCCTCCTCACATTTTTCACTCTCGTGAAAAATGATTGTCGGGATGACACGCGTCTTTGGGTTGAGGGGGCGCCCCTCGGCCCCTTCTCCAGAAAAAAAATGCATGTCATTCCGACCGCAAGCCTTGAGCGATAGCGAAATGCCGTAGGGAGGAATCTCCTGGCGTTTAGCAGATCAAAAGCCAGTATCACCAATACTTCACCTTCTCGTTTAAAAACGCAAAATCATGGTTTTTGCTTTGGATGAGTGCATCTTTTTTCTCCCTCCTCCATTTCTTTATTTCCTTTTCCCGATTGATAGCCTGGCCAATATCATTGAAAAGTTCATAATAAACCAGGCAGTGGCAATTGTACTTTTCAGTGAAGCCTTTTATCATCCCCCTCTCATGTTCATAAACCCTTCTGCCCAATGAATTGGTAACACCAACATAAAGCACTTTCTTGCTTTTGTTGGTCATGATGTAAACGTAGTAGTTGTGGTTGCGGGACATGAAGTAAAAATAAAAAATGTTTTTATTAAACAGAGTGGTTAAACACTAAGGGATCCCTCCTCAGCATTTTTACTTTCGTCTCGCCTCAGGCGAGATCGGGATGACATATAGCTTTGAGATAGGGGAGAGAAAGCAGGGAGGCGCGCTTTGCGCGCCTCCCTGCCCCTCCACATAAATATACCCCTTGCCATTACGACTGAAATTGTTGAGCGATAGCGAAACAATGAAGGGAGGAATCTCCTGGCGTACTGCAACCCTCTGGTAAATTGCTCTTTTTAAAAAACATTGCTACTATAAGTCATGAGATTCCTCCTCAGCATTTTTGCTATCACAAAAATGCTTCGTCGGGATGACATGGGTCTTTGGGTTAAGGCGGGCAGAGGGGCGCGCTTCGCGCGCCCCCCTCCATCCCCCACCAGAAAAGAACAAATGTCATTCCGACTGGAGCAGCCAAGCGCCAGCGCGGCTGCGAAAGGAGGAATCCCTTGGCGTTTGGCAGCATCCTGACAATTAACTTTTCATTAGCGGTAAAAGAGTATGCCATACCTCCCAGGCAGGCTCCATACGCCCTCTTCACTTTAATTCTAATAAAATATTTCCCTGTAAAACCCCTGTATCATCGTTCCTACCCCAAGCATTCCGCTTAGAATGGAAACGACAAAATTAAAAACAGGCCAATCGAACATGGGGTTAAGGGCCAGTAAAGCGGTAAGGCCCCCAATGAAGGCATAACTTAGATCTTTTATAATCAACCCAAAGCCTATCAATATAAAACCAATGATTACCTCCAAGGTTGAATAAAAATGAATGATCTCAATCCTCTCATAACCCATCAACGGGGCAAATATCAGACCCAGTAAAAAAATCAATCCAATGATCAGGTAAATTAAACCGGTTCTCATTTATATGATTTCTTCTTCCTCAATCATGTTCGGATAAGCAAGCAACAGAATAGCAATTATCCATGCCATTATGGTAGGCATTGTTTGAGGAAATACAAAGAAACTGAGAAAAATAGCAAAGTCTTCTCCAACAAGGGCCTGACCTGTAAAAACTATGATAGCGAATACAAGACCGCTAATAATTATATACGGTACGGATAGAAGTATTATCAAACCTTTATAACCAAATCCTGAAATCCTGGATCTTAAGCTTTGACCAACAGGAATATGTCCCCCAACATAATCATTCAGGGTATTAAATGAAAGGATTAAATAACCCAAATATGCAAAATAAGGGATATATTTTTGATTGTCTGTAAAAAAACTTGCAAGCTTACTTATGTAATCTTGTGATTCCTCTGGAAACAGATAACTTACTTTGGGAAACACAATAAAAACAACTGTAATAACAGATATGACCATTATCTGATCATTGATATTATCATTTTGGATAAGTTTGCTTTTTCTGATTTCACCAATAAGCTTTAAAAACTTTTCTGTAAAACCCTTTAATTGGAGTTTTTGATATTTAGACCGCAACTTTCTCAGATAATGAGCAGTGAAAACCCAGATTGAAACTCCCGTTATCAAGGCACCTATACTAATAGCATGATAATAATTGCTGTTAAGTAAATTGTTTATTACCAAAAACTCGAAAAAGACAAAAAACCCAATAATGATCCAAAGGGCCTTTTTATAATCTTTTACACCCCACAGAAAAACAGGGAATACAGCAAGAATAGAAAACACCCACTTGAATATTTCCTGTATCTGATCAATTATTCTTACAAATAAAATGTCGAGGAACAATATTAAACAGATGCCAAGGACAACACCAATTGTTTCATACATCAGGTTAATTCTTTTCCCCTTTCTGTATTTCTCCTTCCTTATCTTCTCATAATACAGATGATATGATCTTTCAAATTTTTTCCGCTTAGTGAAATAAACAATTACCTGTATCAAAAATAAAATAATAAAAAAGGCTGGTAACGCAAATGCTGGTAAATAAATATCTTCCATCATATCAAATTTCAAATATCAAATTTCTAATCCTTCAAGCAGCGGACCGAAAAGCCGAATTCCTGACCGTCGTAGCCACGGAGTACTCCATCAATGCTATAGCGTAGGCCCCGGATCCAGGCATTGGTACCATAGTCAGTAGAGGACCAAAAGCGGGCGCCCTTCTCTACGTAGCGGAAATTACCACTGTTGCGGCGCCAACCGCCCGGAAGGGCCGCGAAGCCATAGGCGTCTGATCCGTTGCCATTTGAATACCAGCCACTTGTGCTTTTCATTTTGTATCCTGCATCGGTTCCGCTCCATCCAGTCTCATCACAATCCACCGTGGGATCAATGTAAGTAGTTAAAGTACACCACTCATCATCACTCGGCAAATGCCACCCATCCGGGCAAATACCCTGAACACCTTCTTGTGTGATGTATTGCATCATTTCATCCCATTGGTACAAGCCACCATATTCATCACAGTTATTTTCATCATCATCGTAGCAATACTTTTCAATCGTTCCATTATCTTCCATTTCTTCGCTTCCATCTATTCTTGTTCCTATATTGAGGTTTTCTTTTAGCCAGCATTGGTCGCCTATCAAAACAGTATTGTAGGTTTGCCCGCCATAGGTTACTGTGGGTGTGCCGGGGCAGGGTTCGCCACCTCCACCACCACCGGTCACAGTGTATGGACCAACGTAATCAGTGGGCATCGACCGGCAAATCTGATCCGTGCCAAAAGCTTCCCATGAAGCTTCTATCTTATAGTAATATTCATTGCCAGAGCTTACTGAGTTATCAGTGTAAGAGGTGTTATCTGCCGAAATTTTGTCAATCTTGTTAAAGTTGTTGGTACTGTTTACACTTCGGTAAATATTAAAGTATTGTGCCTGGCTTTCAGAAGGGTCGTCCCAGTTGAATTCAATGTCGTTTTCTCCGGCATTTCCATCCAGGTTATCCGGTGTTTTGGGTACAATGGCATATTCAAAATGGTCGGATTCACCTTCATTATTATAGGCTGTAACCTTGTATGAATAAAAATTATCCGGATCGATGTTGTCAGAATAGAACTCCTCATTTTCAGAGGCATATCCCAGTATGTCGTAATTATTATCGAATTTATTCACGGCTTTGTATATTTTAAAACCGTTTTCATTTGATGACAGATCAGTCCAGTAAATACCCGTTCCGTTTTCTTCCGGGTTATATCCGGCATAAACTTCATGTGGTTCAATAGGTATTCCGGTTCCTCCTTCAATGGTAAACTTCCAAACCGGGCCTTCCGTTTCATTATCATAATCATCTTTGGCAACTACCCTCCACCAGTAGGTTTCTCCATCTATTAAATCTTCTACAACGAGTGATTTTTCATCCTGATTGGAAGCTATTTTGGTGGAAGGAGGATTATCCCTTTCGAAATAGACATCATAGACTAAGGGATCATCATTAGGATCTTCACAATCCCACTCAAGAACGATTACACTGACATCTTGTGTTGAATTATTTGGTGGATAAACCAGTTCAGGTGTTTCGGGAGGATCATTGCTTAAAATATACAGGGATTCAACCATCTGATCTTTTAATCCTCCTTCACTTTCAACTTCGAGTTTTACATCATAGGTTTGTGCAATATCATATTTATGGGTAACGACCGGATTCTGGGTTGTTTTATCCCAATGTCCATTGTTATTCCAATCCCACCTGTAGTATTTTGCGTTTTCTGAACCTGATGCATCAAATGTAAATTCAGTATTTATATTAGGCCCCCACGTTGGATCTATGGTAAAATGGGCTGTTGG
Organism: Bacteroidales bacterium; assembly: GCA_021738625.1. GTDB lineage: Bacteria > Bacteroidota > Bacteroidia > Bacteroidales > JAIOZK01 > JAIOZK01. Next base: position 5,856 of record JAIPBS010000007.1, read on the forward strand.
CTGAGCACCATTTCCCAAAACGTTCACTGTTCGTGTTGTTTGATCTTCCAATCCATTATCATCAACCACGGTCAACTCAATTTCATAGGTACCCTGGCTGGAATAAGTATGCGAAGTATAAGGATCATTCTCAGTTTTATCAACAATGCCATCATTATTCCAGTCCCATTTATATTTAACGATTTCATTAACATCTCTTTTGCGATCATTGCTTGCTGAGGCATCAAACTGGAAATTTGTATTTAGTGTTCCAGTGGCTGGGGTCACTTCAAACGAAGCTTCAGGAAGTGCGTTATTGTTTGTATAAATATCAAGAAAAAAGTCTGTATTTTCATCCGGATCCCACCCAATCATTTCACCTGGCTTCATTCTGGCCTTCATCGTGTTAACCTCATACAATTCTGTCCACCGCGTAGATGAATTTAATTGCAGACACCATTCTAAAATGATGTAATATTTTCTATCTTCATCTAATTCTTCATTGAAATGAACACATGCACATCGACCACCAAAAATATCTTCTCTTTCTTTCTCTGTTGATGTTTGTTGTTCATAAATGGTATAGGGAAATGAATAACTTACAGGATCAAACTCAATTCCAAGACCATTATTGTTGGATTTTCGCTTGACATGCAGTTCAGCTTCACCGATTTCTTTATCGTACTTAAACAATCGATATTCCATTAACTTGATTTTGAAAACTGAAGTTAAGTCATGTTCCTCGTTATCCCATCCAACTGCTTGTAAAGCATTTTTGATAGGGCTGTATTTATTAAATACTTCGATACCATCAAATCCTAAACGACCATAATTATTTCGGCCTTCAACTCTTACATTTACTGTGACTTCTTTTTTTGAATTATCATAATACATAAAACCCTTGGCATAAAACCCGTTTTCAATCACTGCAAAGTAGGAAAAGTGGTTGGTGGTTATGGTTACCTGGTTGTTGTGAAAATCGATGAAGGCCGGAACTTGTTGTGCATAATTATTTATGGGATCATAATAACAAGCAAATAGTAAAGAAGTATCCATGCCGGGATTAAAGGGAAAGGTTATTTCAACAGCTTTTTCCAAATTAAGATTATCTGGCTTAATATCTATTATTGTGGCCGTTGTGTCGAAAGGAATTTTGATATTGTCCGGTGCCTCACTTACTGAAATATATTCGGTTGAGTTAAGTGCTCCCTCCGGTATGTTAAGCTCAACCCCATATAAGGGTGAAGAAACGTCCTCAATCATTATTGTTCCACCCACAGGTCCAATTTCTCCCTCTCCATCCGTATATACAGGTGGATCAGGATTGGTATCACTATTTTGGTCTTTCCTGCATGATCCAATAGAAATTATTAAAGCTAAGGCTGAAAAAAAAGACGCCAAAAAATAAAATATTCTTACCTTTTTCATTCGCAAATAGATTTGATTTTAATTCAAGTTTAAAAAAAATACCTTGTTAATTATAATGATCTCCATTATATTGTCCGAAGAAACTTTTTCCGATCACGGAGCAATGATTTCCAAGTATGAATACTTTTTTCTTTGCTACTGCTTAAAAAAATTATTAATCTTGTTTCTTAATATCAAAGCAAAATGACAAGGAATCTAAAACATATCCTCCTCAAATCCTGGTTCCTGGCATTACTCATTGCCATTGTTGTGATGTTGCTTTTACCTGATATATTCAGCAAATACAAGATCGTTGTTGTTGAACAACAGAAGTTACCTAATCCAACTGCTTTGGACAATAGAGTTTATTTTGAAGATTTAAACAATGACGGCAATTGTGAAAAGATACTATCATTCGTGAGTAAAGATCAACTGCATTCAATTCAGGTTTATACAAAAGACGGCGGCATAATCGGGCAATGGAATTTCACAGGCAAACCACCAGGAGATGAGAGCAGGCTTGGTTTTTTTGACGCAGATCAAAATGGACTAAAAGAGATTTATGCTTTTGCCCGCTACGAGGATACCATCATGTTAAATGGTTTGGAACCTTTTAACAATATGAATCCAGTTTTATTCACTGATTACAAAATCACAGAGCTCTCCCGAAAGTACGCAGAACCGGATTGTCATATCCACGAAATAATATTTCATGATTTTACAATGGATGGTCAACCTGACCTGTTTTTCACAATAAGCAGTGGCTTCGCTTTAATTCCCAGAAAACTCTTCATTTTAGATGTTCATAATCAAAAACTAAAAGGCACCGATAATTTTGGCAGCATAATCACAAATATTTCTTTAACTGATCTGGACAAGGATGGTAGGGTTGAAATAATGGGAAGAAATGTTGCGGCTGGTAATGTTGAGGATAGCCTCGGCATTCCTTACGATGATTACAGTGCTTACATCATGGCTTTCGATAGCAAATTGGAATTGCTTTTCGAGCCTGTTAAATTTCCGGGTTTCCGCAGCACGATTCAGGCGCAACCGATTAAAAGAAACGGGAAAAACCTTATTGCCGCATATTATTATCATGTAGGCTCCATGAAAAATATACCAAAACTTCTAATGCTTAATCATAACGGTAAAATCATTGATTCGGTTGTAATGCATGAAGCACCCAAAATAAATCATACATTTCTTGTTACAGATGGTGAGGAAAATCAGATTTTAAATATTTTGAACGATTACGGGCAAATTCAAAAATATAACCTTAAACTAGAAAAAATCACCTCCTATGATTTAAACCATAATGTATTGTCAGGTTACATCAAGCAATCGGATTTAAACGGCAATGACAGGAAAGAGATCATCATGCTTACCCAACAACAATCAGGTGTTCTGATAACGGATTATGATTTAAGTTATCCCGCAATTCTACCACTTGATCTGCAAAAAGGAAAGGTTTTTTTATCACCATTGCACTGTAAAATAAATGGTGCTGATCTGGTTGTTTCAGATAACCAAAAGTACTATCTTTTGGATTATACTTATAATCAGCTATATCCGCTAAGATTCGCGATCTACGCCGGCATTTTCTTGTTCATCTGGCTCTTCATCCTCCTCATCCGAAAACTACAGCTCATCCAGCTTGAAAAGAAGAACCGCATCCGCAATGAGATCGTTCAGTTGCAACTAAAGAATATGAAAAACCAGATGAACCCCCATTTTACTTTTAATGTGTTCAATGCCATTGCTTCAAAGATCAGGAAAGAGAACCCCAAAACCTATCCCGATTTTATACAGTTCTCAAAGCTGATCCGCAATACGCTGGAGTCTTCGGATAAGATCACACGTTCGTTGTCAGAAGAGATCAGTTACCTGGATAGTTACCTGGAACTTGAAAAGTTGCGCTTCCCTAATAAGTTTGATTATAAGATCGAAATGGATGATGGAATCGACACAAGCACGAAAGTCCCCAAGATGATCCTGCAAACCTATGTGGAAAATGCCATCAAACACGGCATCCGGCATAAAGAGGGAAAAGGGCATATCAAAGTTTCCATAACAAGCGATCAGAAAAATATTATTATAAGCATACAGGATGATGGCATCGGCAGGGCAAAAGCCAAAGAGCTATCCACCGATTCAACCGGTTTCGGATTGCAGATCATGGATAATTACTACAAGCTTTTCAATGAATACAATGAAGCCCGGATTGCTCACGAGATCGTTGATCTTTATGATGATAATGGCAAACCATCGGGTACAAAAGTGGTTGTGAGCATTCCTTTGAAGTTTAGTTACAGGATTTGAAAATTGAGTAGAAATAAGTTCTTCATTCCCATCTTCAAAAAAAATATATAGCCACTAAGGCGCCAAGGCACGAATACATGAAGAGTCGGTGATTTGTGTTGAATAGGATCCAATTACTCGAAACATTGGGTGTTGGAAATTGGATATTCATTATTGGTTATTTAATGAATATCGAATAACGAATATCCAATGCTCAATGATGAAGTTTTGTTGCCGAAAAGTGATCCGATTATCAAGGAAAATACTTATAAATATCTTTGCGGTGAAGAAACCTGGCCAGTTCTATTCTGTTTCTGTCAAAAAAAATTCCCAATCGGTAATCTTTTATCCTGATCCTGTAAATTTTATCGTAACCCTTAAGTTTCTCAATATTATTAATCTCTCTTAAACTCTTGGTATTCTTAAGTTCCGTAATAACTTCAAAGAGCTTTTTTGCTACTTCTTTGTTCTTCAATTTGTCAAGATCCTTATGAAACGTCTTTAAGTAGATTACTCGCATTTTTGTTTAAGCTTCTCGAAAATGTTTGATTCATTAACAGTTTCATTTCTGTCAGCTTCCAACATTGCTGCTACCAGACCGTAATCTTCCTTATCCTCTTCCGACAAAACTTTTGATTTTAAACCCATTTTCCTGAGGAGTTTTAGCAAAAGGTCGGTATCGCCTTTATTATCCGATGAAACCAATATCGCATCCATGTATTTTAGGTTTTTAACAAAGTTAAAAATTAAATCGAATCTTCCAGCTGAATGTTAAGAGGTTTACCTATGACAGGGAATAATTGTTTGGAAAAAAGGGGTCTGGGAGGTGTGCTTCGCACGCCCTTCGCGAAACTATTAAGGGAGGAATCCCCTGGCGTTTTTGCAAATTCCGCCAAAATTCCTTAAGTTTACAACAAATCAATTGATCTATTTGTATGAATACGGAGCAGTTGACAGCCATTATCGTTGACGATGAAGCGGAAGCCATCAAAAACCTGGAGGCACTCCTGAAAGCGCATCATCAAGTGGATGTGTGCGGCACTTTTCAAAAACCCGAAGAAGCCATTGGTGAAATTCAAAACCATGAACCAGACCTGCTTTTTTTGGACGTGCAAATGCCGGGCAAAACAGGATTTGATGTGTTGAAAGAAGTTTCAGGCAGCTTATACCAACCCATTGTGATCTTTACCACCGCTTATGAAAAATATGCCATCGAGGCCATCAGGCTTGCGGCTTTCGACTTTTTGCTGAAACCCATCAGCGAAGAAGAACTGGCACATGCGCTGCAACGCATTGAAGAAAAACAGGAGCAACCGGATTACAGCCAAAAGCTGCAAAGCCTGTTTCGGGCCATCGACAAGCCGAAACAATTAAAGTTCAACACCAGCACAGGTTTCATCCTGATCGACCCCAGGGAAATCCTCTACTGCCAGGCCAGCCGCAACTATTGCGAATTATTTCTGAACAACGGGGAGCGCGAAGTGGTGACCTGCAATATGAACCGGGTCGGGAAAATGCTTCCGGATGACCGCTTTTTCAGGATCAGCCGCTTTAACATCATCAACCTGGATTATCTGAAAAAAGTGGAACGCAAAGACCATTCATGCACCTTGCTGGCCGACGGGGAAAAAATTGTGCTGAAGGGAACACCCAAAAATCTGAAGGTTCTTGAAGAGAAACTGAGCTCTTCCTGATATCAGCCCAAATAATGCAGCTTAGATTTTCTTCCAGTGAAAATCTGCTTCTAATCTGGTCTTACATATAGGGCAAGGGTGATTTGAAAGCGAAACATAGCCGCAGTGGCTGCATTTGAAAATTTTGGTACAACACACAGCCGTGTCTTTCATCATGTCCCGGTTTTTTTCTTCTTGTGACTTCTCCATATTCAAACTTCCTTTCGGCTTTGAAATGTAGTCATATTCATCTGAAAAAGGTATATGAAAGCGTTAAAATTACCCGAATAAATGATTTGGAGTGATAAAGTGGTTTTTTAAACTTATGAGGCATGTCTTATACCATTTCTTTTATTTTTCAAAAACTCATATACTCTTATGTGTTTCAAATATCCAAAGGGTGAAATACAGAGAGGTCACCCGCTTTTATTATTCTGGAAAGTTTCGCAATCTTTTTCTCCGCGCACCTTTTGCGGTTCTCTACCACAATAAGTTTCTCCACTCCGAACATCGTACAATCACTCAATTGTTACATCGCTACATCCCTTTGTGCCTTTGACCCTTTGAAATATGAATTGAACGATGTATACCGATGAAACTTAAAAGACCAATTATTCTTTCTTCAACAAATCCCTGATCTCCGTCAGCAGTTGTTCTTCTTTGGAAGGCGCCGGTGGAGGGGCAGGTTTGGCTTCTTCTTTCTTTTTCATCCGGTTCATGCCTTTCACCACCCAAAAGATCACCAGGGCGATGATAAGGAAGTTGACCAGGGTTTGTATGAACAGGCCGTAGTCGACGGTTACCGCATTGCGCACCAGTACATCATTTTCGTCGTAAACCGCTTTTTTCAGCACGATTTTCAAAGCAGTGAAATTCGAATCGTTGACCAGCATACCGATAGGCGGCATAATGATGTTGTTCACCAAAGCATTTACAATTTTCCCGAAAGCCGCGCCAATGATGATACCGATGGCCATATCCATCACATTGCCGCGTTTGATGAAGGTTTTGAATTCTTTTATAAATACCATAATCAATTTAGTTTAAAATACACAGCGATTGCAATTTTCAGATTTCCAGTATTTGAGCATTATCGATATCGGTATTTCCGATGTTGTTTTGCCGGGCTTTTTCGAAGGTGATGATATCCCCGGGATAAAACCCGATCAAATTAGCGGCATACACATCCAATAGCAGCGGATCGGTTCCGGCCATCAGCTTGTTGGGTTTGACGGTTGAGCTGGGACCCCGCGGTCCGTTGTCGAGCGAGCATTCGATGGCGTCGAACAGGCAAAGATCAGGCTTGCGCACCAGCGCCAGGTCGGCAATGCACTCGGCCAGGTAAACCGGCTTGTCGTAAGTGTATTTGCCATCGGGAGAATGCATGTGGCGGTTGGTGGTGGAGGAAGAAACGCCCATCAGCCCTTTCAGCATCCCACTGAAAATGGTGCCGTTGTGATGCTTAGCCACAGGAATGTTGACAAACACATCCGTATCCGGAAATGCTTTGAACAGCTCGGCTTTTTTTAGTTGTCTGCCTTCGGGGATTTCAACCTCAACCCGTTCATCTCCATAAGCGATCTCATCAAGCAGTTTTTGGTTGGCTTGGTAATAACTGCTTCTTTCCCAGTATCCATCCGGAACAGGTTTATAAACCACAATTTTTCCTGCGCCCGCATCTTTAAACAATTTGATGGCAGCCAGGGCCACATCGGGATGGGTGAAGTTGCCCGCCGTTTTCCAGGGCGAGTTTAACAAAAAGCCCACCGATTGACCGGGCGAGACAAATTTTTCAAATCCTCCCATTGCTTTAACCAGCTTTTCGACGGCAAGGCCGGGATCGCCGGCTTCGGTGATTATGATATCGGGTTTGCTGAAAGCCGAGCCCAGCGCACGCGTGAGCAATGATCCGCTCAACATGGCGGTGCCGCTGATCAAAGCGGTGGATTTAATGAAACTGCGACGGTTGATTCTCATTTGGATCTCAGGTTTAAATTAATCATAAATATAGAATTTATTTACAGAACAATAACTTTCTCCAAACGAACCTCATCCGTAGTTTGAATTTTCAGCAGATAACTGCCGGATTTCAGATCGCCTGTGTTTACCTTAAAAATTTGATTTCCGTGAAAAGCCCTGTCGGCAATTTTTTTGATGGTTTTACCGGAGAGATCCAGCAACTCAACATTTGTTTTCCTGATCTTTGAGTTTTCAACCTCAACCGATAGTTCCTGGTCTGTTAATGGGTTGGGGTAAATACTTACAGACAATTCGTTTGAAAAATCATATTCTTCCATTCCCACATTCTGCGGTTCAAAATTCAGGATGATGCGGTGATAGGCTTTATAATCGCCCATGTCATCAATGTCATAATATCCGCTGATACCCCCGAACATATAGTTCATATAAAACGCATCATTTTCGTTGTAACCATCGCAAACAAAGAAGTGCCCTTCCCAGGAACCCGGTTCCCATGGCGGCGGGCTGTCTTCGGTGCGGCCGTCAATAAATATGGGACGACCGTTATCAAGCTCATTCTTAAAAATAGCTATCCATTCTTCTTTGGTGTAGTCCCAGCGATTAACTACTTCCATTTCGGTGCTGTAGCTCATATACTGCTGCATAGCATAAGGAATTCTTAAGATGCCATTGGTAAACCCGATTTCCTTCAATGCACCGATAGCACCTGTTGCCAGGAACAATTTTGCAGTCTGTTCATAAACACTTTCCGGATCGTTCCAGTCCAACTCATAAGGCATGTCGTTATAATCCAGGTTCAGGTTTTCCAGGTCAACGTACCAATCATTGCCAAAATAATCCGTAAAGTCCAGGACGCCGATTCCATTTGCGGGATATTCCCAGTAATGCAGTATCCTTGCCATGGCAGTATGACCACAGGCGTTCCCGACATGTCCGTTCACCCCGTTATCGTCTTCAGGATAATAAGCATTGTAGGGCCACTGAAAAGTTTGCCAGTTGTTTTGTATCATCGGTTGGACTTGAGCGCTCAGATAAAAGGCAAATAAAAAGCCAAGGACAGTAAGTATAGTTTTCTTCATAAAGATGATTTTTCCTGCAAAGTAATTGAAAAAATGACAAACGGAGATTAAAGAAATGTAAAGTTATCCGGAAGGGAGCGTGATACAGAAGGTGCTACCGCTATCCAGTTCGGTAAGCAAACCGAGCAGTGCATCGAAGAGACTGCGCAGATCGTGGGCGATGATGGAAAAGAATTTATCTGTTAAGGGAATGTTATTACCGGATTAAGCAGGCAAAGTATTTTCTAATGGATTTTATTTTTATTATATTTGACAAATGCTAAAACTAAATGGAAATTTGTTTTTCCTAATTACTATTATGTTGACAACAGTTTTCTTTTCATGTAAAGGGCCACAACAGCCGGAGATGAAAACGGAGGTATTGTTCAACGTAAACCAGACGCTTTTGGGTGATACGGTTTCCGATGATGCACTGGGCGTTGTTTACCAGCCACCCTTGTACTGGAAGCCGGTAGATTCGGCATATTTCGGCCAGGTAAAGGAGTTGTTTGCAACTCAGAAAACCTTTATTTCGGATTATGTTGTCCGGGATTATTACCAGGATGACAGCACCAACTCCATCATGATCGTCACCGATCTTTCCCGGGTGAGCGACTCAGCCCTCAATTTGATGCTGGAACAAATGCGTGAAATGCCCGAAGGCGGCAACAAAAAATTTGAGGTGCAAATTGGAGAATACAGCTATCATGGTTTTGATGTTTTTCAGATTCTGCTTCAAAACCCGGCTTTCATTAATTTCAAACTGATATTTCTGAAGGGCGCCAACAAAAGATTTCAAATGGATTATATGATCCCGACAAGAGTTTATGCCGGGGAGGTTCGAACCATCGAATCTTCCATTGGATCTGTAAATAAAATCAATAACTAACAAAAAACAAACATTATGAAGAAGATCAAACGTTTACTAGCTGGAACACTCGCAGTACTTTTTCTGAGTGTAACATTGTCTTCATGTTTCACACAAACCTATGTCGTGAATGATGGTGCACAAGGCATCAACAAGGTTGAACAGCGCGCATGGTACGCTCTCTGGGGACTGGTTCCCATCAACGAGGTGAATGCCAAGTCTATGGCAGCAGGCCATGAAAATTACACCATTACCGATACCTTCACATTCCTCGATTATGTGATCGGTGCTTTCACAGGTATTGTTACGATTCAGCCGAAAACAGTGCGAGTGACCTATTAGCTCTCGGCTAATAAAATACTTAAGCGAGCAGCTGCTGTGTCTTCCGGCAAAAAGGAGGAATTACGGCAGCTGTTTTTTATTCCACAACCAAAGCCTGTTTGACAATTCAGGAAATTTCACGAAATTTGTTGAAAATCCATGCTTTATGATATTTGACGATTTCAGGTTTCCTTTCGATCAATCCAAAAAACTAAAGGATTTTGATCCCGCCTACACCGAGGAGCTTAACAATAAAAAAGAAGCCAATCAATATCTAAAGGATGGCACTGAAAAGCTTAAGGATCTGCAGGCAAGACTGTTCGCCTATGACAAATATGCTTTGCTCATCATTTTTCAGGCCATGGATGCCGCCGGTAAAGACGGGACCATTAAGCACGTGATGTCGGGTGTGAACCCGCAGGGCTGCCAGGTGAAAAGCTTTAAAGCGCCCTCGGAAGAAGAACTGAATCATGATTACCTGTGGAGGTGTGTGAAAGCACTGCCCGAACGAGGAAAGATCGGAATTTTTAACCGGTCGTATTATGAAGAAGTGCTGGTGGTCAGGGTGCATTCGGGCATTCTTGTCAATAAACAAAAACTACCCAACCTACCCGATGATCCCCAAAACCATAAAACATTCTGGGAAACCCGTTTCGAGGATATCAGGAATTTTGAAAAATATTTGGGTAACAACGGGATCAGTGTTTTAAAATTCTTTCTGAATGTTTCCAAAGAAGAACAAAAGAATAGATTTTTGAAGCGTATCGACAAACCCTCCAAAAACTGGAAAATTTCGGTAGGAGACTTTGAAGAACGCAAATACTGGGATGATTACATGTTTGTTTACGAGCAAATGCTGTTGCATACTTCAACATCCTATGCACCCTGGTATGTGATCCCTGCCGATCATAAATGGTTTATGCGGGCGGCCGTTGCCGACATCATCATTTCCAGGCTGGAAACACTTAACCCGGTTTATCCGAAAGTATCGGAAGAAAGAAAAAACGAGATCGAAAAGGCCATGGATTTGCTTTTGCGAAAGGAATAATTTATAGCAAAAAACGTTTTCCAGGAAAATAAAATAAGAAAAACTTTGGATATATATACGAAAAAACGGCGTTGGAAATTTGCCCTCTTCACTTCAGCTATGGTTATTGTAGCCGCTTCACTTTGGTACACCAATTTCCTGGTGAACGAATTTGCAAGGGATGAGCGCACCGACATCCGCATCTGGGCCGACGCCATCCAACGGAAAGCCAAACTGGTTAACTATACGGACGAATTTTTTGAACAGATCAGGCAGGAAGAACAAAAACGGGCAGAAGTGCTTGCCGGTGCCTATAAAACCATTGGAGATAAAAACTATACAGGCGACCTTACTTTTTTCGTCGATATCATCAAAGGCAATAAAACCATACCGGTGGTGCTTACCGATGAAAAGGGGAACATCACCAATTACGTGAACTACGAATTGCCCGGGGATACCCTTTCGGTTTTTACGCGTGAATTGCGCAGGGAGTTTTCGCGTTATCCTCCCATCGAGATCAACTATTACGAAGACAAAAGCAACTATCTGTATTATAAAGAATCCAAAATATACACGGAGCTCAGGCGGGTGTTGAACGACCTGGTTCAGTCTTTCTTTTCGGAAGTGGTGACCAATTCGGCATCGGTGCCCGTGATCGTCACCGACAGCAGCATGAGCAAGGTGATTGCTTTCGGAAATATCGATTCAAGTTTGATGCAGGACCCGCAATTGGTGGCTCAAACCATCCACAATATGCGAGATGACAACAAACCCATCCAGCTGGAACTGCCCGGGCAGGGGAAAGCCATCATTTTTTATGAGGATTCTTTTTTACTTACCCAGTTCCAATTTTTCCCATTCATACAAATCGGGATCATCGGTTTGTTTTTTGTTATTGCCTACTTCCTTTTCAGCTCCGCAAGAAAGGCCGAGCAAAACCGGGTTTGGGTTGGTATGTCGAAAGAAACCGCCCACCAGATCGGTACGCCGCTTTCTTCCATCATGGCCTGGCTTGAGTTGCTTAAAATGAAAGGCATTAAAGATGAAGCCATCGATGAAATGGAAAAAGACATCGAGCGGCTGGAAACCATTACCGACCGTTTCAGCAAGATCGGTTCGGCCGCCAAAATGGAGAAACGCGACATTGTTGAAACCATAAGCGAAAGCGTTTCCTATTTCAAATCCCGTTCATCCAAAAAAATCAAATACATCCTCAATTATCCAAAGGATAAAAAAATTGAGGCTCCCATCAACAAGCACTTGTTTGAATGGGTGGTTGAAAACCTGTTTAAAAATGCCATCGATGCCATGGCCGGCAACGGCAACATCACAATCGATATCATGGACGAACCCAGTCAGGTGGTTATCGATTTTACGGATTCCGGCAAAGGAATTCCCCGCTCACACCAGAAATCGGTATTCAATCCGGGCTATACCAGCAAGAAAAGAGGCTGGGGGCTTGGGTTAACGCTTTCACAGAGAATCATCAGAGATTATCACAGAGGGAAGATTTTCGTAAAAAATTCAATACCCGGTGAAGGGACGACTTTCAGGATCGTTCTGAAAAAATAGTTTTATTTTCTGCCGTAATCCGCAGGGATTTCGCCCCAGTTGCCGGTATCCCACTTCAGGATTTTGTTGCTGTATGAATTCGACTTCAGCCACATCACGGCCCGGCCCACGAATTCAAACAGCTGTTTGTTCCTGCTGGAACGTTCCAAACGGGTGTTCACGTGCTTTTCTTTTACCCATTTCATGGCAGTCATGCTATCGGTATAAATTGGAATGCTTTTCTTTTCCTTTTTAAGTTGTGCCAACCCGTGTACAATGGCCAGAAATTCACCGATGTTCACCGTTCCCTCCTCAAAAGGCCCCTGGCTGAAAAGCTCTATTCCTGATTTGGTGTCCACGCCCCGGTATTCCATAATGCCCGGATTCCCGCTACAGGCGGCATCAACAGAGAGGCTATTAAGAACGGGCAATTCCATCTTCTTGCTTAAAGCTGTATAATCCTTATCCGTCATCTTTTGCCAGAGGTTACCCCCCGGTCCGATTTGGTAAGCGTATTTTGCAATCTCCTCGTTGTTGAACGATTTGTAAAGTGCACCCGCAAATCCTTTTATGGCTTGTTCACAGTTTTTCCAGTCGTTGAAAATACCGGTCTTGCTGCCGCGCCATACCACATAAAATTTCTTCGACGACATGCTAAATTCTTATTGTTGGAAATGTTACTTTTGGGTTTCGTAAATCACCGTAAAATTAATGAAATTTATGAAATCTTACGGATTTTTTATGATTGTTGCCCTGATGCTTCTGGCAGGATGCAAAGAAAGGAAAACTGTTTTTGAAGAATTCACCAGCTTTGAAAGAAACAGCTGGCAGAAATTCAATCTCCTGAGTTATGATTTTGAGATTGATGAGCCGGTTGGAGATTATGATATTTTTTTACTGGTTCGATACAATGAAAACTTCCCTGAGAAATTTCTTGTATTCAATGCCGAATTGATCGCATCGCATGGCGAACAGCGTTTGCGTAAATACAATCTGCAGCTGATCGGATTTGAAGGGAATATGCTCGGAGCAAAATCCGATGGGTTTTATGAAGTCAAAAAGCTATTGTTTAAGGATTTGTCGTTCAGGGAAACCGGTAAGCAATTGGTGGAAATCCAAAGTATGATGAAGGATTATGAAGTCGGCGGAATCGAACAAATCGGGCTCCGTGTTATAAAGCATTAATCTTCCAGGATTTCGTTCACTTTTTCGCGATCCTTCAGCAGTTGCTGCCTGAGCAACTCCAGATTGCCAAATTTGATCTCATCCCTGATGCGTTCCACAAAATAAATGGTGATCTCCTCTCCGTAAATTTCTTGATTAAAACCGAAAATGTGCACCTCAATGGCTTGTTCACCATGATCAATGGTGGGGCGCACGCCGATATTGCCCATGCCTTTGTAGATGTTTCCATTATATTCCACCCGGCAGGCATATACCCCGCGGGCCGTGATCAGCTTGTATTTATCCTCCAGTTCGATGTTGGAAGTGGGAAAGCCGATCTTACGCCCGATCCGTTCCCCCTTCACAACTGTGCCCGTGATGGAGTATTCATAGCCGAGCAATTGGTTGGCTTTGGCCACTTTTCCTTCTTCCAGTGCTTTCCTGATCTTGGTCGAGCTTACATTGATGTTGTTCACATTTTGAGCAGGAACCCGCTCAACTTCAAATCCGAGTTCTTTTCCAAGGTCATACAAAATGGAAAAATCACCCAGCCGGTTCCTCCCGAAATGATGATCATAACCGATGATAAGATATTTTGCATGTATTTTATCTACCACATATTGCCTGATAAATCCTGTGGAGGTAGTTTTGGAAAATTCCCTGGTGAAAGGAATGATGATCAGGTGCTCCACGCCGGTTTTTTCAAGCAGCGCCAGCTTTTTTTTCTGGGTGTTGATGAATTTCAAACTGCTACTGTCGGGATGGATCACCAATCGGGGATGGGGATAAAAAGTAACCAACACAGTTTGGCCGTTCGTTTTACGCGCGATGGTTTTCATCCTTTCAATGATCTTTTGATGCCCCCGGTGAACCCCGTCAAAGGTCCCAACGGTAACCACCGGATTGTCAACTCCCTCAAATGCTTCTATGCCAAGATAAATCTTCACTTTCTACGCAGTGCTTTGGTCAATCCCTCTGCCGGAATTATTTACTTAAATTATATTTTTAAAATACGGGCAAATGTACTACTTTTAAGGTTTTATATTTTCTCCGCAAAATTAAGAATTATCAATCAAACCTATTGTTTTATGCGGAATTACAGATTTATAAAACCCGTTACAGCAGTTTGTTTGTTCTTGCTGCTCTTTTTTCCTGCCTGGCTGAATGCCCAGTTGAACGATGATTTTTCCGATGGCAACTTCACGCAAAATCCGGAATGGACAGGAAACAGCGGCGATTTCACCGTGAACGGCGAGGGGGAACTTCAGCTGGATGCCGAAGCAAGCGGCGTCTCCTGGATGTCAACAACCAACAAGTCCATTAGCGATACCGAATGGCGGTTTATGATCCGGCTTTCCTTTAGCCCCTCAGCCAACAACAATGCAAGGGTGTACCTGGTTTCTGACAGCCAGGATATGACAGCGCCTTTAAACGGATATTTTCTACAGTTCGGCGAGTCGGGTTCCGATGATGCCATCGAATTGTTCCGGCAAAATGATGATGAAATTTCACCGGTTTGCCGTGGAACCGATGGTTTAATTTCTTCATCATTCATGATGTTTGTGAAAGTGATCCATTCTTCCGATGGTAACTGGGAAATTTATATCGATCCTGAAGGCAGTGGCATTTACCAGCCGGAAGCCAGCGGAACGGACCATGCCATCGGACAATCTGAATATTTCGGTTTGCTGTGCAATTACACCAGCAGCAACAGCACAAAGATGTATTTCGATGACTTTTATGTGGGGCCGGTTCAGATTGATACCCTTGGTCCGCAAATACAAAATCTTGAAGTTGTATCCATGAATGAAATCCAGCTTGGTTTTTCCGAAGCAGTTGATGAAATCACAGCGGAAAATATTCAGAATTATTTTTTATCACCGGGTGGTTACAATCCTGAGCAAGCCGTCAGAAATGCTGACAATCCTGCCAGGGTGAATCTAAGCTTCGACGAAAACTTCATGAACGGACAAAAGTATCTGCTGAACATCAAAAATGTTGAAGACCTGGCGGGAAATCCCATGGAAAATCAGGAATTAGAATTTAGCCATTACAAAGCAGGGGCCTGGGATGTGGTGATCAACGAGATCATGGCCGATCCTACGCCACCCATTGCACTTCCCGAGTATGAATACATCGAGCTGGCCAACAACACTTCCAATGAAATTGATCTTTCCGGATGGACCCTTACAATCGGTTCATCTGAAAAGGAATTTGGAAGGGCAAGTATTGCACCGGATAATTTTCTCATTCTTGCCCGTGAGAGCGCCGAATCCGAATTATCTGCCCTGGGTGACTTTTATGGTTTTTCCTCCTTTTCCATAACAAATGCCGGGCAATCGCTTGAATTAAGAAATGAAGAAGGAAAACTGATATCCTTTGTCAGTTTTATGGACAACTGGTATCGGGATCCGGAAAAAAATGAAGGTGGCTGGTCGCTTGAGCAGATCGACCGTTTCAATCCCTGTATCGGCAGCGCCAACTGGAAAGCTTCAGAGAGGGTAACAGGAGGTACGCCCGGTGAAGAAAATTCGGTTTTAAAAAGTATGGAACTATTGCCGGAAGTTGAATTCATATCATTTATCGATGATAAAACTTTCGAGATCAGCTTTAGCCAAAGTATGGATAGCTTATCCATTGGCAACCCAACGCATTATGCGATCAACAACGGGATCGGGCCTGCGCTTGAAGCCGACATACAGGATATTGCCTTTTCCCGCATCCGGCTTATTTTTGACAAGGCACTGAAAAAAGGAATAATTTATGAGCTACGGATCCGGGATACCCTGTACAACTGTTCCGGTCTACCGCTATTCCCAATTGATGCATTTCAGGCAGGGATACCTGAAATACCCGGAGAAAGAGATGTGGTGATCAATGAAATCCTTTTCGATCCTGTTGGCAACGGGGTGGATTATTTGGAAATCTTTAACAAATCGCAAAAGATCATCGACCTTTCGCGAATCGCCATTGGCGAGGTGCAGGAATCCTTTCCCGATCCACCGGATACCAATCTGGCCAATATCAGTTATAGAAGCATGCTTTTATTTCCACAGGAATATCTGCTTCTGACTAAAAACCCGGAAACGGTTAAAGCACAGTTTTTTACAACCAATCCTTCGGCTTTTGTGCAGGTCGAATCTTTTCCTGAATACAATAAGGATAAAGGACAGGCCTTGCTGATACATAGCGAATCGGTCCTCGACAAAATGGAGTACAACCAGGACATGCAAAACCAGCTGCTAAACTTTTTTGAGGGAGTGGCGCTGGAGCGGGTGAATCCCAGCCGGCCCTCATCCGATCAAACCAACTGGCATTCTGCCGCTGAAACCATTGGCTTTGGTACGCCAGGATATGAAAACTCCCAGTTTGTCGAAGATATTGAAGTGGATGATCCCATAGTGATTGAACCGGATCTCTTTTCCCCGGACGGCGACGGGCAGAACGACCTGCTGAACATCCATTATGAATTCGATCAGCCCGGCAAAAACATCAGCATATTGATCTTTGATGATGAGGGAAGAGAGGTCAAAAATCTCGTGAACAATAAATCGGTTGGCGTCAAAGGCTTTTTTTCCTGGGATGGCGTGAATGAAAACAAAGAAAAGGCAGGCATCGGGATTTACGTGATCCTTGTTAAGGTATTTGATGCGGAAGGAAATGTGAGCCGTTATAAGAAAGCAGCCGTGCTGGGCGGTTATTTTAAATAATTACTCTTCCCTGTCTCTGCTGATCCGGAATCCCAAAGTTGCCCTCAGGTAGATATTACGGATGGTTTTATCGAGATATTTATAATTTTTTTCATAGATGGATACCAGCCCGCTTGATAGTGTCAGGCTGATATCCATTTTGTGTGTGATATGATATTTTCCACCAACAATAACGCCGTAATCCCAGGTTTTCAAATGCTCCGACTGATCGAAAGGCTCGTCTTCAACAGTTGTAAAAGGATTTTCAGGATTGCCCACTTCAATGTCTGCTGTTCCTGAATTATCACCTTCCAACAGATAGGAAAACTGTGGCCCGAACATAATATTCCACTTGGGATTGAAACGATAGATAAACAACACAGGAATGTCCAGGTAGGTATTGTCGTATTCTCCTTCCACCCAGCCATTATATACCGTATGCCAGTAATAGGTGTGGCCCGGGTTGGTTTCCGTATCCTTATAAATGGTATCACCTGAAACCGGCGTTCTGAAGGAACTGCCTTTTTTCGAGTAGAGAAATTCGGCCTGCACCTGCCATTTGAAATTCAGCTGGGCATTGAAATACAACCCAAAAGCCGGTCCCACCCCGGGTTTACCCGTACTGCCGTCTTCGGCTTTGCCATAAGGGGTTCCGGCATTGAATCCCCCCCTCAATCCGTATTCCAGCCCCTGGCTAAAAACCCTTAGGTTAAGTAGCATCAACAGTAAAGTTCCGGTGATGATCAGGCTGGTTTTCATTCTTTTATCTATTCATAAATCAGCGAGATGTCATCAATATACAATGCACTTCCCGCATGTCCCATAAAATCATCGCCCCCGGCGCTGGAAACGAAGATCACGATGATCGTATCCGGATTGTCCTGCGACAGGTAATTAAAAGGCAAATTAAACCCGGTGTAGCTTTCCACGGTAACATCATTCACCGGGATCTGAGCTTTGGCCACAAACTCCCTTTCTCCTGCAGCTTCATTCCACCTGGTCAGGTGTGCATAAATATTACATGAATCGCCGTTAATAGGCAAGTATTTATAATAACCCTTGAAAGCAGAAGGCCTTGAGGTGAATGGCATACCTTGCTTCAGGCTTTCAACCATATTATTCCAGTCCACCTCGAAAATACCAGTAGCCACCGTGCCGGTCATCAGGGGCAGGGAACTGTCGGCCGGCATAAAGGTGCTGATCCTGGCCGCATAGCTTCCGCTGTAAGCATCTGTTGTGCGTTCCACCATAACCGGGGGAGGATCCAAAAAAACCAGCAGGTCGGCGACTTTGTTTGGGGTGGCCCAGTAACCGCGCGGCGCCGGTTCCATGTACCGCTCAAAATCCTCCCAAAATTCAAATCCGCTATTCGGCAACTGGGCGTCGCCATTTGTAGTTACCTCAACGGTGTTGGAAAAACCGGATTCCGAGGATTCAAAAATGGCTTTTATTCGATAATAATATTTTGTGCTTCCCTTCAAGTTAAAGGCAAATGCCTGGTTTACGCCACCTACCTCCCGACCATTAAAGCCTTCAACATGGGTGTTGAAATTCTGGCTGGTGGAAACATAAAGCTTATAAGAAATAGCCTGATCAATGCCTTCCCAGCGGGCCAGGAAATTGCTTTTATAAATTTGCTCTGCCTGCAGCGCAACAGGATTGTTTTCCACAGGAGGATCATCATTATCCTCATCTTTTTCCTTGCAGGAATTGAAAACCAAAATCCCTCCGATCAACATCAAAATGAACGGCGCCTTAATTGAATGTAAAACCTTCATAGGCTCGAATTTTTTATATGTCAGTCGATCATAAATGAACCGCTGCTCACCCGGCGGTTTCTTTCCATCAAATAAAAATGGTACGTTCCTGCTGCAAATTCAGCCACATGGAGGACTTCGCGGGTATTATCATAATCCATCTGATGGACCAGCTCACCTTTCACATTGAATATGCTGAGTTTTCCGTCATGCAGTTTTTCAGGAATTGTAAAATAAACATATTCTGAGGCAGGATTGGGATACACACTTACATTTACTTCAGGCATCAGATCATGTTCAATGCCGGCGGGATATTCCAGAGAAAGCGCATCCACAAAGAGTTTTGAATCGGGCCAGGGTTGCATAAGTGAAGCCGATGAAGAGATGATAACATTCATGCTATCGGGGGTGCCTTCGCCCGCAATTTCAACTTCAAATTCTGTCCATTCTTCAATTGTATCCGCCTGATAATAAACCCCTGAACCGATGGTGTCTCTTTTCATTTCATCTTCATCCCATTTGGTGAGCAATACCAAAAACATACAACTGTCAAGATCAGCCGGAATATTTTTGTACCATCCTTTGAGTTTGTTGGGTCTGGAAGTGAACGGTATACCGCCGGTGATTTTGCCTTCCATATGCCCCATGTCGATTTCGAAAGTGCCCAGGGTGATCACACCCGGCACATAAAATACCTGCCCGACCGTTATTCTTTTGGAGGTAAGTTCAGCGCAGTAAGGGCCTTCGTATGCCTCACCGCTGCGTTCAACCGTCACGTCGATAAATGAAATATATCCATTGGGAGTTGACCAGTGAACCGGGTCTCTGTGGTTAGTGTCAGCCAATTGTTCCCATTCATTCAGTCCGCTGTTGGGAATGTCTTGCTGAGCTATTGCGGTACCCATCATCAGTAAAAAAGTAAAGAAGAAAAATAGTACTGTTTTTTTCATGGCATTATGTTTTTGATTTTTGAGCAATTTGAATCGGATAAATTTAATCAATTTTTATTTTTAAAAAAATCAATCGGAATCCAAATTTAATGAATAAAGGGCAATGTTTCATTGTAAAGGGTTGTAAAATAATGGTCACACCTTTTTATTGGTTTATTTTACAGGACCGTACAAGCAATGGTGCAAACACTCACCTGCACCCTGCCTGCCGTTTGCAATGTCTGAATACAGGCTTCCATTGTTGCGCCGGTGGTGACCACATCATCCACCAGTAAAACTTTTTTTTCGCATAAATCTTCCGGATGCTTTAGCCTGAAAATGTGTTCCACATTTTTCCATCGCTCCAGACGTGATTTCTTGGTTTGTGTTTCCGAAAAAACACTTCTGCTTAAATTGTTGGTGTCCATTTTGATGTTCATGCTGTTTGCCAGGCCGGAAGCAAAAATGGCACTTTGGTTGAAACCACGCTTCAAAAGCTTTTTTCTGTGCAGCGGAACGGGTATGATCAAATCGATCTGCTCAAAAAGTTTCGATTGCATCAATTCATACCCGTATAATTTACCCAGCAGGAAACCTATATCTTTCTTTCCCTTGTATTTAAACTGATGTATAAGCGACTGCACCATGCCCTTCTTTTTGAAATGTAAGAATGAAGCGGCAGCATTTATAGGAACCCGACCCCAGAATATTTTGTAAACAGGATTGTTTTGGTGCAAATGAAAATTTGTTACAGGCAGTTTGTATATGCAGAGAGAGCACAGGCTTTCCTCATGTCTGAATAGATTGTTCCCGCATATATGACAAAGATTGGGAAACAACATCCCGATGAAATCATCTAGATATTTCATATTGCAGGCTTTCTTTTTAATTCCTTTTTCGAGATAAAAGTTCCTTCTTCGTTGCTGTTTTTATTTATTCGCTAATTTTGTGGCTGTTCAATCTGAAAACAACAAATCATGAAAAAGAATCTGTTAATCACATTTGCCCTTGTTTTTACCCTTTCATTAATGATAACATCATGTAAAGAAGATGATGGTGACAATAACGGTAACGACAATACCGACCCCATTGCTTCTTTCACGATTACTCCGCAAACCGGCACCGTGAATACCATTTTTGAATTCGACGCCTCCGCTTCGGCGGATAATGAAAGCGCGCTCAATCAGCTGATGTTCCGATGGGATTTCGACAACGACGGCAGCTGGGAAGAAGATTACACCACCGATCCCAACACCAACCATCAATATGCCCAGGCCGGAACCTACACGATTAAACTGGAAGTAAAAGACGAAGGCGGACTGACCGATGAAAGCACGAAAAACATCACTGTGGTAGAGGAAGGCGATTTTAGCTTTACCACGGGCAATGCCTCCGAAATAAATGTTAGGTCGATTGTGATGAATGGTGAGATCCTGGGCCTGGGCGATCACCAGGTGAGCGATCACGGGCATGTCTGGTCCGTGTACCCCGACCCGGGTATGCAGGATAGCAAAAGCTCGCTTGGCGCCATTGCTTCAACAGGAACTTTCTCTAGCACCTGCGAGTTGCTGATCGAAAACATGAAATATTACATTAAGGCATATATGGTAACCGATCAGGGTGTTTTCTTGGGGGATGAAATCGCGGTAAGCACCCAAAGCAGCGGAAACGGAACACCCTGCCCGGGAGCCGAGACCGTTACGGATGCCGATGGCAATGTTTACAACACCGTTTTGATCGACGGCAAATGCTGGATGAAGGAAAATCTGAATGTTGGAAGTATGATCAATGCTTCTACGGCCCAAACCGATAATGGCACCATTGAAAAATATTGTTTTGCAGATGATGGGTTCAATTGCGATCTTTTCGGAGGGCTTTATCAGTGGAGGGAACTGATGGATTATGCCACCAGCGAGCAAAACCAGGGCATCTGTCCGCAAGGCTGGCACATACCGACCAATGACGAGATCACAGCCCTGAAGAATTTTGTAAGCGAAGAATCCAATGCTTTGGTGGCTATGGGGCAAACCGCCAACAGCACCAACAGTACCGGTTTCACCGGCCTGCTGAACGGTTATAAATCTTATATACCGGATGAATTTGTGGAGTTTTCAAGATACCTGAAAATCTGGTCTACCAAACAGCACCCCAGCGGCAACAGCAGCATCGACTTCACCCTGGACAAAAACAACAGCGCCTTCACCGAGCTGACCAACCATCAGGCAGCCGTTTCGGTGCGTTGTGTAAAAGACAACTAACAAAATATTTTTTCTTATGGCTTCACTACCCTTGCTCGAAATAAAGAATCTAAAGGTTGAATTCAAGAGCGAGGAAGGCATGTTGGAAGCCGTTAAGGGCATCAACTTTCAGCTGAAACAGGGAGAGATACTCGGCATTGTCGGAGAATCCGGTTCGGGAAAATCCGTTACCGCCTTATCTGTTTTAAGACTGATCGCCCCTCCGGGAAAGATCACTTCAGGCAGCGTTCATTTTCAAAAAAACGGAAAAACTGTCGATCTTCTTCAAATTCCCGAAAAAAAAATAAGAAACATCAGGGGGAACGATATTTCGATGATCTTCCAGGAACCCATGAGTTCACTCAACCCCGTTTACAAATGTGGCAGGCAGGTCACCGAAGCCATCCGTCAGCATATTGAGATTTCGGGAGGACAAGCAAAACAATTGGCAGTTGATTTGTTTGACCAACTTCAATTGCCGCGACCGGAAAGTATTTTTCGATCTTATCCGCATGAACTCTCAGGTGGACAAAAACAAAGGGTGATGATCGCCATGGCCATGGGCTGCAATCCCGATATTCTGATCGCAGACGAACCCACAACAGCACTGGATGTGACCATTCAAAAGAGCATACTTGAACAGCTCAGGCAGTTGCGTAAAGATTTTGACATGTCGGTGCTTTTTATTTCACACGATCTGGGCGTGGTCCGGCAAATCGCCGACCGGGTGATCGTCATGTACGAAGGCGAAATAGTTGAGGAAGGCGATGTAGAGAGTGTTTTTCAAAATCCCCGCCATTCCTATACCAAAGGATTGCTTGCTTGCCGTCCACAACAAGACCGACATTTAAAAAGGCTCCCGGTTGTTCAGGATTTTCTTAAAGAATCAAGATCGCCCATTGATTTCATAAACAAACTGAAAATACCCAAAGAAGAAATTAGAAAACACAGGCAGGCGCTTTACAAAAACCCTGTTATACTTTCGGTTGAGGATATGAAAACCTATTTTTCAGGCGACAGGCATCTGTTTGGGAAAAGTGAAGTAATCAAAGCAGTTGATGGGGTAAGTTTTGAGATTTACCAGGGCGAAACGCTTGGATTGGTGGGTGAATCGGGGTGCGGTAAAACCACGCTGGGCCGCAGCATTCTGCAACTGATCCCATCCACTGCCGGCAAGGTGATCTACGATAACAAAATGCTTACCCAAAACCGGAAAAAACAGCTGAAAGCATACAGGAAAGATTTACAGATCGTTTTCCAGGATCCTTTTTCTTCCTTAAACCCCAGGATAACGGCCGGATCGGCCATTGAAGAACCCATGCGGGTTTACAAACTGCACGGATCCGCTAGGGAAAGGCGGTCCAAAACAATGGAACTGCTTGGGACCGTCGGCTTAAAAAAAGAGCATTATCGCCGTTATCCCCATGAATTTTCGGGCGGGCAACGACAAAGGATCTGCATCGCCCGGGCGCTGGCCGTGGAACCCCGCTTCATCATTTGCGATGAATCGGTTTCTGCGCTGGACGTTTCCATTCAGGCCAATATCCTCAACCTGCTGAACAAGCTGAAAAAGGAATTCGGGCTAACCTTCATCTTCATTTCTCACGATCTCTCGGTGGTGCGGTTTATGTCGGACCGAATCGCCGTGATGAAAGACGGCAAAATCGTAGAGCTTAATGATGCAGATCAAATTTACGAACATCCGCAAAAAGAATATACCCGCAAACTAATCAACGCCATCCCACAGGCTTAGGCCATCCGCTATTTATTTGTTAACTTTACAGATAATCAAAAAAAGGATTATGGCAAGAAAGAAAAGAAAGATCAAAAAAGGAAGTAAAAACACCCTGGCATACAATATTTTGGGTGTGCTCGGTAAAAACCCCCACCGTGCCCTTAACTATAAACAGATCGCTCATGCACTTGGCATCAAAGACAAAGCAAGCAAAAATCTTGTAGGAAATTTACTGGATGAACTTTCGATAGCGGGAGAGATCGATGAGATCAAAAAGGGGAAATACAAGCTGAACAAGGAAAACATTGCCCGGTTCGCTCACAAATACATTACCGGAAGGGTTGATATGAAAAAAACGGGCAAAGCCTATGTGATCAATGAAGAGGGAGGCGACGACATCTACATTGCATCAAACAACACCTATCACGCCCTGCACAATGATATTGTAAAGGTGATGTTGTTTCCTCAACGGAAAAACAAAAAACCCGAAGGTCAGATCATCGAGATCATCAAACGTTCGAAAGACGAATATGTCGGGATCATTGAAGTTAGTCCAACCTATGCTTTCCTGATCCCGGACAGCAACCATATTGCTGCGGACATTTTTATTCCTGAAAGCAAACTAAAGGGCGCCAAAGACGGACAAAAAGTTGTTGTGAAGATCGCCGAATGGCCCGAACATTCCAAAAATCCATTTGGAGAAGTAACACGCGTACTTGGCGAACCCGGCGATCACAATGTTGAAATGGAGTCTATTCTGGCCGAATACAATGTTCCTTTTGCCTTTCCACGCCAAGCCGAAGATGAGGCCATCAACATTCCGGAAACCATCAGCAATCAGGAAATCAAAAAGAGAAAAGACTTCAGGAATGCCTGGACCATCACCATCGACCCCGAAGACGCCAAAGATTTTGACGATGCCCTTTCTCTTCAAAAGTTGAATAACGGCAACCTGGAAGTGGGCATTCATATAGCAGATGTTTCACATTATGTGAAACCCACCTCGGAAATTGATCAGGAAGCATACAAAAGAGCCACCTCGGTTTATCTTGTTGACCGGGTGATCCCCATGTTGCCTGAAAAACTCTCCAACAAGGTTTGCTCGCTGCGGCCCAATGAAGAAAAACTTTGTTTTTCGGCAGTGTTTGAAATGGATCAAAAGGCAAAGGTGCAGAATGAATGGTTCGGTAAAACCATCATTAAATCAAACCGCAGATTCAATTATGAGGAGGTTCAGGACATCATCGAACAACAAAGGGGAGAATATGCCGATGAGATATTAAGCCTGCACAAACTGGCTGAAAAGCTTCGCAGCGATCGTTTCAAAAAAGGTTCCATTAATTTCAAATCACAGGAAGTCCGCTTTAAGCTGGATAAAAACGGAGCCCCGCTGAGCGTTTACCTGAAAGAACAAAAAGACTCCAACAAGCTGATCGAAGATTTTATGCTTCTGGCCAACAGGAAAGTAGCCGAATTCGTAGGCAAACGCACGGGAAAAGAAAAACCCAAAACTTTTGTTTACCGTGTCCATGATACTCCCAGCCCGGAAAAGCTAAGCACCTTTATCGAATTCGTTTCCAAACTCGGTTATAAGATCGATTTGAAAGACGATAGAAGCCTGGCCAGATCCTTCAATAATCTGTTCAGGGAAATTGAAGGAAAAGGGGAAGAACATATGATCGAGAGCATTGCTATCCGAACGATGGCCAAAGCAGAGTACTCGATCGAAAACATCGGGCACTACGGATTGGCTTTTCCTTATTATACCCATTTCACTTCTCCCATCCGGCGTTATCCCGACCTGGAAGTACATCGTTTGTTATTTGATTATTTGAACGGAAAGCCGTCGGCAAACCCGGTTGAAAAAGAAGATATGTGCCAGCATGCTTCGGAAATGGAGAGAAACGCGGTTGAAGCCGAACGCGACTCGGTAAAATACAAACAGGCAGAGTATTTGTTGGATAAGATCGGGCAGGAATTTGAAGGCCTGATATCAGGTGTAAGCAAATGGGGGATTTACGTGGAATTGCTCGGAAACAAATGCGAGGGTATGATCCGCCTGCGCGATCTGGAAGATGATTTTTATTATCTGGATGAAGACAATTACAGGGTGATCGGGCAACGTCACGGAAATAGTTATAAGTTAGGAGATCAGGTTCGCATACGGGTTAAAAAAATTGACCTGTCACAAAAAGAGATGGATTACGAACTGGTTTAAACCTTTATTTTCTTTTTACCAAAATAAACAACAGGGAAACCGATTAACGGGCTGAAAATCATGCAAAAGAAAAAAGCCCATTCGCGTCCCATTTTCCTTTTCACACCTGTGGTTTCCGATATCACCAGCGAAAAGGTGTACCACAAAACAAAAGCGATGACAATGATGGCTTCATTCATAGTGCAAAATTATTTATAAAAATAAATGAGTAGAAAAACAATAGGGATCACGATCCCGAATAGGGTCATCCAGGCGCCCCGGCCTGTGATACCTTGTTTGCCGCGAATAATAAACAATCCACTAACAGCCAGCAAAATGAGGGCTCCGCAATAAATATCCGAAAACCAGGTCCACCATTTCACCGGATCGTAATGCAGCCAAACCGTTTCGTTGAGAATGGGACGGGTTTGTTTGCGCTCAAAGGTTCCGGCCCCACTCGCAAGGTTTATTAAAACTTCACCCTTGTCTTTCAGAAAAATCTTCAAATAGCTGTCATTCGGGAAAAAATGGTTTTTGTAATTATCCTCTTCACCGATCTGGTCCAGGATATTGATGACCTTTTTCTTGTTGATTTCTCCCTGGATTTCCACCTGTATATCTTTCTGATCAACCTTTATACGCGGATCCCATTCCTTGCTAAGATGGTTCATCCCGATACCGGATATGGCATAAATGAGCGTCATCCCGAAAAACAGGTAACCGAAGTCACGATGAACGCCCCGGTTCCATTTTCTCCATTTGAATTTCATCCCAAGATAATTTAGGCAACAAAAATAAAAAAAGGCCGGTTAATAGCCGGCCTTTCATATTCTCTTTCAAAAAAAGATTATTCTTTGATCTTGTATTTATTACAAACAATTGAGTAAAAAGAAAGGTGATCCACCCCTTTTTCATTCATTTGTTTTCTGTAGCTTTCGATCTGCTCCATGCCTGCAACATGCTGACCCTGATCTGCTTTTTCGCCCATCTGACTGCCTTCATGGCTGTCCTGATCTCCTTCTTCTCCTTCTTCCATTACAGGTTGTTCGGCGTTCATTTTTAATTCTTCTTCCCATTCGGCCAGGTACACGCTATCAATCCTAAGCTCATCCAGAACACCTGTAACCACAACGGTTTCCCCTTCCATATCGGTGCTGAAGCTTGGCATATCTTCAGCGGTAACAACTTTTACCCGTTCATCCGTATCCGTTGCCACCAAAAACATCCTTTCACCGCCATGCGCGCAAACATGGTCAACAAGGCCTTCTACAATAACTTCCTGTCCAACCAGTTCACCCGCTTTGGCTGAGTAATCAGCAATGGCCAGAACAACAGGTTCTGCTGTTGTAATCTGGCTTTGGTCAGTGATTTGTTGATCATTTTTCTGGTTGCTTCCGCATGCGACAACGATGAGCGCCAGCAATGCAAAAAATAAATTTCTTTTAATCATTTGTTTTCCTCCTGTGGTTTGACTTTTTGATTTAACTATGCAAACATATAAATAATTTCCTATATATATCTTAAAAAAATCAATCCTCCATATTGATTTTAATACCGTCGTATTTTTTCTCTTTTCCGTTTTCATAGCTTATAACCATGAAAAGCGTTCCGTCCGAATTGTATTTTTTCCATTCACCGTCTTTGCGTCCCATCACATAATATTGTTCATCCCTTATATTTCCGTTTTCCCAGTAATAGAGATGCCGGCCATTTGGATTGTCGTCGATGAATTCGCCTTCAAAGCTTAATTGCCCATTGCTGTGGTAATGTTTCCATTTTCCGTTGCGCAATCCGTCGACATATTCTCCTTCCATCCGGATATCGCCGTAGTCATAAATCCAGTAACCGTTTTCCAGACCTTCAATGTATTCGCCTTCCGCCACGATATTTCCATCCTCATCGTACTCTGTCATCAGGCCGTCGGCCAGGCCATTGTAATAAGATTCTTCACGAAGCAGGCCACCCTCTTTATAATACCACTTCCAGAGTCCCTTGTATTTTCCTTCATCATTGTAAGTGCCCGTTTGCTCAAGCTTACCGTTTTTATGATAAAATTTCCATTCACCTATGCGTTTGTCTTTTTTGTATCGCCCTTCTGCTTTTAGCTTTCCGTCATCGTAATATTCCTTCCAGAATCCGTCTTTTTCTCCCCGGGTAGTAAGAATGCCTTCTCCGATCACAATGCCGTTTTTGAAAATATAAGCCTTTTCAATTAGGCCTTCTTCATTGAATTCTCTTCGCACTCCTTCGGGAACACCGTCTTTGTAGGTAGCTACGATCCGAACCTGCCCATCGGGATAATAATCTTTTTTCACATCCAACTTGGTGAGTTCTTCCACATCTTCCTGTTTTTCACCGTTCTTATATTTGACCGCCGTCAGCAGGTTTCCTTCCAGGTCGTATTCCTTGAAATAACCGTGTTTCAGGCCATGCTTATAATTGCCTTCCATCTTCAGCACACCTTCATCATCATAGAAATATTTCCATTTGCCGTGCTTTTTATCCTGTTGGTCGTATCGGTTTATTTTTTCACGGGAGGTAATAAATCCTTTTTTATAATTGATGACGGTGACAATGCGGCCGTCTTTGCCATATTCCCTGGCAATGCCTTCTTCAAGCCCATCTTTGAAATTCACTGTTTTATTGATGCCCCCGTCAGGATAATAATAGATTGTGAGCCCCTGTTTTACATTGTCCACAAAGTTTTCCTCAATGATCTCATCTTCCCTGTAAATTCTCCTAATGCCGTTCTTTTTTCCGTTTTCATATGTGATCTCCATTGCCAGATTTCCGTCCTCATCATAAAACTTCCATAAGCTGTCGAGCTTATGGTTTTCACGATTCCCTTCAGAGATTAAAACACCTTCTTCATTGTATGTTTTCCAGTATCCGTCTGGTTTCCCATTCGTCATATAGCCTTCACTGGATTTTTCTCCGTTTTCATGGTAAAAAACATTATATCCGTTGGGATCAATCTCATTTTCCTGTGAGAAGGATTGAAGTGTAAACGCTGTCAGCAGTAATATTATGTAGGATATTTTTTTCATATTTCAGTTCAGAAATATCAACGTACCAAAACACCTTTTGCGATGCGTTGATTGATCTGGTAAATATATTTATCGTCTTTTCTGACCAGCAACCTGGCCCTTTCGCTGTTGGGATTAATATTATAAAGCAGGGAATCATAAATGATCTTACCCGCTCCCGGTCCCCGGTCGATCACTTCAATTTCATAATAATCCGCGACGTCGCTCAAAACGAAGCTTACGATCTTGTTGTCTCCCTGTTCAAAAGTTACGCCCAGAAAAGCATCTTCATCGATGCGGCATGCTCCCGGAGTGTTTCTTTTGATAATGATTTCTTCAACAAATTGTCCGTCTTCAAGTTTGATCTCCCCGTTCACTATTTTTGCATCATCATGGGGCACCACGCGTTTCAGCAAGATTTTTTCAGAATTGTAGAATTGTACCCTTTCAACGTCCAGATCGTAATAATCCAGGCGTTTTTTCATGTCGTAAGTAAAATACATCTTGTTGCTGCACGAGGCAAGAAACAAGCAAAGGAAGACAAAACAAACGGATTTATATTTCATTTCTTTTTCAGATTAGTTTCATTCTCCTTGAAATCTCAAGCATTTTCTCAATGGGCTTTTTGGCCTGCTCTATTGTTTCTTCCGATAAAACAATTTCCGGTCTTTCGTTTTTCAAGCACAAATATAGCTTTTGCATCGTATTCAACTTCATATACGGGCAATCATTACATGAACATGTTTCATCCGTGGGAACAATAATAAATTGCTTATCAGGCGATTCCTTCCTCATCTGGTGCAAAATTCCTGTTTCGGTTGCCACAACGTATTTTTTGCTTTTGTCCGTTTTTGTAAAGTTAAGCATGGCTGTGGTGGATCCGACAAAGTCGGCCAGTTCGAGTACTGCAGATTTACATTCGGGATGTGCGATTAATTTGGCATCTGGATTTTTCAATTTTAGCTTGATGACGGCCTCTGTTTCCAAAACATCGTGCACTTCACAAGTTCCGTCCCACAGAACCATATCCCTACCTGTAACATTATTGATGTAAGCACCCAGGTTTTTATCCGGGGCAAATATGATCTTTTGTTCTTGCGGAAATGATTCCACAATCTGTTTGGCATTGCTTGAAGTGCAGATCACATCCGACATGGTTTTTATGGCAGCCGTGCAATTGATGTAAGAAATCACGATGTGATCCGGATGCTTTTCCTTGAATTTTTTAAAATCTCCGGGCGGACATGATTCTGCCAAAGAACACCCTGCTTCCATATCGGGTAATAGAACTTTGGTATCCGGATTCAGAATTTTTGCCGTTTCGGCCATAAAATGAACACCTGCAAAAACGATGATGTCCGCATCCACCTCAGAAGCCTTCTGAGCCAGCCCGAGGCTATCGCCCACAAAATCGGCTATATCCTGAATTTCCCCCACCTGGTAAAAATGCGCAAGTAATACAGCATTTTTTTCTTTTTTATATTTCAGAAATTCTTCTCTGAAATCCATATCTTTTTTCCCCCCCGCACGATCCATAATATATATATATTCTTTAATAAATATTTTTAATATAATAATTTATAGCTGTTAGTTCTCTTAAAAAAAAACTAACGGCTTTCTTGACTTCTTCTGTTTTACATTTTATTCAACAGACAGAAAACTTATTTGTTAATTCTAATATATTCTGTCTCAACAATTTTTATATATTTTCAACAATTGTTGAAAATGAACCATGTTATCAACTTCTGAATTTTCAACAGTGAAAACCTGTTGATATCTGTTGTGAATTTTTGTAAAACTTTCTGCATTTTGTTTCTTTATCACAAAAAAACAATAATTGTTGATAGCTTTAAAAACAAGCTAACAATCGTTGACAAATTTACGTACATATAAACGTTTTATTGTTGATAATTCTCCAAAAAATTGATTTCTAAAAATATACAAAAATTTCTTCAAAAATGTTAAATTCATATTTTCTTATATTTGAGCCAGGTAGAAAAAGCAACACGATAATTTTGAATAGCTTTGTAAAAAATTATGAACAATGTTTGATAAAAGTAAGGAAATACCGATATCAGCGGATCATGGCGGATATGAAATGAAACAATACCTGATCGAAAAACTATCTGAACGGGGATATAAACTTATAGATATGGGTACGTTTTCAAAAGAAAGCGTGGATTATCCCGATTTCATTCATCCCCTGGCCAAAGCGGTAAATGATCAAGAATACGAACTGGGTATCATTTTATGCGGTAGCGGAAACGGCGCACAAATGACGGCCAACAAATATTCGAATGTGCGTGCAGGCCTGGCCTGGGACAAAAAGCAGGCAGAACTTACCAAACAGCATAACAAGGCAAATATTCTCTCATTACCAGGTAGATTTCTTGATTTTAATGATGCCGTTGAAATAGTTGAAGTTTTTCTTAACACAGAATTTGAAGGTGGAAGGCACAACAGAAGGGTAGAAAAGATTTCACAAAAGAGCTAAACATGTCAAATTTTTCCTCCAGATTCCGAAAAGAGTCAGAACAAAAGGCATTTGATCCGATACATCGCAAAACCATTCGGTTCAACATGTCGAGGTATGATGATGCAGTGGAGGAAGGCAAAAAGCAATATCAGAATCTCCCACTGGCAAGGCAGCGTGCCGCATTTTTAAAACGAAAAGTGATCCGCGACCTGGAAAATCACCTCACCACTTTCGAATCCAATTTCAGGAAAAACGGCGGAAAAGTGATCTGGGCAAGCGATGCCAAAGACGCCATCCGGCAAATTGCTGATGTACTTCAAAAATCGGAAGTGAAAAAGCTGGTCAAATCCAAATCGATGATCAGCGAGGAGATCGATTTAAATGAATTCCTATCAAAGAAAAACATCGAAAGCATCGAAACCGACCTGGGCGAATATATCGTTCAGGTGAAAGGAGAAAAGCCCTATCACATTGTTACTCCGGCCATGCATCTTTCGAAAGAAGATATAGCAAAGCTTTTCCATGAAAAATTCAATACGGAAAAAGACGCAAGCCCTGAACAATTGACCGCATTTGTACGTGAGCTTCTACGTGAAAAATTTACTTCTGCGGATGCCGGCGTAACAGGGGCCAATTTCCTGCTCGCCGATACCGGATCGGTTTGCATTACAGAAAACGAAGGCAATGGATTGATGTCGGTTTCTTTTCCTAAAATACACGTTGTAATTGCCGGCATCGAAAAAATAATTCCTTCCATGGAAGACCTGGATCTTTTCTGGCCTTTGCTTGCTACGCATGGAACGGGACAGCATATAACGGTTTATAATTCGATCATCAGCGGCCCGAAAAAAGACAACGAAACCGACGGCCCGGAAGAAATGATCGTGGTGTTGCTCGACAACAACAGGACCAGATTGCTGGAAAAAGAAAACCAATACTTATCCCTTAGCTGCATCCGCTGCGGGGCCTGCCTGAACGCTTGCCCGGTTTACAGGAATATTGGCGGACATACTTATAACACGACTTACAGCGGCCCGATCGGTTCTGTTATCTCGCCACATATGATGGGAATGAAAAATTACAAACACCTTAGTTTTGCCTCCTCCCTTTGCGGCAAATGCACTGAAGTGTGCCCGGTGAATATCCCGTTGCATGAATTTTTGCTTGATAACAGAAAAGACAGCATTAAGGAAGGACATGCGAAAGGCAAGGAAAAATTCGCAATGCGATTCGCCACAATAGCTCTGAAAAGCAGAAAGCTGATGAATTATGGCGGAGGCCTGAAAAATTTTGCCATGAAACGGTTTTTCAAAAAAAGCTGGGGACCGCGTCGCGACCTGCCGCATGTGCAGAAAAAAACCTTTAATAAAATCTGGAAAGAAAGAAATGAAGGAAAATGATTATGAATGCATTCTTTCTGGATTTCCTGATCATTGCACTCTCGCTTGCTTTCGTTTTATGGGGTCTGCGCGTATTTAAGATTTACATTGTATTGTTCGGTATTTTTCTTGGAATGATTGGTGGTGTTTATTTAATGGATTCCATCGAACCGTTTGGAAATCAAAGTGTAAATATGCTGACTGGCGCTGTGGTCGGCGGTTTGATCGGGGGTTTGCTTGCATGGCCTTTGCAAAAAGTTATTGTTTTTATCATTGCAGGCTTTCTGATGATCATATTTGGGATGAGTGGATTGCAATGGGCCGGATGGGAATGGTCCGGGAACTGGTACATATTTACTGCGGCCTTTTTTCTTTTGGGAGGCATCATATCTGTTTGGTTGTATGATTATCTGATCATTGTTATTATGACCATCACAGCCGTGCATAATTTGTTCAGAATATTCATAAAACCGGATATTTATTTTCAACCTGAATATTTGAGTTTAGAAATCCTGTGGGAGAAATTCCTGGATTTTTATACCGACAACTATTTTGTTTTGCTTTTCATGATTTTGATTTACTTGTTCTATGCATTGTATTATCAAAAATGGCTGAAACCTTCTGAAAGGAAAGAATATCAATGGAAAATGCACAAAGGTTCTGGTAAGCTTTTTGCTATTCTGATTTTAATAGCTTACGCTTCAGATTATTATTTTTCAGGAATTATTGGTAATTCTGCATTTCACATAGCTGTTGATATATTCACCTGGCCTTTGCTGGCATTTCTGTTTGGATATGTATTTGTAACTATAACTGTTGTTTCCCGTGGTGCGGTTTCGGGGGTGCTTTCTTTTTTATTAAGATACTTTTTTACAGTGGTTTCCGGTCTTCTTTTGATCCCTTTATTCCGATGGGTGATTTCAACTATGCTAACGGATATGAACTTTGACCTGACTTATATATTTGATTATTTCAGATTTTTTATTGACGGCCCCACCTATGCCGTTATCGGAAAATGGGTTTACAGTCTGATGTTATTTCCGTTGCTGACGATGCTGTTTGTCTTCAGAAGATTTAAGAAGGCTGAATCATACAGCACAGATCAAATCTGAATTGATTTTTAATGATATTCACATGATACTTTTCAAATATGGGAAGGATGTCTTTGGTTTGGTTTACCGCTTCTTCAATAGAAAGCGGCTGGTATTTTTTTTCAGCATACCATTTGTGTAAATCGGTTCCACGGATCACCAGGCAGGGATAAATGCGGGTATCATCGGCATCCAGTTCACAAATCCTTTTAGCCGTGAACATATTTTTCTCAGCATCATTGCCCGGCAGGCCGATCATCATTTGCAAACAAAGCCGGAGAGCGTTTTCTTTGATCAGCCGGGAGGCCTTTTCGGTGTCTTCTGCCGTATGGCCCCTGCGGCTGGCTTTTAAAACCTCATTGTGCATAACTGTCCGCTGATTTTCTTTTGGTTGCAGTAAACGCATTGGAACGGACAGGCCAGCTCGGGAACAAAAACCGGTATAGTGAAATGTTTTTTCTTCACACCTCAAAGATAAAAAGTAATGCAGGTAGATTTTGTAAATTTACATCATCATGAAGATCAGGAATTTTACTTTGGAAGATTATCAGCAGGTCATCATATTGTGGAAAACATGCGAATTACCTTACAAACCGCTGGGCCGCGACAGCAAAGAAAGCATTGAAAAAGAGCTTAAGAAAGGAATTGCGCATTTCCTGGTGGCTGAACAAAATGGCCGGGTCACCGGAAGCGTTCTGGCCACCCATGATGGTCGCAAAGGCTGGATCAACCGGCTGGCCGTGTTGCCTGAATTCAGGGAACAGGGACTGGCCGCTGCACTCGTAAATGAAGCCGAAAGCCGCCTTCAGGCGGAAGGCATCGGAATCATCGCCTGCCTGATAGAAGATGACAACCCAATCTCCCTGGAGGTTTTTGAACACTTCGGCTATAAAGAATTCCCGGGCATGCATTATTTGACGAAGAGAAAACATCCGGAGGTGTAGCGCCTCAAATATAGAAATGATATAAAGATTCCAAAACATCGCTACATCGCTCAATTGTTCAATTTTCATTTATTCTTTTGTGCCTTATGTGGTTCAAATTATTAAAGAAACAAAGGATCAAAGATGCAGTGATGTAACGATTGAGCGATTTTCGAAGTATAAAACAAAAAAAGGGACAATCTGATCCGGTTGTCCCTTTTGGTTTGTTCACAATAAACCAATTATCTATGGTTTAACGGATATGCGTATCCCTTCGGAATGGCTGGTAAATTCGGGTGCGTACATGCATTGGATGGTGGCAATGCCGTTTGAGAAATCACCGGCCTGTGAAGCGATCAACGGATATTCAAATACATAGGTTCCTTTGGGTAGATAATCCATGAAGAAATTGGTGGAAGCGTCGCGGGTGCTTTCATAGTATCCAAGCCCGTCCTGCCAGTTGTAACCGGATAATACGTTTACCGGTTCAAAGGATGAAGCGCGCATGTCTTTTAGGTGGATGTATTCCATGTCTCTGTCGGAGCGCAGTATGATCCGTACGATCACCTTATCGCCGATTTCAATATCTGCGTCTTTTTTGATGGCTTCGATCACCGGCCCGCGATCGGTATTCTTCTCAACGAAGAGTTTTTTCTCTAAACTGAGCGGTGTTTCATGGGGTGTGATCTTGTCGAGGTCCTGAAAATATTGCCAGTACAATGCTCCCCATGCAATACCCGGATCATTTTTGGTTACCGTGATATCACCCATGGAAGGCTTGATTTCTGATGCGCTCCAGGATTTTTTAAAATAACCGGTGCCGGCTTCGGTATCGATTTCGGGATCGTTTGCCGGATCGATTTTCAATGATCCCAGGGTGATCTCAACCAGCTCGTCGCTTTCCAGCAGGTCGGTGCCGCGCAGGATCAGCGCATAAACCGCTTCGGTGGTCGCCTTGGTGGTTTTCCAGCTTTGGGTTTGTTTTTGCTTAAGCAGCCAGATCTTCATCTCTTCCACCGATTTAAGGTCGTTGGCTACCTCGTCAAAAGCTTCGATCAGCAGCGCCTGCCTTTCGATGGGCGCCTGGTACCAGTACCAGCCATTGTTGTTCCGCCAGTACATGCCCATTTCTTCCGAACGCAGCGATCTTTCCTTCAGGGATTTGATGATGTCGGAAGGCGTGGTTTTATAACCATAGCTGTTCAGCGCCAGGGAGATCATTCCCTGCATATAGATGTTTTTCTCCACCCAGAATTCACTCGCCTGATCGCGGTAATACCGGAAAGCTTCCTGGTTGGATTTCCTGATCTCGATCTCATCTTTGAAAAAACTCCTGGCATACAAATACTGGATTTGTATTTGTCCGATCTGGTCTTCATCCATTTTATCAGGGCGGTTTTTCTTCAGTTCCTCATAATCCTCCCGGATGCGGTCGTCAAGATAAAGCACGGCCTGCCTGATCATATTGCTGGTTTTTTTATCGTCCATGATGTTTGCCACTTTAAGATGCTTCAGGTGGCCCATACCGGTGACGATGTGCTGGGTGATGTAGCGGTTGTCGCGCATGCCTTCGAACCAGGGCCAGCCGCCGTTGGAGCTTTGCATTTGCTGCAATTTGAGCAGGGCGTTTTCCAGTTCGTACGACATCTTGTTCAGATCAAACAGCAGCGCTATCCGTCTCTTCCGTTCCGATTCGTTTTTGGCCTGTCGCACCCAGGGCGTTTCTTCCAGCAATACGGATTTCAGTTCCTGGTTTTTCTCCAGATTCGACAGCAATGCATCCGGGCTGAGGTTTTTCCAGGATTCGAAAACCTGTTTGATCTTCGGGCTGGAATTGGCAATATGCGTGGCCAGGCTGTTGGCATAAAAACGGCTGAACACTTGCTCAGAACATTCGTAGGGATATTCCATAAGATAGGGCAGGGCCTGCACGGCATACCATGCCGGGTTGGAAGTGAATTCCAGTGTTAAACGGTAATGGCTTAAAGTCGGTTCATTGGCTGATTTGACCAGCTTCTCGAATTCGAATTTTTTGGTCTCTTCACCTCTTACGGGCAACGGCAATGATTCGGTAACCAGCATGCGGTTAGGCAGAACCGGTATGGCCATCTCTTCCCCGTCGGAGAAATTGCCAGCTTTTGCAATGATGCGATAAGTAATGGCTTGCAATCCCTCCGGAATGATCAACTGCCAACTGACCGATGTACTTTGTCCGGCTTCGAGTTTAAAGTCTTTTTTTGCATTCTTCAACTGAAGCAGATCGTCAATCGGTTTCATGTTGAGGGCGTTGAACAATTGCAATTCAACCTCTCCGCTCAGATCTTTTTCAACCAGGCTTGCAATTTTTGATGAGAACAAAATGGTATCATCTTCCCTGAAAAACCTGGGTTGATTTGGAACTACCATCAGCTCTTTCTGGGTGACCAGCTCTTTTTGCACTTTACCGACTTTCAGGTCTTTAGTATAAGCCAGGCCGAGCATTTTCCAGCGGGTGAGGGCTTCGGGCATGCTAAAGCTCAAAACGATTTCTCCATCTTCATTGGTTTTCAGATCCGGATAGAAAAAAGCGGTTTCCCGGAAGTCTTTTCTAACCTGAACCGGAGTAGTTTCTTTTTCTGCCTGTGGCTGCTTATCCGGTTGACCGGGTTCGGCGGACTCTTTGACCATCGGTGGGGATGCCTCTTCTTCAACCACCTCAACTTCCGACAATTTCATGGGGGCTTCCATCCTGTCTTCTTCGGCGCCCATACCAAGCACGCGATACCTTCCGTAAAAGCTGAAACCAAACCAGTTGAGTTTGTCGTAACTTTGATAGATGGGTGAAGTCCAGCTGTAGTTTTCATAGGACCTGCTGCTGACTATGCCGAAATTCTGTCCGCTGTTCCAGTTCAAAGAAATGTAGCGGCTCGGGTACAGATTAAAATGCCAGCTGTTTTCTGCAAACACATCCAGCGAAGCGTCGTACATGGTGGCCAGCATTTCGGCTGCGGCCTTTTCACCTTTGGGACCCTTGATGGTGATCTGCCATTCTTCCTTTTGCCCTGGTTTCAGCTTGTCGCGGAAAGTGGCGAATTCGATTTGCAATTCTTTGTTGGCGTATGGAACCGTAATATTTTGAATGTTCTGGAATATCCTGTTATATTTCACGAAAGAAAGACTCAGTCCGAAGTTTCCCCTGTATTCCTCTTCTATGGGGACTTCCAGCTTTATTTTTTCATTCCTTAATTCGATCCATTTTCTTTTGATGACCTTGCCTTCCAGGATTACTTCAAACAAAACCCGGACATTTGCTTTGGAACCTAAGAAGACCGCCGCTTTTTCTCCGGGTTGGCCCGTGATTTTTAAGGGTGTAAACCAGCGAATATCCATCACCTCCAGGTCATTATCATCGTGATAGATTTCGAAGTATTTCTTGGTTTCCACTTCTTCACCGAATTCATCCGTGGTTTTGGCAACGGCAACATAGGTTCCGGCTTTCCAATTGGAAAGATTTTCCGGCTCTACTTTTTTACGATCAGCAGTATTGATTGTTTTATCGAAAACCTTTTTTTGCCTTTCCCTGCTGTCGGGATTGTTTTCATCATTATAAATATCATGCGGAAACAGCTTGACAAATTCATCCTTCGTCATGATGAATTTATCGGGCCGGCTCCATTTGCGATCAACCATCAGCCGGATGGGTTCCTTCAATTTGAATATCTGCAATTCCACTTCTGCAGCTTCGTTTTCACCATTCAGATTGGTGGTGTTAACAGAAAATGAAGAAGTTTCATCGGGGTTGAATTTATCAAGTATCCCCAGGTTGATTAGCAAAGCGTTATATCCGACCGATACCACCGTTTGGTTTGAATGGGTTTCCCCGTTGATGTCGGTCACATCCGCATAAACCCGGTAACGAAAAACCGGGTAGCTTTTCCTGGAAATGCTCTTATCCGGGATGGCCTTGAAGTCGATTATAAACTCACCGTTTTCATCCGTTTTGGCGGCGCCGTTTTCAATTTCCATGTCGGGAGAGGCGGGCCAGGGCCTGTACCAGAATCCCCAGATCCAGATCGGGAAGCTGGTTTCGCGCACAACTCGGTATTTCACATCGGCATGGTCGATGGGATTGCCGGCATAGGCTTTGGCTTTGCCGGTTACTTCAACCTCTTCGCCCAGTTTATAGGTTCCGGTAACCGGTTCGAAAGTCACCTCGAATTTTGGCCGCTTGTAGTCTTCCACCCTGAAATTCACTGATCCGCTGTTGTTTTCGATGCGCATGCTTCCGTTTAGCACTCCTTGCGGCGCAGTGAATGTGCCGTGGAAAGAACCGTATTCATTGGTCATCAAATCAAGGGAGGAGATTTCCTGATGGTTGACATCATAAAAGGTGACCGTTGTTTTTGTTTCGGGCTTGATCTCATAGGTATCGCCCGTTTTTTGAAGCATGATACCTTTGAAATAAATGCTCTGACCGGGCCGGTAAATTTTCCTGTCGGTGAAAAAATAAGTTACCGTCATATCATCGGGTTCGTTGTCATAGTGATAGCTGTAAAACAGACTTTCCGACCAAAGGGTATCATATTTATGAATGAATTTTACCGTAAAGTTTTTCCTGTTAAGATTTTTGATGGGCAATTTCAGGTAGCCTTTTTCATCTGCCTGGTAATTCCCCAGCTCTTTGTATGAATACTCCCTGTTGTGATAGTCATATTTTTCTTCGTATAAATAAGCTTGCACATAAGGCATGGCTTCGCCCGTTTTGCGGTTCAGCAGGTAAAACTCCTGATCGCCGTTTTTGCTTCTGTGGTTGATATAGCTGATATCCGAAACAAAGAAACTGGCGTAGGCCACGGTTTCTTCATCGGTTTTGAAATCGGGATCGGAACCCACCAGCACGGCATAATATCCGGGCTCCAGGTCGGGCAGGGCGACCTGAACAGCATGTTGCTGGTAATCCCCGTCCACAGGCATGTCTTCCGTCCAGTCGGCCAGGGGTTTCAGTTCAAGAAGATATTCTTTGATCAGCTCCACATTTCGTTTGCCGCGGCTTTCTTCATTGTATTTTTTGTAATCCAGTTCCAGGATCCTGAAGTGCGCCTTTTCAACATTTTTAAAATTCAGCAATGCCAGGATGGACTCGCGGGGTATATTCACACTTTCGGTTTGCAGGCTGAGTGATTTTTTCTCTATCTGCTTTAAAAGCGATTTGCAGTTTTTAGCGCCCCTTGATTCGGGAAAGCGGTTCATGGCCGAGAGGCAGGTTTCAAAGGCTTTTTTCTTGTCCCATTTGTGATTGTCAGAGGTTAGCGGATCATATTGCTCACCCAGTGAAGAATACGTTTGAGCAATTTTATAAGACACATCTGTTGAGGCGGGATCATCGATGTATTTCTTTTCCAGATTTTGCAAAACGGAAAGGTAAAGACTGTCTTTCTGGTTGGGCAGGATGGCGTTGTTGTAAACAAAGTTCAGGCGTTTCAGGTCGGCGTCGATCAGGGGAGCGGGATCTTCATCATCCAGGTGAAAAGCGATCAGATCCTGCATGATCAGCAAGGCATGGTATTTCAGGGAAAGGCTGTCTCTGGTTTTTAGATTTAGTTTTGCGAATTCCCCGGCCGGATCAAAATATTTGGTTTCATCAATCTCGAAACGGTAAGAAGGCCGGTTCACGGCGCTTTCATCATTCATAAAAAAGTCGACGGCGCGATGGGCCAAAAAATCGTAAAGCGTTGGCCGGTATTCATCCGATCCGTTGGCTTGCTGCAGGATGGCCGAGAACTTATCTATCTTGATTTCCTTCAGCTTTTCTGAATTTTCGAGGGAGGCCTTGTAATGCCCGATGATCTTTTCCAGGATTTTGTTGAGGTCCCAGGTGAGTATATCGTCATCCTGAATTTCCGTGGTGGTGGTCTTTTCCAGAAAACGGTATCTGTTTTTCTGGTAATAACCCCAATAGACTTCGGCCAGGATGGAATGCAGCAATTGCTTGTCGGGTGTATCCGAGGTCTCAATATCCTGCTGAAGGTCATCGATGACTTTCACAAGAAAATCTTCCTCATAATTGCTGATGAGTCGCATTTTGTACAGGACGGCTTTGATAAACTGCGGGCTGTTGTTTTCCTTGCGAGCGTCCTGGTATATCTCTTCAACGATTTCCAGGGCGGATTTAGGAAGGCCTTTGCTGATCAGCTCTTCTACTTCTTTCCATTGTTTTTCGTAGTTTTTGTCTTTGGGCATGCCGGTTTGCGGGTTCATGGGTGCGGGATTTGAATCATTGATTGTTGAGGCGATCAGGCCCGCTGCGAGCAGGGCGAGCAGGATCGCAAAAAATTTTGCTTTCATGACGTCGGTTTTTGTTAAACAAAGAAAATCAAAAAATTAACGCGTAGAGTTTTTTCGATGCCGATAGTTTTTAAGCTTTCCGGCTGTGAAAACAAATATTGTACCTTTTTGAAGCAGGCTTCTGTCTGATAAAAATGTAATGCCACCAAATCAAAAAATCACAAAAAGTAAGTAAATGATTTTTATGCAATAAAATTCCGGCATTGCCGTTAATCTTTCCAACAAAAACCAAAAACATATTTTATAGATACTTTTTCTACCCTGAACAACCAATATAAAAAACTCAGTGTCATGAAAAAAGTATCATTATTATTCCTTGCAAGCTTAATCGGCATTACTGTATTCTCTCAATCCGTTTCCGACAACTATGATGATGTGGCTGTTATCATGAACAGCAACAGCGATGCTTCGTTGGAAATCGGAACTTACTTTGCCCAGCAACGTGAAATTCCCTTAGCAAATCTGATCTATATCGATTGTCCTGATGTGGAGATCATCGATACTGCAGGGTTCAGGATTCTGAGCAATCAGATCAGAAACGGCCTTGAAGAAGCAGGCCTGTCAGAGCAAATCAACTACCTGGTTACCACAAAAGGCATTCCCGTCAACATTCAATACGGTGACAGCTGTGTGGGAGTTGAAGCTGTCAAGTGCCGTTCGGTGGACAATAAGCTGACCACCCTGAACAGCAGCTGGGTAGATGATTATATGAGGCCTCAATATCAGAATAACCCCTATTATAAATCTCTGGTAAATTTCAACAGTGAGGATTTTGAAATGTATTTGGTTTCCCGGCTTGACGGCTTTACGGCAGACAGCGTCAAATCTTTGATCGACCGGAGCGGACCCG
Organism: Bacteroidales bacterium; assembly: GCA_021738625.1. Lineage (GTDB taxonomy): Bacteria > Bacteroidota > Bacteroidia > Bacteroidales > JAIOZK01 > JAIOZK01. The sequence continues at coordinate 47,795 of JAIPBS010000007.1, forward strand.
CTCAACTGATCGAAAAAGAACAGGCCCGGATAGTTATAGATTTTTATCATCATGATACCGCCGGCCTCATAAATGTATTCGAACACCGGTTTCAAGAAGCTATCGCCTTTTTAAACAATAACAACTGGAATTTGATCTATGATCCTGATAGCAGCCTGATTACAGAACAAGATAATGTTTTGATCTATGCCGGCCTGATCTATGATACGGGTTTAAACCAACCCGGATTCAGCTGGACGAATGGTGCCATTGCTTCCAGGATGCTGACCAACAGCAATTATTCTTTTTATTACGACGGTAATGATATTCAATACAGTGCGATGAAACTGGTGAATTCGGGCGCTACGGGTGGCGGCAGCTACATCAATCCGTATTTTGCTTCCATGAGCTATGACCCTTATGTATGGTATTCGAGGTATCTGAATGATACTTCAGAAACCACATTCAACCTGGCTGAAAGTTATCATGCATCTTTAAGAAACTTATCTGCACAATACATTTTAGTGGGCGATCCCAAAACCAGCCTGCTGATCAGTCATACCGGTTTTGATGAAAACCCGGTCATCAGCGGCATATCTGTTTTTCCCAATCCGGTTGATGATGACTTTACCATTGAATTCAGCAGCAAATCGAAGGGGGAGGTCAACATCCGTATCGTCGATTTGAAGGGGCGGGTTGTTTCCAGCCGTTTCCATGAACAGGCTGAGGGCATCAACCGCATTCGCCTGGACGCCTCCGAGATCCCGCAGGGAATTTATGCCATCATCCTGGGCGATGAAAATGGATACAGATTTTCTAAAAAGCTTGTGAAACTTTAATCGATCCTTGCTGTTAGCGGATTTGCCAAATTGTTGTAGTCGATCAGCTCGATCTTCACCGAACCGATGATCACTTCCGATTCCACAAGCAATGGGATGTGGTTTCTATCGTCGCTCACCCACAGGGTCATGGGATATTCGGTGTCGAACACTTCTCCTTTGGCAACTTTAGGCTGGAAAACCAGTGATCTGAAGCGGCCAAGCTTGGTTTCGATGTCCTGTCGGCCCCTGAAGAGAATTTTGGAATTGTAAACCGAATCATCCAGGTGGAACATTACACTGAGGGTATCGCCCTTTTCCAGGTCGGTCATGGGCAGGTTTCGCATATAGAAAAAAGCCGAAACAATATCCTGCACGTAGGGTGGCACATCCCGTTCCATAGTGGTACTTTTGGCCGTGTTTTCAAACTGGTTGAACACCACTTTATCATCCTTTCTGAAACTGCCTTCCCGGGTTTGCCTGATAAAGAGCCAGGGGGCTAAAGTTTCGGTATCCACATAGGACTCGAACTTATCGCGTACCTTAAAAAACCAGTTGAACAATCCAACCGATCTGCCGATCACTTCCAGATGGTAGGTATCCCGTCCGTGAAATTTCTTGTTGTCATCAAGTACCCTAACCGTTCCAATTCCTGCAGTGAGTCCGGAAGTAACCCACGAATCATAAAAAACGCGGTATTTTAAATACTCACCTCGTTTGAATGCCCGGTTATCAAGAGATCTTAAATTATCCGTAAAGGAAACCAACAGAATCAATCCTGATAGAATAAAAAGTGCTAAGATTGTTTTTTTCATAAAATAATTCAATTAAACAACCACATTGATGATCCGTTTGGGTACAAAAATGATCTTTTTGGGCTGCTTGCCGGCCAGCCATTTTTGAGCCCCTTCTGCTTGCAGAACGGCTTTCTCGGCATCTTCTTTTGAAATATCCAGAGGCAGTTCCAGTTTAAAACGCAGTTTACCATTAAACGATACGGGGTATTCAAAAGTATTTTCTTTGATATATTCTTCCTTATAATCCGGAAAAGCAATAATCGCAATGCTTGGTCGATGGCCCAACTTGCTCCACAGCTCCTCGGCTGTATGAGGGGCATAGGGCGAAAGCAAAACAAGCAGGGGTTCCAGAATATCCCTTTTATTGCATTTCAGATCGGTGAGCTCGTTCACACAGATCATGAAAGCGCTGACCACGGTATTGAAAGAAAAACGCTCGATGTCGTTCCTCACCTTCTGAATGGTTTTGTGCAATACTTTCAATTCATCTTTTGTGGGCTGGTCTTCAGAAATATTTAAGTTGTTGTCCTTGTCGAAATACAGCCTCCACAATTTCCTGATGAAACGGTACACCCCTTCGATGCCCTGTGTATCCCAGGGCTTATGGGTTTCCAACGGACCCAGAAACATTTCGTAAAGCCTGAAAGTATCGGCTCCGTACTTTTCGATCAGTTCGTCGGGGTTTTGTACATTGTGCTTTGATTTCGACATTTTCTCCACTTCCCATCCGCAGACATATTTGTCATCCTTCATAATGAACTCTGCATCTGCAAACTCAGGTCGCCATTTTTTAAATGCTTCGATGTTGAGGATATCGTTTTCAACAAGATTGATATCCACATGAATGGGAGTGGTAAACTGGATCAGCTCTTTCACATCTTTTGACACAAACACCGGGTTGATCTTTTTGATCTCATGCTCGAAGTTGATTTCCAGGTCGTCAGCCTTTATGGCTTCTTTGATCCGGTTCACAACATGATCGACGTTTTCCTTGATGTCGTAAAGCGGAATAAACAAAAACCTGACATTCTTTTCCCGGGCGTATGGTTTATAATAATGCGCTAGTTTTTCCAGGTTTTTCTGGCTTTTGATCTCCAGGATCAAACCGGCCTCTCTACTGTAAAAGTCAAACTGTCTGTGTCCGTCTTTAAAATCTCTTACAAACTCTACGCCCAGTTTTTTGTCTTTGATGGCTTCCCAAATAAGGTGTTCAGCGTATTTTTCATAATTCAGCCGGTAAACAAAACTGCTCCTACCCTGTATCTTGCCCTGGTTGATCAGCTTTTTAAAAGGTTCTTCCTCGCAAACCCGGCCCAGGTCGTAGAGGAACATATTCCAGAAACGGGCATAGATCAGGTGGCCGGTGCCGTGCTCATCGCCGCCCAGGTACAGATCAACGTTGCGCCAGTATTCATTGGCTTCCTTTGAAAAATATTCGTTTTGATTTTTTGGGTCCATATAGCGGAGATAATATCCGCTTGATCCTGCAAAACCGGGCATGGTATTGGTTTCGAGCGGATAACCTTCTTTGGTCTTCCAGTCTTTGGCCCGGGCCAGGGGCGGTTCCCCGCTTTCTGTTGGGAGATACTTATCCACATCGGGCAGCCTGAGCGGCAATTCGCTTTCGTCCAGGGGATAAGGCATGCCGTCCTTATAATAGATCGGGAAGGGTTCTCCCCAATATCGTTGCCTGCTGAAGATGGCGTCACGCAGGCGGTAATTGATCCTGCCTTCGCCCAGCTCGTTTTCCTCAAGCCATTTGATGGTGGCTTTGATGCCTTCTTCCACATTCATTCCTGTAATGAAACCCGAATTGATCATCACACCCTCTTTGGCGTCATAGGAATCATCCCATGTTTGAGGGTCGGATTCTTCTTCCCCTTCTTTTTTCACCACCTGAACGATGGGAATGTTGAAATGCCTGGCAAATTTAAAATCGCGGCTGTCGTGGGCCGGTACCGCCATGATGGCTCCGGTGCCGTAGCCTGACAACACATAATCCGCCACCCATATCGGTATCTTTTTACCGTTCACCGGGTTGATGCCGTATGCTCCGGTGAACTCCCCAGTGATCTTGTTGACCTCTGAGATCCTGTCGCGCTCGGAGCGGTTTTTAGCCCAATTTACATATTTTCCAATTTTTGATTTTCGATCTTCAGAAGTGATTTTTTCAACTAGTTCGTGTTCGGGAGCCAGAACCATAAAAGTAGCTCCCCACAAGGTATCTGGTCGAGTAGTGAATACTACAATAACATCATCAAAACCCTCCAGGTTGAATTCGACAGAAGCTCCTTCAGAGCGGCCAATCCAATTCCTTTGCACTTCTTTCAACGATTCGAACCAGTCGATTTTTTCCAGTCCATCGAGCAAGCGCTGGGCATAAGCCGAGATGCGCAGCGACCATTGTTTCATCAGCTTGCGTTCCACCGGGTGGCCGCCCCTTTCCGAAAAGCCGTCTTTCACCTCGTCATTGGCCAGAACGGTTCCCAGGGCGGGGCACCAGTTCACCATGGTATTCGACAAATAGGCCAGGCGATAGTTCATCAGAACTTCCTGCTGCTGCTTTTCATTCATCTGCTTCCATTCATCCGCCGAAAACACTTCTTCCTGGCTGCAGGCAGCTTCTAGATTGCCGTTGCCTTCTTCACCGAAAAGTTCAATCAGTTTGTCGATTCCTTCCGCCTTGTCCGTCTTTTTGTTATACCATGATTTGAAAAGTTGTATAAACGTCCATTGCGTCCATTTGTAATAATCCGGATCGCAGGTTTGCACTTGCCGGTCCCAGTCGTAGGAAAAACCGATTCGGTCCATCTGTTCGCGATAACGCTTAATATTTTTCTCAGTAGTCACCGCCGGATGGGTTCCGGTTTGAATGGCGTATTGCTCGGCTGGAAGTCCGTAGGCATCATAGCCCATCGGATGCAATACATTAAATCCCAGGTGTTTTTTGTATCTTGAATAGATGTCGGAAGCGATATACCCCAGGGGATGGCCCACATGCAGCCCGGCTCCCGAGGGATAAGGAAACATATCGAGCACATAATACTTGGGTTTTTTGTGATCGATCTCAACATGAAAAGTCTTGTTTTCACTCCAGTACTTTTGCCACTTCTTCTCAATTTCCTGATGATTGTAATCCATTCTTTGCGTTTTATTTGGAATGTGCAAAGTTAATCAATCGGGAAGAACTGTGAATGAGCGTAGGATAAGTTAAGAATCAGTTTAAAATGCTTACTTTTATGCTGATTATGGAAGAGAAGAAAAACACACCGGAATTCATAAAACCACAGTATTTCTGGGATGTGGATGTTGAGAATTTGCATCTTCAGGAATCCGAAAGATTGATCATCGAAAGGATATTTAGTTTGGGAACACTGGATGATATTAAATCCGTGATCAGGTTTTATGGAAAAGAAGATGTGATAAATACCCTCATGAAAATCAACTACCTTGATCCGAAAACCCTGAATTTTGTCTCGAAAATGTTCAACAAGCCCAAGACCCAATTTAAATGTTATACAAGAATGCAGTCGAAGAGTCCACATTGGAACTCTTAAAATCTATACAATCGAAGGATTATTTAAAGGGCTTTTATTTGGTAGGAGGCACTGCACTTTCATTGTACTTGGGTCATAGAAAATCGATTGACCTGGATTTGTTTTCAAATTTCAGTCTTAGCGAGCTGCTGGAATTTTACCAGAAAAAATACGGACAGGAAAGCAGGATGCCGGCTTTAAAAAATCTGATTTATTTTGATGATGTTGACACCTCAGATTGGCCGGTATTATTGAAAAAGCATGATCTTAACTGGAAAACTGTAAAAAACGAAACTTGAAGACGAGGTATCAGAAATTTTGCAAGTTTAGTTCACTTAATTTTCGGTTAGCTCCCCAAACGAAACATCCATCAGCTTGTAATCCTCCCATCCCTGGTAATCGTAATGCCACCATTCATAAGGGTAAACCGTGAAACCGTGTTGGTTCATCACATCGATCAGGATTTGCCTGTTTTGGATCACCTCTTCGGCAAGGTCATCGTAAGTGGGATGAGCGGCTTCGGTAAAGGCGTCGAAAGGTGTGGGCATAGGGATTTCTTCGCCTGTTTCCCGGTCCACCAGGCTCACATCCACCGCGCAGCCCCTGTTGTGCCTTGATCCGTGCCAGGGAGCTGCCACATACATGGTGTCTGGGTATACTTCATAAAACCTCATGGTGGCGGCATAGGGGCGGTACGCGTCAAATATCTTCAATGTAAGACCTTGTTCTTTCAGGTCTGATTGTACCTTTTGCAATGATTTGGCAACCGGCAAACGTGCAAATGCTTTGGCTTCCGTATAAATAACCTCCCCGGTGAAATTGTTATCGGTAGCATAACGAATATCCAAAACAGCATCAGGCAGGTATTCTTCAAGGTCAACAAATTTTTTATTTGAATCCCGCTCAACGATCTCAAGATAAGTTTGATAATCATTTACGATCTCAAGATCATAAGGATTTTTGCTGTCCTTTTCGGTTTTTTCAGTGGCAGGCCCGCAGGCCGTGAATGCCAAAAGGCTAAGCAATATTAGGTAATTGAGAGTTTTCATAAGGATTTTTGTTTTCAAAATTAAAAAATTAATTTGCTATATTTATCCCTGATGAATGAGAAAAGGATCATTTGGAGCACCATACCTACCGTGCTCGAATCGGACAAATACAAGCGCAAAAAGAGTGGTAAAAAGAAAGTTCCTTTATGAACAAATTGTAAACGTCAGACCGAAAGCTCTCGTACGAACATATTTTATTAATTTAGCCCCCAAAATATGGGAAAGCCAGAAGAGAAATACAGCCGCAGAAGATACCGGTCGTCTTACGTAACCACGGTGGTATCCATAACTTTGGTTTTGTTTATGTTGGGCATGCTTGGCCTGATCATCCTGAATGCCCGGCAGTTATCGGACCGGGTGAAGGAAAATATCGGCTTTTCCATCATCATGAAAGAAGGCGTCAGGGAAGCCGGTATCATCCAGCTTCAAAAAACACTGGATGCTTCGGAGTTTGTAAAATCAACCGAATATGTTACCAGGGAAAAAGCAGCTAAGAGAATGCAGGAAGACCTGGGGGAGGATTTTATCAGTTTTTTGGGTTACAATCCCCTGCTGCCATCCATCGAGCTCAGGTTGAGTGCCGAATACACCAACATCGATAGCCTGATGGTGATTGAAGAGAAACTGCTGGCAAACGAGAACGTAAAAGAAGTCTGGTACCAAAAATCGCTGGTACACCTCATCAACCGGAATATTCGGATCATCAGTTTGGTATTGCTGTCTTTCAGCTTGCTGCTGTTGCTTATCGCGATCGCCCTGATCAACAATACGATCCGTTTGTCGGTATATTCCAGGCGATTCCTGATCAGAAGCATGCAGCTGGTGGGTGCAACCCAGTCGTTCATACGAAAACCTTTTATCATACAGGGAATTATGCAGGGTGTTTATGCGGCGCTCATTGCCATTCTGATGCTGATGGGTATATTGTATTTGATCCAGAACCAATTGCCCGAATTTATCAGCATCAAAGATTTGCAAATGATCCTGAGTCTGTTTGGGATCGTACTGATACTCGGTTTGATCATCAGCGGAGTTTCCAATTGGTTTGCAGTACGGAAATACCTGAGGATGCGAACCGACGATCTATATATGTAATGAAGAAATACCGGGTTAAAAATCGTTAAAATTTAAGCGTTTACAAAAAATACCATTATTTTTGACCTGTTAAAAGGATATTGATATTATGACTAAAAAGAATAAGAACGGGGAAAAACCGGTTATTAAAAAGAAACAAATACCTGAAAGCGGAACTTCACAGAAGATGACCGATCAGGGATCCATATTTGCATTTAATAGAGAAAACTACAAACTGCTCTTCATTGGTCTTGGTTTGCTCGTGCTGGGTTTTCTTCTGATGATAGGTGGTGGCTCCGACGATCCGGATGTTTTCAACGACGCCATTTTCAATTTCCGTCGTATGGTGCTGGCCCCCATTCTGATTCTGGCTGGCTATGTGGTTGAAATCTTCGCCATTATGAAGCGGCCCGGAAAATCGGAATAAGCAGCTTTCGGGAGATCAATCACATCAAAAATTACCTTAAATTCGCAGCTTTATTCTTATTTTAAAAGCCTGAAAAATGGATTGGTTACAAGCTTTGATTCTTGGTTTGGTGCAGGGACTGACCGAATTCCTGCCGGTGAGTTCCAGCGGGCATCTCGAACTCGGCAAAGTAGTTCTGGATATACAGGCCAAAGAAAACACAATATTTGCTGTGGTGGTGCACGGCGCAACCGTTTTAAGCACCATTGTTGTTTTTAGAAAAGATGTGTGGGTTTTACTAAAGGGATTGTTCAAATTCCGCTGGAACGAAGAAACCATTTACATTGCCAAACTGGCCTTTTCGATGATTCCTGTATTGATCATGGGATTTATTTTTGATAAAGAGATCAAATCCCTTTTTACCGGAAACCTTGTCTTTGTCGGGTCCATGCTGTTTGTTACCGCGATTCTGCTTTCCCTTACTTATATTCCTGTAAAAAAAAGAAGAAAGATTCATTTTTGGGATGTTCTGATCATCGGAATTGCTCAGGCTGCATCGGTAATACCAGGTATATCCCGGTCGGGAGCGACCATTTCCACCGGCCTCATCATCGGCAATAAAAAGGAAAACATTGCTCGCTTTTCTTTTTTGATGGTACTTGTTCCCATCATCGGGGCAAACCTGAAAGACTTGTTTTCTGAAGATATGGCAACCGAACAAACGGTAAGCGCCCTGCCACTGATAATTGGCTTTTTTGCGGCTTTCATTTCCGGGCTACTGGCCTGTAAATGGATGATCAACCTTGTGAAAAAAGGAAAGTTATTGTATTTTGCAATCTATTGTTTAATTATAGGAATTACCGCTATTCTTGTCGGAATATTATAAAAAAATGGACGAACAGCAAAGTATTTATTTTGATTTCCTGAAAGGCGAAACCCTGCTCATTGATAAACCTCTTGAATGGACTTCTTTTGATGTGGTGAATAAAATCCGGTCGATGATCAAATACAAGATGAAGATCAACAAGATCAAAGTGGGCCATGCAGGTACGCTGGATCCTATGGCCACCGGGTTACTTATCATTTGCACGGGCAAGACCACCAAAAAAATTGAATTGTTTCAGGAACTAGAAAAGGAATACACCGGTACCTTTGTCCTGGGCGCCACGACGCCTTCCTTTGATATGGAAACCGCCACAGACCGGGAGTTTTCCGTTGATCATATTACAGAGAACCTGATACGGGAGGCCACAGAACAGTTCACTGGCAATATTGAACAAATACCTCCTATCTATTCTGCCCTTCAGATAAAAGGTGAGCGGGCCTACAATCTGGCCAGGGATAAAAAGAAAGTCGAATTGAAATCACGTTTGGTTAGCATTCATGCCTTCGATATTATCCGGACCAACCTACGGGAAGTCGATTTCAGGATCGTTTGTTCAAAAGGTACCTACATCAGGGCCTTGGCGCGGGATTTCGGACAGGCGCTGGGAACGGGGGCCTATTTGAATAAGCTAAGAAGAACCCGGATTGGAAAATTTACAGTTGCTGAGGCTTTAGTGATTGAACAGTTTGAACAGATTCTTGATTATTTCCTTAAAAATAAATCTTGACAAAAGCTGTTATATTGTTTAACTTAGACAGTATGTTGACAAAAGCCGCAATTTTTCATACCTTTGCAAGCTTTTAAAATTATAGAAGATATATACATATGAAATTATCACAATTTCGTTTTCAATTGCCATCGGAGCTGATCCGTAATTTTCCACCCGATAACAGGGATGAATCGAAGCTCATGGTTCTGGACAGGAAGAAGAAGGAAATCAGGCACGCTATATTTAAGGATATACTTGATTATTTTGAAGAAGGCGATATTTTTGTATTGAATAATACCAAAGTATTTCCGGCCCGTCTTTATGGAACAAAAGAAAAAACAGGCGCCAGGATAGAAGTTTTCCTGTTGCGCGAACTCAACCGCGAAACACGCCTCTGGGATGTATTGGTTGATCCGGCCAGAAAAATACGCATTGGAAACAAATTGTATTTCGGGGAAGATGAAACCCTGGTGGCTGAGGTAATCGATAATACAACCAGCAGAGGAAGAACCTTAAGGTTTTTGTACGACGGGCCTTATGAGGAATTCAAAAAAACCATACAGAGCCTGGGTCAAACTCCCCTTCCCAAATTGCACAGACGACCGGTTGAACCGGAAGACAAAAGCCGCTATCAAACCATTTATGCCAAACATGAAGGAGCCGTGGCTGCCCCCACCGCAGGTTTGCATTTCAGCCGGGAGCTGATGAAAAGACTGGAGTTGTTGGGTGTTAACTTTGCAGAGATCACCTTGCACGCCGGATTGGGAAATTTCAGAAACATCGAAGTAGAAGATCTTACCAAACACAAAATGGATTCTGAGGAAATGGCCCTCGAAGAAACAGAAGCTCAGAAAATCAACAGGGCCAAGCAAAGTAAACATAAGGTTTGTGCCGTGGGTACAACCACCATGAAAGCTCTGGAAACAGCTGTTACCATTAGCGGTAAGGTAAAGCCGTTTAAGGGATGGACAAACAAATTTATCTTTCCGCCATACGAGTTCGGAATAGCCGATGCCATGGTCACCAACTTGCATCTGCCGCAATCAGCCATGATGATGATGGCAGCCGCTTTTGCGGGTTATGATTTTCTGATGGAGGCTTATGAAACTGCAGTGAAAGAAAAATACAAATTCTTCACCTATGGCGATGCCATGCTGATCATTTAAAAAATTTCTGTTGAAGAATTATCTTATCATCGTTGCCGGGGGTACGGGAAAACGGATGCAGTCCGATATTCCCAAGCAATTTATCAGGGTAGCCGGCATGCCTGTTTTGTATCACAGCCTGAAACGCTTTCAGGGCCTTTTTGAAAATCTGCATACCGTTTTGGTGCTTCCTGCCCAACACATTTCCAAATGGAAAGAACTTTGCATTGATTTGAATATCAATATCCCGCATCAGTTAGTGGCAGGAGGAAAACAAAGATTCGAGAGCGTTAAAGCCGGTTTGTCTTTGCTACCTGATGAAGATGGACTGGTTGCCATACACGATGGCGTGCGGCCGCTGGTGGCCGTTGAGCTAATAAAAAATGCATTCCAAACCGCCGCTGAAAAGGGCAATGCCATACCCGCCATAAAAGTGCCCGAATCGATCAGGCAGTTGAAAGGGGGTAACTCTACAGCCGTTAACCGGGATTATTACCGGCTTATACAAACACCCCAGGTGTTCAGGATAAACCTTATCAAAAAGGCTTACCTTCAGCCCTACCGGGAAAGCTTTACCGACGATGCCTCCGTACTCGAAAGCATGGGTGATAAAATTCATTTGATTGAAGGAAATCCCCAGAACATCAAGATCACCAACAAATCAGACCTGAATATCTTTGAAGCCCTGCTAAAATAAGTTATTTTACCTTTCTTCCTTTCCAGTTGAAACCTAAAAAGTTGCCTGCAAAACCGATCAACGAAACATAGATCACATAAATGATCTGTAAGGCCAAATAAAACCATAGCAGTTTTTGCTTTTTAGCAAAAGAAGAGATACCTAGTAAAATTGGAAAATCGATGATGATCTTTGCAATTAGAAAGATCAAAGCAAACATAAGCAAGTCGGGAAACCAGATACCTAAAAGTGCGGTGGCAAAAAGCATGTAATTAAACAGGTAGATGATCAGGCTGGCCTGCACGATGGCCAGGTTGGTATAGGCGCGGCTTTTTGAGATCCAGCGAATGCGTTGCTGCAAAAACTCCTTCAGATTTTGCTTTGCATGTGTTTTTACAATGGCGTTTTTATCTTTCAAAAAATGAACCGAATCACTGCCATATTGTTTTTTGATCTTCAACAATAAAAACACATCATCCCCCGAAACAAAGCCTGCATCGGAAGCATAACCACTCACAGCTTCAAAGGCTTTTTTCTCGTAGGCCAGGTTGGCCCCGTTGCACATGATGGGGGCTTTGATGGAAATGCTGCCGGCCCCGGAAGCGATTAGGCTGAGAAATTCCAGGGATTGAAATTTTTTGAAAAGACTATTTTCCTGATGAAATACAACCGGACCCGAAATCATTTTTGAATCGCTTTGTTCGTAATGATTCACCATGGAGGAGATCCAGCCTTCAGGAAGGCGGCAGTCGGCGTCGGTGGTGAGGATCAGTTGGCCGCTTGCTGTTGAGATCGCTTGCGTGATCGCGGCTTTTTTACCTGATTTACCCCTTAGCTGGACCACCTGGATTTGCCGGTCCGGATAGTCCGTTACAACTTCTGAGATTTTTTCCAGGGTGTCGTCTTCCGAATGGTCGTTTATAACGATAATTTCGATCAACTCCGAAGGGAAATCCTGATGCATTAAATCTTTTAAACAAGCTGCAATATTGGCTTCCTCATTTCTGGCCGGGATGAGCACGGAAACCCTGCTAACCGGTTTTCTTTTGCTCCGGGCGGGTTGTTTCAACAGGTACCAGCCAATGGTGTAAAATCCGATAAGAATACCATAGGCAATAAAAAAGCTGAACAAAAAGGCTACGATTATGAGGACAAAGCTGTTCATACGCTTTTGTTGTTTTTCCTGAAGAATTTCAATCTGAAAACAAAGAAAGTACCGGCAATGGCAGGGATAACAATATTGATCAGCCAGAGCATTGAAGAAGCGGATAGAATTCCGATATCGAGCATTTGCATATCTGCTTCGCCCTTTTGAAAGTAAAGCCCGAAAACAAACAGGCCGATGCTTCCACGTACGCCAATCTCCGCCAGTGCAATGGTTGGGATGGCTGTGAGGATGAAGAAAAAGAAAAAGATCAGCAAAAAGGCCTCTGCAAAAGGTATGTTCACACCAAACAATCGCAGCAAAAAATAAAATTGAATGCTGAAAACCAAATATCGTAATGCGCTGAGCGCCAAGGCTGTCAGCAATTCTTTTCTGCTGAAATAAGAAAAAGCGATCAGATGTTTGCGAAGCTTCTGCCAGCTTTTGCGGGTGAATCGGAGCAAAAAGCCGCTCAATATGGAAATGTTGAAATAAAACAGAATGATGAAAAAGTTAATGACCACCACCGAAATAAAAATACCCCAATAGATCAGCTCACTGTAATAGCTATTTTCGGAAAAATATTTTGGCAGGGCGATCAGCAGAGCAACCGATCCGATAAATATGATCACGATCAGCTGGCTGATGCTGCCCACCATGGTGATCAGGATCCCTTCCACATGATTGGCTTTGCGAAGAATGAAAACGCGCCCCAGGTAGTCCCCGATGCGGTTCGGGAGAAAAGCGCTTACCGAGATTCCCGTTAGCACGCCCTGGTAAGCCTGGAAAAATTTTGTGTGCTCGATCTTTTTGATAAGAAACTTCCACTTCCAGGTTTCTATGGCCCAGTTTAGCAGCATCACCAGGAAAACCAGGATCAGGCCCGCGACAAAAAAATCCTGTTTGATCAGGGTTTTAAACATCTGGTAAACTTCCAACAGGTTGCGCTTGTGAAAGATATGAAAATAAAGGAATCCATAGGTTGCCAGCACAATGCTGATCCTGATCAGATAGTTGTATGTTTTATTTACCTTTGTTTTCATTCAAAAAACAAGCATTTTTTGGGACAGGAAAAGATCATATTGGGCATTGATCCGGGTACAAATATCATGGGTTACGGTCTTATTTTAAGCAAAGATAAAAAGATTGAACTCATGAGCCTCGGTATCCTGAAACTGAGTAAATATACGAACCATCCCCTGAAACTTCAAAAAATATTCGAGCGAGTGCTTTCCCTGGTCGAAGAATACAAACCCGACGAGTTTGCCATCGAGGCGCCTTTTTACGGAAAAAACGTACAATCGATGCTGAAGCTCGGAAGGGCACAAGGTGTGGCCATGGCGGCAGCGCTCTCAAGAAATGTTCCCATTTTTGAATACTCCCCGCGTAAGATCAAACAATCCATCACCGGAAAAGGAAATGCATCCAAAGAACAGGTAGCGGCAATGATTTGCAATTTGCTCAGCATCAAAGAACAACCTGATCAGCTGGACGCCACCGACAGTGTGGCGGTGGCTGTTTGCCATTATTTTCAGCAAGGTACGACCGGTGCGGAAAAGAAATATTCCGGCTGGAAAGCTTTTATCAAAGAAAATCCAAAAAGAACAATTTGAAAATTTGAATGACCTATTCATTTTCAAATTGTCACCTTTTCAAATTGTCACATCAGCTTCTGATAGGCCTGCCACCAGCGGTCGGGGATTTCGTCTTGGAGAGCGGTTTGATAATCCTTATAGGAGCAAGGGATGAAATGGTGCCTTTCGTATTTGGTGCGGATGCTTGCTTTCACCGGGACTTCCATCCACCATCTGTCGCTTTTCTTGCTTTTATAAAAAACAATTTGTTCTTGATGATCCTGTATGGTGACGGTGTATTTCAGGAATTCATTTTTGAATTTATAAGGAATGTCATTCAGGCGGTTGTAAAATCCTTCAATAAAATACCAGAGCATTTGTGAGGCCAGGCTGGCGGTTTGCCCGTTCCGGTCTTCTTGCGGATTCATTTCAAACAAACCGAGTGCGGTCAGTTTGTCGCTCATGCCCGCATAACGTAATATCTGGCAGGCTTCCTCTCCATAAAAACCATTGGGGCATGCATTTTTGTTGGCAGGTGCATCGGATGCCCGGATGGCTGAAAAATCGAAGGTAAGCATATCGGCATTTCTCAGCAGGGGTTCGGCTTCACTCAGGTCGGAGCGAACCTGCCCCAGCCGGTAACAGTCGAAAAACAAATTGTTCATCAGTTCGATGGCTTCCTGATCCACATAATAGGTTTGATAGCCCAGATTTGTATAATTGAACAGATAATTCGGCTGATGCAGAATGATCTTGCTCAGGTAAGATTGCGAGCTCAGTTCCTCATCCTTTTCGCCCAGGTCGAAAAGCGGGTCAACGGCCACGATATTGATGATCTGTCCGATTTTCTCGTAGGCTTTGTACATGCTGTAAGACAGGTCCTGGCTGCCGCCCAGCACCACCGGGAAGATGTCATGTTTCAACAATTCGGCCATGGCCTCCGTCAGGGCATAATAGGTATCGTTAATGTTGTTGCCCGCCCGGATATTGCCGAGGTCGGCCAGGCGGACGTCTTCCCCCTGAAATAGTTTGTAAAAGTGTTTGCGGATCTGGTCGGCTGCATCGGCGCTGCCCCGGTTGGAAATTGCATTTCTGTCTTCCTGAACACCGATCAGGGCGATATCGACATCTTCCAGATCGGGAAATTTACCTTTGCTGTGATAGCTTCTTACAACATCACCCATTCGTTTGTGAAGGGGTTTTTCGGCAAATTCGTAACCCTCAAGGTTTATGGGTTCGAAATAAAGGTCTGTTTCCATGCAGACAAAGCTACAGCATTATTTCTTTTTCCTGAAGCGTTTTTTCGGTGCATTTTTCGGATCTTCGGAAATCCTGATGCAATCTTCAAGAGATAACTTTTCGGGGTCCTCTCCCTTGGGGATCTTAAAGTTTTTCTTATCGATCTTGATATAAGGTCCGTATCTTCCTTTAAGCACCTTTACATCCGGTCTTTCTTTGAATTCCCTGATGGTGTTCTGATCGGCCTGTTTGCGTTTTTCTTCAATGATCTCAATGGCGCGTTCACGGTCCACATTGGATGGATCTTCTTTTTTGATTGAATAAAAAGCATTTTTGTGTCGCACATAAGGACCGAACCGGCCGATGTTAACCGTAAGCTCTTCTCCTTCATATTCACCGATGCTGCGAGGGAATTTAAAAAGCTCCAGCGCTTCTTCCAGGCTAATGGTTCCGATGCTCTGGTTCTTTTTTAAACCGGCAAACCTGGGTTTTTCTTCGCTATCGGTATCTCCGATCTGTATCATGGGTCCGTACCGACCGATCTTTGCATACACGTTTTTACCCGTTTCGGGGTCTTTCCCAAGCAGTCGCTCGCCACTGAACTTTTTGGTTTTTTCTGTGGTTTCCTCGATTTTATCGTGAAAGGGGCCGTAGAATTCTTTGATTATCTGGTTCCATTCTTTCCGGCCTTCTGCAATTTCATCGAATTCCTTCTCAACGCTCGCCGTGAAGTTATAATCCAGGATATCATCAAAATATTCCATCAGGAATTTGTTCACCAGGGTGCCTATATCTGTCGGGAAAAGCTTGCCTTTCTCAAAACCGCTGTTTTCCTTTTTTAATTCTTCTTTGATATCGTCATTTTTCAGGGTCATCTGCTTGTAGCTACGCGGCTCGCCTTTCCGGTCTTCCTTCACCACATATTCTCTTCTTTGTATGGTGGAAATAGTGGGTGCATAAGTGGAAGGGCGTCCGATACCGAGCTCTTCCATTTTCTTCACCAGGCTGGCCTCGGAGTACCTTGGCGGGTGTTGGGTGAAACGCTCCGACGCTTGAATTTCTTTCATGTTAAGTTGATCGCCCAGCTCAAGCGGAGGCAAAACGCCCGCTTTTTCTTCCTGGCTCTCTTCATCCGTTGATTCAAAATACACTTTTAAAAAACCGTCGAATTTGATGATTTCTCCTTTGGCAACGAATTTTTCCTTCGATTGGGAAACGCTGATGTCGATATTGGTTTTTTCAAGCAGTGCCTCGCTCATCTGCGAAGCAATGGTTCGTTTCCAGATCAGGTCGTAAAGTTTTTGTTCCTGTTCCCTGCCCTTGATGTTTTTGTTTTCCATAAAGGTGGGCCGGATGGCTTCGTGTGCTTCCTGGGCGCCTTTTGATTTGGTGGCAAACTTGCGGGTTTTCACATAATCTTTCCCGTAGCTTTTTTCAATTTCCTTTTTCGCCATTGAAATAGCCAGGTTGCTAAGGTTAACCGAATCCGTTCTCATATAAGTGATCTTACCCGATTCGTAAAGATTCTGTGCGATCCGCATGGTATTGTCGACCGAAAAGCCCAGTTTGCGGCTGGCTTCCTGTTGCAGCGTGGAGGTGGTGAAGGGAGGTGCGGGGGATTTTTTAGCGGGCCTGGTTTCTATGTTTTCTATTTTGAATTCGGAGCCCCTGCATTTTTCCAGGAATTCAACTGCCTCTTTTTTGGTTTTGAACCGTTTGGGAAGTTCTGCACGAACCTGGTGCGTGCTTTCTTTTTTCTCAATTTCAAAATCGGCGATCACCCGGTAGGAGGATGAGATTTTGAAATTATTGATCTCTTCTTCGCGTTCAACGATCAACCTGACTGCAACACTTTGAACACGGCCGGCAGACAAGGCGGGCTTCACCTTCTTCCATAACAGGGGTGAAAGTTCAAAACCAACCAGGCGGTCAAGTACCCGGCGTGCCTGCTGGGCATTCACAAGGTTGATGTCGATGTTGCGCGGATTGGAAATGGCCCGATCGATTGCACTTTTGGTGATCTCGTGGAAAACAATGCGTTTGGTCTTTTCATCACTGATCTTCAGCTGGTTGGCCAGATGCCAGGAGATGGCTTCCCCCTCGCGGTCTTCATCCGTTGCCAGCCATACCGTTTTGGCACCCTTTGAACTTTTTCTAAGGTCCGCAACGATCTTTTTCTTATCAGGTGAAACCTCATATTGTGGTTCGAAATCATGCTCAATGTCAACGCCGAGGTCTTTTTTCTTCAGGTCAACCACATGTCCCATACTTGACATAACCAAATATTCTTTGCCTAAGAATTTTTCAATGGTTCTTGCCTTTGCCGGTGACTCAACGATTACAAGATTCTTTATCATGGTGTTTTTCCTTTCCTGGATTCAAAAAATTGGCTACAAAAGTATATAAATTCTTTGGTAAAGAGTTTTTTCCCAAAATTCCTACCCCAATCCTGAAGCCCATAAAAGATTCAATGATAATATGATTGGTCCTGTTGATACCTGATCAACTGCTGGTTTGAGGCAGATGAACTGCGACTTATATCCCTTAAACGGTTTTCAATGCAGTATCCAATGTGTCGAAGCGATGGAAGTAATCGTCCATGGAACGTTTGATGATCTCATGGGATTCCTCAATATCAAAGGTATGGGTTATTTCCACATCTCTTTGTTGGCCGGGCAGATCTTTGTAGGTTAAAAAATAATGTTTCAGCCGGTCGATCACCAGTTCGGGACAGTCGGAAATGTTGCCGTAATCGCCGTAAACCGCATCATCCTTAAGTACGGCAATGATCTTGTCGTCTGATTGTTTCCCGTCTATCATGCGAAAACCGCCAATGGGCCTGGCTTTTACCAGGATGTCGCCATGTACGATCTCTTTTTCGGTCAGGATGCAAATATCGATCGGATCGCCATCTCCTTCAATGTTCTTCCGGTTTGTTTTTTCCATACAGAATTCCGCTACTTTTTTCCCGCTGAAGGTTTGGGGAATAAACCCATAAAGGGCGGGAACGGTATTGGAATATTTCTGCGGCCTGTCGATGCGCAGGTATCCGGTTTCCTTATCCACTTCGTATTTAACCGTATCTGTCGTTACCATTTCGATGAAACAGGTAAGCACCTTGGGAGCTTTTTCTCCGATGTCTACTCCGTGCCAGGGATGTGATTTATAGCGAAGGCCCATCAAACGGCCTATTGGATCCATGATTTTGTTCGGCATATGTGTTTGTGTATTGTATTGCTAATTTACAAATTGTTTTCTTGTTTGTTTATTAAAATGCTTTTGTCTATTGAACATGATTGCTTGCGTTTTGTTTTCAACATTGTATTAAATTTGCCTGAAAAGAAGTTAAAGGTATCATTAAAAAAAGATTAACTGAACTTTAAAAGAAACCGGCCGGAACAGGAATAACTAAAAATGATTTACATTTGCAAACTGAGCCGCCGACGGCATAGAATAAAATTGACAAACAAACATTAATATCCTGATGAATAATACACGACCATCTCACAACAAGGGTTTCCTCTTTGTGCTGGCTATTGCTTTGTTGCTGGGCTCATGCGTTCCGCAAAAAAAGATCAAATATCTTCAAAGCAAAGTCGAAGAAACACAAGCGCAAACGAATTTTGAAAATCCAAGGAAATTTGAATACAAAATACAGCCGGGTGATAACCTGTACATTAAGATCGTGAGCGTGGATGAAAAGCACAGCAATATGTTCAACACCATGGATTCACGATATGCCAACGCCATGCAGAGTGATGCCGGCATATATTTGAATAGTTATACGGTGAATGAAGAAGGCGATGTGGATTTTCCCCTCATCGGAAAGGTACATGTTAAGAACCTAACTGTGGAAGAGGTTAAAGAAGAACTGCAGGAATCTCTGAATGAATACATTAAAGAGTCTGTTGTGATCGTGAAAATGGTGAATTTTTACGTGACCATGCTGGGTGAGGTGACCCGCCCCGGCGAATACAAGATTTTTCAGGACGAGTTGAACATTTTTGAAGCCATTTCCATAGCAGGCGACCTGACCGATTTTGCCAACCGCAATGAAGTGAAACTGGTGAGACAGACCAAAAAAGGATCCGAGATCATCAACATCGACCTGACGGACCGCAGCCTCCTGGCATCGGATTATTATTTTCTGATGCCCAATGATATTCTTTATGTGGAACCTCTAAAAGGCAAGCAATTTACCTTTGCCAATTTTCCCTATGGAATTATTTTCTCGGCCATTTCAACCACACTCTTGTTAATCAACTACTTTAATTAATCATGAACACAGATAATCTTCAGGAAATACAAAAAGAAGAATCCGTTGATATAAAGGCGCTGTTTTACAGATTTTACCACTATTGGTATTTCTTCGCCATAACGATCTTCATTACGCTGATCATTGCATTTTTATTCAATAAATACACCAAACCGGTTTACAAGGTTGACACCACCGTGCTGGTTAAAGACGATAAATCCAAAATGGATCCGCAGGCCCTGCTTGGGTTTGGCATATCCAATACCCAGCAAAACCTGGAGAATGAGATCGGCATACTGAAATCATACTCCCTCACGCACAGAACAATAAAAGATCTGGATTTTGACGTCAGCTATTTTGAAGAAGAAAACTTCATCAAAAAGGAACTTTATCAAAACGCACCCTTTGAGGTTTTGATGGACACCAATCATCCGCAGCTGGTCGGTTTGGAATTCAGGATCAACTTTACGCCCGATGGTGATTTCACCCTGGAAGCCGAAGGACAGGAGCTTGTTTTGTATGACTTTGCAAACGATAAAGCCCTGGATGAAAAAGTTCCCTACATCAGCTTTTCTAAGTCATACAAACTGAATGATGTGGTCAATGAAGAATTTTTCAAATTTAAAGTCTATCTAACGGAGAATTTCATTCCGAAAGACATGAAAGGTAAGGTTTACTCTTTCCAGTTTAACAGCGTGGAAAGCCTGGTGGAGAAATTCAGGGGCATTGAGATCGAACCCATTAACAGGGAAGCTTCCATTGTTAAAATAAGCATGGAAGCCAATAATGCCCCCAAAGCCGTTGACTTCCTGAATGAGCTTACCCATCAATATCTGCAATCCGGACTGGAAAAGAAGAACCAGATCGCCATAAACACCATCAAATTTATCAATTCAGAGTTGAAAGGCATCACTGATTCCCTGCAATATGTAGAAAGGAATCTTGAAGAATTCCGCACAAAGCATGAGATCATGGACCTGGATTTTCAGGCTCAGCAAATCTTTGAATACATGGAGGAACTGCAGAATCAGAAAGCGGAACTGATCGTTAAATCCAAGTATTATCGCAACCTGAAAGAATACCTGGCCAGAAGAGATGAAGCCGATGAAATTGTGGTACCTTCATCTATTGGCATTGAAGACCCAACAGTAAATCAACTGGTGATGGAACTTACGGATCTTTATATGCAACGTGCCGAATACATGCTCACTTCAACGGGAAAAAGTCCGCTGGTGATCAGCATCAACCGGAAGATCAGGGATATGAAGGACGCCCTCATCGAGAACATAAATAACCTGATCCAGACTTCACAGATCGGCATTGCCGATATCAATGAGCGGATTAACGAACTCACCCGCAGGATCAGCAATTTGCCTGAAAACCAACGGGAACTGATCACCATAGAGCGGAAATACAAACTGAATGAAGCGCTTTATACCTTTCTTTTGGAAAAACGTTCCGAGGCCCAGATCACCAAAGCATCCAATCTTCCTGACAACGAAATCGTTGATACAGCCAGGGAAGGAGGTGCAGCAACCGTTGCTCCCAAGAAAAGCCTGAATTACCTGATCGCACTCATTATCGGACTGATCATCCCTGTGGTCTATATCTATGGTAAGGACTATTTCAACGATAAGATCGTCGAACGCAAGGATGTGGAGAACATCACCAGTTTGCCAATAATCGGGCACATCATTCACACCAATAAGGAGTCGAAGATCGTGGTGGCGGAATCGCCTAAATCATCCATTGCCGAGTCTTTTCGCTCGGTGCGTACCAATTTGCAATATTATGCGCAGGGCAAAGAGAAACAAATCGTTCTGGTGACTTCCGATATGGTTGTTGCCGGGAAGACCTTTATCTCGATCAACCTGGCTTCGATTTTTGCGCAATACGACAAGAAAACCCTTTTGCTGGGTTTCGACCTCAGAAAACCCAAAATATACCAGGATTTCGGTTTGTCCAACACGGAAGGGATCAGCTCATATCTGATCAACAAAAGCACCATGGATGATATTATACAGACTTCGCCCATTGAGAACCTGGACATTATCATGGCAGGTCCGGTACCGCCTAACCCGGCCGAGTTGATCGCGTCAAACAGGACTGCTGAGTTTTTTGATGAGATCAAAAAAAGATATGATTATGTCGTAATTGATACCCCGCCGGTAGGACTGGTTACAGATGCATTCCTGTTGATGAAATATACGGATGTGAACATGTTTGTTGTGAGGCAAAACTACACCCACAAAAAAGTTTTTGGCTCGATCATCAAGGATGTTGAGAAAAGAAAAATTCCCAATGTAGGTATCCTTGTCAATGATGTTAAACTTACCCGCGATTCCTATGGTTACGGCTATGGTTACGGTTATGGCTATGGCTATGGCTATGGTTACGGTTACGGCTATGGCTACGGTTATGGTTATGGATATTATACGGATGATAAAGATGAACAGCGACAGGGTTTCTGGAGCAAGTTGTTCAGGTAAACGGCTTTGAATAATGCATATCAGAAACTTTTCATAAAGTCATGAATAATTATATTTGCCGGAAGATATCTCCCTTTGCCCCAAAAAAGAATATTATATCATATCGAGCGAAACGAGATATCTGTTTGCGATAGTTAAACAACGTAAGAAAAAGCATTATGTTAGAAGACCAAATCAAAAACTTCGGATTGATCGGAGCGGCAGGCTACATTGCCCCCCGTCATATGAAAGCCATTAAAGGTACGGGCAACCACCTTGTGGCCGCCCTGGATAAATTTGATAGCGTCGGCATTATAGATTCTTTCTTCCCTGAAGCCGACTTTTTTGTGGAAACCGAACGCTACGACAGGCATCTTGATAAATTGAGAAGACAGGGGGACAGGAAAATTGATTATGTCAGTATTTGCTCGCCCAATTACCTGCACGACGCCCACATTCGTCTTGCACTGAGGAATGACGCCGACGCCATTTGTGAAAAACCACTGGTGCTGAATCCCTGGAATGTGGATGCCCTGCAGGAGATCGAATCGGAAACCGGCAGAAAAATATACAACATCCTGCAGTTGCGCCTGCATCCTTCCATCGTCGCGCTGAAGAAAAAAGTTGAGGAAGGCCCCGCCGACAAGATATATGATCTCGATCTGACCTATATCACCAGCCGGGGTCACTGGTATTTTATGTCCTGGAAAGGAGATGTTGAAAAATCGGGAGGCGTGGCCACCAATATCGGGGTACATTTTTTTGATATGATATGCCATGTGTTTGGTAAAGTAAAACAAAACATCGTGCATGTAGTAGAAAAAAATACCGCCAGCGGCTACCTTGAAACAGAAAAAGCCAGGGTGAGATGGTTCCTCAGTCTCGATTCGAAATATATCCCCGAAAAATTGTTGGAGCAGGGTCAACGTACCTATCGCTCCATCAATATGGAAGGGGAGGAAATTGAATTTAGCGGCGGTTTTACTGATCTCCACACCGAGATATACAAAAAGACCCTTGCCGGAAAGGGATACGGTGTGGAAGAAGCCAGAAACAGCATTGAGATCGTTCATTTTATCAGGAATACCAAAGCGGTTGGCCTAACCGGAGATTATCATCCGGTACTGAAAAAGTTCTGGCCCTGAAGCAGCCCCTTATCATTTTTAACATTTTATCAACCCAGGCAAATTAGAACAGAATGCCGGCCTGCTTACTTTTGTCGCACAATGTGCTTGACAGCTATGATAAAATTGAGTAGTTTTGTTACTCGTTTTTAAAATTGATGTTTTTATCCTGACAGACAATGATTTAAATATGCGAATAAATCTCCTGATCAAGAAAACCGACAACATAATCATTTTCAAGGGGAAAAACCAAAGCCATGCTTGATGCACTAATTACATCCAAAACCCGTCTTAAGATCCTGCTCAGGTTTTTTCTGAATAGCGGGAACAGTTCCTATCTAAGAAACCTGGCTACGGAGTTCAACGAATCAACCAACAGCATCAGGGTGGAGCTGAACCGATTTGAGGAAGCCGGATTGTTGAATGCATATCAGAAAGGAAATAAGAAAATATTCAGGGCGAACACCACGCATCCTTTATATCCGGATATACAAAACATTCTGATGAAACATATCGGACTGGATAAGATCATCGACAATGTGATTAACAAATTGGGGGATGTAAAAAAGGTTTTTGTTGCCGGTGATTTTGCCAGAGGCATCGACAGCAGGATCATCGATTTGATATTTGTTGGGGACATCAACCAGCAATATCTGATCATGCTGATCGATAAAGTAGAGAAACTGATCAGCAAAAGGATCAGGTATGTGGTTTTTAGCGAACAGGAGTTCGGTGAATACAAAGAAATAAATAAAGAAGCCAAAACACTGTTGCTGTGGGAAAAACAAATGATTGAACAATGAAGGGTGAAAACAGGAAATGGTATGCGGTTTATACGAAGTCGCGGGGAGAGAAGAAAGCCAAAATGCTTTTGGACGAGCAGGAAATACCGAACTATTTGCCGCTGGTGAGAACGCTGAAGCAATGGAGCGACAGAAAAAAATGGGTGAATGAACCCCTGATTCGTTCTTATATTTTTGTTCATCTGGCAAATGACAGGGAATATCTTGACGTGCTCCAGACGGATCACATAGTCAGGTTTATCACCTTCGAAGGGAAAGCCGCTCCGATTCCGCAAAAGCAAATTAACAACATCAAATTGCTGTTGGCCTCTGAAGCTGATCTTGAGGTGACTTCGGAGAATTTTGAGGAAGGAGTGGAAATTGAAGTGAGAGCCGGACTTTTAAAAGGCCTAACCGGCACTTTGATCGAGCAAAGAGGAAAGAACAAGGTTCAGGTCAGGTTGGAAGCCATCGGCCAAAGCATCTTGGTGGAGATACCGGTGGTTTATTTGAAGAAGAGGAGAGAGGTGAGAGGAGAGAGATGAGAAGAGGTTGAATCCGCCTGAGGCGAATTCAACCCCAATGGGTGAAAATATTGAAAAATTATTTTGGTTCCATTTGAAAGATGGGACTTAGGAGGCGGAGCTGTGTAAAAGTTACAGGTTGCACATTACAGGTTGCAAGTTTATACCTGTAACATGCAACTTGCAACAGATTATTTTGTGCTATACTTGAACTTTTTATGTGAATAAGAAAAAATAATTAAAAAATGATCGAAACAAAAATCGCTGTTATCGGCCTTGGATACGTCGGACTGCCCCTGGCAGTGGAGTTTTCGAAGAAATACCCGGTTGTAGGTTTTGATGTTAAAAAGGAACGGGTGGAAGAGCTGGAAGAAGGCCATGACGCCACCATGGAAGTGGAGAGCGATTTGCTGAAATCAGTGCTGGTAGACAACCATGATCATGATAAAGGATTGTACGTTACCCATAGTAAAATATTCATTCAGGATTGCAATTATTATATCATAACGGTACCCACCCCTATTGATAAAAATAAACGGCCGGATCTGACGCCCCTGCTGAAGGCTTCCGAAACCGTTGGCAGCGTGCTGAAAAAGGGAGATATTGTTATTTATGAATCCACGGTATATCCGGGAGCAACCGAAGAAGAATGTGTGCCGGTGCTTGAAAAATTCAGCGGCATGAAATTCAACAGGGATTTCTATTGCGGCTATTCGCCCGAACGCATTAATCCGGGTGACAAGGTGCATACGGTGAGCAAGATCAAAAAGGTAACCTCCGGCTCCACCCCTGAAGTGGCCGAGCAAGTCGATCAGCTTTATAAAGCCGTGATCGAAGCGGGGACCCACAAGGCATCTTCCATGAAGGTTGCCGAGGCAGCCAAGGTGATCGAAAATTCTCAAAGAGACATCAATATCGCCTTTGTGAACGAACTGGCCGTGATTTTCGGCAAACTGGGTATCGACACCAACGAAGTGCTGGTAGCCGCCGGAACCAAATGGAATTTCCTTCCCTTTAAACCCGGACTGGTTGGCGGGCATTGCATAGGGGTTGATCCTTATTACCTCACCCACAAGGCACAGGAGATCGGGCACAATCCCGAGATCATCCTCTCGGGCCGACGCATGAACGACAATATGGGCGTTTACGTGAGCAACCAGGTGATCAAGCTGATGATCCAAAAAGGCCATAAAGTGGCAGGCTCGAAAGTTTTGGTACTGGGCATCACCTTCAAGGAAAATTGTCCCGACATCCGAAACTCAAAAGTTATCGACGTGATCAACGAACTAAAAGATTTCGAATGTGATGTAGACGTTTACGATCCCTGGGCCAGCTTCGAAGAAGTTAAACATGAGTATGGCATTAATTTAATTTCTTCCACAAACTTTCCCCCTTTAGGGAGGACCGAGGGGGGTAAAGGCTACGACGCCATCATTCTCGCCGTTGCCCACGATAAATTCAGGGAACTCGACATTGAGGCCCTCAAAAACGGGAATGCAGTGGTTTATGATATTAAGGGATTTTGGGATAAGGCTATGGTTGATGGGAGACTGTAAGTGGTGAATGGTGAATGGTGGGTAGTGAATGATGAATAGATTTTTTAATTGCTAAATGGATTCATTACTGTCCGGTTAAACGCAACGGGATTCCTCGCTTCGCTCGGAATGACATGCTATTTGGGAGATACAAAGGGGATTGGGGGTAGTACGGCGGCTTTGCCGCCGTACTACCCCCAATCCCCTTCCAAGCCTCTGAAAACACTGTCATTCCGAGCAAAGCGAGGAATCTCCCCAAATTTCCCCGGACAGTAGTGAAATGGATTATAAAAACCTAGATGTCTGGAAAAAATCTGTTGATTTTGTGACATTGATTTATTCCATTATTATTTATTGCACTTGGGTCATCAGCAGAAATTGAGAGCAACTTATTATTTCAGAAAATCTGAATTTCATCGAGGACAAAGAATCTATACTTGATCATTTAGCCACCGTAAGAAAACTTTTAAAAGGAACCATCAATTACTTACAAAACAAATAGAAGTAAAAAAATAATAGAACTAAGCACTCTATTCACTACTCACCGTTTACCGTAAGAAATGGAAAAGATTCTAATCACCGGGACAGCCGGCTTCATCGCTTACCACACAACCCTCAAATTCCTCTCCGAAGGATATGAAGTGGTAGGACTGGATAATATCAACGATTACTATGATATCAACCTGAAATATGGCAGGCTGGCTGAATCAGGTGTTACGGAGGATTCTGCAAGCAACTATTCGTTACAAGTTGCAAGTTCCATGTTGCAGGTAATAAGAGCAGAGAACACCCAAGCTGCAACCTGCAACTTGCAACCTGCAACTTTCAAAACCATGCAGGAATCCTCCCTCTTTGAATACGGGACCCTTTACCAAAGCAATACCTACAAAAACTACCGCTTCATACGCCTGGCCCTGGAAGATTACGAAAGCCTGAAAGAGCTCTTTGAAAAGGAAAAATTCGACAAAGTGGTGCACCTGGCTGCACAGGCAGGGGTACGCTACAGCCTGACCAATCCCTTTACCTATGCGGATTGTAACCTCAACGGCCACCTGAACATCATGGAAGCATGCAGGCATCATAAAGTCAAACACCTCGTCTATGCTTCCAGTTCCAGCGTTTACGGCTCCAACACAAAGATGCCTTTGTCCACCTCCGACAATGTGGATCATCCCATCAGCCTGTACGCTGCCACCAAAAAAGCCAATGAGCTGATGTCATATACCTACAGTCATTTGTATGGCCTGCCTACAACCGGGCTGCGCTTTTTTACGGTTTACGGTCCCTGGGGCCGCCCCGATATGGCTCTTTTCCTGTTCACCAAAGCCATGCTCGAAGACAAACCCATCGACGTGTACAATCACGGTGAAATGTGGCGCGACTTTACGTACGTGGAGGATATTGTGGAGGGAGTTTATCGTGTCACCTTTGATTCAAAAGCAATGACTTCAAAGATTTCAGATACCAAATTCCAGATACCAAATTCCGGCCCAGCTCAAAATTCAAAGTTCAAAACTCAAAACTCAATTGCCGATCCTTCAACATCAGCTCCTTTCAAGGTATATAACATCGGCAACTCCTCCCCGGTCAAGCTGCTGGATTTTATCAAAGCCATTGAAGATAAACTCGGGGTAAAGGCAAAGATGAACATGATGGACATGCAGCCGGGCGACGTTCCCAAAACCTGGGCCGATACCACCGACCTGGAAGCTGATGTGGGGTATAAACCGGATACTAGCGTGGAGGTGGGAGTTGGGAGGTTTGTGGAATGGTACAGGGAATATTATTGTTCGTAGTTGGTTGTTGGTAGTTGGTAGTGTGTCATAACAAATTATTGTGGAAAAATCTGATTTTGAAAATTTAGAAGTATGGCAAAAAGGAATGACCTTAGCTGAGTTTTGCCTTGATTTAACTAATAGACTATCAAATCAGAAAAAACATTACAGATTAATCGAACAACTTGAGAGTTCTTCGATGGGTATTCCACAAAATATTGCTGAAGGTAAAGGCCGTTTTTCAAAAAAATGAATTTTTACAGTTCTTATATTATGCCAGAGGATCATTATATGAAACTATAACCATAATAATCATCTTTTATCGAAAGGAATGGATAAACCAAGATGAGCATGCTTCATTCAGAGTAATGTCGAATGAATTAAGTATAAAATTAAATGCATTAATTAACAGTATTAAAAGAGGCATGAAATAAATAAATAGTTGATTGCTTATTGCAGGTATTCAAGAAGAAAATTCTAAATATATTTTAAAAACAAATAGTTAACATAAGCCACAAACCTGCTACGAGCAACGAACAACGAACTAATATTATGAATCAATACAAACTAAACAACCTCCGCGAACTCGAGGCCGAAAGCATCCACATCATCCGCGAGGTGGCTGCCGAATTTGAAAATCCCGTGATGCTCTATTCCATCGGGAAAGATTCATCGGTGATGGTACGCCTGGCCGAAAAAGCCTTTCATCCCGGTAAAGTGCCTTTTCCGTTGATGCACATCGACTCCAAATGGAAGTTCAGGGAAATGACGGCCTTTCGCGACAGGTATGCCAAAGAAAACAACTGGGACCTGATCGTGCATTACAATAAAAAGGGTTTTGAGGAAGGCGTCGGGCCGTTCACCCACGGCAGCAAAGTACATACCGACATCATGAAAACCCAGGCCCTGCTGGAAGGGCTTACCAAATACGGCTTTGATGCAGCCTTCGGGGGCGCCCGCCGCGACGAGGAGAAATCACGCGCCAAAGAGCGGGTCTTTTCTTTTCGCGACCGTTATCATCAATGGGATCCCAAGAATCAGCGTCCGGAGCTGTGGAATATTTATAATGCACGGGTCCATAAAGGTGAATCCATTCGCGTGTTCCCGCTCAGCAACTGGACCGAGCTGGACATCTGGCAGTACATCCGCCTGGAGGAAATCCCCATCGTGCCCCTGTATTTTGCAAAGGAAAGACCCATCGTGGAATGGAGCAACGCCCTTATTCTGGTTGACGACGAACGCATGCCCAAAGAGCTGGCTGATACTGCCAAAATGCGCAAGGTGCGCTTCCGCACGCTCGGTTGTTATCCCCTCACCGGTGCAGTTGAATCTGAAGCCGATACCGTTGAAAAGATCGTGGAAGAAATGATGACAGTGACCAAATCGGAAAGAACCACCAGGGTGATCGACTTCGACCAGGAAGCGAGTATGGAGCAGAAGAAACGGGAAGGGTATTTTTAGGTTCAGAAGCTGAGAGGTTCAGAGGTTCAGAAGCTGAGAGGTTCAGAGGTTCAGAAGCTGAGAGGTTCAGAGGTTCAGAAGCTGAGAGGTTCAGAGGTTCAGAAACTGAGAGGTTCAGAGGTTCAGAAGCTGAGAGGTTCAGAGGTTCAGAAGCTGAGAAGTTCAGAGGTTCAGAAGCTGAGAGGTTCAGAGGTTTAAAAGTTCAAAGGCTTAGTAGAAATGGCGACTCATGAAACACTGGATATCTGGAAAATGTCTATTGATCTTGTTGAATTGATTTATAAATTGACCAGGCAGTTTCCAACCGAAGAAAAATATGGCCTTACAAATCAAATCAGAAGATGTGCTGTCTCAATTCCATCTAATATTGCTGAAGGTTCTGCAAGACAGACAGACAAAGAAAATTTACAGTTTCTATACATTGCATTGGGTTCAGTGGCTGAACTCGAAACTCAGTTGATCATTGCCAGGCGACTGAATTATATTCAGGATGATTCTATTTTAACTCAGACCAAAATGATCAAAGCCAAAATGATCAATTATATGAAATACCTTAAATCATTAAAAAACAAAAACCGGTAGTCATTCAAATACAATAGATTCTCAAAGTATTTAATAAATCGCTCAACTCTTAAACCATTGAGCATTTGAACCTCTGAACCTCTGAACATTTGAACCTCTGAACATTTGAACCTCTGAACATTTGAACCTCTGAACATTTGAACCTCTGAACATTTGAACCTCTGAACTTCTGAACCTTTAAACTTCTGAACCTTTAAGCATTTAAACCAACTACCAACTACCAAAATATGGACATAAAAGAATTTCTTGATCAAGATCAAAAGAAAGACCTGCTCAGGTTATTAACCGCAGGCTCAGTTGACGATGGTAAGAGTACATTAATCGGTCGTTTGCTTTTCGATAGCAAAAAACTCTACGAAGACCACCTGGCCGCCCTCGAACGCGACAGCAAACGCGAAGGCCACGCCGGAGGTGAAATAGATTATGCCCTGCTGTTGGACGGCCTGAAAGCCGAACGCGAACAGGGCATCACCATCGATGTGGCCTATCGCTATTTTTCCACCAATAAAAGAAAGTTCATCATAGCCGATACCCCCGGCCATGAACAATACACCCGCAACATGATCACAGGCGGTTCCACGGCCAACCTTGCCATCCTATTGGTGGACGCCCGCCACGGCGTGATCACACAAACCAAAAGGCATACCTTCCTGGTTAGCCTGCTGGGCATAAAGCATGTGGTGGTGGCCATCAATAAAATGGATTTGGTGGACTATAGCAAGGAGGTGTATGATAAGATCGTGGAGGATTACAAAAGTTTTGTGACTTCACTCGGTATCCCCGACATCAATTTCATACCGCTTTCCGCACTCAAAGGCGACAACGTGGTTGACCTTTCGGAACGAATGCCCTGGTACCATGGCACAAGCATGCTGGAGTTCCTGGAAACGGTGCACGTAACCTCCGATAAAAACTTTGAAGACCTGCGCTACCCGGTTCAGTATGTGATCCGCCCCGACCTCAAATACAGAGGATTCGCCGGCAGGATGGCTTCCGGCATCCTCCGCAAGGGAGACGAAGTGATGGTGTTGCCTTCCCGACAGAAGGCCTTTGTGAAAAGCATAGATACCTATAACGGGGAGCTGGCCTATGCTTTCCCTCCGCAATCCGTAACCGTTGCGCTCGACAGGGAAATAGACGTTTCCCGCGGTGAAATGCTGGTGCCCCCCAACAACATCCCGCGCATCGAACGGCACTTTGAAGCCATGCTGGTGTGGATGGATGAAAAACCCATGGATCCCTACACCCAGTTCTACATCAAGCAAACCACCAACAACACCAAGGCGCGCATCGACAAGCTCCGTTTTAAGATCGATGTGAACACCCTGGAAAAATCCCAAGCCGATCACTTCGAGCTGAACGAGATCGGAAGGGTAGTGATGACCACGGTTAAACCGCTGTTCTTCGATCCCTATAAAAAGAATCACAATACCGGTTCGTTCGTGTTGATCGATCCCATCACCCACAATACCGTGGCCGTGGGAATGATCCTGGACAAGGTTTCCGGTGATCACTATTCACGACTCACCCTTCACGATTCACAAAAGATCGTGAAAGGGGAATCCCTGATAAGTGAAAAGGAACGTCAAAAAAGATACAACCAGAAAGGCTCGACTCTTTGGATCACGGGATTGCACGGAAGCGGCAAAAACGAACTGGCCTATTCTCTCGAGAAACGTTTGTTCGAAATGGGCGCCACGGTGGTGCTGCTCGACGGCAAATCGGTGCGCTCGGGGCTGAGCCGCGAACTCGACTTTTCTCCCGCCGACCGGGCAGAGCACCTCAGAAGGGTGGCGCACATCTGTAAGCTGCTCAACGATCAGGGTGTCATCACCATTTGCTCCTTCGTGTCACCTGACGAAAATACACGCACCCAGGTTGCTGAGATCATCGGTGAAAACCGCTTCAAACTTATTCATCTGGATGCAGACATCGAATTTGCCAAAAAGAACGACAAATACGGCCTGTATAAAATGGCTGAAAACGCTGAGCTCAAACATATGCCCGGCATCGACGATCGCTACGAAGAACCCCAATCCGCAGACATCACAATCAAAGCGGAAGACGACGGGAAGAACGTGGAAGGAATATTGGAGAAGCTGGCGGAGTGGAAGATTTTCCCCAGGGAGTGAGATGGTTGCAAGCAGGAGTGTATGGATGTATGATTGTATGAATGCATGGATGTATGATTGTATAAATGCATGGATGTATGAATGCATGGATGTATGAATGTATGAATGATGCATGATTGTGGGAATACAATGCAATCAATCATTTTTTAAATGAATGAGGAACTTATCAATAGAAATCGGAATATTAACAGAGGTTTTCGTAAGCTAATTGTTTGGCAGGAAGCTATCAATTTTTATGCATTTATTAGCAAGCAACTAACCCTCATGATAGATATTTCATTCAAGGTAAAAGGGCAGGTAGATGCATCCGCTTTTTCGGTTCATTCCAATATTGCGGAAGGGTATGCAAGAAGATCATTAAAAGATATTATTAACTTTAATAATTATGCGCTTGGATCCCTTGCTGAAAACTACAGTCAAATATATGCGCTTTTTACTGCTGAAAAGATTGATAAAGAGTGGTTTGATAACTTTGACAAAGTCCATTATTCTTTAGAGAACAAACTTTTAGCCTACAACAAATCATTGTTGAAGAAACTTAAAAACAAGGATGAATGGTTTGATGATTACACTGCCAGGGAAGATGATATAACTTATGAATGAAGGTCCCAATGCATACAACCATACAATCATACAATCATACAACCATACATCCATACATCCATATAGTCATACATTAAATTAAATGTCTGCTGATCAGATAGTCGTCCTCCTCGTCCTCCTCTTCATCATCCTCTCCCTTTACTTTAACTGGGTAGGGCCGGGATTTACTTTCACCATCGGGGTGGTGGTGCTGGGGATATTCGATGTGCTGACACCGTCGGAGATCCTGAGGGGTTTTTCCAATGAGCAGATCGCCGTGATCGTTTTGTTGCTGATCATAGGCGATACCATCCGACGATCGGCTATGCTGGATGTTGTGTTTGGGAAATATTTCAAGGACAGGCTCTCGCACAAAGGCTACCTCTTCAGGATGACCACCCTGGTGGCTACCTTTTCGGCTTTCCTGAACAATACCCCCCTGGTGGCCATCCTCATGCCGCATGTACATGCCTGGGGCAAGAAAAACAAGATCAACCCGTCCAAGCTGCTGATCCCCCTGTCTTTTGCCGCCATCCTGGGCGGATGCCTTACCCTGATCGGGACCTCCACCAACCTGGTGGTAAACGGACTGGTGGAAGAGCAAAACATCTTTACGGATTTCAAATCCCTCAACATCTTCGACTTTACCCCGGTGGGGCTGCCCATGGCGGTTATCGGGATCGTTTACCTGGTATTCTTCAGCAAAAAGCTGTTGCCCGAAAGAGAAGACGTGCTGGAAGACTTTACCAAAAAACAAAGGGAATACATGGTGGAGGTGCGTGTGAAAACGGCTTCCAAGCTGCATGGCAGGAGCATAGAAGAAGCCGGCCTGCGGAGCCTGCCCGGCCTGTTCCTGGTGGAGATCGTGCGCAATCAGATCGCCCTGGCGGCTGTATCCCCGCAAACCAAAA
This sequence comes from Bacteroidales bacterium, assembly GCA_021738625.1. Classification (GTDB taxonomy): domain Bacteria; phylum Bacteroidota; class Bacteroidia; order Bacteroidales; family JAIOZK01; genus JAIOZK01. Next base: position 80,958 of record JAIPBS010000007.1, read on the forward strand.
TATTTGAAGAAGACATCCTGCACTTTGCCGGTGAAACCGAGACCATCGCTGAACTGATCAACGAGAAAAACGGCCTGCAACTCGCCCAGATGGGCATGTTCAGCAAGAAGAAACATACCGAACTGCTCGAGGTGGTGGTATCCTATAACTCCACCCTTATCGGAAAGCTGGTCAAAGACAGTAACTTCCGGGCGCGTTTCGACGCTGCCATCATCGCCATCCACCGCAACGGCGAAAAGATCACCGGCAAGATAGGGGATGTAAAGCTGATGGCCGGCGACGTATTATTGCTTATCGCCGGTGACGACTTCAAAAACCATTACAAAGAAACCAACGAGTTTTACCTGATCAGCAAAGTGCGCGATTTCCGCAAACCCAATGTATTCAACAACTACTTCCTGATCGGGGGAACCATACTGGCCATTTTGCTTTCGGCTTTCAAGCTCATAAGCCTGTTTCTGGCCCTGATCATATTGTTGTCACTGATCATGATCTTTAAGATCACATCGCCCAAAAGCGTGGCCAAAAGCATCGACTTCAACCTGATCATCGTCATTGCCCTGGCCCTGTCGCTGGGCACGGCCATGATCAAAACCGGCGTGGCCGGCCAAATGGCGCATTTCACCTTTGAAGTCCTTAAGCCTTTCGGCATTATCGGCATCATGGCAGGCATCTATGCCATCACCACCCTGTTGGGCGCCCTCATCACAAACAAGGCCGCTGTGGCGCTCATTCTGCCCGTAGCACTCACCCTGGCCCTGGAGATGAACCTCGATCCCAGGCCCTTTGCCCTGCTGGTCGCCTTTGCCGGCGCCGCCAGCTTCCTCACGCCCATCGGCTACCAGACCAACCTCATGGTATACGGTCCGGGCGGCTACAACTTCCGCGACTTCCTGCGCATTGGAACACCACTGACGGTGATCTACCTGCTGGGGACGGTGTTGATTTTGGTGTGGCAGTTTGGGTTGGTGCGTCGTTGGTAGTCATTTGCTTCGCGTAATTAATAGTTGTTTGCTTGCGTAATTGTTATTGTCAATTAACCAAAACTTAATAAGAGTGAAACTTGAAGATTTTAAGGTATATAATCTGGCCATGGAACTGGGCGAAGTGATTTATGAGATTGTAATAAAATGGGATTATTTTCATAAGGATACCATGGGAAAACAATTGGTTCGTGCAGCCGACTCGGTGGCTTCAAACCTGAGTGAGGGGATCGGAAGATATCATTATAAGTTGATCCGCATTTCAACAAATTGACGCACGACATAAATAAATAGACAAACCCACAGCAAGACGAGACAGCATGAAACCAACCAACATCCACCCGGTCTTTCACCAGATACTCACGCGGGCCGACAAGGAGAAATTCCTCAACCAGCGGGCCTGTGTGATCTGGATGACGGGACTGTCGGGCAGCGGCAAGACCACCATTGCCCGCAACATCGAACTGGAGCTCAACCGGCGCGGCCACCTCACCCAGGTACTCGACGGCGACAACATCCGTACCGGCATCAACAACAACCTGGGCTTTACGGAGGAGGACAGGATTGAGAACATCCGCCGAATAGCCGAGGTGAGCAAACTGTTCGTGCACTGCGGCATCATCTGCATCAACAGCTTTATCAGTCCCACCAGGGAGATCCGTAATATGGCCCGGAACATCATCGGTGAAGAGGATTTCATTGAGGTCCATATCAATGCCCCGTTGGAAGTCTGCGAGCAACGCGACGTAAAAGGCCTCTACAAAAAAGCCCGTGAAGGTAAGATCAAAAACTTTACCGGCATAGACGCTCCCTTCGAAACACCGGAAAAGCCGGCCATAGAACTCAAGACCGGAGAGCTCAGCATACCCCAATGCGTTGAACAGGCCATGGAAGTGCTGGGGCCGAGGGTGAGTTATGTTGGGGATGAGTAGGAAGTATGGAGTAAGGAGTATGGAGTAAGGAGAGGGTAGAGATTTATTCTATGGGGAATTAACGAGGCTGTTAATCAGTATTCAGTCAATCATAATTTATCCTTTTTACACTTGACAAACTTCAAAAAATGAGTAAATTTGTAACTCGAACTTTATCCGGCCTGCTGATACATTATCATACAGCAAGCTCTCTTAGCTTCTGAGAAACATGGGAGTGAAGGGGCGGAGCTGTGAAAAACCGGATGCTGGAAGTTGGAAGTTGGAAGCCGGAAAATTGATCCCGAAAATAATAATTGGTGTGAATTGGCTTATTTAGCGAAAATTCGCGGACAGAAATACCAAACCCAAAACAACAAACCCAAAATTCACTACCTTTGATACAAACGAAGTAAAATGGATACCATCATCATAAATCCAAGAGACAAGGAAGAGCGTAATTTCTTCCTCGAATTGGCCAGAAGACTGGGTGTGAAAGCTAAAACGTTTGAGGATCTGCAGGATGAACAACTCCTCGAGGCGATGGAAAAAAACAAAAACACCCCGCTTACAGATAAACAAAATGTTCTGGATACATTGCAAAACAATTTAAACGAGGATAAACCAAACTATAAACAAAAAACACCTGCCTACCGGTAGGCAGGCAAAACAACACTTGCACAATAAACCCAGATATCGTAACTTTATAGTTAACACTACATCGAAAAAATGAATACAATAAAAATATCGGTCAAGTCAGGGAAGGATGCTAATTTGTTGATCAGGCTCTTGAAATCTTTAAACTTTGTTTCAAGTGTTGAACAAATTGATGAAAAGAACTCAAGGCAATCCCTTAATCATTATGATCAGCTTCAAAAAACCTTAGATAAACTAAACCAGGAAGAACTATTCAGTGGTATTGATAATCCTGACCATTGGCAAAAAGAACAAAGAAATGAATGGAATTGATAAGTTACTGGACTCAAATATCCTGATTTATTTATCAAAGAAGCTACTCAAACTTTCTTCATTCTCAAAACCTGGTGATAGGATATTGATTTCTGTAATTACCTATATGGAAGTACTGGGATACCCATTCAAGACTAAGAAAGAAGAAAAATTAGTAAAATCAATTTGTGATAGCCTGGAGGTTATTTACCTTGACCAAAACATTGTACATGAAGTTATCCGGATCCGAAAATCTGCAAAGATAAAACTACCGGATGCCATCATTGCTGCCTCAGCAATTGTTAATCATAGTGAACTGATTACGAGAAACACAAAAGACTTTGAAATCCCGGGCAGTCAACTTAAACTATTTAATCCTTTTGATAATTAAAAAATAGCTGTTTAGTACTTCGGCAAAGTTTATCATGAGCCTGTGAATGACTCAGTATAAAATTGTTTAGTGTTTGGTGTTTGGTGTTCAGTGTTCAACAAACACAAAACAACGAACACCAAACACCAAACACAGAACAAGAAGGCGGAGCTGTGGGAAACCGGATGCTGGAAGTTAGAAGCTGGAAGTTAGAAGCCGGAAATTTGATCCTGAAAATAATAAATTGTGTTAATTGGCTTATTTAGCGAAAATTCGCGGACTGAAACACCAAACACAAAATTTTACTAAATTTGTTAGAAACCAATCAATAATAAATGCTGTCTTCTGCTGAAATATTAAAGTTTTTAAAAGAAAACAAACATTACCTCAAAACCCATTTTAACTGCACAGAAATAGGTTTGTTTGGTTCATTTGCCAGGAATGAGCAATCGGAGAAAAGCGACATAGACATCCTGGTAAGTTTTGATCCAGACACCCCTGACCTGTATCATAAAGAACAGCAATTGAAGAAATACCTGGAAGCAAATTTCAAACGGCCGGTGGATATCTGCGCCAAAAAATGGATAAGGCCGGTATTTAAACCAATGGTACTCAAGGAAGCAATGTATGCATAGCAAAGACTATTACATACTTCTCTCAATTATTGAAACAATTGAAAAAATCCTGAAATACACTGCTGATTATGCAACAGCAGAGGAGTTGTATGAAAACGATCGGGATTTTGATGCAGCCATGATGAATTTCATTGTCATTGGTGAAAATGTTGGTAAGCTCTCTGATGCACTGAAAGAAGTTAACCAGCAAATTGACTGGCAAAAGATTTACGGTTTAAGAAACATCATTGCACATCATTACTTTGGAATCAATGTAGATATTGTCTGGGAGATCATACAAACAGACCTGCCAGCACTTAAAACAAACCTACAAAAGATCATCGAATGAATCATCAGATACATCAATAACATATTGTTTTTTAGACATTAACACCAAACAACAAACACAAAACAAATTCGTACCTTTAAAGAAAACAATAAAATGCTCGACATAAAGAAAACATACGTTACAGATGAAAACAAGCGGCCAATAGCTGTTCAAATCGACATCAAAACATTTAAGAAAATCGAACAGGCTTTGGAAGATTATGCACTGGCTAAACTGATCGAAGAAAATGACCCCGCTGAATCATTATCGCTGAACGAATCAAAAGAGTATTACGACAAAAATTGATATGTGTTTGGTGTTCGGTGTTTCGTGTTCGGTGTTCGCAGCATAACACAAAACAACAAACACAAAACACAAAACAACAAACACAAAACACAAAACAAGGGTTTTATCACTGGGTAATCTTGAAGAATTTAAATTTAATACATGCATCACTATACTGAAATAAAAAAATTAATTAATCAAAATAGCCATTTATTTTGGTTTGTGCCTGACGATCAAAAGAAGAACCTAAGCATAGCAGTTGTTCTGGAAACAATTTTCAATTATGGAGATATCAATGCAGTAAGAAACCTTATAAAAATATTAGGTATTGAACAGGCCGAAAAGATCTTCAACGAACAGATTGCAGCAAGCAACCGCCGTAAGGGAAATTTTCATGAACTGACACTCAATTTCTTTAAGGAGTTTTTCAATCACTATGCATCTCGAAATATTCAATAAAGATCAACAAGTATTATTATCTTGGCTAGCTCGATTTAGCCGAAAATACTATCTGGTAGGTGGCACTGCCATTGCCCTCCATCTTGGGCACAGGCGTTCGTTGGATTTCGATTTATTTACAAAAGATACAATATCGAAAAGCCGACTTAAGAATCAGCTTTCACAAATTCCATATGATCATCAGCCGCTTTTTGAGGATATAGATCAGTTACACATGATGATTAATCGGGTTAAAATTACCTTTTTTCATTACCCATTCGATATTGAAGCACCCAATAAGCTCCCAAATAACTTGAAGTTTCCTGATCTTTTAACCCTGGCAGCAATGAAGTCATTTGCCCTTGGAAGAAGGGCTAAATGGAAAGACTATGTTGACCTGTATTTCATTATAAAATATCATCATTCAATTGAGGAAATCAGTAAAAAAGCAAATGAAATTTTTGGTGACCAATACGCCGAAAAATTGTTTCGACAACAACTTGCTTTTCACAAGGATATAGATTATACGGAATCTGTGGAATATCTTGTTGATGCCCCAAAGGATGAAGAAATCAAGACATTTCTCGTTGATAGATCGGTAAGTTTTCTGAAATAGTAAGCCCAAAAAGATCGACAGTTCCTTTTTTCAAAAGGTTTATTCAGAGCAAAATATAATTACGCCAATAAGCGCAACGCTAAAAGGCGTAATACATCATCCAATAAATGTTCTGTGTTTTCGTGTTCAGTAACAACAAACCCCGATGAGGCACGAATCTGGACAACAAACAACAAAACACCAAACAACAAACACAAAACACAAAAGCAAAGCTGTGAAAAACCGGATGCTGGAAGTTAGAAGTTGGAAGCCGGAAATTTGATCCCGAAAATAAAAATTTGTGTTAATTAGCCTAATTAGCGCAAATTCGCGGACCAACAGAAAACACCAAAAGCAGAGCAATAAAACAATGCATGCAAAAGTTTTATATCTTTGATAATACAATTACTAAGGGCTGAAAACAATGAGTTATCGAATAACATTAGAAATACCGGATAAAGCTTTTTCCATCTTGCGTAATAGGCCCGATAAATTTGCAAGAGAATTATTGGAAGCTGCCTTGTGTAAATGGTATGAACAGGGAAAAATATCCCAGTCAAAAGCAGCCGAAATTGCTGAAATATCCAGGTACGAATTCCTTGAGATATTGAAAAAGCATGACGTAAATCCTTTTCAGTACACACCTTCCGACCTGGATGCAGAGGTTAATCTATAGTAAGGCATGAAAATCGTACTGAATGCTTCTCCGGCAATCTTCCTGGCTAAAATCGAATTAATTGATTCGCTGCCATTATTTTGTGATCAGCTTATCATTCCGGAGGGTGTAATTAATGAAATACAGAAACATCACGATGAAGCATCACAGTGGCTTAAACAGAATGAGGGAAATTATCAGGTCTCCACTGTTAAGGTTCCGGCATATATACATGCATGGGACCTTGGAAAAGGTGAATCACAAGTTATTGCATTAGCGGTGAAAAGCAAAGAATTTACTGTGGCATTAGATGACAAAGCAGCCAGAAATTGTGCCATAAGCCTGAAAATGAATGTAATCGGTACTATCGGAATAATTTTAAGAATGCAACAGGCTAAATTAATCAATGACGCAACTGTCCCACTTTCCAGGCTTCGTGAAAAAGGATTCAGAATAGATGATGCTTTGTTTCAGCACGCTTTAAAAATAGCACATGACAACCTATACTGAACAACGAACAACAAACCCAGAACAAGAAGGTGAAGCTGTGGGAAACCGGATGCTGGAAGTTAGAAGCTGGAAGTTAGAAGTTGGAAGTTAGAAGTTAGAAGCTGGAAATTTGATCCCGAAAATAAAAATTTGTGTTAATTGGCTTATTTAGCGAAAATTCGCGGACAGAACTCAATTCTGATAATGAACATCCTCAAACTCATCGGACGCGACAAAGAACTCTTCACCGAAGACACTGACAGGCATGAAAAGGAACTATCGGGAATGGTGAAAGATAGTTCTTTCCTGGTATTGGGCGGTGCTGGCTCTATCGGGCAGGCCGTTGCTAAAGAAATATTCAAACGCAATCCCCGCAAATTGCATGTGGTGGATATAAGCGAAAACAATATGGTGGAGCTGGTGCGTGATATCCGCAGTTCTTTGGGATATATTGATGGCGATTTCAAAACATTTGCACTGGATATCGGATCTCTGGAATATGACGCTTTTATCGATTGGGACGGCCATTATGATTATGTGCTTAACCTCTCAGCTTTAAAGCATGTGCGCAGCGAGAAAGACCCCTTCACACTGATGCGAATGATAGATGTAAACATCTTTAACACCGATAAAACCATACAGCAATCCATTGCAAAGGGAGTAAAAAAGTATTTCTGTGTTTCTACTGACAAAGCGGCTAACCCTGTAAATATGATGGGCGCCTCCAAAAGGATCATGGAAATGTTTTTGATGCGCAGAAGTGAACAAATAAATATGCCAAAGCTTATGCCGGTTCAGCAAACATTTCGTTCATGGAACAAGATGTTTTTGTAACCAAAGTACCTTTAGACAATGCATTCTTTGAAACTGCCATGGAAGGTGGGGGAATAAATGGGGGAATAAATGGGGGAATAAATGGGGGAATAAACGAACTATTAGAATTTATTAAAATAAACTCAGGAAAAAGAACCAATGAGATAGCAGAAACAATTTCTGTGCCACCCAAAACCGTTGAAAAATGGATAGCCATTTTGAAAAAAGAAGGTAAAATCAAATTCGTTGGAAGTAAAAAAACCGGTGGTTATTATATCCTATAACGAAACATAAATGGCTTCTGGGTTTTAATCGACGCTTATGACAAATACCCCGTTAGATATTCTTGACATGTTTTACGTTTATGTTTTGAAAAGTGAAATTGATAATAGTATGTATGTTGGATACACAAATGGGCCGCTCCGAAGAATTGGGTTACAGGGGAATCCAGGGAGTTGTGTTTAATGACTGCCCTCCTGGGAGAAAACAGTGACATCTTCTTTCCTAAATTAAGCGATGAATTGCATCTGATTTCTTTCTCGGATATTGCAGTTAAATACCTCGAAGCAAGAGCCTACGAGCCATACATCTGCCAAAGCGAAGAAGCCATTAACCAAACACCAAACACCGAACAACAAACAAATTCACTATATTTGGTAAAAGATTTAGTTATGGAACTCATACAGATTGAAATAAAAAACAAAAAGGCAATGGCCATCCTGAAAGGAATGGAGAAAGCACTTATGATCAGACTCATTAAAAAAAATAAAACTACAACCAACGATATGACTTCATTCAAAGGAGTTTTCTCACAAAAAAAAGCACTTGAATTGGCCAACCAAATCGATAAGTCAAGAGCGGAATGGAACGAAAGAACTATTTGATAGATACCAATATAGCATTCTATAAAGCTTCCCGATGCTATTATAGCAGCTACCTGTGTGGTGAACAATTGCTGCTTGCTAACAAACAATGAAAAAGATTTTGAAAGAATTAACGGACTTGAGCTGAAAAGACTCGATTTATCAGGGTAAAGGCTGTTTAGTGTATAGTGTTTGTTTTTTGTACAAAACTGTCAATGCCTGAAATACGTTGACCACTTTTAACACCAACACCAAACACAAAACACAAAACACAAAACACAAAACACAAAACACCGATGAAAATACCATGGGAAAAGCTGAAATAATCATATATCGGGAGGAACAAAACAACACTGACTTCCAAATTGAAGTGAGAGTTGAAGATGAAACTGTCTGGCTGACCCAAACACAAATGGCAGAGCTTTTTGAAGCAACAAAACAGAATATAAGCCTTCATATCAGAAATGTTTTCAAAGAAGGAGAACTGGATGAAAATTCAACTGTCAAGGAATACTTGACAGTTCAATCCGAAGGTGGCAGACAGGTTAAAAGAAAGGTGCTTTATTATAATCTGGATGTAATTATCTCAGTCGGCTATCGCGTAAAATCACTAAGAGGTACACAATTCAGGATATGGGCTAATAAAGTGCTAAAGGACTACCTATTAAAGGGACACGCAATAAACCATAGGATAGAAAAAGTTGAGAATGATGTATTTCAGATTAAAGAAAAGGTCAACGAAATTGAATTCCAGGTAAACACAAATCTACCCCCTAATGAGGGCATTTTCTTCGACGGCCAAATCTTCGACGCCTGGCAATTCGTTTCCCTGCTCATCAAAGATGCTTCTAAAAGTATTGTTTTAATAGATAACTATGTGGATGAAACTGTGTTAATACTTCTTTCCAAAAGAAACCCTGGCGTTAAAGCAACAGTCTTCACCGGCAATATATCCAAACAACTTGAAACAGATCTGAAAAAACACAATAAGCAATACAGGCCAATTGAGATAAAACTTTTTACAAAGGCGCACGATCGATTTTTAATTATCGATCAGACAACCTTTTACCACATCGGGGCATCATTAAAGGATTTAGGTAAGAAATGGTTCGCATTCTCAAAAATAGATATCGATCCTGGTTTGATCCTCAATCAATTACCAAAGCGCTAAACAGGAAAAACACCGAACACCAAACACCGAACAACAAACCCAGAACAAGAAGGCGAAGCTGTGAAAAACCGGATGCTGGAAGTTAGAAGCTGGAAGCTGGAAATTTGATCCCGAAAATAAAAATTTGTGTTAATTGGCTTAATTCCTGTCTGTTTCGTGTTCGGTGTTCGGTGTTCCGTGTTTAGGGTAGCTTACCAGAGTAACCACAAACACAAAACACAAAACAAAAATGAGTACCTGGAAAACCTTCGAAGAAATAGAATGCTGGCAACTTGCCAGGAACTTCTGCAGTGATGTATACAGAATCATGCAATACAAGGGCCTGAATACTGATTACGCATTAAAAGATCAAATTAATAGGTCCTCAGGAAGCATAATGGATAATATAGCCGAGGGCTTCGGCAGAGGAGGCACAAAAGAATTCGTAAATTTCTTAAGCATAGCAAAAGGTAGCGCTGCCGAATCTCGTTCACAGCTCTATCGAATCCTTGATCGTAAATACATTACAAGTAATGAACATCAAGAACTACAGGATAAAACACTCGAACTAATTAACAAAATCGGCGGACTAATAGCCTATCTAAAGAAATCAAACTACAAAGGAACTAAGTTCAAATAAATTGTTTGGTGTTCGGTGTTCAGTGTTCAGTGTTCGGTGTTCGGTGTTAAGCCCCAACAATTTATACTGAGCTGGCCGAAGTACAAAACAACAAACACAAAACACAAAACAACGAACACCAAACAGCAAACACAGAACAAAAAAGCGAAGCTGTAAAAAACCCGATGCTGGAAGTTAGAAGCTGGAAGTTAGAAGCTGGAAGCTGGAAATTTGATCCCGAAAATAATAATTGGTGTTAATTGGCTTAATTGGCGAAAATTCGCGGACAGAAACAACAAACAAATGTCCAATCACGGCATATCCCAATACTCTTATCAACTGATCATTGAAACATTAAGCAATGAGGAGCAGATACTCCAGGCAGTGCTATATGGTTCACGGGCTATGGGAAACGCCAGAAAAGGTTCGGATATTGACATTGCTATCAAGGCTTCTACCATCAGTTATGAACTGATCAATGCCCTGAGTACAAAGCTTAACCAGGAACTTCCCATACCCTATCATGTAGATGTGCAGCATTACGACACCATAAAAAATGAAGCATTGAAAAAACACATTGATGATTACGGTCAGATCATTTACCAAAAACAACAAATTCAATGAGGTATGAATCGGGACACCAAACAATTTATACTGAGCCCGTCGAAGTACTAAACACAAAACAAAGAAATGAACAGCAAAGAAATCCGCTGGAAACAACGTTTTGATAACTTCAACAAGGCTTATCTCAAACTAAAAGAGGCCATTGAAGATTTTGAAAATCTTGATCTCTTATCCAAAGAAGGATTGATCCAGCGTTTTGAATATTCCTATGAGCTGGCCTGGAAAACATTAAAGGACTTTCTTGAAAGCAGGCAGGTAGAAACAGGATTCCCCAGGGATGTCATCAAACAGGCCTTTGCATATGATATTATCGATGATGGGGAAATTTGGCTGAACATGCATAATCAGCGAAATTTATTAAGCCATACCTACGATGAAGAAAACTTTAATAAAGCCCTGGAATTAATCCGAAAACAGTATTACGAACAACTGAGCAAACTTCATCATTATCTGCAACTGCAAGTAGATAATGATTAGTTTTTTGTTCAGTACTTCGACAAGTATAAAACTGTTCGGTGTTCGGTGTTCAACAAACACAAAACAACAAACACAAAACAACAAACACAAAACACCAAACAAATTCGATGTCTGCTAATTTAGTACATTTGTCTGCAAAAAACAGACACCCAAAGTGAATACATTAGAAAAAATATTTTCCTCCAAAGCCAGGGCAAACATATTTAAAACATTGTTCGGGCTTCAAAAGAATGAAATTCACCTGCGAGAAATACAACGAATTTCTGGGCTTACAGTTGAAACCATCAGACGTGAATTAAAAAACTTAGAAACACTGGAACTCATCAACAAACGCATAGATAGCAACAGAAACTATTACCAGGCAAATACAAACCATTCTCTTTACAATGAGATTCATAATATCGTTCTAAAAACAGCCGGATTGAGGGATGTTTTACAAAATGCCTTATCATCAAACGAAATTGAATTTGCTTTTGTTTTTGGTTCATTCGCTTCAGGGAAGTCCAATGAGGACAGTGATATTGATCTGTTGATCGTAGGAGAAACCGGGTTAAGAGAAATTAGTAAACAGATTAAAGAACCATCTGTGGTACTCCAACGGGAAATTAACCCCCACACCATGACTTTAAGCGAGTTTAAAAAAAGAATATACAACAAGGATCATTTTGTATTGAACCTTTTAGATTCTCCAAAATTATTTATTGTCGGCAAAGAAAGTGAGTTTAAGATAATTGTTCAGTGTTCAGAGTTTATTGTTCAGTGTTAAAACACCCAACACAAAACACAAAACGATAAACACAGAACAAAACCATGACACCTGCAGGACAAAAAGAAACACCCTGGAATATGATTATGCGGGAGGGGTTACACATGAAGAAGCGGATGAACTTTTAGATTTTGTGTCAGAACTGAAGAAAGAAGTGGTCGATTGGATCTGGAAGAAACATCCCGAACTCATGGGGTAAATCATCATCTAATTAAACGAATTATACACCGCCCCCTCCTAATGAAATGAAGCCAGGGAAGAATTGTTCGGAAAACCGGATGCTGGAAGTTAGAAGTTAGAAGTTAGAAGCCGGAAATTTGATCCCGAAAATAATAATTGGTGTTAATTGGCTTAATTGGCGAAAATTCGCGGACCAACACAAAACAACAAACACCAAACACAAAACAATCAATCACGCAAAGCAAATGACCACGAATTACAAGCTTCACCTTAAAATACTTAAGCCGGAACACCAAACACCAAAATATTATTAAATGTCACAAAATAAAACACTATTAATTACAGGAGGTACGGGTTCTTTCGGTAATGCCGTTCTAAACCGCTTTATAAACACCGATCATTTCTCAGAGATCCGCGTATTCAGTCGCGATGAGAAAAAGCAGGATGATCTGCGGAAAAGATTAAACAATCCTAAAGTGAAATTCTACCTTGGGGATGTTAGAGATATGCGAAGTGTTGACGTAGTGATGCGTGGTGTGGATTATGTTTTTCATGCTGCAGCACTGAAACAAGTCCCATCATGTGAGTTTTTTCCAATGCAGGCGGTAAGGACCAATGTATTGGGAACAGAAAACGTACTGGATTCCGCTATTCAAAATGGGGTGCAGCGCCTGGTTGTGCTGAGTACCGATAAAGCTGTTTACCCAATCAATGCCATGGGTATTTCCAAAGCAATGATGGAAAAAGTGATGATAGCCAAAAGCCGCAACTCGGATACAACGCTTCTTTGCGGCACCAGATATGGAAATGTAATGGCGTCCAGGGGTTCGGTCATTCCCCTTTTCATACAGCAAATTAAAGAAAACAAACCCATCACCATTACCGATCCGGAGATGACCCGCTTTATGATGACCCTCGAAGATGCAGTGGATTTGGTTTTATATGCATTTGAAAATGCAAAGCCGGGTGATATGTTCGTTCAAAAGGCCCCGGCAGCAACAATCGACACCCTGGCAAAGGCGCTTAAAGAATTATACAATGCCGATAACGAGATTAAATATATCGGAACACGTCATGGTGAAAAGCTATTTGAATCCCTGGTAAACCGGGAAGACATGATGAAAGCCCGGGATCTTGAAGATTATTATCGCATACCTGCTGACAATCGTGATTTGAATTATGATCTTTACTTTTCCAAGGGTGAAGGTAAAATTTCAATGGCAGATGAATATACCTCACATAATACCCATCGTCTGAATGTTGAAGGAATGAAAGAATTATTACTTAAACTCCCTATGATAAGAAAGGATATTCCAGGCGATATGGAAGCAATCTAATACCCTGATTGATAGAACGCAGATAAATAGAACACAGATGACACGGATTAGACTGATGACCACAGATTGATTCATGTTACTTGAAGAAAAAACACGAAAAATAATTAAGGCATTTTATAAAGTATATAACACACTTGGTTATGGCTTTCTTGAAAGAGTTTATCAAAATGCCTTATTGATTGAGTTGAGAAAAATGGGATTTGATTGTGTGAGTGAAGCACCTGTTAAGGTTTATTATGAAGGTGTTCAGGTAGGGGATTATAGAGCTGATATACTTGTTGATGATTGTATAATAATAGAAAACAAGGCGGCAGAAGCAATTTCAGAGCAGCATGAATATCAACTGATCAATTACTTAAAAGCTACAGATATTGAAATAGGTTTATTGCTAAATTTTGGTAAAAAACCTGAATTTAAAAGAAAAATATTTACTAACGATAAAAAGAAATAGAACACAGATAACACGGATTATACGGATAATCACAGATGAAAAAATCCGTGAAAATCCGTCAAATCCGCGCTTGCCACGTAGCGAAGCGTACTGTGGTCATCCGTGTTCCATCAAATTATGATCAAAGTAGGCATCACCGGCCAACCAGGCTTCGTAGGAACCCACCTCTACAACACATTAGGACTAAAACCAGAACAATTCAAACGCATCCCCTTCGAAGATGAATTCTTTCAAAAGGAAGAGAAGCTTAAAGAATTCGTGCAGCAATGCGATGCCATCGTGCATCTTGCAGCCATGAACAGGCACAATGATCCTGAAGTGATCTATGAAACCAATATTCGTTTGGTAAAACAACTCATCGCTGCCTGTGAAGAAACCAATTCCACCCCCCATATTCTTTTCTCCTCCTCCACCCAGGAAGAAAGAGACAATCTCTACGGCAAATCCAAAAAAGAAGGCCGGCATTTATTAGAAGAGTGGGCCAAAAGAAACAATGCTAAATTTTCCGGGCTGGTAATACCCAATGTCTTCGGACCTTTTGGTCATCCTTACTATAATTCATTCATTGCCACCTTCTGTCATCAACTCACTCACAACGAAAAACCGAAAATAGACGTTGACGGACAGGTCAAACTCATCTATGTGGGCGAATTAGTAGAAACTATTATTAAAAAAATCCGTGAAAATCCGTCAAATCTGCGCCTGCCACGTAGCGAAGCGTACCGTGGTCATCAGCGTTCCATTAAAACTATATCAGTTCCCCACAACTACGAAGTAAAAGTTTCAGATGTATTAAAAAAACTGGAAACATATAAGGATAACTATTATAAATACGGGATGATCCCAAGTCTGGATGACCCCTTCGACAGAAACCTCTGGAATACATTTTTATGCTACATTAACCACAAAAGCTTTTTCCCATTTCATTTAAAACTCAACACTGATAACAGAGGAAGCTTTGTAGAAACCGTAAAACTCAACAGCGGCGGACAAATAAGTTTTTCAACCACCGTCCCCGGCATCACCCGTGGAAATCATTTCCACACCCGCAAAGCCGAACGTTTTGCGGTAATCAAGGGAAAAGCTCGCATTGAATTCAGAAAGATAGGAACCGATAAGGTATACACCTTCGAACTGGATGGAAAAAAACCCTCTTTTGTGGATATGCCCATTTGGTTTACGCATAATATAAGCAACACAGGAGACGAAGAACTCTACACCATCTTCTGGATTAACGAACACTATGATCCCAATGATCCGGATACCTATTTCGAAAATGTTTAAGAATAGAACACAGATAACACGGATTTGGCGGATTTACACAGATAAAAAAATCCGCGACAAACTTGTACTGAGCTTGTCGAAGTATCTGTATAATCTGTGTCATCAGCGTTCAATTTCTTTACGTTCAATTAAAATACTACTTTTGTTTTTATAAGGTAAATTTACTATGTCAAATTATATATATTCAGCCGACATTAATAACCCTGATGCCAAAGTGCGGGTGAATTTATTCTTAATCCATTTTCAGGATGAAAACGATATACATTTCATTTTTTCACCTCATTTGGATATTACAGGATATGGTCATACATTGGAGGAGGCTAAAGAATCTTTTAATATAGTTCTTGACGATTTTATAAGCTATACAATCAACAAAAAAACCTTATCAAAGGTCCTTGCCGATCTTGGATGGAAAATAAAGGGAACAGAAAAAAAACCGGCCAAAATAATTGCTCCAAGCATCACTACAGTGATCGCCAATAACAAGCATGTTTCAGATATTTTTGATAAACATGCTGCAAATACCTACCATCAGGAAGTAGAATTGCCAATGACAGCATAAGTATATAATAAATAGAACACAGATGACGCAGATTTGGCGGATTTACACAGATAAAAAAATCCGCGATAATCAGCTAAATCTGCGTCATCCGCGTTCCAACAAAAAAGTATTAATAGAACACGGATGACACGGATTAAACGGATGATCACGGATAATATAATATTTGGCAAAGCCAAATCAAAATCCGTGTAAATCTGTCCAATCTGCGTCATCCGCGTTCAATAAAATTATGAAAAAACTAAAAGTACTAACAGTAGTAGGCACCCGCCCCGAAATAATCCGCCTCTCCAGGGTAATGGCCAAGCTCGACGAATCAGAAGCAATAGAGCACATAACTGTCCACACCGGACAAAACTACGACTACGAGCTTAATCAGATCTTTTACGAGGACATGGAGATCCGCAAACCCGATTATTTCCTCGAAGCCGCCGGTGCCAATGCCACAGAAACCATCGGACAGATCATCATCAAAATCGACCCCATACTCGAAAAAGAAAAACCCGATGCCTTCCTGGTCCTGGGCGACACCAACAGTTGCCTGTGCGCCATACCCGCAAAGAAAAGGCATATCCCTATCTTCCACATGGAAGCCGGCAACCGCTGTTTCGACCAGCGCGTACCCGAAGAAACAAACCGGAAAATAGTGGACCACATTTCAGATATTAACATGCCATACAGCAGAATCGCAAGGGAATATCTCTTAAAAGAAGGCATCCCTGCCGACCGCATCATCAAAACCGGCAGCCCCATGTTCGAAGTGCTGAATTACTACATGCCCAAAATAAAGAATTCCGATGTGTTGAAACGCCTGGGCCTTGAAAAAGAAAAATACTTCGTCGTCTCAGCTCACAGGGAAGAAAACATAAATAATGAAAAAAACTTTAATGGTTTACTCGAATCCCTCAATCTCATAGCTGAAAAATACCAATATCCAATAGTCGTTTCTACTCATCCAAGAACCCGCAAAAAACTCGAACAACTAAATCCGCGAGAAACTTGTACTGAGCTTGTCGAAGTATCCGTTGAATCTGGGTCACCTGTACTGAGCGAAGTCGAAGTATCTGCGTTCCATCTAAACCCCCTAATCCAATGGATGAAACCTTTAGGCTTTTCAGATTACAATGCCTTACAACTTCATGCTTATGATGTCTTATCCGACAGCGGCACCATAAGTGAAGAATCCTCCATCATGAATTTCAGGGCATTGAATATCCGCGAAGCCCACGAAAGGCCCGAAGCCATGGAAGAAGCTTCAGTGATGATGGTGGGTTTGAACCCGGAAAGGATCATGCAGGGGCTGGTGCAGTTGCAATATCAGGAAACAGATAAAGAAAGAAATTTCAATAGAGTATATGACTACTCTATGCCTAATGTGAGTGACAAGGTGGTTAGGGTTATATTGGGGTATACTGACTATGTTAAACGTACTGTTTGGAGTGAAGATTAGAACACGGATAACACGGATTAGACGGATAACCACGGATAAGAAAGAATTGGCAAAGCCAAACCTAAATCCGCGAGAAACTTGTACTGAGCTTGTCGAAGTATCTACCAAATCTGCTTCATTTGCATATCATTAATATAAAATTTGTAATTAATTCATTGAATTAACCAATGTTGCCTAAAAAAGAGACCGATAGCATTGAATTCAAAACAGCATTTAATGAAAATGTTATTGAAACACTTGTGGCTTTTACAATCCTGGGCGTCTGCCTGATTCCATTACTGTTCAAGATCTTTTAAACAATACCTACCGATCCACACCGAGAAACAAGTTGCTGGCAGATTTCTTTAAAGACCTGGGACTAATAGAAAAATACGGCTCCGGGATACAAAGGATACTGAATTATTTCAATGCTGAAAACTTGCCAGTGCCTGAATTTAAAAACATTTCTGACGGGTTTATGGTTACTGTTTATACAGGCTCATTTTCAAAGTTGGGTGATAAGTTGGGTGATAAGTTGGGTGATAAGTTGGGTGATAATCAACTCTTAATTCTTGCAACACTAAAAAATAAACCCACTATTAGTTTGTCAAAATTAAGTAAGATTGTTGGTATAAGTCAAACAGCTATTGAAAAAAACATTCAAAAATTAAAAGAATTTAGGGTCCTCAAACGCATCGGCCCCGCAAAAGGTGGCCATTGGGAAGTAATTGATTGAAAGGAAATAGAACACAGATAACAAGAATATAGAACACTCCCGATAGTTATCGGGATGACACGGATTTGGCGGATTTACACAGATAAAAAATCCGCGATAATCTGTTAAATCAGCGTCATCTGCGTTCCATTATAATGAATTTCAGAGCATTAAACATACGCGAAGCCCACGAAAGGCCCGAAGCCATGGAAGAAGCATCAGTTATGATGGTGGGTTTGAACCCCGAAAGGATCATGCAGGGGTTGGTGCAGTTGCAATATCAGGAAACCGGGGAAGAAAGGTACTTCAGGAAGGTATATGACTACTCTATGCCTAATGTGAGTGATAAGGTGGTTAGGATCATTTTGGGATATACTGACTATGTTAAACGAACTGTTTGGAGTGAAGAATAAATGAATAGAACACAGATGACACGGATTAAGCAGATAAACACAGATAATTTAATAAAAATTAGTGTAAATAAATTAATTAGTGAAAATTAGTGGAATCAGTGGACAAAAAAAATCAGCGAGAATCAGCCAAATCTGCGTCATCTGCGTTCTATTAAAAAACATCAGCATGAACTAATGAACACCATGCAACTCCTTGCCAACTCTGTGAAATATAATAACCAGATCGTCAATGAAAATTAATGAAATACTTCAGTTAACCGAGGGCAGAAGGCTTGAATTTAAAGAGACATTACCTTCCAGGGCTGACCTGGCAAAAACCGTTATTGCATTTGCCAACGATGCTGGTGGAGACATTTACATTGGAGTGCAGGATAATCCCAGATCAATAACCGGTCTGCCAGAAGATGAGTTGGTTGAACTTGAAGAACAAATCAGCAATATCATTTTTACACGTTGCTACCCGACAATATTACCCGATATCTCCTTTATTTCGACCGAAGAAAGACACCTGATCAAAATTACAGTTCATCGCGGCAGCATGCCACCATACTATTTAAAAGATACAGGAAAATCAGAAGGCACATACATCCGCGTGGGTTCTACTAACAGAAAAGCTGATCACGCGATTATTGAAGAATTGGAGCGCAGAAAAAGAAATGTGTCTTTCGATGGTGAATTGGTATTTGACAAACCTGCAAAAGACCTGCAAATTACAGGCTTTGAATCGGTGTTTCTTGAAAAAACAGGCGAAATACTATCGGCTGCAACACTTAATAAGCTTGAACTAATCAAGCCTAACCAGGGCGAAGATTATCCAACAAATGCCCTTTTACTCTTTTCTGATGATGCCCTTCGCAACAAATACTTTCATTTCGCTAAAGTGGAATGTGCCAGATTTAAAGGCACTGCAAGCGATGAGTTTATCGATCAGAAAAGCATTACATTAAATATCGCTTTACAAGCAGAAGAAGCATATAATTTTGTTTTGAGGCACATTAATAAAGGGGCTATTGTTGAAGGGGTCTATACCAAAACCCGATGGGAATATCCGGTAAAGGCCATACGTGAAGTTATCCGCAACGCTGTGGTGCACCGTGATTATGCATTGACTGGGAAAGATATTAAAGTAGCTGTTTATGATGATATGATTGAAGTGACAAGCCCCGGGCTGTTACCTCCATCTATAGATTACAGTGCAATGGACAGTCGCCAATCCGATGCCAGGAATAAAATAATTGCTCCGGTATTTAAGAAGCTGGGCATTATCGACCAGTGGGGAAATGGACTGAAACTTATTGCGGATGAGCTGAAAAGCTACCCAGGTATCCATTTCAAATGGAAGGAGATAGGCTTGTCCTTTCAGGTTCAATTCATTAAAAATAGTCTCAAAACCGACCCTATATCAAAGTATGAGTTAGGGCAAGACCCAGGGCAAGCCTTTAAGGCAAAGGTGTCTATCGAAGCGCTCCAGATATCAAAGTATGAGTTAGGGCAAGACCCAGGGCAAGAGTTAGGGCAAGACCCAGGGCAAGAGTTAGGGCAGGAGTTAGGGCAGGAACGAAATGAAAAAACATTATTCAGCCTGATCCTTGAAGAATTATTAACGAAGCCGGCATCAAGAACAGAAATAATGAAGGTATTCGGAATGAAATCGGCCTCAGGCTATTTGAACCGCACCTTAAAAAAATTACAGTCGATGGATTTAGTCGGGCAAACCATACCGGAAAACCCGAACCATCCACATCAAAAATTTCAGATTACAAAGAAGGGCAAAACTTTTCTCAGTCTTATGAACGATTAACCCAATCATAATAAATGAACCGTCTGGAATGAAGAATAGAACACAGATGACACAGATTAGACAGATAACCACAGATAATTCAATAAAAATTAGTGTAAATTAGTGTAATCAGTGGACAAAAAAATAATAGAACACAGATGACACAGATTGGACAGATAACCACAGATAAGAAAGATTTGACAAAGCCAAACCTAAATCCGCGAGAAACTTGTACTGAGCTTGTCGAAGAATCCGTTCAATCCGTGTCACCTGTAATGAGCGAAGTCGAAGTATCCGTGTTCTGTCTAATTTCACTCATCCAATGGATGAAACCCCAACGCCCCTCCGACTCCGGCACCATAAGCGAAGAATCTTCCATCATGAATTTCAGGGCATTGAACATCCGTGAAGCACACGAAAGGCCGGAAGCCATGGAAGAAGCATCGGTGATGATGGTGGGCCTCAATCCGGAAAGGATCCTGCAGGGGTTGGTGCAGTTGCAATATCAGGAAACTGGGGAAGAAAGAAATTTCAGGAGTGTGTATGATTATTCCATGCCCAATGTTAGTGATAAAGTGGTTAGGGTAATTCTGGGTTACAGTGACTATGTGAAGCGAACCGTATGGAGTGAATAGAAAAATTCACCGAAAATAGCAATGAACATTTGAAAAATAATTAAAATGGAAACTACAATAAGGATCAACACAGATTCAATTTCTGATGAATTCATCCAGACAATTAAAGGCCTTTTTCCTCATCAAACTGTTGAGATTACAATACAACCAGCTGATGAAACGGAATACATCCTGAGCAATCCTTTATTAACAAAGGCACTGGAAGAAAGAATTGCCAATTACGAAACAAAAAAGAAGGTCATTATTCTAAAAGATGATGAACTAATATGAGAAGTATTGAATTTGTTCCGGAAGCATTTAGAGAGTACAGAGAATGGATCGAAACAGATCGTAAGACAGCGCTGAGGATTGGCGATCTTATTAAAGATGTTTTAAGAAATCCCTTTAAGGGTTTAGGAAAACCAGAGGCACTAAAACATCAGTTTAAGGGTTACTGGAGCAGAAGAATTAATCAGGAGCACAGGTTAATATACAAAGTTACCGATACCTCAATCGTGATCATTTCATGTTTTTCACACTATTAATTAACTATCTTAAGAATCATCCATCATGAACTTCATGGCCCTCAACATCCGCGAAGCATACGAACGCCCCGAAGCCATGGAAGAAGCCAGTGTGATGATGGTAGGGTTGAATCCGGAGAGGATCATGCAGGGACTGGTTCAGCTGCAATACCAATTAACAGGAAGCGACCCTAAACCCCTAAACCAAAACCGAACCTTCCGGTTGGTAGCAGACTACTCCATGCCAAACGTATCCGACAAAGTGGTAAAGGTTATAATGGGTTATGTTGACTACATAAAACGAACTGTTTGGAATGAGGAATAGAACACAGATGACACGAATTTGGCAGATAATCACAGATAAGAGATCCGTGTTCCATTAATAATATTATATGGATATTCTAAAATTAATAGGCCGCGATAAAGAACTCTTCACCGAGGACATTCAGAACCACGAAGCAGAACTATCAGAAAAAGTAAAATCTTCAAGATTTCTGGTAATTGGAGGAGCAGGTTCCATAGGCCAGGCAGTGGTTAAAGAAATATTCAAAAGAAACCCACGGAAATTGCATGTTGTTGACATAAGCGAGAACAACCTTGTAGAGTTGGTGAGGGATATTCGTAGCTCCATGGGCTATATAGAAGGCGATTTTCAAACCTTTGCCCTTGATGTTGGTTCCGATATCTATGATGCCTTTATCAAATGGGATGGAAAGTATGATTACGTGCTGAATCTTTCCGCCTTAAAGCATGTACGCAGCGAAAAAGACCCGTTTACATTAATGCGGATGATCGATGTGAATATCTTCAACACCGATAAAACCATTAAGCAATCCATTGCAAACGGTACCAGGAAGTATCTCTGTGTTTCCACCGACAAAGCGGCCAATCCCGTGAATTTAATGGGCGCCTCCAAGCGTATCATGGAAATGTTTGTAAACCACCTAAGTAAAAACAAGCAAACAATATTTAACAAAGTTGTTTCTATAAATATTATGAAAAAAGCAGTTATAGATATTATCAGTTTTTGAATTTATGATTTTAAAAGAATTCATAGACAAACTGACTCACGGGTTTTTTTCAAAAGGACATGAGCGCACATTAAAAGCAAAGAAGAACATTGCTTTTTCTTTCTTTATTAAAGCAATAAATATAGCTACAGGCCTGTTATTGGTCCCTTTGGTACTAAATTATCTTGATGAAACACGATACGGGATTTGGCTTACTTTATCATCACTCGTAATGTGGTTTAATTTTTTCGATGTTGGTTTAGGTCATGGATTACGCAACAAACTGGCAGAATCGCAGGCGAAAGGAGACGAAAGCTTATCACGAAAGTATGTTTCTACTACTTATGCAGGCTTAACACTCATTTCAATTGGGTTTTTTTCTATATTTTTACTTACCAACATGTTTTTAGATTGGACAAAAATTTTGAATACGACAGTAGTACCCAAATCTGAATTGAATCTATTAGCGATTATTGTTTTTGGCTTTTTTGCATTAAGGTTGGTTTTTAAACTCATTCTATCTGTTCTTCTGGCAAACCAACAACCTGCAATGAGAGATTTAATTGAGACTTCAGGAAAAGTGCTCAACCTGATTGTTGTTTATATATTGTTACAAACTGCAAGCGATAAACTTTTGTACCTTGGAATCACTTATAGTGCAACTCCTGTTTTATTATTCATAATTTTTTCAATTATATTATTTGAAAGTAAATTTAAACATATTGCCCCAAAGGTAAAATTTGTTGATTTTAGTTTGTTTAATGACCTGTTCAAACTTGGAGGCAAATTTTTCCTAATACAGATAGCAGCAGTGATACTTTTCACAACGGACAATATGATAATTGCCCAATTGTTTTCTCCCACTGAAGTTACACCATACAATATTGCTCATCAGTATTTCGGTGTATTAATGATGGGATTTGCCATTATTGTTGCACCATTTTGGTCAGCAGCAACTGATGCCTATGCAAAGGGTGAAGTCGGATGGATTAAACGTACCGTTAGTATATTAGTGAAAATGTGGGGTTTAGTTGCAATTGCCCTTATAATAATGTTAATTTTTGCAAACAAGGTTTATTATATCTGGTTAGGTGACAAGGTTGCAATACCTTTTATGCTTTCTGCTGCATGGGCATTTTTCATTGCTTTGCAAACATTAAATACAATTTTTATACAATTCATTAATGGAACCGGAAAAATTAAATTACAAATGAGACTGGGCCTTGTTGCTGCAATTATTAATATTCCACTATCTATACTTTTTGCAAAATATTTTGAATGGGGAGTTACTGGTGTAATCGGGGCAACTATTTTTACTCAAGTAATGGGGTTATTTGTAGCAATGGTACAGTACAAAAAAATTATTAATAGAAATGCACATGGAATATGGAATCAATAGATAAAACAATTTATGTTACTCAGCCGGCTCTTCCTGATTTGGATGAATTTATTCCTTACCTGCGGAAAATATGGCAAAGTAAACGTTTAACAAATAATTCGCTGTTTCATCAACAGTTAGAACAGGAATTAGCTGATTTTTTAGGCGTAAAGTATGTTGCGTTATTTGCAAATGGGACACTTGCATTATTAACGGCACTGCAAGTTTTGCGCATAACAGGCGAGGTAATTACCACCCCCTATAGTTTTGTAGCAACAACAAACTCATTGTGGTGGAATAATTTAAAACCGGTATTTGTTGATGTTGACCCGGTTTTTGGTAATTTGGACCCAAAGCGTATTGCGGAAGCTATTACTCCACAAACCACAGCCATTCTGCCGGTACATGTTTACGGAAATCCATGCCAGGTGGAACTAATTCAGGAAATAGCTGATGTATATGGCTTAAAAGTGATTTATGATGCAGCTCATGCTTTTGGAAATAATTATAAAGGACAGTCTATTATGAACTGGGGCGATTTATCTACACTAAGTTTTCATGCTACGAAACCGTATAATACTATGGAAGGGGGAGCTATAATTTGTCATGATGAGAAAACTAAAAAACGTATTGATTATCTTAAAAACTTTGGCTTTGCCGATGAAGTAACAGTTATGGCCCCGGGTATTAATTGCAAAATGAATGAAATGCAGGCTGCACTGGGATTGTTGCAACTAAAGTATCATCAGAAAAACATTGAAAAAAGGCAAATAATAGCTGATATATACAGGAATGAATTGAAGGATATAAGCGGGATTGATTTATTAGCACATTCCAATGACCTGGAAAACTATAACAATAGTTATTTCCCAGTATTCGTCAATGAAAAAGTCTATGGAAAATCACGGGATGATTTGTACTTTTTTCTAAAAGAGAATGGAATACTTGCGCGAAGGTATTTCTATCCCTTAATCAGTGATTTCCCTTCATACCGGGGGATGGAATCTGCTAAAAGTGACAACTTGCCAAATGCAATAAAAATGGCGAATGAAGTGATTTGCTTACCGATTTATCCTGATTTAGATAATAATCAAATTGAAAAGATAATAGATTTAATATGAGAGAGATAAATTCATTTTTAACAGATGAGGAATTAAAGGATAAGGGTTTTAAAAGAATAGGTAGTAATTGTAAAATTAGCAGGAATGCTCAATTCTATGGTCTAGACAAAATGGAAATAGGAAACAATGTAAGAATAGATGATTTCTGTATTTTATCAGGAAAAATTATCCTTGGATCCTTTATACATATTTCAGCCTTTTCTGCTTTATATGGACTTAATGGAATATTTATTGAAGATTTTAGTGGTTTGTCTCCTAATTCAATCATATTTAGTGCATCCGATGATTTTTCTGGAAATTATTTAATTAATCCAATGGTACCCAAAGAATATACTAATGTATGGGGAGGAAAAGTAATCTTAAGAAAATATGTTCAGCTTGGAGCAAATACTATAGTAATGCCAGATGTTGTAATAGAAGAGGGTGTTGTAACTGGGGCATTTACATTTGTTAATAAAAGTCTTGCCGAGTGGTATATGTATACAGGTATTCCTGCAAAGGCTATAAAACAAAGGAATAAAACACTTCTTAATTTCATCAAAAATATACTATGAAAGGGTAGGCCTTTACAAATTTTTTAAATGACCACTTACATTTTTTTTTGTGTATACTTAGCAGACAAATTGCTTGGTTTTACTTAATTTAAGGTTTTGCAAATTAACTCCGCATACGATACAAAATGAAACTACTTATAATTAGTTCATCAAACCCATATATAGCAGCAGGTAAAGTACCCGTATTTATTAAACATGAATTACAGAAAAATGGACATGAAGTTAAGCTACTTACAAAGTTTTATGATGATTTTCCAGAGGATGGAATAGTTTCTTATTATAATAACAGGGATACTAGGTTTAAAAATTTTATAAGGAAATTTAAAAATAGAATTAAACGTCTGCTCCCTTCATTCATAAGGAAAGTTGAAAAGTATCATGTTCAGACTTTTATTCAGGTTATTCCCTTATTAAGGTCAAGAAAAGTATTAAGATTAACTGAATTTACGCCTGACGTCATATTGATGTTTTTTATGCAAGGCTTTATAAACTATATCGATTTGTATCATGTACAAAAAAAAGCAAATGCAACTGTTTTTATCCTATCTCCTGATATGGCTCCTTTTACCGGTTTGTGTCACTATTCTTATGATTGCATAGAATATCAAAAAAGCTGTGGGAAATGTCCTGCAATTAATTCGACTTACAAACATGATTTATCATGGTTTAATCTTAAATCAAAAATTAAGTATGCAGATAAGATGGATGTCATTGGGGTTTACTGGGCAGACGAGATTGGTGAATCAATGAGAAAAAGTGCAATTTTTCGGAATAAGAATGTTGTAAAAGTAAAGCTTCCTTTAGAGTTAGAACCATCATATTACAAACCGGATAAATTAGAAATTAAGGAATTAAGGCAAAGATTTGATATCGGATTGGATGATTTTGTTGTTTCAGCTTCTGCTGTTTCACTGTCTAACGAGCGCAAGGGAATAAAAGATGTTATTGAAGCTATTAATCTCCTAGGCGAACTTAATAATAGAAGAATTGTACTGGTTGTAGCAGGGAAAGGAAATTTGCCTATTACTCCTAATGTAAAAACAATTAATTTAGGATTTATTTCCAAAGAAGAGTTAGCTATATTGTTTAAAATCTCAGACATTTTTGTTTCTGCCTCTTATGCAGATGTTGGCCCAGAAACAATTCCATTGTCATTATCATGTGGAGTTCCAGTTATTTCATATAAAACCGGATTTGCCAATGAGCTTATAATTCATGAATATAATGGATTTTTAATTGATGTTAACGATATTAACGGAATAAAAGATAAAATTCAATATTATCTAAATATAGATAATAATATAGTGCAAAAATTCAAATTGAACGCAATGAATTCGGCTGTCAATTATTATAGTAATACAGATGAAAATAGTTTAGAGACGATTATTGCAAAATGTAAACGACCAAAAACGAAAATATAATTTGAACTAATGACATCTATTAGAAGAACCACGTACTTTCTGCTACTTTCAATGTTATTTACTCCTGTATTAGCTATACTAGGTAATAATTTAAATCTGCCTTATGGCATCGAATTTTATTATATATTAATATTCTGGGCTTATGGAGTATTCTTTATATTTCACAGAATTGCAAATGGGTTAAGGCTGAAGTTACCAAAAGTGTTATATTTCCTACTATTTTTTATACTATACGAGCTTATTTGGTCCTTTTTCAATGGAGATATTGAAAGACGAGGCTTTTTAAAAATTATTGTGAACAATGTGCAGCTTTCTTCTTTTTTTGTAATTCTGATAATATACAATACAAAGTTTAGTGAAAAATTTATTCAAACAGCAATTGGTGTCATAAAGTTTACTGTTGTTGTTGCTGCCATTGTTTCGATAATACAGGTATTTCGGCCTGGTTTTTTATTGTTCAATTATGCTGATACAGATTTACTAAGTGAAAATATTTACGAACTACGGCGAGTTTCTATTTTTGGTTATAGGCCTTTAGCGTATGGATTTACATTTATTCCTTTATTATCTATTATAGTAGCTATGATGCATTACCGATCTGGTAAATTTCCGATGTTTTTTTTGGCTTTGGGAGGTATTAGTGCATTTTTAACAAATACACGATTTATTATGATAAGTTTTGTATTGCTATCAATTCAGTTTTTAGTAATTTATGGTAAAAAATTGGCAAAACTTTCAAAATATGTTTTCGTATTTGCGTTACTATTTTTTACGCTACTAACCGCTATATCTAATCTTGGATATGATATTCAAGCATGGTACCAAGAAAGATTGTTTGCTGAGGGTTCCATCTTAGAAACTACTAGGTATAGGGCTATCGAGAATTTTTTGTACTTTTTTCCAAAATATTATATGCTTGGTAATGGGGAAGGATTAACACACGAAATTGAAGCGGCTTCCCAGGCAATAGGTAGTTCACAAATTCATGTGGGGTATCTATCTAGTTTGGTATACTATGGCATTGTAGGGTCATTATTTCTATTTGGTTTTTGGTTTTCTGTAACAAAAATGTTTTATAGAACTGCTATTAATACCGGTTATTGGGGATCATTTTTCGCAATGCTGACATATTTATGGGCGCAGTTGACATTAGTTCATTTTACGATGTTCTTCTATGGACTAATATTTGTGTTCGTGTTTGATAAATATTATCACGATAAACATTTAGTATCAAAAAATAGTTAGATTTTAATAATATTATGGGTTATCCTAAAATTCTCTTTGTTAATATAAACTTTAGATACGATAGTAGTGCAGGTATTACAATAGCAAAATTAGTTGACCACATCACTGTTGAAAAGTTATTTCTGCTCTCTACAAATGCGAATAATTCCGATATTGATATTTTTAATAAAAAAATGCAGTTCGGAAATACACCAAATAGTAAGCAAGACGAAAAAACAAAAAAGTCATTTTTAAGAAAAAAAATTGTTAGTATTATTGGTCAAAAGGCAATTTTCAATAAACTCAAATTGGATAATGATACTAAAAATTGGTTAGATAAAATTAATCCAGACTACATTTATTTTGTTCCAAGTAATCTGGAAGGAATAAATCTTGTCTTTCAAATTGCAGAACATATCAAAGCAAAAATTATCATTCATGTTTTGGATGATAAAGTTAATGTAAAATTCCCAGGAGTTTTAGGATTTTTTTATAAATTGAGATTCAGAAAAGCATTTAGAGAAATTGTTGAAAAATCAACTATTCGCTTATGCATATCTGTATTGATGGCTCAGGAATATCAGCAAAGATACGGAGAACAGTTTGTTGCTTTTCATAACCCTGTAGATATTGAGAAATGGATACCTTTTCAAAAGAAGAATATTAAAAGTAAAAAAAACGTAACGATTATTTATTCAGGAGCTGTTGAATCAACGGCAAAGCCTATAATTGAATTTTGCGAGGTAATTAGAGAGCTTAATGGGACGATATTTGATGTTAAATTTAAGTTATATGCGAAATTTGACTCTATAGTGACGAAACAAAAAGTAAGTTCATATGATTTTGTAGAGATTTATAATTATGTAACACAAGAGGAATTACCTGCTACAATTTCAAAAGCAGATTTTCTGTTTTTACCGTTATCTTTTGAAAAAAAAATGAGTTATGTTAATCTATCAATGCCTACTAAAACATCAGAATATATGGCAAGTGGCGTTCCAATTATTGTATATGCACCCTTGCAAACTGCTTTAGCTCAATATGGGAAAAAATATGAATGGGGTTATATTATTACTACAAATAAAAAAAATTCAGTAAAAGATAAACTACTTGAATTTCTTAAAGATATTGACAAACAAAGGAATTATTCTCAAAGATCTATGTCCTTAGTAAAAGAAAGGCACAATGTTGTGAAAAATAAAAAGATTTTTGATGTTCTGTTAAATGAGAAAATTGTGAAGTCAAATTCTTCTTTGAATTTCAACTAAAACAAATGTGAAGTGAACAATAGAAGTAAATTATCATTTATCATAATAGGACGTAACGAAGGTTGGAAACTCACAAAATGCTTGAAAAGTGTTTTTAAAACTATTAAAGAAAATAATTTGTCTGAGTCGGAAGTTATCTATGTAGACTCCAAATCTTCCGATAATAGTATAACCAGAGCAAAACAGTTTAAAGAAGTAAAATTGTTTCAAATATCTGGCCAATGTAATGCTGCTATCGGTAGGAATATCGGTGCAAAAGAGTCAACTGGAGATACATTGTTTTTTATTGATGGCGATATGGAAATTCAATCTGATTTTTTACCAATGGTTTATAGTGAAATGCATGGATTGAAATATAGTTTTGTATCAGGGCAATGGATTAACTTTAATTATTCCAGTGATGGTAGCTTGATTTCAAAAGAAGAATTTCTATCAGAAAACTATATAGATGAAAAGAAATTTACAACTGGTGGTTTATTTTTAATCAAACGTGATATTTGGGATAGTGTTAATGGAATGAAAACAAAAATGAGACGAAGCCAGGATTTAGATATTGCACTCAGACTAGCTAAAAATGGCATTTTTTTATATCGAAAGAAAGAATTATTGGCCATCCATCATACAATTCCTTATACTGAAAAAACAAGAATTTGGAAAATGTTATTTTCGGGTGATCAGCTTTATCGTATCGTTCTCTTGAGAGAAAACTTTTTAAACAAATACGAATGGAAGATTTTTCTCAGAGGTAATTATACTTTCATTATTTTACTATTGTCGATTCTTTTTTCTATTATTTTTAATAATTTACTATTGTTGTTTATATATTTGGGAGCCGTCATAACAAGAACTTTATTGCGAAAGGAGCGGAATTTACGTTTATTCTTAACTAACATAATTTATTTTCCAATTTATGAATTAGCATTATTTATAGCATTATTTATGTTTTTGCCCAAAAATAAAGAATTAAAATACTACAAAGTGCAATAAGATAAATTGATATGAAAGTTTCCCTAAATTGCAAACTTGATTCTGCTGGTGCATATGGGTTCATAAAACCGATTGCAGATATTGCCGATATTGAAAAGATAGATGTTTTCAGAGATATGAATGCTTTACCATGTGACAAAGTAACATATCATAGTGCGATAAATCGCAAGAATGGAATTGTATCACAAATAAGTAAATTTTTTAAAATGCTCTTCATTGTAAATGAAGAGCATAAATTAGCTATTGGAATCTATGAAATTCCTCATGGACTTTTAGCATTTCTTGTAGGAAAAATTAAAAGAGTACCTGTTGTTATTTCTGTTATAGGAAATCCTGTAGATGTACAGTTAAGAAATTATATCAGGCGAAAATCAATATTTTATATGTATCGAAAAGTAGATGCAATTACTGTTACAGGCACTAAATCTAAGAAATTTTTGACAACCTGTGGTATTAATTCAAAAAAAGTATTTATTCTCCCAAATGCAATAGACGTGGACAAGTTTATCCAAAATAAGTCTATGCCAAAAGAATTTGATGTTATCAGTTTAGGACGTTTAAGTCCAGAAAAAGCGCTAATTAATTTCGTAGAAATTATTAAATTAATTAAAATGGATATTCCGAATGTCAAAGTGGCGATAGCCGGCAAAGGCCCTGAAGAAAAAGTTATAAGAAAGAAGATAACTGAATATGGTTTAGAAGAAAATATAGCAATAATAGGATATGTTGATAGTATTGTTGAATTTTACAATAAAGCAAGAATATTTATCCTAACTTCTAGATCCGAAGGATTACCTAGGACAGTGCTTGAAGCTATGTCTTGTGGAATCCCTTGTATAGCTTCAAATGTTGGCGATATGGAAGATATTATCGAACATGAAGTAAATGGGTTTTTGGTTAATGATTACCAGAACATAAATGATTATTATAACTTTACAAAAAGATTATTGAATGACAAGAATCTGTATGAAAGAATATCAAAATTAGCAATAAAAAGAGTAAATATGAATTATTCATATAATTCAGCAACAAAAGTATGGGAAAAAATTTTAGAATTGGGTTATTAATTGTTTAATAGTAGTCACGGAATTTTGACACAATAAGGAAAGTAATACAGACATATGAATTATTTTTTGCCAAAGTTATAACTTGTTTTGCGGGAGAAAAGAGACTTTATAAAAAGCTGGAGTTTTTTACAATATGATTAATAATAAATTTTTATGAAATATAAAGCAAATGAAATCATCACATTTGGACTTATGCAAATGAAAAGAGTAAATTATAAAAGAGCATATTCTAAAATTATAGGAAGAATGATGAAAAACAATCCAATTAATAAATCTCTTTTTAATAAAGAACTTGAACAAGAATATAGAAATAAATGGTTTCCTATATCAAGAAAAGCACCATTAGATAGTTTCAAAGT
Organism: Bacteroidales bacterium; assembly: GCA_021738625.1. Classification (GTDB taxonomy): domain Bacteria; phylum Bacteroidota; class Bacteroidia; order Bacteroidales; family JAIOZK01; genus JAIOZK01. The sequence continues at coordinate 112,558 of JAIPBS010000007.1, forward strand.
ATATTCCACTATCCATAATAAAATTGATCTAAATTTTGTTTCTGATTATCTCTATGCATTTCAAATAAAAGGTATTTTATCGGATGAAAGATATAATGCTTACTACTCTGATAAAAATTTATATGAAAATAGGCTATCACAATATTCCCATTACTTTCCAAAAGTACTTTTTCGAAGAATTAATGGAGTGTTTTATGACAAAGAGTATAAGCATATATATGATATAGAAAGTTATGTAAAGAAAATCAATAATGAAAGTATTGTTATAAAAGCGTCAGTCGACTCAGCTGGTGGAAAAGGGGTTCTATTTTTTAATAAAGAGAATACACATAATTTTTATGCGACAAATAATGGTTATACAGTAAAACAGTTATTTAAAGCTCAAAGTAATTTTGTTGTACAAGAAAGATTAATTCAATCTCGTGATATGGCAAAATTGAATGAAACATCTATAAATTCAATAAGAGTTGTAACGTACAGATCCGTGATTGATAATAAAGTTATAGTTGTACAATCTTTGGTAAGAAGAGGCGAAAAAAATTCTTTAGTTGATAATTGGCATTCCGGGGGAAGTATAATATCTTTAAATGCAATAGGTAAAATAGCTAATTAGAGTCTGTCTATTAACTACAAAATGTTAATAAAATCAGGATATGTAGAGCGTTTCAAGTTGCTTTTTCACTAATTTAGTGAATTAACAACATTTTTAGCTATGGAATTTTATAACCGATTATTATTGAAATTT
>JAIPBS010000080.1 GCA_021738625.1 Bacteroidales bacterium
TTAATATCCATTATATATTATATTTATATATTAAAAAAATATTTAGAAATTAAGTTTTTAGCATTGACTAAAAAGATATTTTATCCGAGCCTGCTCCCGCTGATATTTCTAGTTACGATACTAATTGTTGTTAACAAATTAATGCCGGATGAAAAGTCAAGATTAAATCTTCTTATCGTTCTCGGTGTCACAGGATCGAGCATTATCGTAAGTTTTCTCATACAATATGTCATGTCTGCTGATATAAGAATAGTAGTTAAAAATCTATTGAGATGGCGTGTTGCTTAAGCTATCAGGCAAGGGAAATTTATGGCTATGGAAGAAAAAGAACTTTTAGAATCGGTCCAAGCGCAAGCAAAAACGAACTTTCAAATAGTACAAAGCCCGTACTGGACTGCGGAGATTTATAGCTTTGGGAAATATATTAGAAAATATGGCTATTACCCTCCTTTCTTGCCTTTATGCGTTTATACAGATCATGGCCCCGGTGGAAGGTGGGGGCCGCACAAACATGAATTGGAATCAACCGCACCTACTCAACTGTATCATTCACCAGAGGTAGTAGAACGGTGGCATAAATATTCAAAAAAAAAGTGCTACTGCATGTATTCGCCGGCTGTTTATTACCGAAAGAGTAGAAAGGTCAAAAAGGCTGAAAGAGCACATGGAACTATTGCGTTTCCGGCCCATACCACGCCCTCTATAGAAGACATTTCAGACTTCGAAGCATACATCGACCAGCTGGTGGCTTTGCCCGAAAAATTTCAACCGGTAAGTGTCTGTTTACATATGCATGATATCAACAAAGGCAAGTACAAGCCCTTCCTTAAACACAACATACCGATAGTCACTGCTGGCAATACATCGGACTATAGATTCATAGAGAGATTTTATGAAATATTAAGGAAATATTCATACGCAACATCTAATTTCGTCGGGGCTTATGCATACTATGCAGTAGAATTAGGGATTCCCTTTTTTATCTATGGAAACAAGCAGAGATATATAAATAAGTCTGATCCCAATATACCGGTAGGTGATTTTGATCCTTATAAAACATCGGAGAACTATAAGATAGCTTACGATATTTTCTCTGAACTGGTTGACTCCGTTACACAAGAGCAGAAAGAGCTTGTGGAAACCAATTTAGGAATTCGTGATGGCATCACCCGAGGGAGAATGGCGTGTGTATTATATACTTCATTACTAAAATATATTTTCTCCCGAAGGGGTATTAGGCATATTATTTCTAGTACGAAAAAGAGAATTCAAAACCGTATAAAAATTGCTACCTCGAGCAAAGAAAGATAGAGAGTTTAGATGGGCAGATCAATTTTACACAAATTCTGGAACGCGTCTCCAAAGACTGTAGCAACTCATTTATTCCCCCACCTTTTCTCAAACAGGGTAGTCTTTAAACCGGAACGCCTTTCTGGGCTTATCGATAAAACAGAAATTCAACGGCTCGTAAGTATACCCCGCTATACTCCAACCACGACGACATTCATGGGAAAAATTTTGAATTTAGTGGATACGGCATCTTTCCTTTATATGTGTGAGGAATTGTTTGTTAGAAAAAATTATGAGTTTGAAGCACACAGGAAAGATCCTTTAATCATCGATTGTGGTGCGAATATTGGATTAAGTATTATATTTTTTAAGGAGCTCTATCCTGAATGTAAGATAATTGCCTTTGAAGCCGATAGCAATGTGTTCAATACACTACAAAGAAACGTAGAATCCTTCGGCTATAAAGATGTTATATTACACAATCGGGCTGTATGGGTTGAAGACACTGAGCTTGCTTTCCATGCTGAAGGTAGTTGGGGAGGAAGCGTGATACGAACAAATGATGTTGGAGTGGAACATAATAGCACAGTTAAATCTGTAAGATTATTAAACTATCTTTTTCAAAATATAGATTTTCTGAAAATTGACGTTGAGGGTGCGGAATCAAACATCTTAAAAGATTGTGCCGAAAGTCTTGACAAAGTCGAGCATTTGTTCTTTGAATATCATTCATTTTCTAAAGAACCACAAGAGCTACACGATTTATTGGCTATTTTACACAAGAATGGTTTTAGATATCACATAAAGGAGGCTTCTCCTAAAAACTCGCCATTTATTGATAGGTGGGAAACAAGAAGGATGGATTCTCAATTGGACTGTTTCGCTTATAGAAAAAGCGTATGAAAATATATGCCTATTTTTTGCCGCAATTTTACCCGACCCCTGAGAACGACAAGTTCTGGGGCAAGGGCTTTACAGACTGGGACAGCACTCGAAACGCGAAACCACTTTTCCCTTTTCATGATCAACCCATCGCACCGGGAGATGCGGACTATTATGACCTACGTGATGCCGAAAATCTGAAAAGACTCTGTCTTCAGGCATCTCAGTATGGTATAGATGGATTCGGTTATTGGCATTATTGGTTTGGGAACGGGTTTCAAACATTGGAGAAAATCCAGGAGGCTCATTTACGTGACAAAGGGATAGCGCATGAGTATTTTTTTGCATGGGCGAATCAAGATTGGACAAAATCGTGGCAGGGTGATGATAAAACCATAATATTTAAACAGACCTACTCCCGTGAGTCTGCCGCAAACCACTATAAGTATTTGAAAGAATTTATCTGCGACAAACGATATGTTAAGTACAAAGGGAAGCCACTTTTTCAGGTGATTAGTCCACAAGCAGTAGGCGCTTTACCGTATATCTATGAACTCGAAAATTTATTAAAAAGGGATGGGCAAAGTGGGTTCCACTGGGTCTTTCCGCGAGAGAAAATCATTAATCTTCCGATAAAGGACCTGGAGTACTCGCTCGTTGGCTACCCACCGGGAACTGAGATGCGTCATGGATTTGGCATGGGAACAAGAATCCAGAGTAAATTGAAGCGGGAACGGATATTAAAAACCCCTATGATTATTCCTCAAAAAAGTTACCTCAAAGCCTTTCGCAAGGAAATTGAAATTTCTGAACACCCCGAACTTGATTACTTCCCTTGCCTATTATCGGGGTGGGACAATACGCCACGGTATAAGAAAAATGGATTCTTGATAACCGGGGAAAAATCAGATCTCCTGGAGAACCAGTTTAATATCATCAGGGAACTCTATAAAGACCGAAAACTACCAGAAATCCTATTTATAAAGGCGTGGAACGAATGGGCTGAAGGAAATATCTTGGAACCCTACCTATATCGTGGCAAGCTTGACTTTCCCGCAAGCAGGATACCTTTTTTTAGAGCAGGATTCAATGAGACTGATTCAGAAAAATAGTCACATTCGCTCTACGGAGCCCCGGAATCAACATAATAAGCTATATGTGACAGCAATGAATCGTATTGGACGAATAAGATGAAAGTTTTTCAGTGTATTCATAAGTATGCACCCCACATACCCTATTTTGAGCAGAAATATGGTATTAATGATGATACTGAAATGACCTTTGATCAACTGCGAACACTTTTGATCGAGGATGGTTACGCATCGTCCTACATCCTGAAGCCAGCATTGGAGGGTGATACAGATAAAGTTTTCTACACAATCTGGGATTACGAACGGCTTCAACTGCTTTGGGCTCGCGAACAGGGGTTTAAGACAAAAGATCTGGATCAGATCAAAGCTGCTCAGATTGAAGAACTCAAACCTGAAGTTTTCTATAACCACTCTCCTTACTATGATAATAATTTTATCAAACAGATATCACATAAGGATCAAATCATCAAGGCTTGTTGGGATGCTATTATTACACCCAACCCTTCGTATCATACGGATTATAGTATTCGTCTTACCCTTTTCGAACCTTATGTGAAATTGTGGAACCAACATGGCTACCCCGCCAGGATATTGCCACCTGCATTTCCGCCAGCCCGGGAAAAATTGGGCAACAGTACAAGGGATATTGATATCCTATTTTACGGGCAATATGGAGCGTATTTTTTCTCAGGGAGGAACGATATGCTGCGGAAACTGGTTCCCTGGGCGAAGAGCAATGGATTCAAACTAAAACTTCATTTACAAGGGGTTGATCAGAAAAAACCTTTAATCAATGTTAAGGGAATAAGAAGGATAACAAGGTGGCTTCCGGTTGCACCAAGGATCATTAGCCAACATGTATCGCCGCCCATTTACGGGCAGCAATTGTATGAGACGATTGCCAATAGCAAGATCGTTATTAATGCATTTACCAATTACAATGGGTTGTTTAAGGATAACATGAGAAATTATGAGGCCTTTGGATGCGGTGCGCTGCTCATTAGTGAAGATGGTATTTACCCGGACCATTTTGAGCCCAATAAGGATTTCCTTACATACAGATCAGCAGATGAGCTGCTTGAAAAGATCAAAAATGTCCTTTCAACACCGGATCAGGGGCTCGACATGGCAACGAAAGCACATGAGAAATTGAAGTTGTTTTATACAAAAGAAAGGCAGTGGGATTTGTTCAAGGATGCAATTCGCCACGTATAATCACCAAGTATCAAAATGCCAAGAATCATAGATCTGCCCAAATATATGGATCCCCGAGGGAATCTCACCTTTATAGAGGAAGAATCTCATATACCATTCAACATTAACAGAGTTTATTGGATATACGATGTCCCTGGAGGACAAATGCGTGGAGGCCATGCTTTCAAGGAACAACAGGAGTTCATTGTTGCACTCTCTGGAAGCTTTGACATCCTGGTAGACAATGGGCAGCAGAAGCAAACATTTTCTCTCAACCGTTCTTACTATGGCCTATATATTCCGCAAGGCTTATGGCGGGAAATGAACAATTTCTCAACCAACGCACTGGCGTTGGTAATAAGTTCTACCTATTTCAGTGAGAAAGACTACATCAGAAATTACAAAGACTACTTATCATGGCTGGCAAAATAAAACATAGTATCTACAACTGTGGTATTGTGCAGTTTAGCAAAATACATAATCGGGCGGGCAATATAACAGCCCTGGAAAACGGAATAAGTGTCCCTTTTGATGTGAAGCGGGTCTATTATTTATACGATATCCCTGGCGGAGAAGGCAGGGGCGGGCACGCACACAAGGAGTTGCAGCAATTTATAATCGCGGTAAGTGGTGCATTTGATGTGTTGCTCGACGACGGAACTAACAAAAAGATTGTCCACCTAGACAGACCGTACATTGGTTTGCACATCGTGCCGGGAATCTGGCGTGAACTCATAAATTTTTCATCAGGCTCCGTCTGCCTGGTACTGGCTTCAAAAAAATATAACGAAGCAGACTATATCAGGAATTATGAAGATTATCTGATAGAGACCAAGAAATGATTCACCCTAGTTCTGAAGTCCATTCTAGGAATATTGGCTCGAATACGACCATTTGGCAATATTGTGTTATTCTCAAAAATGCTGTAATTGGTAAAAACTGTAACATAAACTTTAATGTTTTTATTGAAAATGATGTTATTGTGGGTGACAATGTAACTATCAAATCAGGAGTTCAGTTATGGGATGGAATAAGAATTGAAGACAATGTTTTTATTGGTCCAAATGTTACATTTACAAATGATAAATATCCCCGTTCAAAACGTTATCCTGATCGTTTTCAAAGCACGTTGATTAAGAAGGGTGCTACCATTGGAGCAGGGTCTGTGATCCTTGGCGGAATAACCATTGGCGAAAATGCGATGATAGGGGCTGGTAGTGTGGTAACAAAAAATATTCCATCAAACGAACTATGGGTTGGTAATCCGGCTAAATTTATCAAAATGATTAGTTGCCAATGATCAAATTTCTCGACCTAAAAGCTATCAACGATACTTACGAACCAGAACTATCAATTGCTATAAAACGGGTGCTTGATTCTGGCTGGTACCTGATGGGCAATGAAGTAAAGACATTTGAACAGAAGTATGCTAGCTTTATAGGGGTAAAACACTGTATTGGTGTGGGAAACGGTTTAGATGCTCTACGCCTTATTTTGAAGTCATACCTCGAAATGGGCGAAATGCTGGAAGGCGATGAAAT
>JAIPBS010000008.1 GCA_021738625.1 Bacteroidales bacterium
TTGCTTACGCTTTTTCTCGTCTGGTATTAGCTCTTCGAGCCTGGATTGTTTCATTTTTCCTTTGTTCTTTTCTTCCATGTGTCAAAGTTATTTATGTTTTATTAATCAAACTTTTGACACACTTTTTTGAACAGCCTCTGGAAAGCTTCGGGTATAACGGATTCCTTTAGCAATGACCATGAATTTCTATTGAATGACCACCGAATGACTATGAATGACCACCGAATGACAACCGAATTAACACTCTTAAAAAAAACTTAACACCCCCTGTTTCCAAAACCCCTTATCTTTAGGAAATTTTTTAAGGATAATTCCCTGATCACCCAACTAACTGCTAATGACATCAAACAAAAAAGCAGCAGCCGGCCCGGTGGGTATGGCTACGCAGGCAACAGGCAAGGCTTTCACAGTGGTGAAAGAAAGCACGGATTTGCATCAGTCACTTGAAAACGGCATATATGCCGCCCTCGAAACATATTCCAACGTGCATCGGGGCAGCGGGCATTTTTCGATGGTAACAACGCATCTCTACGAAAAAGCCAGGGAGATCGTGCTGGATTTCCTCGGCTTGAACAAATCAAGCTATACTGTGATCTTTGGCAATGCACGCCGGGCGAAGATGCTTTGCAAACACCTTCCTGAAAACAGCTTTAAAACGCTCTCCTCCCAGGATATTGGCCTGCCTCTGGGCGTGCGGGCCATTGCAGTCAAAAAGCGGGGGCTGCCTAAAAACATCCCATTCGATACCGGAGGTGGTACCAGCCGGCTGATGGCTGTCAACTGGATGATCCCTTCAAAAGTCCCTGACCGCTTCGAGGCGGGCACCCCGGCCATAGTCAATCTGATCGCCTTTGCCCGTGCACTCAAACTGATTCGGAAGTTTGGGGAAGATATTTTTAGGAGCCCTGATTCCGGGAAACAAAGTGCCATTCAAATCCTATACGGGGATAAACCAACCGAACCAAACGGACACCAACTCCTTGACGCACTCCGCCATACCCTTATTGGCAGGGATGTATTGGTTCCCACCATGTATGGTGATAAACCTTACATCAATCTCGACAACGGAGCCAGCACCCCTACTTTTGAACCGGTATGGGAAGCTTTCAGGCAAGCGCTTTGGCAATCCGAAGATATTCAAAAAGAGATCATCAGGGAAGTTAAAAAAATCAGTGCAAAATTCCTTTCGGCTCCCGACGACAAATACGATGTGATCTTCACCTCCAACACCACCGAGGCCATCAACCTGGTGGCGGAGAGCCTGGCCCGGGAAAAGGAAGATAAGATCGAAGCGGTGGTGTTGAGCAGCCTGCTGGAACATTCTTCAAACGATCTGCCCTGGCGCATGAAAGAAAATATGACGTTGGAGCGGCTGGGCGTCGACAAGGAAGGTTTTTTCGATTTGCAGGAACTGGAAAAAACCTTACAGGAATACAACAAACATGGAATGCATAAGAACAAGCGCATCCGGCTGGTCGCTTTGAGCGGGGCTTCCAATGTGATGGGTAGCTTCAACGACCTGCAGGAGATCAGCCGCATCACCCACCTTTACGGGGCACGCCTGCTGGTGGACGGCGCACAGATGCTGGCCCACCGCAAAGTGGATATTGATACCCTGAACATCGACTATTTTGCCTGTTGCGCCCACAAAGCTTATGCGCCCTTCGGTGTGGGACTGCTGGTGGCTAAAAAGGGAACCCTGGAGTTCGGTGCCAGAGAAATTCAAGAGATCACTGCTTCCGGTGAAGAAAACGCTGCCGGCATTGCTGCTCTGGGCAAATCGTTGCTGCTGCTCCAACGCATCGGCATGAATATCATCCAACAGGAAGAACAGGAAATGACGGCTTTTGCGCTGCGCGAAATGCAAAAGATCGAAAAGCTCAAAGTAACAGGGGTTAACGACCCGGATGCTGAAAACTTCAGCCGGAAAGGAGGCGTCATCCTGTTCGAGATCAAAGGGGATATTCCCAGCCGGCTGTCGGGAGAACTGGCGAGGCGGGGCGGCATCGGTACGCGCTTCGGCTGCCATTGCGCCCATATCATGATCAAGCAGCTGGTTGGCATACCGCCCTTCCTGGAAAGATTCCAGGCATTAATGGTAACCCTGTTTCCGAAATTACAACTACCAGGGCTGGCCCGTATGAGCCTGGGACTGGAAAACACAAAATCCGACATCGACCGCTTTCTGCAAGTACTCAACAGCATCGCCAAAAAAGAAGCAACTGACGGAAAAGCAGCCCCCGACAAGAAAGATGTGAAAAAGAAAATGAAGGATTTTATGATTGAAAAAGAAAAGATGGTGTATTGGATGGAAATTTGAAAATTGAAAATTGAATGGAGCTAAATTCAACTGCCACGAAATCACAAAAACAAAGTTGCACGAAGGGATTAGGGTTTGGATACATAGGTATAAGAGTCTAAGGGCTTTTCAATGAAACAAAGAATTACTACAAATTACCACCAATTACAACAAATTACGAGTTTATTCTAAAATGGTTTGAATAAGGATTAAAATGACTGAAAAAAAAGGCATTCCTATTAAGCACATTATATCCGGCCTAAAAATTAAATCTCAACAAGATGTAATGAACGAACTAACAAAAGGGAAAGGAACTGTTGACTTGTTCGGACAAGAACTAGATTTCACTTCACGAAAATCATACTAATTATGGAGTTTTTCACAATTGGAGTTTATAAACAAACCTTTATGATCCTTTGTGGTTCAAAATATTAAGATTAACAATCAATTACGAAGGCATCCTCCGAAAATGAGATCGTGAAAATTGATCATATCGGCAGTACCGCAATACCCGGTTTGAAAGCCAAACCTACAATCAGATTTAGAGACTACCTGATCAGGTATCCGAAGATTGCAAGGGAATACGAATCCCTGAAACTGAAGCTTGCCGAACAATATCCAAACGACAGAGAGGCCTATACGGCCTCCAAAACGGATTGGATTCTAAGAATGAACGAGAGGATCAGAGAACAAGACGGGAGGGTTTATTAAGTTTAACGTTTGCATAGTAAATTCAGGTTTCCGAATTACGGAAAAAGATTATCGTTAGTTTCCCGTTTATGTATATTTTTATTACCTTGGGCTAGTTAAGTGAAAGCATATAGGGGAAAACCTTTTGGTTTATCGTTCAGACGACGGCTGAGCCTCTCAAACATTATCTACCAAAATGAAAAAAACAATCGGCGTCATACTTATCCTTTTAACTGCCCCCGGGTTTTATTTCTTCATTGACTACCTGATTTTTGAATTTAAAGGCCACGGAGACGACGGGCTTGGAAGTTATGCCATATGGACGGGCGGAATGATCGGCCTGGCATCCGGACTGGTATTGCTGGCAGTCGGGTTGATTTTAATTGTTTCGGCATCAAGAAAAACCAAATCAAAACCCGGTTGAAGCCGACAAAAGTATAATTATCCGTTATGAGACCGAAAGAGATCAAAAACAGCTTACAGGAAAAGGGTTTGAAAATCACCCCGCAACGGATCGTAATCCTTGAAGCCATCCATCGTTTAGAAAATCATCCCACTGCCGAAAGCATCATAGGCTATATCAAAAAAGCACATCCCAACATTGCCACGGGGACCGTTTATAAAATTCTCAACGTGCTGGTTGAAAACGATTTGATAAAACGGGTAACCACCGAGCGGGATATCATGCGCTATGACGCCGTGCTCGAAAACCACCATCATTTGTACGATAAAAAATCGGATGCGATCAGGGATTATTTCGATGGAGAACTGGATAAGCTGCTGATGTCATATTTCGAAAAAAAGAAAATACCAAATTTCAGAATTGAAGACATTGTACTGGAGATAAAAGGAAGGTTTAAAAAACAATAAACACAAACAGCTATGAAAAAAAAATCCAAGAATATCAGCAAATGTCCCGTCACGGGAGCCACAGGAAATCACAGCTCCGGTGATAGCGGGGTAAGAAACCTGGATTGGTGGCCCGACCGTCTGAAACTGAACATCCTGCGCCAGCACTCGGAATTATCCGATCCGATGGATGAGGATTTTAATTATGCGGAAGAATTCAAAAAACTGGATTATGAGGCATTGAAAAAAGACCTGCATGATCTGATGACCGACTCCCAGGACTGGTGGCCGGCCGATTGGGGCCATTACGGCGGGCTCTTTATCCGCATGGCCTGGCACAGTGCCGGGACTTATCGCCTGTCGGACGGACGCGGAGGAGGCGGCACCGGCAACCAGCGTTTTGCGCCTATCAGCGGCTGGCCCGACAATGTTAGCCTCGACAAGGCCAGGCGGTTGTTGTGGCCGATCAAGAAAAAATACGGCAAAAAGATTTCCTGGGCCGATCTGATGATCCTCACCGGGAATGTCGCCCTGGAATCCATGGGATTTAAAACCTTTGGTTTTGGAGGTGGCCGCGAAGACATCTGGGAACCGGAACAGGATATTGACTGGGGTCCGGAACAGGAATGGCTTGGTGATGAACGCCACGATGAGGAAGGTCAGCTCAAAGAAGACCTGGCAGCCGATCACATGGGCCTGATCTATGTAAATCCGGAAGGACCCAACGGGGAACCCGATCCGGCCAAATCCGCCAAATACATCAGGCAGTCGTTTAAACGCATGGCCATGAACGATTATGAAACGGTGGCCCTGATCGCCGGCGGGCATACTTTCGGAAAGGTACACGGCGCGGCTCCCGAGGAACATAACGGCCCCGATCCTGAGGCTGCTCCCATCGAAGAACTGGGACTGGGATGGAAGAACACCTATGGAACCGGCAAGGGAGCCGATACCATCACCAGCGGACTGGAAGGCGCCTGGACCAACAAGCCCACGCAGTGGGATATGGGTTTCTTTAAAAACCTTTTTGAGTATGAATGGGAGCTGACCAAAAGTCCGGCCGGCAAATACCAGTGGACACCGAAAGATGAGGCTGCCAAAGATACCGTTCCCGATGCACATATCGAGGGAAAGAAGAACGCCCCCATCATGCTTACCACGGATCTCGCTTTGAAAGTGGACCCTGAATACGAAAAGATCTCCAGACATTTTTACGAAAACCCGGATGAATTCGCAGATGCCTTTGCACGGGCATGGTTTAAACTTGTGCACCGCGACATGGGCCCTAAAAGCCGTTATCTCGGTCCGGAAGTCCCCGAAGAAGATTTGGTCTGGCAGGACCCGGTCCCTGAGGTTGACCATGAACTGATAGCTGAAAAAGATGTTGCCGATTTGAAAGCCAAAGTACTGGATTCGGGATTGTCGGTTTCCGAACTGGTAACCACTGCCTGGGCCTCGGCTTCCAACTACCGCGATTCGGATAAGCGCGGAGGAGCCAACGGCGCCCGCATCCGCCTGGAACCTCAGAAAAACTGGGAGGTGAACAATCCTGAACTGTTAAGCAAAGTGTTGAAAAAACTGGAAGAAATCCGGAAGGAGTTCAATGATGCGCAATCCGGTAACAAAAAATTTTCCCTGGCAGACCTGATCGTGCTAGCCGGAAATGCGGCGGTTGAAAAGGCGGCCAAAGATGCCGGATATGACATCAAAGTTCCTTTCCATCCGGGCCGCACGGATGCCACGCAGGAACAAACGGATGTGGAATCCTTCGAGGTGATGGAACCCAAAGCGGATGGTTTCCGCAACTATGCGCGGAAGGAATACGCCCAATGCACAGAGGATGCCCTGGTAGACAAAGCCCAGTTGCTCAGCCTCTCCCCTCCTGAAATGACGGTGCTGGTAGGTGGTATGCGTGCACTGAAAGCCAATTATGACGGCTCGGATTATGGTGTGTTCACCGACCGCCCGGGAGTTCTCAGCACGGATTTCTTCGTAAATCTGCTGGATATGGCAATCGAGTGGAAACCGACTTCCGACGAGCGGGAAAGCTTTGAAGGCTTCGACCGTAAGTCCGGGGAAAAGAAATACAAAGCCAGTCGCGTGGACCTGGTCTTTGGCTCCAACGCCGAGCTGAGGGCCATTGCCGAGGTTTACGCCAGCGATGACGGGGCTGAGAAATTCGTGAAGGATTTTGCGGCCGCATGGGATAAGTTGATGAACCTGGATCGCTTTGACCTGGGCTGATTGTGCTGATATCCCTATTCTAAATAACAGAAAAAGGTGAGGCTGCCTTTTTAAAAAAACATTTGTATTTTTAGAGGCTTTAAACAGCTTGCGATTGGTCATTATATAATAAGATAATCTTAAAATTAAAAGACATGACAACAAAAACATTCAGTTTTCTTTTAGTGGGGTTGTTTTTAACAACGGTACTTTTCACGGGCTGTAAAGAAGATAATAATGATCCACCTGATGAAACTTCCGGTACATACACCGATTCACGAGACGGCAAAACATACCAATGGAAAAAGATAGGAGACCAGGTGTGGATGACTGAAAATTTGGCTTTTCTGACTGCAAATTGCTGGGCTTACAACAATAACGACGCTAATATTGACCTTTACGGTTATTTGTACACCTGGGATGCCGCCCTGGTTGCAGTACCCGAGGGCTGGCATGTGGCAACAGACAGTGAATGGAAAGAACTTCAAAAATATCTTGGCTTAAGTCAAATGGAAGCAGATGAAATAGGCTGGCAAGGCGATGAAGGTAATAAATTAAAAAGCACCACGGCATGGAACGACAATGGGGGCGGTACCGATGAAGTTGGATTTAAAGCTATGCCGGGCGGATATTACCTCGGCGGGGGTTCTTTTGGCCTTATGGGTACCAGCGGTATGTGGTGGACAGCTACCGAAGATACGGAATATAGCACCTCCTATGCCTGGCTACGCCAAATGAGTGCAAATAATGATGCTATATACCGGGGCCACAACGATAAAGCCTATGGATATAGTGTCAGGTGCGTAAGGGATTAGTTGGTTTGATTAAAGATGAAGATGTACGGTCACAGCTCTCTGATGCAGCACTCGGGCAACAATGGATAGAAGATAGCCCCATGGTTATCGTGTTGGCAGCGGTTTATGAAAGAACCACACAAAAATATGGAGACAGAGGCATCAGGTATGTGCATATGGAAGAAGGACATGCCGCCCAGAATGTTTATTTACAGGCCGTTTCATTGAATCTGGGCACAGTGGTTGTCGGGGCATTTAGAGACAATGAGGTGCGTGAAACCCTCAGCATGGCCGGTAACGAAAACCCATTGTGTATCATGCCGGTTGGAAGGATGTAATTAAGTTCCGGATTATTTCCATAAGCTGCTTAATAAAGTAGCGGCCCGGATAGCAAGCATCTATAGATTTGGTTTTAAACAAGAAGAATCCGCCGCTTGATGAATATGAATTTCTAACTGACCTAAAAAATTCCCGCAATCCTTCCGATAATTGCGTATTTGTTTGCCAATATATTACATGACCTCATCTTAATTGATTAGCATTTGACAAAAGAGGCAAAAAAGTCTATCTTTGAATAACACAAAGCTTAAACAACAGTCAATCAAACCTAACATTTAAACGGCATGAAAAAATTAATTTCAATTTCAATCTTCTGTGTCATAGCCTTGACGATGTCATCACAGGAAAAAATCATAATTCCGGTCGAGCTATCACCACACTTCAAATTAAGTCCTGATACGGATTTACAGGTGGATTCAATATACTGGTGGGATATTGATGGGAATTTTAAAGAAATAAACACTTACGACAACGGTAATGTATTGAGTACAATTCTTCAAAAAAAAGTTGATCACCAATGGACGAATGAAAGCTTAGAGATGTTTACATATGATAACGGCGTTCTTATAAACTTTTTAACTAAGTACTGGGAGGATAACAATTGGATAAATCGGGATCAAATTATTTGGTCTTATGATAACTCATACCTTCAAAGTATCACAATCCAAACCTGGAAAAACGACGAATGGAATAACTATATTGAGTGGCAATACACATATGATACAAATGGCAAAATATCGTCCTATGTTATGAAGAACTGGGAAAATAGTACATGGGTGAATTACATTATTATATCATACACTTATAATCAGGATGGATATTTAATCTGTAGACTATCTCAAAATTGGAATAATGGCTTATGGGTTAATAATCATCTTTATTCATATACTCGAGATAATGCTGGAAATGCTTTAACGAAGATAACCCAAGTATGGAGTAATGGAGCCTGGAGAAATTCAGGGAAGGACATTAATACTTACAACAATTATAACATGAATACATCTAGGATCACTCTTTATTGGTTGGATGATATTTGGAAAAATTATCAATTAGAATTAACTACTTATGATACAAATTATAACCGTTTGAGTTACTGCCGAAAGTATTGGCATAATGATGCTTGGGTGGATCAGTATCTAAGATCTTATATCTATGATTCGAATGGGAGACTATTAAAATTATTAAGTCAGGCGGCTGAAGATAATGAATGGATTAACTATGACCTGCACACTTACACATACAACGACCAAGATAGCAAACTGTCTGAGACCTATCAATATTGGTCAGATGAACAGTGGCATAACATGCGTTATATTGATTATGAATTTCTAACGAATCAGATAAATGCTGATATTTATGAGTGGGACGGCAGTGGCTGGTCAGAATGCAACAATCAGTATCCTATTGATATCATCCATGAAGGTGATTCGGTCTTTTTTTATCATGAAGTAAAAAAACTGAAACTTTATTACAACACTTTACCAACAAAAGCAGATAGCGACCAGGATTTTAGCTCATTGTTAAAATGTTATCCAAATCCATCTACAGATTTCGTTTACATTCAGTCAGATTCTGATTTGGGCGCTGAACCACTTAAGATTATTGTACTTGACCGGAATGGAAAACTCGTCAGGCACATTAATAAGATACCTGAGGGCGGGAAACAGATAAAAATAGATATGAGTGAATTAGCCGGTGGAATGTATTTCATACAAATCATATCATCCCGGGGAACTATTGTCAGGAAGGTCATTCATAACAATTGATCCGTTTTACTCAACTACACATTCAGAATACGAAATTTAAAACATTCCTCTTAACTAAGAGGTGTTATGTTGGTGTGTAAAACCAGAATTATACCGCCAATTATTGAGATACTTTTATTTCCGGTTTTGAAGGATAGGCATGTGCCGGCTGCAGCTGTGAAAACAAATGCAAATCTGATCAGGTATACAAAAAGCGCTTGATTTTTTGGGTGGGCGTTTTCTGGAAAGGTTCGTTATGCAATACAATGGCGCTCAGCCGGCTGAACCTGTTTACACGTGAGTTGATGTAGTCCAGCAATTCTTCTTTCAGCTCTGTCAGCTTATCTTCCAGATGTTGTGAAATTTCTTCCTGAAAATGCTGATACATTTTTTCCAGCTCCGCCAGGTTAAAGTGAACCAGGGCCACCAGTTTGCCTTTCTCATGGGTAACGATGGATTCGGCAACATGCCTGAAATTGTTGATCATGGATTCGATCTCTTCGGGATACACGTTTTCGCCGTTGGCGCCAACGATCACATTTTTCGACCGTCCTTTTATAAACAGAAAATCATCCTGGTCGAACACCCCCAGGTCTCCGGTTTTCAGCCATCCATCAGGGCTCAGTGTTTTTTTGGTTTCCTCCGGGTTGCGGTAATAACCCCGCATGATGCCCGGCCCTTTTGCCCATATCTCACCTATACCTGTAACAGGAGCGGGATCATTAATCCGTATTTCCACCCCATCCACGGACGGTCCGGTCGACTGAAGCCGGCACTGTGCAGGACCAAGCCCTGCCAGCAGCGGAGACGACTCGGTAAGACCGTAGCCAATGGCATAGGGAAACTTTGCCCCGATCAGGAATTGTTCAACTTCCCGGTCGAGCCTGGCGCCCCCTATGCCGAAAAATTTCAGCTCTCCGCCAAAGGTTTTCATCAGCTTCTTACCTGCTTTGAGCTGCATCTGCCTGCGCATCAACGGAACAGCATAAAGCAATTTCATAACAAAGCTGACTGTAAGGGCCTGTTTAATCTTTGACCTGTAAATCCTTTCGATGATCAAAGGAACCGTCAGCATCATGGTCGGACGGACAGCTTTCATGGCAGGGATCATAACGGCGGCAACCGGTTTTTCCCGGAGATAATGTACCGAAGCGCCAAATATCATTGGCAGGATCAGGCCAAGGGTGTTTTCATAGGTATGCGACAAAGGCAAAACGGAAAGGAAGCGATCTCTGCTGTCAATCGGTTGTACTTTGCCGCCGGCAATGGCATTGGAGCATATGTTTTTATGACTTAACATAACCCCTTTGGATTGTCCTGTTGTACCGGAAGTATATATGATGGAGGCCAGATCATCTTCCTGCACCCGGTATTTCTTTTGTGGTTTTTTGTCGCTATCAAAAAGCAATTTATCGTCACCTGAAATTATTGTGAAATCATCCATTTGAATGATATGCCTGCAATTTTTACTTTGGAGATCAGAAATGTTGCCGGACAATTTTTCAGAAACAAACAAGGCTTTTGCACCGGAATGTTCAAGAATATTTCTGCTTTCCCTTACTGAAAAATCAGGCAATATGGGCACGGCAACAGCCCCCATAAAGGTGATACCAAAGTAGGTGATCGCCCAGTTGGGCATATTAACGCTCAATATTGCCACTTTATCCCCGGGTTTTACACCCATTTGTTCGAGCATGGCAATCATGGAATCAATCCGGCGACTTAACTGATGATAAGTCATGGCTTGCTCACCCGCGAATGCGAGTGCGTTCTGATTCCCGTTTTTCTTAATCGTTTCGGAGAAAAGGCCGGGAAAAGTTAAATGAATTTTATTGATAAGTTGCTCCTTCCTGTAAACATGCGAAAGTACAATTATTAACAACAAAAAGATCAAAATATTTTAATATGTAAATATATTTATTCATGAAAGGACTGTTTTTGTGATGCATCTGATTTCGGGCAAGGCCCTAAGTCGGCATATTCGCAGGATTCCTACTCTGGATAAAAACACCTTTATTTCCAATCTATCTGTTTTATCATATTTAATGGATCTTATTAAAAATGTAAAGCATTTTTCTGTTAGCTTCAGTTATACCGATAGCAGAAGGTCAATCATTGCAAACCTTCTCCGAATCGGTATAATAGCATCCACAAAAAAAAGGGATCCAATGGGACCCCTTTTCATTTTTCATTATGTAGAATATTCTCAAACCAAAGAAACACGCCTGAAAGCAGAAACCGTCAGGTCTTTGTCTTTTTCACTCAGGTATTGCTTAACTGATTTTTTGGTGTCGCGCACAAAATCCTGATTCAGCAAGGTGTTTTCTTTGAGGAATTTGTTCACTTTACCCATGGCGATCTTTTCCAGTATCTGCTCGGGTTTTCCTTCCTGACGGGCCTGTTCCATCCCGATCTCTTTTTCCTTGTCGATGATTTTCTGATCCACATCCCCTTCATCAACAGCAACCGGGTTCATGGCAGCCACCTGCATGGCCAGTTCTTTTCCGGTGGTATCCAGATCCTCTCCTTCTGCTTTGTTCAGTCCAACCAGTGTGGCCAGCTTGTTGCCCATATGGTTGTATGCGCTAACATGAGGGGCTTCAATGATCTGGTAATCCGCCAGCTCAATTTTTTCCCCGATCTTTCCCATGAGGTCGGTCACCTGCTCATCTAATTTCCTGCCATCCAAATCGGTCTCTTTCAACTCGTCCAGGCTTTTCACCTTTTTAAACAATGCGGCATCGGCAACTTTGTTGACAAAGCTCACAAAACCTTCGCTTTTGGCCACAAAGTCGGTTTCACAACTCAGGAGCACGGCCACGCCAAAATCATGGGTTTCGTTGGTTTTACCAATCACAAAACCTTCTGTAGCTTCGCGGTCGGCGCGTTTGGCCGCCACTTTCTGTCCTTTTTTGCGCAGTACTTCCACTGCTTTTTCGAAATCGCCATCGGCTTCCTGCAGTGCCTTTTTGCAGTCCATCATACCGGCGCCGGTTTGCTTGCGTAACTTATTAACTTCTGCTGCTGTTATGTTTGCCATAATATATTCTTCTCTTATTTGATTCGACGAATTATTTCTTATTTACTTTTTTAGAAACGGTTTTGCGGGGACGTCTGGGCCTTTTTTCTCCAGCACCACGCTCTTCTTTAACTTTCTTGCCCGCTTTCACATCCTGAGCTTTTTTTCCTGCCTTCTCTGCTTCTTCATCTTCCTGCTCTTCATACTCCTCAACAGTTTTGGATTTGGTCCTAATTTCCTGTTCCTCACGTTCGTCCTCTTCCTCCTGCTTACGCTTATCTCTTTCCATCTTGCGTTCTTTCAGTCCTTCTTCAACCGCAT
The DNA here is from genome assembly GCA_021738625.1 of Bacteroidales bacterium. GTDB lineage: Bacteria > Bacteroidota > Bacteroidia > Bacteroidales > JAIOZK01 > JAIOZK01. The sequence continues at coordinate 12,280 of JAIPBS010000008.1, forward strand.
CCACAAGTATTTTTGTGAGCAGGGAAATGGATTTGGAAGCGTCGTCATTGGCCGGTACCGGAAAATCCACCAGCGTGGGATCGCTATTGGTATCCACGATGCCGGCAGTGGGGATATTTAGTTTCTTGGCCTCGGCCACCGCAATATGTTCCTTATTGATGTCGATGATCACCAGCGCAGAGGGCAGGCGGTTCAGATCCGCGATGCTACCCAGTTGTTTCTCCAGTTTGGCCCTTTCACGCGTAATTTGCAAACGTTCACGCTTCGAAAGGTTCATGAAGTTTTTGGTGTTTATCAGCTTATCGATGGAAGCCATCTTACGAACAGCCTTTCTAACGGTGGCAAAGTTGGTAAGCATTCCGCCCGGCCATCTTTCTACCACATAGGGCATATTCACCCGTTTCACCTGCTGTGCAACCAGTTCCTTGGCCTGTTTCTTGGTGGCCACAAACAAAATCTTCTTCCCTGATTTTGCGATCTGTTTCAAAGCCGAGCAGGCTTCATCCAGCTTGGCAATGGTTTTATAAAGATCGATGATATGGATCCCGTTTCTTTCCATAAAGATATAGGGAGCCATGTTGGGATTCCATTTTCTTTTCAGGTGACCGAAATGTACACCTGCGTCAAGTAATTCTTCAAATGAGATATTCGCCATTGTTCAGTTTTTAAGTGTTTACATTCTTTTGTTTATCAATTGCCCGGTAGCGGCATGGCCGGTCCTGGCAATTTAGATACTAAACACAATCCAGTATTGGGGTATTAACGTTTGCTGAATTGGAATTTCTTTCTTGCCTTGGGCTGTCCGGGTTTCTTTCTTTCCACCATACGGGGATCCCTTCTTAGCAATCCTTTTGATTTGAGGGAAGGTCGGAAATCGGGATTGATCTTCACCAGGGCTCTGGAGATAGCCAGTCGCAGCGCCTGAGCCTGGCCGGTTATGCCGCCTCCATCAAGATTTACCATGGTATCATACTTGCCTTCGGTTTCGGTCACCATAAAGGCGTGCTTAACGATGTATTGCAGCGTTTTGGGCGGGAAATATTCCTGATAATCCTTTTTGTTGATGATGACCTTGCCACTGCCATCTTTCAGATATACGCGGGCGATGGCTGTTTTTCTTCTGCCTATTGCGTTTACAACGTCCATATTTAATTGCTTAGATTGTATTTATTTTGATTTCTTTCGGTTTCTGTGCTTCATGCGGATGCTCGCTGCCGGCATAAACATACAGGTTTCTGAACATTTCCCTGCCGAGCTTGCTCTTGGGCAACATGCCCCGGATGGCATTTTCCACGACGAAGGTGGGCTTTACCCGCATGGTTTCTTTCACGTTCCTCGTGTATTGACCACCAGGATATCCGCTATGACGCATGTATTCTTTTTCATCCATCTTATTGCCGGTCAGCCGTACCTTGTCGGCGTTGATTACGATCACATGATCGCCACAGTCAACATGAGGTGAGAAATTGGGCTTGTATTTGCCGCGCAGAAGTTTGGCAGCCTTGGAGGATAACCTTCCCAGCACCTCGTTCTCCGCATCGATCACAACCCAGTCTCTGGTTGCTGTTTCATTGTTCACGTAAGTGGTTTTATAACTTGTCGTATTCATATATATTGGTTTCTTAATGAGAAAATTCTATACTCACCTAAAAAATGGGTGCAAAGTTAGAACTTCTTTTTTTATTTCACAAGTTTATAAACATGAAAATGTTGATATTTTGGGCATTTGATTAATCAACTGCTTTTGTGTAGTTTTATGCAAATATAACTGAAAAACGAATGAAGCAGATCTGGAAAACCACCCTTTGGGTAATTGTTTTTGCCATTGCGATGGGATTTATGGAATGTGCCGTGGTTGTTTACCTGAGGGAGATCTATTACCCGGATGGCTTTCGTTTCCCGCTTCAGCCCATCGGAAAAAGCATCGGGATAACGGAAATTTTGCGCGAGACCGCTACCCTGATCATGCTGATCAGCATCGGTGTACTGGCCGCGAAAAGATGGCTGGTACGTTTCGCCTATTTTATCCTGGCCTTTGCCGTATGGGATATCTTTTATTATGTATTTTTGAAGGTTTTGCTCGGCTGGCCCGAATCCCTGTTTACCTGGGACATTCTTTTCCTGATCCCGATGACCTGGGTGGGTCCTGTGCTGGCACCCATCATCAATTCCCTGTCGATGATCCTGCTGTCCATGCCCATTGTTTACTTTTGCAGCAAACGGAAAAAGGTGGTCATTAAAGCGCATGAATGGATCTTGCTCATCCTGGGATCGCTGGTTCTCATCATAAATTACATGGAAGATTATGCATCTTTTATGCTCAGGAAATTCACCATCATGGAGTTGTTTGCATCGGAGAATTTGAGTGAAATCGTACGTTTATCAGGCGAATACGTGCCCCGGCATTTCAGCTGGTTGTGGTTCTGGGTGGGGCAATTAATTATATTGGCCGCCGTTATCATTTTCAGCATCAGGAACCGCAGGGAGGCAGCTAAGGATTTTTCGTAATTTCGCATCCCGCTACAAAGATTGGATCGGATATGTCTATAATTGTTGATCAGGTTACAAAACTATACGGCGAACAGAAAGCCCTCGACCGGGTTTCTTTCAGGATCGAACCCGGCAACATACTTGGCCTGCTCGGCCCCAACGGAGCCGGAAAGTCCACCATTATGAAAATCATCACCTGCTTCATCCCCCCTACCTCAGGTGAGGTGAGCGTATATGGGTTTGATATATATGAGCAATCAGACGAAATCAGGAAAAAGATCGGGTATCTGCCCGAACACAATCCGCTTTATCCCGATATGTACGTGAAGGAATACCTTGCATTTATCGCCGGACTGCACCACCTGAAAAATAAAAAGAAACGTGTTAAGGAAATGATCGATATTACCGGCCTGCAAATCGAGCAAAACAAAAAGATCGGCGCCCTGTCAAAAGGCTACCGCCAGCGGGTCGGACTTGCCCAGGTGTTGATCCACGATCCCGAAGTGCTCATTTTGGATGAACCCACTACCGGACTGGATCCCAACCAGATCGTTGAGATCAGGGAGCTGATCAAAAAAATCGGTAAGGAGAAAACTGTGATGCTCTCCACCCACATCATGCAGGAGGTGGAAGCCATATGCAACCGGGCCATCATCATCAACAAGGGTGTGATTGTTGCCGACGATGATACGGTCAATCTTTCAAAATACAAGGCCGATAAAGAGGTCATCACAGTTGAATTTGACAGGGACGTTCGCAAAGAGCAACTGAAAAAGATCAGTGGAACTACTTCCGTTAAAAAGCTACAGGATCGGATTTGGACCTTGGAATCGACTTCCGGAAAAGACCTTCGTCCCGCCATTTTTAAATTTGCCGTCGATAACAATTTCACGGTTCTGTCGATGAATAAGGAAAGTCGCAGCATCGAAAGCGTTTTCCAGCAACTCACAAAATAACAGACAATTTATAACCGATTTAAATTAATTTAAAAAAGTTTTACCTTTGCGGCTTCATCAATGATTTTTAAAAGACTGGAAAATGGGATACTTATTTACTTCTGAATCGGTATCGGAAGGCCATCCGGACAAGATAGCCGACAGGATTTCGGATGCCTTACTTGACGAATTGCTGAAACAGGATCAGGACTCCAAGGTAGCCTGCGAAACCATGGTTACAACCGGATTAACGATTTGCTGCGGTGAACTGAAAACAAAAGGTTATGTGGATGTACAGAAGGTTGCACGTGGAGTAATTAAAAACATTGGTTATACCAATGCCGAATACCGCTTTGATTACAATAGCTGCGGAGTGATCTCAACCATTCATGAACAATCGCCGGATATTTCACAGGGGGTTGAGAGAAGGAAGAAAAGTCAGCAGGGCGCCGGCGACCAGGGCATGATGTTCGGGTATGCCTGTACCGAGATGGACAATTATATGCCCATGCCGATCGAGCTGGCGCATATTTTTTTACAGGAACTGGCTGCCATTCGAAAAGAGAAAAACCAGATGCTGTACCTACGGCCGGATTCCAAGTCACAGGTTACCATCGAATATGATGACAATGGCAAGCCAAAAAAAATCGATACCATCGTGGTTTCCACCCAGCATGATGAGTTCGATACCGAAGAAAAAATGCTGGAAAGGATCACGGATGATATCCGGAAAATATTAATTCCCAGGGTCAAGCAAAACGTGCCGGAACGGGTAAAAGAATTATTCAACAGCAATGATTATAAACTTCTGGTTAACCCAACAGGTAAATTTGTGATCGGGGGCCCGCATGGCGATACCGGCCTCACCGGCAGGAAGATCATCGTCGACACCTATGGCGGTCGTGGAGCACATGGCGGCGGTGCCTTCTCAGGTAAAGACAGCTCAAAGGTCGACCGCTCTGCTGCCTATGCCGCCCGGCATATTGCCAAAAACATGGTGGCCGCGGGCATTGCCGAGGAAATGCTGGTACAGCTTGCTTATGCAATCGGGGTGGCTGAACCTGTTGGCATTTATGTGAACACCAACGGCACCTGTAAAGTTACGGACGCCAAAGGAAAAATTATTCCCGACTGGAAAATCGCTGAGAAAATCGAAAAGCTTTATGTACTGCGACCTTACGGCATCATTAAAAACCTTGGTCTGAAGGATCCGATCTTCGAGCGGACTGCCAATTACGGCCATTTCGGAAGAGATGTAAAAAGCGAAGAAGTGGAGGTCTTTTACAAAAGCAAGGATACCTTTACAAGGAAAGTGAATGGTGAAGAAAAAATTTACAAGAACATTAAATTTTTCGCCTGGGAAGAATTGAATTATGTAAGCAGGATCAGAAAGGAATTTAAGCTCGATTAAAAGCATATTGATAAGAAAAAAGCAAGCCACTTCCGAAATTCAGAAGTGGCTTTTTTGATACCAAAAACCAAAAGGGGAGTTCCGACTTAGTGCTTCACTACCAGTTTCCTGGTAAGTATGCTTCTGTCGTCAATTAAAACGGAATATAAATACAAACCTTCCGTGAGGTCGCTCACATCAATCGAGACTGAGCTATAATCTTTACTTACGGGGATTTCACGCATCGTTTTTCCAAGCAGGTTCCGGATGATGATCCGGGCGTTTTGCACATCATGGCTGAGTTCATACTCGAAATTCACCAGGTTGTTTGCCGGATTTGGGAATGCATGTGAGAAATCCGCCAGCGCGTCTTCTTCTCCCAGCCCCTGCGAATCTTCTGCTGTATATTCAACAGTTAATGAAACTTTATGATCGGGATCAAGAACATCAAAAAATACATAGGTAATGGTCGAAGTTCCTTCCTCATTATACGGCCAGTAAAGTCCCCTGAAATCATAAAAAGTCTTTAATGAAGCCATTGCCACAGCAGCCGATTCGTATTGTTCAACGCCATATTCCAGGTCCCAGAAAAAGGCGTTTTCAGTTCCGTCGATGGTGTCTTCAATTACCTTCCTGACTTTCACATCCACAATATCATCGGTGAAATTTACCAACTTGATGCCATAAGCAATAATCTGTTCGTTGATTTCGCCGTTAACGGCCAGGGTTGCGCCATCCTCCAGAATTGTATTGTCGGGGCCTACCAGCTCAAGTTTCTTTTCAATCATGGTGTTGAAATTAACAATGGCATAAGTCGAGTCCGATGGATTGTTCATATCGTACCATACATACATGATGGTGCTGATGCCAAAAGTGTTATTGGGAATATAGTCACCTGCAAATTCGGTTATGGTTTCCGCGGGCTGAATGGTGTCTGCATTTTGAGATATCATAACATTTGGGCCGTAACAGGTTCCTCCCCAGCAGAAGGTGTTCATCGACCCCTCGACAACATCCAGGTAATATTTCCTGCAAAGTACGATCAGTTGTTCTTCGGCAGTATTTGTAACATTGATATGGGCGGCTATCTGCCCGCCGCTTCCCTCGCCTGTTACATTCACTATTGCGCCCATGGGCAGGTCTCCTTCATCATCGGACATAACCAGGCTTTGTGCCGAAGCACTCAGGGAAAAAGCAAACCATAAAGAATAAAAGAGTATTCGTTTTTTCATAGCGTATAAATTTTTGTTTATGCCCACTTAAAAAGCAAAAACCGTACAAAAAGCATTTGTCTCTGATTTTTTTAGTTAAAAAATAAACCATTTATAATTCACAGACAACCCTGTCTTCATTAAGGTTGTCTGTATGACTAAAATAATTGTTAAGACTTTTTAACATAATGAAGTGTTAATTTGGGAAAAAGTTCCCGTTATAAGTTTAAAAATCTATATATTTACATTTATAAAACTAAAAACAAGAATCATGAAAAAGATTTACTTATTTTTTACTGCAATATTTTTCTTAACTGCCGGCACAATCCAGGCGCAACAGGTGGAGCGTGAATACGTTTTGCTTGAGATCGTGACAAGCACAACTTGCTATTATTGTCCTGGAGCAGCAATGGGAGCTGATGATTTAGTTGACAACGGACATGATGCCGCTGTTATTAATTACCACATAAGTGATGGATACTCTAATAACTATTCAAACAGCAGAGCTAGCTATTATCAAATTACAGGTACTCCAACAGCATATTTTGACGGCACGATAAAAATCAGTGGTGGAAGTAATACTGAAAGTTTGTATAATGATTATCTCCAGATGTATAACCAGCGCAAACCCATCAATTCATCCTTTACGCTGGATGTGACCGGCGAAATGTATGGAATGAACAACTACAAAGCCACGGTGGATGTGGAAAAAGTAGCCGGCTATTCGGGTACCAACCTGAGGTTGCACCTTGCCTTAACCGAGTCAAACATCCAGCAAAGCTGGCAGGGACAGGATCACCTAAACTTTGTGTTGCGTCTGATGGTTCCCGATCAATACGGAACAAGTCTGGATTTTTCAGGTGGCGATACCCAAACCGTTGAGCTGGAGTTCTCACTTGACCAATCGTGGGTGCGTGAAAACATGGAAGTGGTTGCCTTTGTGCAGGACAACAGCACCAAAGAAGTGCTACAGGCAACCAAGCTCGACCTGACCACCTTTGAAGCAGCATACGACTTTAATGCCGAGGTTTATTCAATAAGGAATATCCCTGATGAAAATTGTTCCGAAACCCTGTACCCGGTTGTCAAAATATACAATGTTGGAGATTCCAACCTGACCCAACTCGACTTTGAATATAATGTTAATGGCGGTGAGCCCGCCAGTTATCAATGGACGGGCGAACTGGGATTTTTGGAATTTGCAGAGGTTGAATTGGATGAGATCGAATTTATGCTGGATGAAGAAAACACGCTGACTGTCTTTGGATACGATCCCAACGGACACGCAGATGAGTATCCCGGCAACGACACAACTCACGATACTTTTACCGGCGCGGAAGAAGTACCGCAAACGGTTAAATTACTGCTAAAGCTTGACAATAATCCTGAAGAAACCTCCTGGGATGTGCGGAATGCCGGTAATGAGATCATCTATTCCGGAGGGGATTATACCGATCCAGGACAGATGATCAGCCAGACATTCGAGTTTGATGAGGTGGGTTGCTACACTTTCAACATTTACGATGAAGGCGGTAATGGCCTGCAATCAGGTTATTTCATACTTTACCACGGAAGCAATAACGTGATACTCGAAGGAACCAAATTTGGTGAACAAGCCGCCATTCAGTTTGGCGCCGGAGGATTTGTGGGTGTTGAAGAAAATGCATTTGATCCCGCCATAGCCGTTTACCCCGTGCCGGCCAATGAACAGGCTATAACTGAGTTCAATATCGAAGGAAACAGCCAGGTGGAGATTGATGTTTACGATTTGATGGGCAAACGGGTTTACCAATCTGGAAGCCTGCAAATGAAATCCGGAATCCACCAAATGGAGATCAACACATCTGATCTTAACAATGGCGTTTATTTCGTGAAACTGCGCATCAACAATCAATACTTCACAAAAAAGATTTCTGTGAACAGATAATAATTCTTAAACAAAGTAAAAAAGCCTGTTATCGAATAGATGGCAGGTTTTTTTATTTTTAATTTATTACGCCCCTTCGGGGCTTTTTTGATTCAGGTCCTTCTTCTCACAGGGCTGTCATCCTGTGCTATTTATTCCGGCCCGTTGGGCCTTTCCTTTTTGTTAATGCAATCTTTCAGGTTTCCTTACACTATACAGATTACCCAGGCCTAAAGAGGCGACGTATATATTCAGGGGGGTTAAATCTCCTGACCGGGGAAAACTTGATGTTTCGGCCCGCTGGGCCTTTTAGTCGATGCATTCTTTTGGTTTTGAACCACTGTTTATAAAAGTGTCCAAGCCCCAAAGGGGCGCAATAAATAGCAGGGGGTGAAGCCCCCTGATAAAAGGGAACGTATTAACAAAAGCCCCAACGGGGCGAAATAACTAATCCCAGACGTATTTTTCATCATACGGGACTTCATACTTTTTTAGAAACATCAAATATTCCTGTTTAAAGGTCATCTTCTTGTGATGTGATTCCTGATTAACAATATAATCTGCAACTGCGTCCACCTCCTTGGCACCAATCGAAAAACCTCCATAGCCGTTTTGCCAATAGAATTTTTCAAATGCTCTTCCTTTTGTTTTGATCCATTTGGAAGAATGAGATTTTAATTCCTCCACCAATTTCATGAGTGAAACCTTCCTTGACAATAAACAAAGAATGTGCACATGATCCTTAAAACCACCAATTTTAAGGGGGTACGATTCCAGGTTTTTACAAATTCCACTCAGGTATGCATACAATTCATCTTGTATTTCATCTTTGATAAACGGATACCTGTCTTTTGTGCTAAAGGTGATGTGCATGTAATTTTTAACCAATGATTGAGGCATGATGTATAATTTTTATTTCGCCCCTTCGGGGCTTTGGTTGATTCAGGTCCTTCTTCTCACAGGGCTGACACCCTGTGCTAGTTATTTCGGCCCGTTGGGCCTTAATTTCTATCAATACATTCCCTTGGCTTCCATGACAGTCCACAAAATTGTCCAAGCCCCAAAGGGGCGCAATAAATAGCAGGGGGTGAAGCCCCCTGATTTTTGGGTGACCTATTAACAAAGCCCCAACGGGGCGAAACAATTCCTTATACAATTACCTGTTAAAACAATCCGTCCAACACCTCATCATCGGCGATGTTGGGAAGGGTGACCTTGAGGTTGGGATTTTCCTGCATGGCCCGTTTGATGGCAAAGATGGCGCCGTCGTTGCGTGCCCAGCTGCGGCGTGCGATGCCATTGTTCACATCCCAGTGAAGCATCATTTTCAGCCTGCGGTCGGCGGCCTCGCTGCCGTCCAGCACCATGCCGAATCCGCCGTTGATCACTTCGCCCCAACCGACTCCGCCGCCGTTGTGGATCGAAACCCAGGTGGCGCCGCGGAAGGCATCTCCGATCACATTCTGAATGGCCATGTCGGCGGTGAATTTGGAGCCGTCATAAATATTGGAAGTTTCCCGGTAAGGGGAATCTGTTCCCGAAACATCATGATGGTCGCGGCCCAGCACTACCGGCGCCTTGATCTCACCGGATTTGATGGCATTGTTAAATGCTTCCGCAATCCGGGTACGCCCTTCGCAGTCGGCATATAAAATTCTGGCCTGCGAGCCGACTACCAGCTTGTTTTCCTCAGCAGCCCTGATCCAGCGCAGGTTATCCTCCAACTGTTGCCTGATTTCACCGGGAGTCTCTGATGACATTTGATCCAGAACGTCAGCAGCAATGTTGTCGGTGGTTCGTAGGTCTTCAGGATCGGAAGAGGTACACACCCAACGGAAAGGCCCGAACCCATAATCGAAACACATGGGTCCCATGATATCCTGTACATAGGAAGGATATTTGAATTCACCCTTTTCATCCAGGATATCGGCCCCTGCCCTGCTTGCCTCCAGCAAAAAAGCATTGCCGTAATCAAAGAAATACATGCCTTTTGCCGCCAACTTGTTAATGACTTCCACCTGTTGTTTAAGGGAGGCGTAAACATGTTTACGGAATTCATCGGGATCGGCAGCCATCATTTTATTGGATTCCTCAAAGCTCAGTCCGGCGGGATAATAACCGCCTGCAAAAGGATTATGAAGTGAAGTCTGATCGGAACCGATCTCAACATGCATATCCTCCTCGAAAAATCTTTCCCAGAGGTCAACAACATTTCCCTGGAAAGCCAACGAAACGGCTTCTTTATTTTCTTTTGCTTTTCTGATCCTCGGGATCAATTCATCCGGATCATCATAAAGCTCATCCACCCAGCCCTGTGAATGTCGCTTTTTGGCAGCAGACGGATTGATCTCCGCGATCACTCCCACAGCCCCGGCAATCACAGCCGCTTTGGCCTGAGCGCCTGACATCCCACCCAAACCAGAGCTGACGAACAACTTCCCGCCAAGGCCCTCATCATTCTTCTGTATGATACGGCCAGCATTCATCACCGTGATGGTGGTTCCATGAACAATACCCTGTGGACCGATATACATAAAGGATCCTGCCGTCATCTGCCCGTATTGCGAAACGCCCAGCGCATTGAAACGCTCCCAGTCGTCGGGTTTGGAATAATTGGGGACAACCATGCCGTTGGTAACCACCACCCTGGGAGCATCCTGATGCGAAGGGAATAAACCCATGGGATGGCCGGAATACAGCACAAGAGTTTGTTCTTCCGTCATCTCGGCCAGGTATTTCATGGTCAGCCGGTATTGCGCCCAGTTCTGGAATACCGCGCCATTGCCACCGTATGTGATCAGCTCGTGAGGATGCTGGGCCACCGCTTCGTCCAGGTTGTTGCTCAGCATCAGCATGATGGCTGCCGCCTGTTTGGATTTATGCGGAAAGTCGTCGATGGTGCGTGCCGTGATGGGATAATCGGGCCGATAGCGATACATATAGATGCGACCGTATTTTTTCAGCTCATCTGCAAACTCAGGGGCAAGGGCGGCATGATGCTTTTTGTCGAAATACCTGAGTGCGTTTTTCAATGCAAGCTTCTTCTCCTCCTTTGACAGAATGTCTTTTCTCCTGGGAGCGTGATTGATACCGGTATCAATTGCCTTAGGACCGGGAAGCTGTTCAGGTATGCCCGCAAGAATCTCTTTCTGAAAATCAGTCTGTGTCATTTCCTTTATGTTTTATGTATTTAGATATTATCCTGAGAATCTTTCAGGATGTTGAACAAATATTCCCTCGCTCGATAGAGCTGGGCTTTAACTGTACCCAGCGGCAAATCCATTTCCCGGGCGATCTCGTCATAGGAATACTCCTTGAAATATCTCATCTGAACCAAATCGCGATAATGCGGTTTCAGCTTATGCACCACTTCACGCATCAACTTGATCTTCTGGTTTTTGATGACTTTCTCTTCAGGATCGAGCGATTCGGAAGGAATGGTGTCGGCCATTTCCTGATGCTCTTCATCGCCGAAACCGGTATTCATCGAAAAGGTATGTTTCTTTTTCCTGCGGATGAAATCGATGCAATTGTTTGAAGCGATCTTAAACAGCCAGGTACTGAAAGCGTAATTGGGCGTATATTGATCCAGGTTTTTGAATGCCTTCCCAAAAGCCTCGATGGTAAGGTCCTCGGCGTCGCTGGGATTGTTGGTCATCTTGAGCAGCATAAAATACAGCGAATCCCTGTAGTAATGCATCAACTCGGCATAGGCCTTTTGATCCTTTTGCCCTACCGCCTTTTGGACCAAGGTGTAATCCCGTTTTCCTTTTTCAGTTAAATTTGAACCTACTTCCATTTATTCCGCTTCCTAATGAAATTCGTTAGAACCAAAAATGTGCTCATCAGAATGAGCATCAGTTCGTACATCGGCGAAAATAATAATAAATCTTTTTCATATAATTTATTGCTGCATTTTTTTAGGATTATAAGCTGGCTTACAAGCCTTAGCAAAAACAAAAAGAGGGTTGCAGGCCAGAAGAAGGGAAAGGTCAGGTTCAGGACAAAAAGGATGAAAAACGATAATTGGGAAGCAGAATAAAGACCCAGCAACCATTTGAAATGCTTTTTATAATAAGCTGCCGTGGAAAAATGTCTGCGTTTTTGCCTGATCCACCGATCCAATGAAGTTGACGGCCTGGAATACATAAATGCATCCGGATGAATATTGATCCCCGTATTGCCCGTCCTGGCCACCTGATTGATGAACAGGTCATCATCTCCGGAAGCTACTTTATAATGTGAGGTAAACCCTTTGGACTGATAGAAAAGCTTTTTCTTGTAGGCGAGATTCCTGCCCACGCCCATATATGGTATTCCCCGCAGAGCATAGGACAGATATTGAATGGCCACATGCATGCCGTCGAAGCGGATGAGTTTGTTCAGCAAGCCATTCTTTTTCTCGAACGGGCCATAGCCCAAAACAACCTCGGTCTGACTATGGAATCGGGCAGCCATCGACCTGATCCAATTCCGGCCTGTCGGCCGGCAATCCGCATCGGTGAGCAGGATCAGGTCGTTTTTGGCGGATTTGATCCCAATGCTCAGGGGAAACTTCTTGCCTTTGAAAAAATTCAAATCCTGCCGGATGTGAATCACTTTCAACCTTTCGTATTGCTTTTCCATTTCATCAAGCAATTCATCGCTTTCATCAGTGGAAGCATCATCAACCACCAGCACCTCAAAATCAGGATAATCCTGATCAATAATCAGGGGCAAATGTTTTTTTAGGTTGGAATATTCATTTTTAGCGCTGATCACAACAGAAACGGGCAGTGATTGCACCGGGGGTTCGGGGATCTTCCTGAAGGCCAGTCTGGCAAAGAAATACCAGTAATAAAACAACTGGATCACCACATTGAACGCAAAGAGGATCAGTAAGATAAGCTCAACAAACAGGTCATTGTGATTGAACGGCATAGGTAGATATTTGAGGCTACTAAATTAACCTTAACAAATAAATTAAAGCGTATCTTTGGGCATTAAAAATGATAGATTTTAGGATTACGGGAAAAGACAGGCAAAGCGGGGCACGTGCAGGGGAAATTTCCACCGGGCACGGCAAGATACGAACCCCTGTGTTTATGCCCGTTGGTACTCTGGGCGGGGTGAAACTGATCCATACCAAAGAGCTCAGGGAAGACATCAAAGCCCGCATCATTCTTGGAAATACTTACCACCTGTATCTTCGTCCCGGTACGGACATTATCGAAAAGGCCGGCGGACTGCATAAATTCAATGGTTGGAGCGGCCCCATACTCACCGACAGCGGCGGTTATCAGGTTTACTCCCTGGCCCACAAAAGAAAATTAACGAATGAGGGAGTCGTGTTCCAATCGCATATTGACGGATCGCGACATAAGTTCACCCCTGAAAACGTTATGGATATTCAGCGTAGCATCGGGGCCGACATCATCATGGGTTTGGACGAATGCACCCCCTATCCCTGCGATTACGATTATGCCGAAAAGTCAATGTACTTAACCCATGCATGGCTCGACAGGTGCATAAAGCGTTTTGATGAAACCGAAGACCGGCACGGCTATCCTCAAACCCTCTTTCCTATTGTGCAGGGAAGCATACACAAAGACCTGCGGAAAGCCTCTGCCGAAAAGATCGCATCAATAGCGGCCGGTGGAAATGCCATCGGTGGACTGTCGGTGGGCGAACCGCATGAGATCATGTATGAAATGACCGCCCTGGTATGCAACATCCTGCCGCAGGATAAACCCCGTTACCTGATGGGCGTCGGAACTCCTGAAAACATTCTGGAATCCATATCGCTGGGTGTGGATATGTTCGATTGCGTGATGCCCACCCGGAATGCAAGGCACGGGCTGATCTATACCAGTGAGGGCGTTATCAACATAAAAAATGAAAAATGGAAGGATGATTTCTCTCCTTTGGATGAAAAGGGAGATTCATTCGCCGACACACAATATTCCAAAGCCTACGTGCGTCATTTGTTCGTTGCAGGCGAACAGCTCGGAGCCATGATCACTTCCCTGCACAACCTGCGTTTTTACATAAAGCTGGTTGAAACCGCCAGAGAAAAGATCATCGAAGGCAATTTCACGGAATGGAAAAACGGGATGCTGAAAAAGCTTGGCAACAGACTGTAGAAAACAAATCTTAATGCTGAGTTAATGATCGGATAGAGCATTATTGTTATCATTGCTGAAATATTATGAAGAAAGATCAATTTAAATATTTGCGGTCGCTTTTTAAACTGGTCCTGATCCTTATGGTCCTGTTTACTTTGGCAAGGATGCTTTTCCTTATTTTCAACGGCCGGTATTTCGAAACGGATTCATTCGGGCAAAGCATTTTGCTGTTTATCGCCGGCATGCGCTTCGACCTTTCTTCGATCGCTACTGCCAATACCCTCTTCATCCTGCTTTTGCTGATTCCTTTTCCTTTCAGAAGCAGCAAATTTTATCAGGGGCTGCTCAGGACCGTTTTCATTGCATTCAACAGCATCGCCTTCCTGACTTACTGCATAGACCTGGAATATTTCGAGATATATCGTCGAAGGATCGACTATCCTACCCTGCTTGAAAACCTTTCGGGATTTGAAATTAATTATTTCCTGAAAAGCTATTGGTTGCCCATGATCATCTGGGTGATCTTTACATTTTTCATCTTTTTATCATCAAAGCTGATTTCCTTTACAAAAGAAAAAGTCCGCAAACCATTGAAATACTATGCAGTGCAGGCACTTCTTTTCATCCTCATGATGCCGCTTGTTTTGCTGGGTATTCGCGGCGGTCTGCAACTGAAACCACTCGACCTGGTCAATGCCGGCATGTACACTACCACAACCAATTTTTCGCTGGTCACCAACAATCCATTTGTTTTTATCAAAACCCTTGACAAGAAAGCGGTTGAGCTGCAAGCGGGACAGAATGCCCTCTATAAACCCATTGTAAGCATCAAAGCTAAAGATGGGTTCAAAAAGAAGAACGTTGTCATTTTTGTGCTGGAAAGCTTTTCGAAGGAATTCATCGGGGCGTTGAATCCAAACTACAGGAATAACAAGGAATATCGCACTTACACACCTTTCCTGGACTCCCTGACTGACCATGCATTTGTTTGCACCGATGCTTATGCCAATGATGAGAACTCTCTGCGCTCCCTGCCCAATATCCTTTCATCCGTTCCTTCCTGGATGCAGGATGAGATCACCAATTCGATCTATACCCAAAACGAGATCCACAGCCTGGCAAGCATCCTGAAACAAAAAGGATACAAAACCCTGTTCTTCCATGGGGGTCGCAACGGCACCATGAATTTCGACGCCTACGTGAAATCGGTGGGATTTGAAAATTATTACGGACTGAACGAATTTCCCGATAAAAACAAAACCGACGGCAAATGGGGGGTGTACGACGAATCTTTCTTCCGGTTTTTTGCAGAAAAGCTTGATAAAACCCGGCAACCATTCCTGGGAGCTGTTTTCTCCCTTTCTTCTCATGATCCCTATAAAATCCCTGAGAAGCACCAGGGTAAATTCCCCGAAGGCCCGCTGCCCATTCACAAATCGGCGGCTTATGTGGATTATTCCATAAAAGAGTTTTTTGAAACAGCGAAAACAATGCCCTGGTACGACAATACCCTTTTTGTGATCACGGCCGATCATGGGCCCAGGTGGAACGAGCGACACATGCCTTTTTATAAAAACATGGCCGGCAAAAATGCCATTCCCATATTGTTTTTTGATCCTGGTGATACACTCACGGGCAGGTATAAAAAAACCAGCCAGCAAGCGGATATTTTGCCCTCGCTGCTGCATTTATTAAATTATAACGGAAAGGTGTTTTCTTTCGGAAGAAATATTTTTGCAAGCCACAGAGAAGCATTCGCCCTTGCAAACAAAGGCAATAAGGGCTATCTGCTGATCAAAGACGGTTACCTGGCGGAAGTGGAGAACGACACACTGAAAAGCCTCTATCACATTGGCAGCGACAGCATGCTTCAGAAGAATCTTTCAGGCACATATTTGGCAGATTCGCTGAAAATGAAAAAATTTGCATCCGAAATCATTCAAACTTATAAGTGGTGCCTGGTGAACAATGCCATGACAGTTGAAAATTTTAGGCAAAACCAAAACCCGGAAAACATTGAATAAGCTGATCACTTATCTGGAACAAAGGCCCTGGATCATTTACCTGGCGGCCATCTTACTGGCGCTGCCGGCACTGTTGATCAACCTCGGCTTGTTCCCCCTTACATCAGATGAACATATCCGCGGCCTGGTAGCCCTAGAAATGCAAATCCGCGACAACTATACCCTGCCAACCATGTTCGGAGAATTCTACCTAAAAAAACCACCCCTGTTCAACTGGATATTGCTGGGATACACCAGCCTGCTCGGGAACTTTAATGAGTTCACCCTGCGTTTGCCCACGGTGGTTTCCACCCTGCTTTATGCTGCTACCATTTTTTATTTCATCAATAAACATTACGGGCCCAGGATCGCCTTTGCCAACGCCATCGTATTTGTGACCTGTGGGCGCATGCTGTTCTGGGATACCATGCTGGCCCTGATCGATATCACCTTTTCCTGGGTGATCTTTATCAATTTCATGCTGATCTATCATTATTTCAAAAAAGGCAAATTCTGGCATTTGTTCCTACTCTCCTACTTGCTAACGGCCATCGCCTATATGCTGAAAGGATTGCCGTCGCTGGTTTTTCAGGCCACCACCCTCTTCATCTTTTTCCTTTACAAAAGAAAATTCCTGAAACTGATCAGCTGGCAACACCTCAGCGGTATTCTCCTGCTGATAATCACCGTCGGGATTTATTATGTGTTTTTCTTCAGTCATTATCCGGGAACCTTCGGGGACGTGCTCGAAACCCTGTTTGGTGAAACCACCCGCCGCACCGTGCTAAGATTTGGGTGGGACCGTACCCTACTGCACTTGCTGGCCTTCCCCCTTGAGCAATTCTACCATTTCCTGCCCTGGACCATCCTGGCCGTCTGTTTGATCAGGCGAAAGATGTTCACCACCATCATGAACGAACCTTTCATCAAATACAACAGCATCATCTTTTTGGCCAATGTGATCGTTTACTGGACTTCGCCCGAGGTGCATCCGCGTTATCTCTTGATGTTTGTTCCGTTGGTTTTCAGTGTTTTCCTGTTTTTCTACTTTAAATACAAGGATGACATCCGGCACAGGATCGTCGATATTACCCTGATCGTAATAGCCGTGATCGGTACCCTGGGTACACTATCGTTGCCTTTTCTGAAAGAAACCAGAGAATTTGAGTTCATCTGGCTAAAGATGGTTTTCCTTTTTGTGAGCCTCACATTCCTGACCATCCTGCTCATCAAAATGAAATCATGGCGCATCATCATTTTCGGGATCATCCTCTTGATGGTGAGGATCGGGTTCAACTGGTCGGTGCTGGAGGCGCGCGGCAAGCTGGCCCATGAGATTACCAGCCGTGCAGGCGCCATCCAAACCGGGCAGATGACTAAAGACAACAAGCTCTATATTTATAAAGGAACATGGGTGGACGATTTCAGCGCGTTTTATATCAGCCGCGAAAGAAGGAAGTTGCTTAAAAGAGTGTACGGTAACTTTGACCGTGATGCGCTCTACCTGGTGGATGAAAGGTTTGTGGATGACGCCGGTTTTGAAGTGCTGTATCGGTTTCCCATTGTCTGGGAAAAGAAACCCCTGCATCTGATGAAATTCAGGAATGATCAAAGTGAAAGTGAGTAGTGAAAAAACAACTCCTGAAATACGGCAAGCTGCTTTTAAAGCTGTTGATCACGGTAACGGCGCTTTATATCGTATTCAGAAAAATCGAGCTGCATCAGGTACTGGAGCTTTACAGCAAATCCAATGTCTGGCTTTTGCTGCTGGGCCTGGCCTTTTTTGTGTTCGGACAATGGATTTCCGCCTTCCGTCTAACCAACTACCTCCGGCAGGTAGAAGTGCATATTTCAAATCCTTCTAACTTCAGGCTTTATCTGCTGGGCATGTTTTACAACCTTTTCCTGCCGGGAGGCATAGGCGGCGACGGATATAAGATATACATCTTCAATAAAACATTTAAAGTAAGGGTAAGGCGGTTGTTCTGGGCCATCCTGCTCGACCGTGTGAGCGGCATGCTGGCCCTGGTTTGCCTGGGGATCTTCCTGAGCATGTTCATCCAGGGTTTTGGCATTTACAGGTATTTCGTGTGGTTGCTTTTCCCTGCCGCCTTGCTTGTTCATTATCTTTTCATCAGGTATTTATTTCCTCATTTTGTAAAGATATTGCCGGTCACGGTTTCGCAATCGTTTGTCATACAAACATCACAGCTCATCACAGCTTTGATGATCCTTTTTGCCTTCGGCAACTACGATCACCTGATGCAGTACCTGCTGTTGTTCCTGATTTCCTCCATTGTGTCCACCATTCCCATTTCAGTCGGTGGCGTGGGTGTGCGCGAGATCACCTTTCTTTACGGGGCCGAACTGATGCAACTGAACATTAACCAGTCGGTGGCGCTCAGCTTTATGTTTTACCTGATGACGGTGGTGGTTTCACTCAGCGGGATTTATTATTCCTTCAAACCGGAAAAACTCAGAATAAAAAGCCATGAAGCAGGTGCTTAAATACATCGACCGGAATCCCTGGATATTGTATGCATCGGCGATCGTGTTGCTGATCACGGCCCTCTTCATGCACCTGGGCTATTTCCCCATATTCGTGAACGAGGATGAGGCCACCCGCGGACTGATTGCCATGGAGATGATGTTTTCGGGGGATTACGTCACCCCTACCATCCATGGGGAACTATACTACAACAAACCGCCCCTGTTCAACTGGCTGCTGGCTGCTTTCTTCGGCGTCTTCAACAGTTACGACGAATTCATCCTTCGCCTGCCCAGCATCCTGGCCCTTATCCTATTGGGATACCTGATCTATTATTTTGTTAAAAAAGAATTCGGATGGAAGACCGGCCTGCTAACCGCACTCATCTACCTCACCACCGGACGCCTCATCATGTTCGAGTCGTTCTTTTGCCAGATCGATATGTTGTTTTCATGCTTTGTTTACGCAGCCATGATGTCGGTGTATTTTTATCATAAAAAGCAAAACTACTGGTTGCTGTTTGTCGTGTCATATGCGATAAGCGCCCTGGCCTTTTTATCCAAAGGTTTGCCGGGCATCGTTTTCCAGGGGATCACACTGCTGGTTTTCTTTGCCTACAAAAGAGAGTACAAAAAGTTTTTTTCCATTCAGCACATCACGGGTGCTTTGCTTTTTCTTATAATCATCGGTGTTTATTATTTGTTCTACCATCAGAAAACCGGGGATTTGGAAACCATTTTCATCAGGCTATGGGGCGAATCCACAGCCCGCACGCTTGCAGCCAACTCTGTTACCGACAGCTTGCTGAACTTTTTAATGTTCCCCTTTGAAATGCTTTACCATTACGCTCCCTGGACCATCTTCATTATTTATTTCTTCAGCAGGAAATTCTGGAAACTGGTTTTCGGCACGCCTTTCCTTAAATTCAACTTCATGATCTTTTTCTTTAACCTGCTGGTTTACTGGACCTCGCCGGATGTGTACCCAAAATATTATATGATGCTGATGCCGTTGTTTTTCACCACTCCGGTTTATATTTCCGTGAAGCATTACCGCGAATTCAGGATACACAACAAGATCATCGAGATATTTTTCATCGTCTTCGGTCTCATGGTGCTGCTGGCTGTGCTGGGCATCTCCATTTTCAATACGGCCTTTTACATCCCGGACAGAATACTGAAAACCCTCATCCTGACCGTCGCCACATTGTTCTTTCTTTGGTTGTATATCAAATTGAAGAAACACCGTCTGATCATCGCGGTTTTACTGGTGCTGGCCGGCAAGTTCACCTTCAACTGGATGAACTGGGTGACGCGCTACCCCGAAATCGATGCATATAAAAATGCCGCGGTGGAAGTGGGCAAACTAACCAAAGGCGAACCGTTACACTATTACGAACTCGGGCAGGACAAACTGCTGCAATACAGCACCAGCTATTACATCACAGCTGAGCGGGAAAAGATCATCCAAAACGACCGGGACACCATCATTCCCGGAATTTATTATGTGATGGAAGCCGGCAGGTTGAACAACCCCCACAGGCAGGGCCTGGACGACAGCATCATTATGCAGTTCAAAACCAAGGAACAAAACCGGACCCTTTATCTTGTGAAGTTTTACAAACAAAATGAACTCAAATAACTTATGAAACGCGTTGTAAAATATTTTGAAGAAAATCCCTGGTTGTTTTACCTCATCGCCATCATCCTGATATTCCCGGCTTTTCTGGTCAATCTGGGATTGATGCCTCTGCGCTTCGACGGTGCCTTCCGCGGACTGACCGCCCTGGAGATGATCTACTCGGACAATTACCTGGCCCCAACCATAAACGGGGAGTTCTACTACAACAAACCGCCCCTGTTCAACTGGTTCATCGTGCTGATATACAAGCTAACCGGCGTTTACAATGAATACACCATCCGCATACCGGTGATTTTGTCCATCTTCCTGATGGGCGTCAGCATTTTTGTTTTTTTACGCAGAAGAAAGGGAACAGATTTTGCCATGATCAACGCTTTCCTTTTCATGACAGGCGGTTGCCTGTTTTTCGGTTATTCCTCGGTGGGCCTCACCGATGTGACCTATTCCTGGTTTCTGTTGCTGTCGTTTTTCAGCCTTTATCATTTTTATCACAAACAGAAACTGCTGGCCGCTTTTGTGTTTTCCTGGTTTTTCGCGGCAGCCGCTTATATGGTGAAAGGCCTTCCGGCGGTGGCTTTCCAGGTCATCACGGTAGCAGTGTTTTTCCTGGTGCAAAAAGATTTTAAAAAGTTGTTCAGCTGGCAGCATGTGGCGGGATTCCTGGGCTTTGCCCTGCCGCTGGCCCTTTATTATTATTTCTATTTCGGGGTGAACCCCGAAGGATGGCGCTCGCTGGTGTACCGCATCTTTGACGAATCCGCACAAAAGTCCACCCTCGGGACCGGCAGCCTGTGGAAGCTGCTGGAACACATCGCGCAGTTCCCGATCTGGTTCTGGTACAACCTGCTGCCCTATGCCCTGATGATCATGTTTTGCTTCAGGAAAAGATTTTACAGCGAACTGAAATCCGACAGGCTGTTGCTTTACGCTTTCTGGGCTTTTGTGGCCAACCTGCTGGTTTATTGGATGTCGCCCGGAACAGATAAGAACATGAAATACATGATCATGCTCTTTCCGATGTTTTACCTGATCATTTATCATTTTTACCTGTCGCACAGGCATGAAGACCCGAAAAGAAGAAACAGCCTGCACTACATTTTCTTCGGGCTGTCGCTTGTGTTTGCCCTAGGTAGTTTGTACGCGCCCTTTTACGAAGAAACCAGGAACATCAGCGGCATCGGATGGATCAGCGCTGCGTTATTCATAGGTATGGGCTTTTTTGCCTATATGCTGCTGAAGCTCATACAACACAAACTGTGGGCTTTCATCATCGTGATCATCATCGCACGCATCGGTTTCAACCTCATCATGCAGCCTGTTTACGTGGATTCACTCAGGGAAGTGGAATTCAAAAAGGAAGCCATCGAAGCCGGGAAGATCATCGGGGATGAAGAGGTATATCTTTGCACCCTCATCAACCAGGATGTGAGCTTTTACATCAGCCGGGAAATCGAAAAAGTGTTGCCTCGTTACCGCGGCGAGATTTATACCCCCGGGACTTTTTACATTTTCGACCAGTTGCAGATGAAACAGATCACCGAAAGCAACCGTCCTTACCGGCTTTACGACCGATTCGCCTGTGAGTATGAAGAGAAAAAGTTGTTTTTGGTGAAGTTTGTACAGTAGTGAAATCGGGATTTGAGTTTTCTATCAACGAACTTTAAATATGGATTGGCGGTGGTGTTTCGAAACAGGGGTATAAGGGGTATTGTGGTATAAGATTTTGAAGCAAACAAATAAGGTTGCATGGCTGTATGATTGAATTGATCCATCCACGGTCATGGGTGAGTGATCCCCTCACTTGGGATGGCAGGTTGATCAAAGCCATTGGCGGATGCGAGTGAAGGGATCACCTGGACTAACCGGTCATCCCAACTGATCGGATTACTTTGCCATAATAAGGATTTTGATTGTCAAAGGAAGCAAATGCAATGACTTTCGCAAACAATCCAACCCACCTTCTTCAAGGCAGGGCGGGTGAGAAAAAACTTAACAATAACTTATCATTCCCAAACCGTAAGTTTCATACTTTTCGCCGTTTAAGTTGGAGCGAACTGATTCATAACAAAACCAGCAGAAAATAATTTTCCGCTAATAATGCCGTTCTAAGCTTCAGCTTAACAACAGCCCGCAGAGTTTTATTAAATTTGCCCGACAGGGAAAACAGCTGGGAGATTGTATGAAAATCATTGATCTGTACATCATCAAAAAGTTCCTCGGCACATTTGTGTATGCCATCTCCCTGCTGATCATCGTGGTGATCATCTTCGACATCAGCGAGAACCTGGATGAATTCCTGGAACACAAAGCACCCTTTGAAGAGATCATTTTTTCTTACTACGTCAACTTCATCCCTTATTTCATCAATCTGTTCATTTATCTGTTCACCTTTATCTCGGTCATCTTTTTCACCTCCAAGCTGGCAGGCAACACCGAGATCATCGCTTTTTTGAGCAGCGGCATTTCCTTTTACCGCTTCCTGCGTCCCTATTTTATCTCGGCGGTTTTCCTGGCCCTGGTCTCCTTTTACCTGGCCAACTTTCTCATCCCGCATACCAACGAAAAGCGACGCATTTTCAAGGACCGCTACATGGAAAACCTCAAGAAAACCAAAGACCGGCACATCCATTTGCAAATGGTGCCCGGCACCTTTGCTTATGTGGATAATTTCAATGTGAATTCCAATGTGGGCACAAAGTTCTCCCTGGAGAAATTCAAAGACCACCGGCTATATTACAAGCTGAACGCGGAGCGCCTGAGGTGGGACAGCGCAGGCAACCGTTGGGCCATTGAAGATTACTACATCCGCAAGATCGATGAAAACGGAGTGGAAACACTGATCAAGGGAGAAAAGATCGACACCGCCCTGGCCCTCAAGCCCAGCGATTTTTATTTCTATAAAGAAGATTTTGAAGAGATGAACTACTGGGAACTGAACCAGCGCATCGCCGAGGAAAGGCTGAAAGGTTCGGAAAAAGTGAAAGAATACGAAGTAGAGAGAAGCAAGCGCTTCGCCTCCCCTTTCGCCACCCTGGTGATGACCCTGATCGGTGTTTCGCTCAGCAGCCGTAAAATGCGCGGAGGCATCGGCATTCACCTGGGACTGGGCATCGGCCTTACTTTCGCCTACATTTTGTTCATGCAGGTTTCGACGGTTTTCGCCACCTATGGCAACCTGTCGGCCGACCTGGCCGCATGGATCCCCAATATCATTTTCTCCGTGATTGGTTTGATCCTGCTAAAAAACGCACCCAAGTAAGGAAAAGTGCAATTAACTTACAATCTCAGCATCTTGAAAAGACAATCCCCAAATTGATTTTCTATATTGGTTTGCTCCTCAAAAAGGCCGTAAACCGTCGAACCGCTGCCCGACATGGATGCGTATATGGCGCCATTGGCATAAAGTTTCTTTTTGATGTGAGCCAGTTCGGGATATTTGCTAAATAAGGATTTCTCAAAATCATTTTGAACATGATCCTTCCAGGATGCAACTGGGGTTTTGACCAGTTTCTCAAGGGAAGGTCTGTTGTGATCGGGCCGGGCCATGGCATAGGCTTCAGCTGTGGAAATGTTCAGATCGGGTTTGATAAGGACAAGATGATAACCGCTTAGATCAAAATCAAGGGTTTTGAGCAGCTCTCCCCTTCCTCCGGCGATCGCCGGTCGGTTTTCAATGAAAAAGGGGCAATCGCTACCAAGTTGCAGGGCAAGTTCTTTCAGTTTTGCATTGCCAAGCTTAAGTTCAAAAAGTGTATCCAGCAATTTCAGGCTGAAAGCACCATCGGCTGACCCCCCGCCCAGCCCTGCCTGCATGGGAACGGCTTTATGCAGATGCATTTTTACCGGTGGGATGCCGTATTTGGCCCTCACCAATTCATAAGCCTTAACACAAATATTTTCTGAGGGATTGCCGGGGATGGGCAGCCCGCTTGCCCGGAAATCAAAGCTGCCGTCTTTTGCCGGAATGATCTCAAGCGCATCTTTCAAGGAAACCGGATAAAACAAACTTTCGATCTCATGAAAGCCATCCGTCCTTTTCCTGAGAATGTGCAAACCAATGTTGATCTTACTGTTTGGAAAAACAATCATGATCTTGCAAATATCAGGCTAACATAAGATTTTTTCATGATATTCGGGTAGGAAAGATTATTGTTGTAATTTTGATCAAATTCATAAAACCGAGCAAAACAAAGGTATGCCCCTGTTTAACAGCATAGTTAAATACATATTACTGAAACGGATGAAGCGGATCGAGTACTTTATGCGAAACCCACATGTGGTTCAGCAAAAGGTATTTGACCAGCTGATTGAAGCCGGCAGAGAAACAATCTGGGGGCGGGAGTATAAATATGCATCCATCAAAAAGCCGGAGGATTTCAAAAAGCAGGTTCCCATCAATGACTACAACTCCTTGAAACCATACATTGACCGTTGCATGAAGGGCGAGGACAATACACTCTGGAACACTCCCGTGAATTGGTTTGCCAAATCCTCGGGTACCACCAGCGACCGCAGCAAGTTCATTCCCATGACCAAAGAAAGCCTGCACGATTGTCATTTTAAAGGCGGCACCGATATGCTTTCCATGTTCTGCAATATGAAACCCGATACCGAAATGTTTTCGGGCAAAAGCCTGGCCCTGGGCGGAAGCTCCAAAATCAGCAGGGAAAAAAATCACAAATACATGGTAGGCGACCTAAGCGCGGTCATCATTGAAAATCTTCCCATCTGGGCCGAATACGTGCGCACTCCCGGGAAAGAGGTTACCCTCCATGATAAGTGGGAAGAAAAGATCATCCGCATGGCCGAGATATCCAAAGAAAAAAATGTTACCAGTATTTCAGGCGTTCCGTCCTGGACCCTGGTCCTTTTGAAGAAATTACTTGAAATCACCGGCAAGCAAAACATCAAACAGGTGTGGCCGGGTCTGGAAGTATTCTTCCACGGAGGCGTGAACTTCACACCCTACCGGGAACAGTACAACCAGGTTATTCCCGAAGGCGAAATGAACTATGTGGAAACTTACAATGCTTCCGAAGGGTTTTTTGCTATTCAGGACAGGGAGAAATCTGATGAACTCTTGCTGCTACTGGATTATGGCATTTATTATGAATTCATGCCACTAGATCAGTTGAACGAAAAACACCCCAAAACACTTGGCCTGCAAGAAGTACAAACCAACACCAATTACGCCCTGATTATTTCAACCAATGGCGGGTTGTGGAGATACCTCATCGGGGATACCATACAGTTCACATCCCTGGATCCTTACCGCATACAGGTTACAGGCAGGACCAAAAACTTCATCAACGCCGTAGGCGAAGAAATCATCATCGACAATGCGGAAAAAGCCATGGCCGCAGCAGCCGAACAAACCGGAGCCGTGGTGAATGAATATACCGCCGCACCAGTATATTTTTCTAAAAAAGAAAATGCAGCACACGAATGGCTGATCGAGTTTGAGCAGGAACCTGACAGCCTTGAAAAGTTTAGCAGCGTTCTGGATGAAACGCTCAGAGCAGTCAACTCAGATTATGATGCCAAAAGATACCATGACATCGTGTTACGCAATCCCGTGGTGAAGGCAGTGCCCCGCAATACCTTTTACCACTGGATGAAACAACGCGGCAAACTGGGAGGGCAGCACAAGGTGCCCAGACTGGCAAACGACAGAAAACACATTGAACAGATCCTGAAATTGATATAATTTCTTATTTTCGTTTTTAAAACCAGAACAAATGCACATTGCAGTAGCAGGTAATATCGGCGCAGGAAAAACAACACTTACCAGGCTTTTATCAAAACATTTTGGCTGGAACGCCCATTATGAAGATGTGGAAACCAATCCCTATTTGCATAGCTTTTACGAAGATATGCAGCGTTGGTCATTCAACCTTCAGATTTATTTCCTGAACAGCCGTTTCAGACAGATCATCAAAATACGCCAAAGCGGCAAAACCGTGATCCAGGACAGAACCATCTACGAAGATGCTTACATTTTTGCACCCAACCTGCACGAAATGAACCTGATGACCACGCGCGACTTTGAAAATTACAGCTCGCTTTTTGAATTGATGAGTTCTTTTATCAAACCACCCGACCTGCTGATCTATTTAAAATCCTCGGTTCCCAACCTGGTTAACCAGATCCAGCGTAGGGGAAGGGAATATGAAGCCTCGATCCGCATCGACTACCTGAAAAAACTGGAAGAAAGATATGAAAGTTGGATCGGGAAATACAAATTGGGCAAACTGCTGATCATCAATGTGGACGACATCAACTTTGAAGACAGCGCCGAAGACCTCGGTATGGTGATCGAAAAAATACAGGCAGAAATCCATGGTTTGTTCGGATCATGAAAATAATCGGTATCATACCGGCCCGCTTTCAATCCTCTCGCTTTCCCGGTAAACCCCTGGCCGATATCAAGGGGAAATCCATGATCAGAAGGGTTTATGAAGGGGCAAAAACTTCGGAAAAACTGGTGGATGTCTGGGTGGCCACCGATAGTGATAAGATTTATGGTCATGTGATTGATTTCGGCGGAAAAGCCGTTATGACTTCCGCAACACACCGGTCGGGCACGGAGCGCTGCGCGGAAGCCTTGCAGATCATTGAGCAACAAACAAAGAATTTATTCGATGTGGTGATCAACGTACAGGGGGATGAGCCGCTGATCGGGTATGAACAAATCGATCAGTTGGCCTGTTGTTTCGATGAACCGGAGGTACAAATCGCCACCCTGGCGAAAACAATCCAGGATGAAGACGAGCTCTTTAATCCCAATGTGGTTAAGGTGGTCATAAACCGGGCAGGTTGGGCATTGTATTTCAGCCGAAGCACCATTCCCCATTCCAGGTCGGAAGCGCGGGAAAACTGGTTGATAAACCATGAATATCTGAAACATATCGGCATGTATGCCTATCGAAAAGAAGTGCTTGTGAAAATTGTAGATCTTGAAAAAAGCGCCCTCGAAAGCTGCGAGTCACTGGAGCAGTTGCGTTGGTTGGATCATGGTTACGGTGTACGGGTGGAACTGACCGGATATGAAAGCCTGGGCATCGACCTCCCATCCGATATTGAAAAAATTATCAACAAAATTTGAATATTTTCCGCAGTCATAGTACCTTAGCCCTTTGGTTGAAACCAAAGTAGATAGCTTCATGAGAATTGCAAAGTACATCAGCGATTTATTGTTTGAATATGAATGCGTTGTGATACCCGGACTGGGCGGCTTCATCAGCAGTGAGGTTCCGGCAGGGATCAATACGGTGCAGCATACTTTTTCCCCTCCCCGGAAAAACATCGTTTTCAATAGTCGTTTGCAAACAAACGACGGATTACTGATCAATCATATCGCATCCTCAGAAGATATTGGTTATGCCGCAGCCAAGGTACGGGTTGAGCGTTTTGCCAGAAAATGCCACAAAGCCCTGGATGACGGCAAACGCATCCATTTTCATAAAATCGGTATCATTTTCCAAAACACCGAGGGCGATATTATTTTCGAAGCCGACACTGCTTACAATTACATGGCTGATTCATACGGCTTAAGCACTTTTATTTCGCCGGCCATTACCAGAGAAACCATTTTCAGAAGCGAGAAGAAATTCAAAGACAGAAAACCGCGCCCGGAAGAGAAAAGCAAAGCCCGGCAAAGCAAAACCGCCGCAACATACGAGAAAAAGCCCCGCTATATTACCATCAACGTTTTTGGGATGATCCTGACCATCGGATTGATCCTGCTTTTCATTTTCAATTTCGGCACCGTTAAACAGCTATATCATAACTATGGCAACCTGGTACCGTTTTTCTATAACACGCCCAATGAATATGTAATCCTGAATTTCGGCAACGAACTGCCGGATGATATAAAGAGCGATCAGAAATCAGCAACAGGTCATATTGATCAAAGCATGCTGCTCACCGAGGATAAGATGACCACTTATAAGGGAAAACAGGATGAACTTACCAAAACAGATAAGTTCGCCTATGATTCTTCCCTCGACAAGGAAACAGCTGCAGATGAGCAAATGCCAACCGAAACAGATGAATCCTACATGGAAGAGGAAATCAACGAGGAGGACTACCCTGTGGCAACCCCAAAAACAGAAACTGAAGTTGAGAAAACGCCCCTTACTGCGAAAGCATATTCGCCAGGCCTCCCTAATCCTGATCCCAATGTTTATAATATAGAGAATTTCACCAAACCCAATTTTATTCTGGTAGGCGGTTCATTCGAAACACAAAATGCCGCAAGGGAACTGGCGAAATCAATACCCGAGGCCTTTATCCTGAATGATACCAGCAGCAATAAATTCAGAGTATGCTATGCAAGATATACGAATCTGCATATCGCCGGGCAGGAACTGGCAACCATCAGAAAACAAGAAAACCCTGATGCCTGGGTATTGCTTTTAAACCAGTGATAATTGTAAAATTCTTTTGAGACTTGATTTCGCATGAAGAAAAAGCTGATCCGATTCCAGGAGAATGAAACTTTTCACAACCTTTTCCAATTAAGCTATCATGAATTGATCCATGAAGGGTTTTTCCTGAAAGGAAAATGGCACCAGGAATACTTTCACAATGAAAATCCCATCATACTCGAACTGGGATGCGGAAAGGGTGAATACACTACGGGACTGGCCCTGCAAAACCCGGATAAAAATTATATCGGGATGGACATTAAGGGAGCACGGCTTTGGCGGGGCTGCAAAACGGCCATCGAAAAACAGCTCGACAATGTGGCTTTCATTCGCTCGAAAGTGAATTTTATCGAGCATTTTTTTGAAGAAAACGAAACGGATGAGATCTGGATCCCTTTTCCCGATCCCCAGCCACAAAAATCCCGTGTGCGTAAGCGCCTGACCCATCCGGATTTCCTGGAAAGGTACAGGCGCATTGTGAAAACAGGCGGAATCGTCCATCTAAAAACAGATGACCATGATTTGTATCGATATACCCGTGAAATAGTTGAAGAGCAAAAGCTTGAAGTGATCTGCTCCAGCAAAGATGTATACATTGACAGATGCGATAGAGAAGTAATATCCATCCGTACCTTTTATGAAGAAAAATTTCTGGAAAACGGCAAAAAGATCAATTATCTGAAATATAGACTAACATGAATGCGGAAAAAGCATCATTTTTCGATAAGGTGTATGAGGTGGCCAGGCTGATCCCGCAGGGGCGGGTGACAAGCTACGGAGCAATTGCAGAGTATCTTGGCAGCAAAGGTTCGGCCAGGATGGTAGGCTGGGCCATGAACAATTCTCACAGCCGGAATGATTTTATTCCAGCTCACAGGGTGGTTAACCGCAATGGAATGCTGACCGGCAAACATCATTTTGGAGGTAGCAACATGATGGCAGAACTGCTCGCCAGTGAAGGCATCGAAGTATATAATGACCATATCCTGGACTTTGATAAATTGTTTTGGGATCCAAATAAGGAATTGTAAAGCGTAATTTGATTCCCTGAAAAGATATTCAATAATGCAGTGAAATGGTGAAATAAATTTTTTCATCATTATACCAGACCCACTAGCCCGTAATTTTTTCGCTCCTTAGCACTACTTCTTTTCCGTTACTCTCCCAACTGTCCTTCAATTATTATTCGTAATTTTACAAAATCCAAATAAAAAGAAGGAGAGAAATGAATATTTCTAAAAATCAGATTGTTAAGGCCCTGGAGGAAGTAATTTATTTCCCAAAACACGACAACATCATCAACCTTAAAATGGTTCAGGATATTAAAATCGAAGGAAACAAGATCAGGGTGAGTATCGTATTTCCCAGTCCGGACGAACCGGCAGTGAACATCGTAAGCGAATCTGCACGAAAAGCCATAGAAACTTCCCTCGAAGGAAAGGTGGAGGTTGAAATCGAAACATTGTCTGAAAAGGATGCCGGCAGGGATGCCTTATCGGGTATCAAACATATTATTGCAGTCGCCTCTGGAAAGGGCGGTGTGGGTAAATCCACAATTGCTGCGAATCTGGCTGTTGCACTTGGGAAGCAGGGATTTAAAACCGGATTGCTGGACGCGGATATTTACGGTCCTTCCCAGCCCACCATGTTCGGACTGGAAGGGCAGCGCCCCGATGCCACCGAGATCGAAGGCAAAACCAAAGTACTGCCTTTTGAAAAACATGGCATCAAGCTGATGTCGATCGGATTTTTCGTTTCACCCGAACAAGGGCTTGTATGGCGCGGGCCGATGGCTTCCAAAGCACTTGAACAATTATTTAGCGATGTTTACTGGGGTGAACTGGATTACATGGTGATCGACATGCCGCCCGGCACGGGAGATATCCACCTGACCATAGCCCAGAATTATCCCATCACTGGCGCCCTGATCGTGACCACACCCCAGAAGGTAGCACTGGCCGATGTAAGCAAAGCAGCCACCACTTTCAGGCAGGAAAAAATATATATCCCTGTGCTGGGAATGGTTGAAAATATGTCGTACTTCACCCCTGCAGAACTTCCCGAAAACAGGTATTACATCTTCGGTAAAAGCTATAGCGAAAACTTTGCAAAAAAGCTCAACATCCCCTTCCTCGGGCAAATACCGGTTGTTCAGGGCATATCCGAATCGGGCGATGTGGGTGAACCGGTCGCCATGAATCCCGACAGCATCGAAGGCAAAGCCTTTGGTGAGCTGGCGGATAATATAATAAAGGGCATCAGCGTTCTTAAAAACTGATTTTGAAAATTTATAACCACAATAATCATGACTGAAAAAAAAGAACTTACGGATAAAGTAAAGAATGTTATCGAACAAATAAGACCTTACCTCCAACAGGACGGCGGGGACATCAACTTTGTGGAGATCACGGAGGACAATGTGGTAAACGTTGAGCTGACGGGTGCTTGCGGCTCATGTCCTTACAGCACCATGACCCTGAAAAGCGGCGTGGAAACAGCGGTTAAAAAAGCCATTCCTGAGATCAAATCTGTAGAAGCCATCAATTTAGGATAAATACCTGGCAACGATAGGCATACGCCTTCCCATTCCGAATGCCTTGGGGGAAACCCGGAGAATGGGGGGCGTTTGATGTCTTTTGTATTCACTGGTGTTGACCAACTTTAAAACCTTTCTTACAATACTTTCCTCGAATCCCATCCCAATCAGGTCAGACGGCCCTTTTCTCATTTCGATGTACTGATAGAGAATCTCGTCCAGAACATCATAATCGGGCAGGCTATCCGAATCCTTTTGGTCGGGGCGCAATTCGGCTGAAGGTGGCTTAACAATGGAATTTTCAGGAATAATTTCTTTTCCCCGGTTGATCAGGCGGGCCAGCTCAAACACTTGTGTTTTGTACACGTCTCCCAGCACAGATAAACCGCCGTTCATGTCTCCATATAATGTACCGTAGCCAACGGCCGCTTCGCTCTTGTTGGAGGTATTGAGCAGAATATGGCCGAATTTGTTGGAAAGCGCCATCAGCAATACGCCCCTGGCCCTGGCCTGTATGTTTTCTTCAGCTATGCCGAACGGCAAATCTCTGAATTGCAGTTTCAACGACTTCATGAAACTGTCGTAAATATCATTTATGGGAATGAGGTCGTAAGGACAACCAAGGTTTTCTGCAAGCTGCCTGGCGTCGTCAACCGAATGTGAAGAGGAAAATTCCGATGGGAGCAGGACCGCATACACATTTTGTGCCCCCAGCGCTTCGGCAGCGATCACCAGCGTGACTGCCGAATCAATGCCGCCCGACAAGCCCAGAACAGCTTTATCAAAGCCAAGCTTCCGGAAATAATTCCTGATCCCCATCACCAGTGCTTTCCTGATCAAAATGATCTTTTCTTCAGATTTCTGCGTTCCTTCAGGTTTTGCTGCACCTTCGATCTTGTTCAGATCGATCAGCCTGAAATCTTCATTGAAATAATCCAGTTCCTCCACCACAAAACCTCTGGGAGACATGGCAAGGGACCCGCCATCGAACAGCAGTTCGGTTTGCGCGCCAACATGGTTCACATAAAACAAAGGAAGTTTGTATTTCTCAACATTCTGCAGCAAGATTGCCTTTCGTTGCCCGGCCTGATCATAATGAAAAGGAGAGGCCGCTATGTTCACAATAAAATCCGGCTTTTGCTTCATCAGCTCATCCATTGGGTTGACCGTGTACATGGGATTATTGCCGATGTTCCACAGATCCTCGCAAATGGTAAGCGAAATCCGTTTGTTTTTGTATTCAATGATGCCAAATTCCTTATTCGGTTCGAAATACCTGTATTCGTCGAAGATATCGTAATTGGGCAGCAAGGTTTTATTGATCTGCTTTTCCACCCTCCCGTTATTCAAAAAATACGCGGCATTGTACAAATCTTTGCCCTGGAACTCAGGATTGAAAGCCGGCGCACCAACGATGGCCGCAATGCCCTCACAGTCGCTTGCGATTTCATCCAATGCACGCTGGCATCTTTCAATAAAATCATCAAACTCCAGAAAATCGCGAGGGGGGTAACCAGAGATGGCCAGCTCGGCGAATATCACCAGGTCGGCTCCGCCCCGTTTGGCCTTCATGATGGATTCCCTGATCTTCTTTACATTGCTGTCGAAGTTTCCGATATGATAATTGATCTGTGCAAGTGCTATTTTCAAAACCCATTCTTTTTTTAAAATAACATTCCGATATTGAATTCCAAAAAATTGCTTATGGCATGATGGTCCACCGAATCATCTACTGTGTTCTGATCTTTTAACACATCCGTAAAGCCGTTGTCGAAACGAATGCTCAGCAGCAAAGATGTGGAACCACTGATGAAATATTCAACTCCGGCGCCCAGAATGATGGACCCGCGAAGGAGTTTGGTTTCATCTTCAATTTTGGGTTCCTGTGTAAGCTGTAATGCCCCCTCCGAATTGAATTCGTCCTTGCTTTTTGCACTGATCCTGAAAGCGGCTCCCCCGCCAAACTCCCCATATAGGATGAATTTTCCAAAGGGATTGGTTTTCATGCGAAAGGTAACAGGCACTTCCACATACTTCAACCTGTACTTTCTGTACATTCGGCCCCTTTCCATCTCATCATTGATCTTCATCTGATGGGGATAGCTAAGATAAGTGTTTAGGTATAACACATCAAAGCCGGTATTGATGCTGTAATTCTCCATCAGAAAAAAATCAGCCATAAATCCCCACGAAAACCCGAACTCCATCCCTTCATTTTCGTAATCCTGCAGATCGGTTTTCATCCAGCCCATGTTGGGGGCCACCCTGAAACCGAATAAAAAGGGCTTGTGTTGGGCTTTTACGAAATTCAATAAAAGCGTTGAGACAATTATAATGAAAACGATCTTTTTCATTTCTTTCGAACGATTATTGGTTACACGACCATAAAATTAATCCTGATTTTTCAACCCGAACCAAAATACTTTTAAAGATACAAAGTTAATAATGTTAACAATTCTTTTTGTTACCTTTGTATAACGTATAAAAACAAAACAATCAGATATGAAAAGGATACTTTTGGTTTTTACCATAATCGCACTTGCCCACACATCCTTTGCGCAATTTTCTTTCGGGCCTAAAATCGGGTACAACACCTCAAAGCTTTCGGTTGACAGAAGCGATATTGAAACCAACCTGAAAAACAGCTTCCAGTTCGGATTGTTTGCCCGTTTTGGCAAAAAATATTACCTGCAGCCGGAGATCAACTGGCTTACCCAGGGCGGTGTTTTCAATAACCCGGATGACGACGCCAGCGGGCTTTCACCGTTCAAACAGGAAATTGCCTTGAAAACCGTACAGGTTCCGGTGATGGTCGGCATCAAGCTGATCAACCTCAGCATACTCAATCTTAGGGCTCAGGTTGGACCGGTGGCAAATTTCGTTACCGACAAAGAAATTGAATCCGACCAAATACAGGGATACATCCAACCCATCGAGCAGGCCGATTTAAAGGACATCTTTTGGAGCGCGCAGCTCGGATTGGGCGTTGATGTGCTGATGTTTACCCTGGATGTGAGGTACAATCTCGGGCTTAGCAAGGTGATAAACGATGTTGAAACCAAGGATGAACGCATCAATTTCGACTCCAAACCGTCCGGATTCAATATTAGTCTTGGGTGGAAAATATTCTGAGCAACACACTAAATACCAGGCAAGATCGTATTTAAAATGTCAATCTCTTGATTGGCATTTTTAATTTTACCAGCATGAAAACTCTGAGCTATATTTTTCTGATGGCCGTTTTGATAAGTGCCTGCGGCCCTGTTGAAAAGCACTGGGATGTCGATGTTTCTGATGTAGAGATCGAAAAGGTTAAGGTACACCGCTACGGCAAAGCATTGTTCAACATCAATACCGACAACCTGAAACCGGAACTGGGAGCCATAGCGGATGAATTTGCCTTTTTTCTGAAAACTGATTTGCAAGACTCTCTCAATCTGATCCGCATCAGGGATTATATCAACGATCCCAAGATCAGGGAGCTGAATAATGTCGTGCAGGAAAAGTATGCTGATCTCGGCTGGCTTGAACAGGAGCTGCAAAAAATTTTTAAGTATTACAAATATCACTACCGCGGATTTGAGGCGCCGAGGGTGTATAGCTATATTTCGGGAATGGACGTCGATTCCCCTCCGGTTATTTATATTGATTCGGTAATGATCATCGCCCTGGATCTTTTCCTGGGTGAAGCATTCGACTCCTACAAAAAAATCGGCTTGCCCCAATATCTGACAAGACGCATGCAGGCAGATTTCATCAAAGTTGAAGCAGCGCGTTCACTTGCCCTTAATAAATTGCCCCTCTCACCGAGCAGAACCATGCTGGACGAAATTATTCTGCACGGCAAGCTTATGTATTTCATTGACGCCTGCCTGCCGAATACGGCAGACTCGCTGAAGATCGGATACACGGAAGATCAGATTGAATGGTGCCGCAACAATGAGTCACAGCTATGGGCATTCATGATCGATAAGGAATTGCTCTATTCAGCGGATTACCAAAACATCAAAAGATTTACCATGGAAGCACCTTTCACTTCAGGGTTCGGGCATCAATCTCCCGGCAGAATCGGGATCTGGATCGGTTGGCAAATTGTAAGGGAGTACATGGAAAACAAAGCTGAATTCAAGCTGGATGACTTGATGCATCAAACCGACGCCCAAACAATACTGCGGGAATCCGGTTACAAACCACGCAAAGATTAATTTCAGTTTTTGAGGAACTTTTTTACTTTATCCGGCATATAGTATTGTAGACAATTCTATATGCAATGTTGGTAAAGACTTTCGGCAGTGCCATAATCGGGGTGAACGCCATTACCATTACGGTAGAGGTAGACATTAGCAGGGGTGTTATGTTTCATATGGTAGGCCTGCCCGACAGCGCAGTGAAAGAGAGTCACCAACGCATCGAAGCTGCCCTGAGCAATAACGGCTATAAGATCCCGGGAAAGCAGATCACCATTAATATGGCGCCGGCAGATATTCGCAAGGAGGGCAGCAGCTATGATCTGACCATTGCCACGGGCATACTGGCTGCTTCCGAACAAATACAATCCCAGGAAGTGGGAAAATATGTGATCATGGGAGAGCTTTCACTTGATGGCGGCCTCCAACCAATAAAAGGAGCCTTACCTATTGCCATTCAGGCACGGAAAGAAAACTTCGAGGGCTTTATCCTGCCCAGGCAAAATGCGCGGGAGGCCGCCATCGTGAATAAACTGACAGTGTATGGTGTGGATAACATCAAACAGGTGATCGATTTCTTCAACGGCAAAGCCGAACTGGAAGAAACCCTTATCAACACCAGGGATGAATTCTTCTCATGCCTCAACAAATATGAATTTGATTTTTCGGATGTGAAGGGTCAGGAAAACATAAAACGCGCCCTGGAGATTGCTGCTGCCGGGGGGCATAATGTGATCCTGATCGGACCGCCAGGTTCCGGGAAAACCATGCTTGCCAAACGGCTGCCTTCCATCCTGCCACCCCTTAACCTGAACGAGGCACTGGAAACAACCAAAATTCACTCGGTGGCCGGGAAAATGCACAAGGATAAATCGCTGATCTCCATTCGACCTTACCGCAGCCCGCATCATACCATAAGTGACGCCGGCCTGGTCGGGGGTGGGACTTTTCCACAACCGGGAGAGATCTCAATGGCTCATAACGGTGTTTTGTTTCTTGACGAGTTGCCCGAATTTAAAAGAAGCGTGCTGGAGGTGATGCGACAGCCCATGGAAGATCGGGTAGTCACCATTTCGAGGGCTAGGATATCGGTTGAATACCCGGCCAGCTTCATGTTGGTAGCCGCCATGAATCCCTGTCCATGCGGCTATTACAATCACCCGGAACAGGATTGCGTTTGTGCTCCCGGCATCGTGCAAAAATACCTGAACAAAATCTCCGGTCCTCTGCTCGACCGGATAGATATCCATGTGGAAGTGGTGCCGGTGCCTTTCAGAGAACTCGCCGATTTGAGGGAGGGTGAGAAAAGTGAAAAGATCAGGCAGCGTGTGGAACAGACCAGGCAAATCCAGAATGACAGATACCAGGAATTTGAAGGCATGCATTGCAATGCGCAAATGTCGACCAAGCAGCTCAGGAAAATTTGCCGGATCAACGAGGCAGGACACCAAATCCTTAAAAATGCCATGGAAAAGCTCAGCCTGTCGGCACGGGCATATGATCGCATCCTGAAAGTTTCAAGAACCATAGCCGACCTTGATAACAGCCCCGACATCAAGGCCGAACATCTGGCCGAAGCCATCCACTACAGAAGCCTCGACCGGGAAAACTGGGGGAAATAACACTTGCCAATGTTTGTATACCGATTTGAAACAGGTTCGCAATGATTGACCTTTTGAGCCAATCGGTATAACTGAATCTAACAGAAAAATGTTTTGCATTTTATGTTAGATTCAGTATACATTATCCCAAACAGAAAATTTCCAGTAATTATTTTTACTTTTGTTCGGTGGAGTAAACCATACCGATTCGGAACAGGTTTGCAATGATTGACCTCATGCTCCAATCGGTATAACTGAATCTAACAGAAAAATGTTTTGCATTTTTAATAAGATTCAGTACAAAATCTGATTTATTGATGTATATGACTTCCCAAAAAGTTATGCTCAGCTTTTTGTTTCTAATTACGATCCATTCCTATATCCTTGCGGATAGTCTGGACGTCAAAACCAATGAGCTGTTGAAAGAACTCGATGAAAGCCCGGTTCACAAACATGCAGGCATCTATCTTTCCCTTTCGGAATTGCATGCCGAAAACGACCCGGCTACCAGTAAAAAATATGCCAATCAAGCTTTACAGCAATCATTCAGCTCCGACACTTCTGCTTTGTTGATCCATGCACAATACCTGAAAGCCAAAGCATTGCTCGAACTTGATTCTCTGTTTCAAGCCTGGCAACTGATCCGTGAGATTTACCCCCGCGAACTCCTGAAGAAAAATGACTATGATTTACAGGAAAAAGAACAGTTATTTAAAATCCTTTTGCTGCAGGCTAAATGCCTTTATAAAATGGGAACAAATTACCGTGAATCCCTTAACAAGCTTAAATTTATCACAGAACAGGAACTCCTATCAAATGAAGAGATCAGGGCCGAGGCCTATTTTCTGATGGGTACGCTTTATCATCATCTTCAAATGATCGATAAGGCAGAAAAGGTTTTGCTGAAAGCAGAGGAGATCTATAAGCGAACCGGCAACCTGAGAATGCTTGTTTTTGTATTGGAACGCAAGGCGGTGGTCTTCGCCGACAAAGATCCCGTTAAGGGATTGCGACAAATCTATGATGGCATCGAATTGCTTGAGCAAAACAACGACACCATGTTGATGGCTCCCTTCCTTTGCCAGGTAGCCAGTAAAGGAGCCAGTTACCTTGATGATGAGACAATCATCAGCTATTATAAACGAGCCATTCAACTTTACGCTTCATTTGATGACGAATCAGGGGTTGCCTATGCCATGAACGGACTGGGTATGGCTTACAGCAGAATGGGAAGAATCAACGATGCCATAGCGATCAACAAAAAGGGTGCGCAGCTTTGTCGTGAAACAGGCAATCATCACCGGCTCGGTTTTTTCCTAAACAACCTGGGATATAAATACCGAACGCTGGGCTTGCCCGATTCGGCATATTATTTTTTCAGCCTGGCAAATGAAGTAACAGGCAAAGATCCCGACAAAAGAGGACAGTTATATACCCTGAGTGGACTTGGCGACCTGAAGAAGGACAAGGGAGAATACCAGGCGGCCCTGAAATATTATCTGGAGGCGCTTAAATTACTTGATGAAGTAAACGACCTGAATTCCAATTTTTACCTTCATAAGCAAATTGCTTCTGTTTATCAGCTCATGAATCACTTCAGCAAAGCGCTTGAATATTACAGAACCTATACAACGCTAAAAGATTCCGCTCTGCAAAAGGATCGGGAAAAAGCCATTGCGCAGATGCAAATCCGTTACGATACCGAAAGCAAAGAAAAAGAAATTGACATCCTTCGCAAAACAAAGCAATTGCAGCAAACACGATTAAAGCAAAACCAGGTTTATATCATCATGTTTGCCACCGGCTTTTTCATTGTGCTTACACTCTCGGTGATCATATTCATCCAAAGACGCAAAAAGCAGATCGCTTACAACCGGCTGGTGGAAAAAAACCTGCAGCTGATCAATATGAAACAGGGTGTAAAAAAAAAGCCTGCATCAGCAGATGAAAATCATGAACTGAGTGAAGAAGTTTTTGAGAGCATCCGGAAAAAACTGAGCTACCTCATCAGCAAGAAAAAAGTATTTATCAACAAAGACCTTACCCTGTCGGGACTTGCAAAAAAAGCCGGCACCAACACCGCCTATCTGTCCAGGTTCATCAACAAAAAACACAATGCCAATTTCAGCACTTTTATCAATGAATTGCGCGTTAAAGAAGCTCAGAAAATGATGGCCGACCCGGCCTATAAAAACTACGCCATAGAAGGCATTGCAAATTCCGTGGGATTTAAATCCAAATCCGTTTTCAACAATGCCTTTAAAAAATTCACGGGGGTCACCCCTTCTTATTACATCAATTACCTACAGGAGAAGAAAATCTAAAGCCTGTCGTCGACTGCTTCCCTGAAACACAAAACAACCTGATATAATGACCGTTACACTGGTTTAAATTTATAAATCAGAACGTTTAAAATTTGGATAGACCCTTTGAAGTATTCTACTTTTACCGCATGAACAGGCTGGCCTTTGTTTTTAAACCACTTCCCGGATGGGAAGTAAACAAAATTAAAAAATGAATTATTAACCTAAAACCAAATTTAAGATGAAAACTAAAAACTCAGTCTTAATCAGTATTGTTCTCATTTTCGCACTTTACCTTGTTGGATGTGGCGGCAGCAGTCTTCCGGATAACAAATACCTGGGTAGTCTTCCCGGCCTGGCCGACAAATACGAAAGTGAAATTGAAGAACTTGAAAAGAAATCAAAAGAATCGGATGACCTAAAGAAAGCTTTTGAATACAGCCAAAAAGCAGAGAAACTTGATGAAGAAGCGGAGGCGAAAGCTGATGAAGCATTTGCCGAAATGGATGCCCCAATTGAAATCCCCTTTGAACAGGTGGCCTATCAGGACAAGTACGATATCCAACAGCTGCGCATAACCAAAGCGTATTTCAATGGTATGAGTGTGGAATTTGACGCGCTTGTTAAGAAAAGTGAAACCCATCTGTTTGGCTACCTTCGCTTCGTTGATGAAGAAGGAAATGAGATCCCAGGCTGGTGTGTAACCATGTCGAACAGACGACCCGAAGAAGGACAGGTTGCCGTATTCAAAGGCACCTACAGAGGATTACATAAACTCTCCGGGCTGGCAAAGGTGAAAGCCATGTCGAGGGAATACTACAATGAAAATGAAAACAACTAAGTATTACCGGATGGAGCATTTGTTGATCATGATCCGAAGATTCTGTATCTGGCTTTCATGGAATATTGGTGCAAGAACAGGCGGAGTATCATCAACTTTATACTGAATCTTATTAAAAATGCAAAGCATCTTTCTGTTAGATTCAGTTATACCGATAGGAGCAGGAGATCAATCATTGAAACCTGTTCCGGATCGGTATAAATAGCGGGGCCGGGCGAGGCGCCTATCTCAGGTTCAACAATTACCAAAACCAAATTTTCACCCGGCCCCTTTTTTTCTTAATTCCGCGCAAGCTTAACATCTATTTCAATCTCATCCTTAATATGTCTTTTCACCGTACATAAACTTGCCGACTGAATGACAGCGCTCTCATACTTTTCAGGAAAATTTTCCGGCACATGAATGGTGATCTCGATTTTATCGATGATCTTTTTCACCGGGTTGAATGATTGTTCCTGAGTGAGCTTAATATTTGTGGCGTCTATTCCACGCTGATCACAAAATCCTTTCACAAATATTCCGGCACAGGTACCTAAAGAGGCGAGAAAAAGCGTGAAGGGTTCGGGAAACTCTCCTTCGCCCCCGCCACGGGGATGCTGGTCGGTTTTTACTGTAAATCCGTTTACGTCTGCAAATACTTTCTTCTTTCCTTCAAAATAGATTTCCATTATTTTTTCCTTTCTTTCTTTTATAATTTGTCGGGCATCTGATCAATAGCAGTCCTGAAGGCATCGGTCACTTCCCCGGCAACATCTTCCAGATCCGGATTGCCAATGCTTTCCATCGCTTTGGCCGGATTGATGGCCACCACATCAACTGTTCCGTTTCCATTATCCCGTACAATAACCTTGCAAGGCAGGAACAAACCGATGTTTTCTTCCAACTGAAGCGTCTTGTAGGCATAGCCCGGATTGCAAAAACCCATGATGTAATAAGGCCTGAGTTCAACGCCTTCGAGCTTTTCCATCAGCGTTTCGTGCATGGGTAGCTCGGAGATCAATCCGAAACCCTTGCTTTTGAATACTTCTTCCGTTTTTTCTTTTACCTGTTCCAGATCGCCCTGAACAGTTGTTTTAAAATAATACTTTTCTTCCATGTTTGATTGTTTTAATTCCTGGGAATATACTCCAAAGTTCAGGAGCATAAGAAATAATCCCGTTAGTGTCATGCTTTTATTCATTGTCATTCCTTTTATGATCTGTATTTTCAATTAACATACCAATACATCTATTTGTTTACATATGTATGCATCAATAAACGTAACATGCTCATTAACTGGTTTCTTCTACAAAAAAACAGCTTGACAACTTGTCATGCAGATCTCTGACATCATTCATGAAATCCGGCTTTGCCGCTTAATGTTTTTTTATAATTTTGGCAAGCAAAACCGGAAGATACGCAAGCATGAATGAAAAAGAGAGCAGAACAAAATACCAGCTTCAGTCGCTGGCGACCAAAAAAGTATTTGACGACAAGGGCTGGATGTTGCAGGCGCCCGGAGAAGATGTTCCGGCGCTGATCAGGACGGTTTATAAAAACAAGCAGTTGCATTTAAAGGGCGATGACCATGGATTTTATACTTTTTCGGATTGGTTGCCCATCCACAGGACCTTGAAGGGCTCATCGCCCCCGGTAACTTTCAAAAGCAAGGGTTTGGCAAATGAACTCGGGCTCGAGAAGCTGTATATCACTTTCAGCGGTTACTGGCCTGAAAAAAACGCCATGATGAAAACCTGCTCCTTTAAAGAAACCGAAGCCTACGCTGTTTGTGGCAGGATGGATGAATCGCTTAACAAAATACTGGTAGTTGCCTCGGCGGGCAATACGGCCCGGGCCTTTGCCAGGGTTTGTTCCGACAACAACATTCCCTTAC
Source organism: Bacteroidales bacterium (assembly GCA_021738625.1). Classification (GTDB taxonomy): domain Bacteria; phylum Bacteroidota; class Bacteroidia; order Bacteroidales; family JAIOZK01; genus JAIOZK01. The sequence continues at coordinate 54,218 of JAIPBS010000008.1, forward strand.
TGCTTTGTGTTCCCGAGGACAATATTCATGTGCTTTGGTTTGATGAAGAGATCCGCGACAACGTAAAACTGGTTGTATCCCGCAAGGGAAGCGATTATTTCGACGCCATACACCTGAGCAACCTGGCTTGTAAAAGCGATAAGTTTGTTGCGGAAGGAGGCGCCAAAAACGTTGCCAGAAGGGATGGCATGGGCACCACGGTGCTTTCTGCGGCAACCACCATCGGTCGTATTCCGGATTACTACTTTCAGGCCGTGGGCAGCGGCACAGGCGCTATTGCGGCCTGGGAAGCCAACCTGCGTTTGATCGAAGACGGCAGGTTTGGCAATAACAAGATGAAACTGATGGTATCCCAGAACTATCCTTTCATCCCCATACATGACGCCTGGGAAGCAGGTTCCAGGGAAATCCTTGCCATGGACGATGATGTGGCCCGCAAGCAGGTGGCCGGGATCAACGCAAAAGTGTTGTCCAACCGCAAGCCTCCCTATGGCATCATCGGCGGGTTGTTCGACGCCCTGAGCGACACCCGGGGACAGGTTTTGATTGCCAACAATGAAGAAGCCATCATCGCCGACGATCTGTTCAGAAAAACGGAAGGCATCGACCTGCACCCGGCTGCCGCCGTGGCTACGGCAACCCTGCTTCAGGCCGTCAGGCAAAACAAGGTGGAAAAAGACGCCCTCATCATGCTTAACATAACAGGTGGGGGAGAAGATCGATTTAAACACGATAAGAAGCTGCATAACCTTAAACCCTCGCTGGTATTCGATATCGACCCGAATGAAGATGAAGTGGTCGGCAAAGTGGAGGCCTTGTTTTAATTTACCTCACAACCCTTGCCTTTTGCCTGTATACCCGGATGCTTTTGCTTTCCTGACCGTCTGATTTTATGTAGTGAATATAACCGTTCACTTCAAAAGAGGTATAGCCCTCCCGGATTTCGAACGGGCTCAGGGGAATGGTCATATTTTGTATGCCATCACCTGGTATATCTTCCGAAACTTCTTCATAGATATTCAGGTTCATGGCATTATTGTTCAGTTCGATGGTTTTGATTGTTACAGGCGTATTGTATTTGTTATCAATGCGCATTCTGATTTTTCCCTCTTCGGGATAAAGCGTTAGTTCGCCAAGCAGTTCGATCTCGAATTCATCTGCTGCCGCATCAACAGGAAATTTTTTATTCAGGATATTGTTGCTGATCCGGTATGTAACTTCAACATAGTTGCCGGGCTCATCATAACAATATTCATCATCATATGTAATCTCATTGATCTCTTTCCCAAAAACACGTTTTTGAATTTCAGCGCAATTGCTTTGGATACGAGGTGTTTTGGAGGTGGTGATGACTTTATCTCCTATTTGCAAACTGTATTTTACGGTGCCGGCGCTGCTGCCTTTGTCTGCAACATAGATCGACTTCAACAATCCCCTGCATTTCTCGATCCCCACCTCTGCTTTCTGTTTTCTGTCATCCAGGAACATATCAGCCAGCTTTTGCAACTGATCCATGCAGGACTCCAATTCTTCAATTGAAGAAAAGTCGTCTGTAGTGGCCAGCAATTCATTTAACATCAGGGTTAGTTCCCTGTCTTTTTCCCGGAATTCAAAAACAAGCCGATCGAGGTCGGCATCCGAAAAAGGATATTTCACCCAGTAGGTATAATACTCCCGGTCGGTATCTTTGTTGCGAAGATGCTCCCAGTAGTAATCATCCACTTTGCTGGTGCTGATCCCCATAAGAAAATCCCGCTTTGCCGATTGCGATTGAGTTTCCCGTTGATAATTGCTGCTGATACTTGATTCCTCGTTCACGATCAATTCGTTGATCATGTTTGAAGATACGGTTGTCAATTGCACGGCAATGGCTTCTGTGATCTGCTTCTTCACATCCAGTATGGCTTTATCTCTGGCCTTTTCAAGGGTGGGAGCGGAACTGACCCCGATGATGTAGCCCTGGGCCAGGGTGTTTTCCGCCCAGTCGGGTTGCCGGCCGCTATCGTCAAGCTTTTTGATCTGGGCAAAGTTTGAAAAGGGGACACACAAAATCATGATGAAGAAAAATAGTTTGCCTGCTTTCATTGCTGATTATTTTTGAATGGGAAGATGATTTAGTTTGTGAACATTGTCATTGATGTATAACACCAGTTGTCTGACGTACTTTTCTTTGGGAAAGGTGCATCTGAACTCCACGGGGGTTCTCGGAAGTATGGTGTATTCCAGCTCCCAGTGATCCTGCTTGTTGGCCAGATCCATGCTCGTCAGGCCGATCTCCTCTCCTTCTTCATTGATGAGATAATTGCTTTTTGCCCCACCACGGATTTCAATTTCCTGCTCTTCACCGGTCGGATTCATAACCTGCAAGCTAAGTACAAGCTTTTCACCGTAATACTTCCCGCTTCTGTAATCTATGATCAAACCGTTAAGTAACTCTATTCTTTGTGAGGATACCATATCAGCTTCTTCGGAAGTTTCTGGTTGCGGGTCTTCGACTGAACCGGGCACCTTATCCCCAAACTCACTGATTTTAAGCATGGCTTTATCGTAACATTCACGAGAAACGGGCGGCACGTTCATCAGCAATTCGTAGGCCTTACGATATTGCTTTGCACTGATGTAACCATTTGCTTTGGACAAAACAATATCGCAATGGCTGTTATAATATCTGATGGTTTCTTCTTTTCCCTTTTGGATAAAAGCCCTCATTTTGGGATCGCGGGGGTTCAGCCTTTTGAAAGCTTCCGTAAAGGCGGCTTCTTCGGTCTGTCCAACGCCCCTGAATTGATAGATCACTTCACCATAGCTGTTGCCTTTGTATTTGTCCGTCAGCAGCATGGCAACCTCCACCTCGGCAGTCACCATAGGCGGGGCGGTTGCGGTTATTTCCTTCGACAAGATTGAAATAATGGGTTTGATGTTGATCACTGCGCTTTCATTTGCCGCCGACAAGCCGTTTAAAGAAACTGCTTTGCTAATCCTGGATTTCAGAATATTCAGAGCATTGAAGGAGAAATCTGCAACATTATCCGGATCGGTTACACCGATGGAAATCCTTTCTTCATCATCGGCTTTGCCCGCGGTATTTTGCGCCTGGCTGGCTAAAGAGCCAAGCAGGAGCATCAATACAAACAAATAGACTAAATTTTTCATAAACATATTTTTATTCATTTTGGTCGTGGTTTTGTTACTTTTCACCCAGGATCAGCCAGGCTTCACCCAGGCCTCTTTGATAGATTTTTGATTCAATCATAAAAGGTTCGTCGCGCAGACATTTCCTGAGTTCGTTCACATAGCGCCTGGCATCCATTGCATATTCCCTTCCCCTTCTTTCGTAGAAGAGCGGTATGCGCACCTGTTCAAATTCCATGCGGCTTTCGGTGGCGTCGCTGGTTGAAAAGCGGCCATTTACCGTATTCATTGCAAACCAGTCTTCGAGTATAAATCCCAGCTCTTCGGTAATGCCCTCATAGGTATATTCATCATAAAAATCAAACATGGCATTCTCCCAAATCAACAAGGTAATGGTCACCTCCCTGCCGTTATCGAACATATCCTGGAAATGGTCCATCAATTGATCGTTGAAGTTATCCATATGGCTTAATACGGCTTCCTCCAGCAACAGATCGACAGAGGCAGCCGTGGAAGGCTGACCGGCACCGGCAGCGCCGGCTACCTGTTTACTGGTATAAGCATCCAGGGCTTTCAGGTTGAAAGTGACATACTTTTGTGGGCCTTGTCTTTTGATATCAAAATCAAGATCCAGGATAATATCGGCATTGGCAACCCGCTTCAACTTATCAACGGGGGTTTCGTAAATGGCAGCCCCTGAAGTCTTTGAAGAAAGCATCATGATCTCGGCGCTTTCCGTTTCCAGGTTTTTTAGTTCCTGTTCCAGGTCTTTCATCGGGAAGCCTCTTTGTGCCATGATGCTTCCCATCTTTGTGATCACCATTCTGATCTGATCGTTTTCCTGCAGGGCTTTTCTGTAATCCGGATAACGCTTGGTTTGCCCCTGCACATCAAAGCTGCTCATGCACCCACGTTCATAACAGAAATTGTCGCTGGGCACCACCATTAAAGTTGGCTTTTTGGCCTGTCCGTAGGCGCCTACCAAAAACAATGAAAAAAGAAAAAAACAGAATAATCTCCTTGTCATCATATGTTTTGTTTTTGATTCTTAATTTTCAATAATCCAATATTTTAAAATCCCTGATCCATGCGTTTTACAATTCCCATTTCTTCCAGGTATTTACGCAGGTTGTCGAATGCAATCGAAGCTTTCAGGCCAACTTTGTATCCTTTCTTCATTTTGATGCGGTCTTTTCCGCCGGGCATGCCGTCGTTGGTCCGCGTCACAAATTGAAGATATTTACCGCCGGTTTGAAAGAAACCTTCGAAAAAGGCTTCATTTTTTTCGAGGCAATTCGGGTCTCGGCATATGGCGGGTGTTGCCGCCGCCCCGTTACCCGCGGGCAGTCCTTTAAAAATAGCAGCAGCCACGGCATTTTTTTCTGCCTGCAACACGGCTTGCGCCGGTTTCTTGGCATTGGCCCAGGCCTTCACCAGCTTGTTGCCATCCTGACCAACTCCAAGCGTTTCGATTTCTATATTGTAAGGGCTGCGCCACATCGCCTTGAATTGTTTCTGTGTGGCACATTGGTTGAGCATAAAAAAACTCAGAACTCCCAGGAGAAAGATTCTTTTTTTCATGATTTCTTAAAAGATTAATAATGTTTTTTCAATGATCTGATTTCTAAAATTCATAGCTCAGTCCGAATTGTATGCCGGTACCGCCTTCCTGCCCAGGAAACTCATCGGCCCATTTTAAAGCATCTTCATCAGTGTCGATATCGTCCCCGTCAATCTTTGATACACCCCCCAACCCGTAATAATTAAAGCTACCATACAGCTGAAGATTATACAACACATTAACTGCGGCTGTCAAACCGGCTTTGTAGTAAAAGCTGGCATATTTGTTGCCATCCTGATCCGATTCCGTTTGGTTGTACCCGCCTACTGCAAAAGGCATCAATTCGATAAAGCGGGCTATTCTGAACCCTTTGCCAAAACCCAGATCGTAGCGCATGAAAAACACCTGATCTTCTTTAAATTTCGACAGATATTTGAAATTTTCTTTGTCAATATTGCCATAATCCTCCGAGGTCCCGGAAAGGCCCGTAATCAGATAGAGGGCGGGTATATCGATATAACGACCTATCCTGTAGCGAAGACCTACACCGAATCCTCCCAGGCCATTCATTTCATACCCAACATTCAGGGCCAGACCAACATTCGGATGTTCTTTGACCAGCATGCCTTCCCTGACCGTACCTCCATAGGTCTGGTAAAAACTAGACTCTGCCGACCGGCCTTCATCCCTGTTATCAGCCACTTTTCTAACCCGTAACACAGCTTTGCGTTTGGGGATCGCTTCCTTCAGCTGTTCATCCCACACATATTCGTAAACAAAATACTGATCATCGGTCTTCAGGCTTTCCCTAAGGCCGATTTTAGCTTGTATGGGACGCACATCGGTTACTTTTTTTCTAACCGTGAAGTCCTGTATGTGCTTGCTGGCATGAAACATCATCTTATCAAAAATCTCATTATAAAACTTTTCGAAAGCTTCTTTGTCCAGCACACTCATATCGAGCTTTTTACCTGTCAGGCCATCCAGTCCGCCATAACTGGCCGTTCCGGTTGGCAGTAACCAATCCGGTTTTGAATATACCAGCTCCAGCGGGAAATCCATCTCTTTAAACCTGGCCAGCTTCTGTTCTTTTTCCTCGGGGCTGTCGTCCTCGAATATCCATACGTCAAAGAGTTCATTGATTTGCTCTTCCCCAAATTTAAGCTTGAAAATATACAGCCCCATATCGCTGGAATAGCTAACGGATGCATAATCTTTTTCCCGTTCGGTTTCCTTTTTGAGATCTCTCAGGTCGACAATGGCAACATAGGAATTACTTACCAGCTCATGGCCATAATCCCGGATCCTTGCGCGACCTCTTTTGCTCCCTTCCGAAACAATGATCTCTTCATCCGTGGCATTGTATTCGGCACGCTCAAAGATCATGGATAAATCAAAACCTTGCTCCGGATCGAAATTATACCATTCTTCAACTATCTTTCGCCCGATATTCTGTTCTTTCAGATATTCGCGAGCAATTTCAATTCTTTCCTGCTCGTCATCCTGTGCCAAAGATTCATCTTTCATTTCCATTGACCGGGGCAGGGAAATAACACATTCCTTAAGTTTATTCTGGTAGAATTTGTCTGGAAAAGATACATCTTTCATGGCATCTTCAAGTTTGTTTTCAAACTTTCCGCCATAGGTATAAAACAAGACCGTAAGTCCGATCCTGTCATATTCAGCCTGTATTTCCTCCTGTGCATTGAGCTTCGGAGTGATCATTATCAGAGCAATGATTATCAAGGGGATTATTCTCATGTCATTAGATTTAAGCGCCATTTCGGATAAACTCAAATTTGCATCTCAATAGCCGGTTGCATAGCGGCAATGCAGGATTCACAAGTCAAAAACTTTCCAATGGGAAAAAGACAATCCCCGGTAATCAAAAAACCGGGGATCGGGGCTTAGGTTTTAATTAGCCCTTTTTTCTTTTAATTCCTCCATTGCTTCTTTGTACGACTCTTTGAATTTTTCATAGTCATAATCAACCTTGAGCTCTTCGTCCGCGGAAATCTGGCTGGCCGCTTCGTCAATCAGATCGCTTCCTCCCAGCTCAATGGCAACGTAAGCTCTGTACCTTCCATCTTCCTTAAGCACCTTTTCACAAATGGGATGTGTTCCAACCAATCTGTTGTCATATACTTCCCTGACGAGATTCTCAAAACGGTTTTCCATTTTCTCGTTTTCGTCGATGCGGGTATCTTTCTTATAAAAATCGGTCAGGTTACTGACAAAGGTTTCGATTTGAGCTGACAAACGGTTTCTTGCCGTGGTAAGGGCTTTATCACGAGCGATTTCCATATCGGTACTTACTCCGGTTGCGTTGGTCCGCAGGTAATCTTCGCTCGTCATGTATTCAGGACCTGAACAATAGATTTTAACTTCATTCGGATCGGTCGTTTCCTTGGATGATTTGCAGCTGCCTGCAACAATCAGAATCAAAGCAAAGGAAATCAATGTAACGATGTTTAAGCAATTGTTTTTTCTCATAACTGATTTGATTTAGGTTAAGGATTTGATTTTAAATATGTTTGAATTAATAATTTGATTTTAGTTTTATTATTAAGATGCTGTTCGGTTGTTCGATTTCTTATGTTCATAACTCAGTTGTTGTTCCGGGCAACACTCGTCATCTCTGCAATCTAAAAACTGCAAATAAGTCGATTTTCAAAAGTAGTAAAAACTAATTTATTTTTGCATCAAAGCCAGTGAAAAGTCAAAATGTTTATCCCAGCTTCAAACGAATCAAACATTCTTTTGAGGGAATTTACAGCTTACAGCTTGTCCTTATTATCAATATAATCAGGACACTAACCTCATGCAGGTTTCCAAAATAATTCATTAAACACTTTGAATCGGCTCGTGCTTTTACTACCTTTACATCAACCAGTTCACCAAAACGAAACAAATAAACATATTATCAACCCAAACCACAGAAATCATGAAAAAGATCATTCTATTATTCAGCACGGTGATTTTCTTCGGATTTGCAACAAAAGCGCAAATTGCAATCAACTCCAGCGGCAATTCCCCCGACGGGTCAGCCATGCTGGATGTAACTTCAAGCTCAAAAGGGGTGCTCATTCCCCGGATGACCAGTTCCAACAGGCTTAGTATCAGCAACCCCGCAAAAGCATTGCTGGTTTATGATTCAACACAGAGTTTGTTTTTCTTCAACATCGGATCAGCTGCCAGTCCGCTCTGGCAGAGCCTCTCTCACGGCAGCCTGTGGTCCTCGTCAGGATATACTATGTATACTACCAATGCAACTGATAGCGTGGGTATCGGCACCTCGGGGCCTGTCGCCAAGCTCGATGTGCGGGGCAATACCAATGTAAGTGGTGAGATTCAACTATATCAAAACACCTTTATCACCAGTACTACCTTTAATTATAACACCTTTATCGGTTATGCAAACAACGGATCCAATACCGGAACCGGCAATACTCTTTTGGGATATCTTGCAGGCCGGTTTAATACAACAGGATACAACAACACCTGCCTGGGAACTTATGCCGGGTTTTACAATCTGACCGGTGACGGCAATGTTTTCGTCGGAGATTCTGCCGGCTTGAACATTACTTCTGGCAATACCAATGTAATGATCGGAAACAAAGCAGGTCCCTTCTCAAATACTGATCATAAACTTTATATCCATAATGCACCCGGCACCCCGCTGATCTATGGTGATTTTGGCAATCTATATGTAGGTCTTAATACGGAAACCCCAGGGACCAATTTTGCTATCTACGAAAACAATACCAATCTCAACCCGGCAGCACTTATCGAACAAGGCGGTTCTGGAGATGCAGCTCAACGTTTCCTTCTAACAGGTGGTCAAAACTTTTCCATAGGCATCGATAATAATGATAACGATAATTTCAGAATAAGCAGCACTTTCAACCTGGGTTCAACCACACCAGCCTACAATGAAACAGCACTGATGATTCGCATACATGCAGAAAACAGCCAGCCCGGAATCATAGATTTCAATCACCAGAGCCGAGCCAGGGTATTTCTGGATCAGGATGGCCCCGGCCAAAGCATTCCGCCTGCCGTCTGGACAGGCATTCTGTTCGATCTGGTCACCTATGATGAGCACGGAGAATGGTTCATCAACCCTACCATAAGCTCCAAGTTCACCGCCCTGGAAGAAGGCTATTACCAAGTGAATTCAAGAACCGAATTTGCTTCTGACGACCTCCCCTCAGCAGGCTATTGCTCTATAGCCATTTATAAGAACGGCCTGATGTATGCGCAGGGCAATAATCTGAACCTGCAATCCTGGGCGGGGATGGAGCCAACAAACAACAATGCCCCCAACGTCAGCGATGTGGTTTACCTGCAGGCAGGAGATACCATTGAAATTTATGTCTGGCAAAGTACGATCGGGCCCTTGCCACTGAGAACCGGTGAATCCCAAACCTATTGTTCGGTGCACAAAGTGAGTTAAATTGATTGGTTTAAACAATTTTAACATAACATAGATAAAAGATCAAAAGCCCCCCAGAAAATGCAAAGGGGAGTTTGGAGTGAGGGATTTTTGCCAGGAGGAATCAATAACCAGAACAATTGCCTTGATTTTACAAAAATTTATTACTTTTGCAAACCTAATTTCAAAAGCAGTTTTGGAATTTGCTTTTTGGAGTTTGGAATTTACACCACGGGGTGTGGCGCAGCTTGGTTAGCGCGTCCCGCTGGTGGCAGGAAGGTCGGGAGTTAAAATCGCTCTTTAATAAACTTAGAAATATAGATTTAAACGTATTTTGAAAAATGTTTCGGGGTGTGGCGCAGCCTGGTTAGCGCGCTTGACTGGGGGTCAAGAGGTCGGGAGTTCAAATCTCCCCACTCCGACAAAAGGAAAGGAAGGATGCAAAACGTTCTTCCTTTTTTGTTATGTATTACACCTACATCATCTTCTCTGAATCAACGGACAGCTATTATGTTGGATCAACTCAAGATGTTGAAGAACGTTTGAAACGACATAATTGTAATCATTCAAAATCAACAAAGTACAAGGGCCCATGGGTATTGGTTAAATCATTTGAATTTAAAACCAGAGCTGAAGCCATGCGGTTAGAAAAAGGTATAAAGGGAAGAGGAATCCGAAGATTTTTAAACGATCAAAAGCAGCCTGATTAGCGCGTCCCGCTGGTGGGCGGGAAGGTCGGGAGTTCAAATCTCCCCACTCCGACAAAAGAAAAGGAAGGATGCGATACCTCGAAAGGGGACTTGAAATTTCACGATCTCTTAAACTGAAACCACTCCTTATGTACATATGGGAAACCTATTATGACCTTTATAAAGCTACAGGCAATTATCAAAAAGCCCTTGACGCTTATCTTTTCAGCACCAAATATAAAGACAGTATTTATTCCAGGGAGAAAGCTCATGAAATTGCCGAATTGCAGGCAAAATACGAGATGGAAAAACAGCAGCATGAACTTGCTGTTCTTAAAGAAAAGGAGAAATATCAGCATTTAATAAGAAAGGTGCTAATAGGTGGCCTTGTTTTATTGATCATTGTTGCTTCGGTCATAATTTTAGAAAACACCCAAAAAAGAAAGAAAGACAAAATAATCAATCTTAAACAGCAACAAATTTTGAAAGCCGAACTTCAGGCAAAAAAATTAAAAGAGAATGAAATGCGGCAGGAGATCAGATTTAAGTCCAGGCAACTCACCACACATGCTTTACATATGATGCAAAAGAATGAGCTGCTGAATGATATCATCAGTCTTTCGAATGAATTGCTGAAATCACCTGAAAATACAGTTAAACCGAAAGTAAGGCAGCTCAGGCAAAAGCTTAAGCAAAGCCTGAAAACCGATAACGACTGGGAAGTTTTTAAAATTCAGTTTGAGCAGGTTAATCCTCAGTTTTTCAAAAATCTTTTGAATATATGCCCGGGACTTAGCAACTATGACCTCCGGCATGCCGCACTGATTAAACTCAACATGAACATCAAAGAAAGTGCTTCTGTACTTAACCTCTCCCCTCATAGTGTAAAAAGTGCCAGGTACCGGCTCAAGAAAAAACTTAGTCTGAAGGCGGACGATGATCTGAATGACTTTATCAGAAACATTTGAGAAATATTCCAAACAAAAACCGCAGGGAAGAAAACGAACTTACCTTCATCCCCTGCGGCCAATTGTACACCAAAATCACTCCGCCTTAGTTCTTAACAAACTTATCGGTCATCAACAGGCCATTGCGGTCTGACAACCTGATGGTATATACGCCGGGCTCAAATTTGGATACATCATAACGGTAATGGGTGCCTCCCGGTTCAAAAGACTTCTCATCTGCCTTTCCGCCCAGCATATCATATATGGAAATTCTGATCACGGTTGTGCTTTCCTCCTCCAGCATTATATTCAGTTTTTCTTCAACCGGGTTGGGGTAAAGGGCGATTCTTTCTGCCGGTTCGTCGGTTACGCCGACACATTCAATGATATGCACTTCCAGGGTATCGGAAGTGGTGGCACATCCTTCAGATGTTATCTCGGTTACGGTTAGCTTGCCCATACCCGGCTCACCCCATAGCACGGATGCGATATTGATACTGTCGCCTTCGTAGATGGTGCCGTTTTCAGCTTCCCAGTTGAAGCTGTTGCCGGGATGCTCTTCAGTAATATAAGTGGTGATGATATTGGGACAGGCCGTATCTTCACCTGTAATCTCAGGTTGTTCGGGCGACATGCCTACCGAGATCACAAGTTCTTCTGATTCGGGCCCGTCGCCGCACTCATTGGTACCATACAGGGAAAGCATAGCCGAACCGGTATATTCCGAATTCCAGTCCACCTCGGCTGTCAGAGAGTCGGAACTGAGGGTTCCGGCATTATCCGGCGACAACATCCAGGTGTAGGTATCGGCATTGGGGGAACCGGCCGAGGTATATTCATTCACATCGCCGTTGCATGCCATTTGCTCTCCCTCGGGTGTTTCGGGCTGCTCAGGCAAGGTTTCCTTAATGATCTCATTTTCACCGGCCATGTCCCGGGTACATGTTTCAGTAAATCCGGCTACGGTGTAGAAACCTTCCTCGGTTTGATAGCCGAAGCTCAGCGAATCGCCCGTACCGGCCGTAATGATCCCGGTAGTAAAGCTATCGCGAAACAATTCATAATCCACCCCTGTTTCCGATCCGTCGAGGATCAGCTCCAGGCCGCCTGTTCCCTCGCAATAGGTACCGCCGCCGGTCAGGGTATACTGTTCGGGTATATAATTGAGTGTTGCTTCCAAAGAATCCGACCAGGGGCCGTCGCCGCAATCGCTGGTCGCACGCACTTTTACGTAATAATCACCGGTCCAGTCAGCCGCCGCTTCAAAGGTTCCGATGGTGTCGTTTCCACTGATGGAACCGGCATCCGAAGGATTTACCATCCAGTCGTAAGAAGTAGCTCCGGATACCTCTCCTGTTATGTATTCATAAATCTCGCCCTGACAGGTCTCCGTTGGACCCTCAGGCATATCAGCCTGGCCTGGAGCAGCTGAAATTGTTATATAATCTTCTTTTAGTTCCGTATCGGAGGAAACTCCGTCCGAAACGGTCAGTTCCACATCGTAAGTTCCTGCGGCATTATATGTAACCGAAGGGTTCTGTTCGGTGGAAGTAGCCGGGTCGCCGCCTTCAAAGGTCCACTCCCATGAAGTAACGCCTGCGGAGGACTGGTCTGTGAAATTGATCACATCGCCTTCACAGACATTCTCGTTATCTGCGGTGAAATCAGTGTTGACGCTTCCCAGATTGTTGTGCAGGATCTGCAGCCCGTCGGGGCCGTCTGCAACATACAGATTGTTTCCGTTAGCAAGCATGTGGAATATGTTTCCTGAAGTTTTATATTCGTCAAGCAATTGCGGATCAGCTGGGTCGCTGGCATCAAACATCTTCAGTTCTCCGAAATTCTCACTTGTATAAACATAGTCGCCTTCTACCGCAACATGGAAAGGATGATACCATCCACTAGGGTTGTAGGTATTGATGATTTCAGGATTTTCAGGATCGCTCATATCTATGCTCACCAGACCCCCGTCCCAATCGGTGGAAGCCACCCAGGCGATGTCGTCTTCTATGTCAACATCTGAAACATCGGGCAGATCCACGGTTGCGACCTGTGAGGGGTTTCCCGGATCGCTGACATCGATGATCAGCAAGCCTTCATCATTGGTTCCGATATACAGGTGATCTTCATAATAATGCATATCCCAGATCAGGTCGGGCAGGATCATTTCGGATTGCATCACCGGGTTTGCAGGATCGGACACATCATAAATTTCCAGGGTGTCTGGCTGGTTTGGATTGGAGTTGACCAGGAAGAGATCGTCATCATTCACATCCACCCGCCAGGCATTGATATTCTGAATGATACCTAATGAGTCCGGGTTTTCCGGATCTTCAATATCATAAATCTTTATGCCGGCAGAATAATCTGCAACATAAAGTGTTTGGTCTTCAACATCCAGATACCGGGTTTCATCGCTGGAAGCAATGCCGGCTACTTTTTCCGGGCTGCTTCCCGTCGGATCCGTAACATCGATGATCGATACACCAGTGGAACTGTTTGCCAGAAAACTATAATTCCCGTGTGGCATGCTCATCCATGAAACCGATGTCCCGTCGAACTCAGAATACTCTGAGGGAGATGAAGGATTGGAAAAATCAACCAAGCGCATTCCCAGTCTTCCGCAGGCAATATAGGCCATATCTCCCATAATATCCAGCTGAGAAGCACTGGCGCTTAACGTTGTTTCACTTACAAAAAACGGATTGCTGTGATCGGTCACATCATAGATCATAAAGGTGGAATCCCCTATCATGTATGCGGTATCATTTCGCACTACGATGTCGTGAAATGTTGCTGAGGTTGAGCCATTGCCACCACCTGTCCTACTATGGATCAACAGGCTGTTGTTTACTGAAAGATAGGAAGCTTCTGTTGTTCCGTATACACTTCCTGCTACGTAATAATAGTTAGCTGCAAGATTGAGTGTGCCGTCGGCATTGATCTCAAGCAAAACAAAATATTGTTGCCCGCTTGCATGAATGTAGCCATCGCTTGAAACTGAAATGTCGTGGGCAGGGTTTCCCATAACACCGTTGTATCCGACCTGGAAGGGATCTTCCGGATCGGAAATATCTATGGTATGCACATAGCCCCAACGGTTTTCAGTAACTGCGTAATCGTTATATTTTTCGATGTGTCGCACCGGCGTTTCAACACCGCCGTACATAATTTCCAGCTTACTCAGGCGGGATGGATCGTTCACATTGTCCACATCCCATATTTCCATACCTGCTTCATCACATGCCAGCAGTAGGTTCTGGTTTTCATAGTCCATATGAATGTCCAGAACCTGTCCTGCGGTCCGAATGCTTTTGTTCAGCTGCACCGGATCAGCCGGATCGCTGATGTCCAGGGTCAATACAGCTCCGCCGCTTGCCAGAAAGGCATAATCGCGGGAGGTATCCACTGCCGCGGCAGCGGATGTCCCGTATGGCCAGGCTCCGGTCCATTCAAAATCACCGTCGCTTTCAGGATCCAAACTTTGAGAAAACATGCTCAAGGTTAACAATGAAATAAATAAAGTCAGTAGAATAGTTGCTTTTGTTTTCATGATGCTTTGTTTTTTTAATTCATCCAAATTTCTACAGAAACCTTCACGATTTTATCACGAAACCTTAAACTTTCTGTATGAGAGGTTTATTGATGCATATGAAGAGCAAGCCGAATGCCATTACTTCTTTTACAATGCAAGAAAATCAGGCATGAAAGGATAAGCTAATAGAATAAAGAGTTTTTATTGGGGATGGGTTAAATCAAATTTGTAGAACTTAATTCACAAAACATCGCAACAACAAGGTCTATTTCAGAGCTGCCGATAAACGAAAACTTCCCCATCAAATTCCTTCATCTTTTTATATTTCCTGAAAAAATACTCTTCCCAGGTGTGGAGGTAATTGTCAATACGATATATAATGAATTCGGGTTTTTGTTTTAATACTTTTCCAATTTCCAATTTGGTATCGATATCCAGACTTTCGATATGATGTTTATAGGCAAAGAGTGTGGGATGCACAAAAGGCGTTGGAGGTGACCGATCTAAAAGGTAGTAGATGATGTGTTTATATCCGGATATATAAATCACGTCGTCTTCATCCATATGCTTTTCGAGATAGGCCGCAACCTTTGCCGGGCGGTCCTCCCTGAAAATATAATAAGATTGATTGATCAGGTTTGTGATCAGCAACAATCCCAGGCCCCAAAATGCAATTTGTGTTTTATGCCTGAACATATATGAACCCAGCCGGTTCGGGATGATGAACAGATCGCCCAGAACAAAGGCCACCACCGGGAACAGTTGCATGAAATAATGTATGTTTTCTCTTTTTAACAAAAAGATAGAAAGAAAAACCATGACAACCCATGCGAGTTTGAAGAAAGAAAAAGGTTCTTTCAACATTGATTTGACATTCTGAAAAAGAAGAAAATAAAAGAGCAAGAAAGCAGGCAGGTATTTTAAATGAATATCCGAAAGAAAAGCCCCATAATTGTTGATCTGGCTGCTCTGCCCGTAATTCATTAAAAAGCCGAAGCTAAAACGAAGCAGGGCGTCAAACTGACCGATCGACAAATAAACCAGGGCCACCGCAGCCAGGGGCAGCAGTAGTCCGGCCAGGATCAGTGCTCCGGTCTTTAACATTTCCAGGAATTTCATCCGACCTTTTATCACAAGAAAAACAAGAAGCAACCCGTAAGCCAGCATATCGAAAGCCACCACGTATTTGATCATGAAACCAAGGCCTGCGATCAAACCGCCAATAAAAAATCGGGAGTTCTTTGTTCCTGTGAAAAAAATGTAAAAGGCCCATATGGTAAAGAAAATAAAAAAGACCTCTGTATTGGCCGCGAAGGTGAATCGATACATAGAGGCCAGGATGAGATAAGTCAGTCCGGTGAAAATGGAAGCCCTGCTGTTTCCGCTCAGTTGAAACTTCAGTTTGTATAAAAGGAAAGCCGAAAGCCCGACCAGTAAGGACGCCACCAGCCGGGAAAAAAAAATCCCGCTGCCTGTCAGGTATTCGATCAAACCGAAAATCAGGAATATGCCGGGTGGCTTGGTGTCGTAATAATCCACATACAACCAATTGCCGTTGAAAACCTCCTTGCCGATGATCAGATAAGTGGATTCATCTATGTCGATCACGCTGTAAAAAAAAGTGAACATCTTTAGGATAAGCGCGGCGATCAGGAAAAAGAACAGCAGCCTCGCCTTGCTGCTTCCGGTTTTGTTCATGATCCTATTTACCTTTTGCAAGATGATGTTCATGATATGAAGTACCAATCAATCAACATAAAGGGGATAAATGTACGATAATCATTAAAATATTATTCATACATTTACCCTTTAAAACCAAAACCATGCTGTGATTCAGCAAGCTAAAACCAGGACCATGCACAAAATCAGTTGTTTGTTAATATTGCTGGCCGTTCTTGCAGGTTGCGCCCGCAAGCAAAAAGATCCCGGATCCAAACCTGCCATCCCTGTTAAGGTTGCAGAAGTGCAATCGCAAGAGGTTGAAGAAGTGTTGCAATACAGCGGCAACATACTTCCATACAAAATTGTCAAATTCGGATTTATGGATGCCGGTAAGGTAAAGGCAGTCCATGTCAAAGAAGGGCAATACGTGCACGAAGGCGACCTGATCGCAGAACTGGATGCCACCGATTACCGTTTTGCTTTGGAGGCAGCCAAAGCGCAATACGAAGAAGCCCGCTCGGAATACAAGCGGTTAAAAACCCTGTATGAAAAGGGCAGCCTGACACAAAGCGATTATGACAGGATCAAAGCCATGCACCGGGAAGCAAAAGCAGATTACGAATACAAGCAAAAGCAACTGAACGACACCAAGCTTTATGCTCCCGCCGATGGCTGGATCGCCGTGGAAGGCATCGAACCCGGTGAGATCCTTCCGCAAGGGTATCCGGTATTCGGGCTGGTTCACACGGAAAAAGTGTTCGCCGAAGCAGCCATACCCGAAAATGAGATCGCTTTGATCAAACCGGAAATGAAGATCAATGTGAAGGTACCATCCCTGCCCGATACAATTATTGAAGCCGAGATCAGCCGCATAGAACCGGTGGCCGATCCTTATGCACGGGCTTTCCCGGTTAAAGCCACCATTTTGAATAAGGATTATTTGCTGAAACCGGGCATGATCGCCATGGTGGAAATACCGACAACTGAAAAAATCGCACAGATCAGCATACCGCCCAATGCCGTCGTGCGGGACGCCAACGGGCAAACATACGTTTTTGTGCTGGAGGAAGACCAGGTGCATAAAACCAGGGTCGGGACGGGCCACGCCTCAAAATCCGGTGTATTGATAACAAGTGGATTATCAGGCGGTGAAAAGATAGTTGTAGAAGGTGCGGAACAACTTTACGAAAAAGCAAAAGTCAGGGTGACGAAATAAAGGAGAACAGGCAAATGAACATCATCAGATCATCGCTCAAACATCCGCAAATCCAGCTGGTCACCATATTGCTTATTTTCCTGGTGGGCATTTATTCCCTGCTCAGCATGCCACGACGGTCCTCTCCGGAGATCACCATCCGACAGGCGCTGGTGGTGGCTTTTTACCCGGGAGCAACCGCCCAACAGGTGCAAGAGCAGGTCACCAAACAGATCGAGCAACAATTGTTTACCTTCAGTGAAGTTAAAAAAGATGAAACCTATTCCACCACCAAAGACGGGCTGGTGTATGTAACCGTTACTTTGCAGGACTGGGTGGAGCTGCCAGACTTATTCTGGGACCGCCTGGGACAAAATATGTTGTTGTTGGCCGAAACCAAACTACCCGATGGTGTTATCGGCCCTGTGGTCAACGCCAACTTCGGGGATGTGGTGGCCCTGCTGATAGGGGTGGAAACCAAAACCCATTCATACAGCGAACTGAACAATTACCTCGACATCATCGAAAACCAGTTGCGCAGAATACCGGCCGTTTCCAAGATCGAAAGGCTGGGTTACCAGGCAGAAGAGATCGAGATCTCCGTCAATTCGGAAAAGCTGGCCCGCTTCGGTGTCGACCTCATGGATGTGATCCGAATGCTCGAAAGCCAGAACACAATTAAATATTCGGGTTTTGTGAAATCGGAGTATGCGAAGATCAATCTTTATACAACGGGACTTTATTCAACCAAAGACCAGATCGCGGAGCAGATCATCGGTATGTCGGAAGAAGGAGCGATCGCAAGGGTAAAAGACATAGGAGAAGTCAAAAGAAAGCTTTCCGACCCCACGCAAACGATCCGTGTAAACGGCAACAAAAGCAATTTTATGTTGATTTCCCTGCAGATGCAGCCCGGCTATAACATCGTTCAATTCGGGGAAGAAGTTGACGAAGCCCTTGCACAAGCCAAAAACTTGCTGCCGGATGAGATCAGCTTCCACACCATAAACAACCAACCGGAAGTGGTGAAAAGCGCCGTGAATGACTTCATGCGCGAATTCATCATTGCAGTTCTGGCTGTGATACTGGTGATTATGCTGCTGCTGCCTTTCAACATCGCGCTGATCGCAGCCATTTCCATACCGGTTTCCATCGGGATGACCTTTGCTTTTCTGAATCTTTTCGGTTACGAATTGCAACAGGTAAGCCTGGCTTCGCTTATCGTGGTGCTGGGCATGGTGGTCGACAATGCCGTGGTGGTGATCGACAATTATGTTGAAAAACTGGATGAAGGCATGAAACGTTTCGAAGCGGCCTGGCGGTCCGCCACAGAATTCTCGGTACCGCTTTTCTCCTCCACCCTCTCCATCATCATGGCATTCCTTCCGCTGGTTTTCATGCTGAGCGGATCTACGGGCGAATTCCTGATTAGCCTGCCCGTGACAGTTGCCATTGCGATGAGCTGTTCATTGCTGGTGGCTTATTTCCTGACGCCTTTCCTGGCATTTTTATTCATCAGAAAGGGATTGAAGAAGAAGGATGAAAAGAAAAAAGGATTTTCATTTTTGAATATCATCCAAAACCTGTTCGACCATGCCATCGGCTGGGCCATGAAACGCAAGGCAGCCACCATCGCAATTGCAATCATTGCAATTGTGGCGGGGGTTTTTATGATGAAGTTGCTGAAACAGCAATTTTTCCCGAATGCAGAACGCAATCAGTTCGTGATCCAGGTTTTCGAGCCGCTCGGAACAAAATATGACGTCACCGAAAGGGATGTATCCAAGATTGAAGAGTTCCTGAAAAAGGACAGCAACATCACTGTTTTTGCCTCTTTCATTGGAACTTCAGCGCCCCGCGTATATTATAGTTTTGCTCCGGTATTTCCGCAGGAAAGCTATGCCCAGTTTTTGGTAAACACCAGTTCGGCTGATGCAACGGAAGCCATCGCACCCAAATATGAAAAACTGCTCGACACCTTACTGCCCAATGCTCAGGTGGATGTGATGCAATTTGCACAAGGGGTGCCGGTAAGCTCCCCGGTTGAAGTGCGGGTGTATGGCGACAACATCAGCGAACTACAGGCCCTGGGGGATGAAATCGCATCAATCTTACGAAAAGCCGAAGGAAGCCGTTTGATCCGGACAGACTTTGAAGACAATTATTTCCTGAAGCTGGAAGTTGAAGACCAGATTGCCAACCAGCTGGGCTTTACCACGGAAGTGATCGCCGATCTGCTGGCGGCGGGATTTCATGGAGCGCCTTTCTCTACTTTGTGGGAAGGAGACGATCCGCTGAAGATCGTTTTCCGTCTGGAAGAACAACTGAGAAAGGATTTTGAAAACATCAGGAATACTTACATCAGCTCGCCCATTACAGGTAAAAGCATTCCGCTTAGGCAAATCGCGGAAATACAACCCGAATGGCAAACAGGCAAGATCACCCGCAGGAACGGCATCCCGGCCATCACCGTGGGTTGTAAACCGCAACAGGGATACCTGGCCTCAGGCATACAGGACGCCATTCAGCCGGAGGTGGATAAGATCAGCCTGCCGGCAGGTTATACGCTTGAATATGGCGGTGACATCAAAAATCAAAAGGAAACCTTCGGGCATATGATCGTGGCCCTGATCATCAGCCTGGTAGCCATTTACCTTATCCTGCTGTTCGAGTTCAGGGATATGCTCCGGCCACTGATCATTATGGTTTCCATACCGCTGACATTATTCGGTTCCATCCTCGGCCTGGTGGTTACCGGGAACGTATTCAGCTTTACAGCTTTTGTGGGATTGATCGCCCTGGTGGGCATTGTGATCAGAAACGCACTGATCATAGTAGATTATGCCGACGGGCTGGCAAACACCGAAAACATCAGCAGGCATCAGGCGGCCCTTGAATCGGGGAAAAGAAGACTCAGGCCCATCTTCCTTACCACCATGGCTGCAGCAATCGGCGTGGTGCCCATGATCGTATTGAAAGACCCGCTGTGGGCCCCACTGGCTAGTGTGTTCGCCTTCGGCATTGTGTTTTCGATGGTCCTTACCCTGATGGTGATCCCGGCATTGTATGGGCTACTGATCAAAAACAAAAAACTACAGGAGGAGCAGGCATGAAATACCTGAATCTGAATATCACCTTTTTGTTTTGTCTGTTATTTATGAGTGGATACGCCCAGGATACGATCTTTCTTGACAGGCAAAAAGCCCTTGACATAGCCTTGCAAAACAACCACCTGATCAAAATATTTCATTACAAAACGGAAAGTGCCCACGCAGGCCTGGCAGAAATGAAAAGCCACTACTGGCCGCGTCTGGAACTGGAGGCCAGTTATGCATACAACTCCAATCCGGATATTCATGCCTACAAGGGAGAATTCAGTCATATCTACCACGACCTCATTGATGTGGGATGGATAGATGAAATACTGGAAGAATATTTTCCGCTCCCGCCAAAAGATATGGTGTTGATACACGGAGAGGAGTTTTTTTACAAGACGAAACTGAGCCTCTACCAGCCGGTCACACAATTGACCACCGTCAACACCGGTCGTAAGATAGCCGAAACCGATTATGAGATCAGCAAGGCGGAAAAAGAAAAAGTGGTTTCGGAGATCGAAGTAGGTGTAACAGAATTGTACTATGGTATATTGATCGAGACCAGGTATGAGGAAGCGGCCCTGCTGGAGCTTGAATACAAACTCAGGGAGAGGCAGGATGCAATCAATGCCTATGAAGGCGGTGAATTGCTAGAAGTGGATGTGTTTGCCCTGAAAGCGGAAGTAAATGAAAAGGAACAGGAACTGTTGCAGATACGCAACAAGAAAGAAAAATACCGGCTCACACTGAAACAGGTGCTTGCCTTGCCAGCCGGAGCCAGACCCATACTTGCCAACGATACTTCTATGCAAGCAAGGCCAGGCAACCTGGATGAATATATCAGAAGCGGTCTGCTTAACAATCATGAGCTTCAAATCGCCGGGCTTACTGTTGAGAAGGCGCAATACGGCATCGATGCCGCCAAAAAAGAATACATACCCGAACTTGCTTTTTTCATGCAATACAATTTCAACCATGGCATCCCGCTTTATCCCGACAGCTACTTCCTGGCTGGTTTCAACCTAAAGTGGACGCTGATGGCTGCGGGTCAGCGAAAGGCATTGGTCAGCCAGCGGGAAGCGCTACAGGCGGAGGCCTACGAAGATATGGAATACAAAAAGATAAGCATACGGAATGAAGTTGAAAAAGTATGGCTGGATATCCGGTATGCGCATCAGTTGATTGAAACTGCTCAAAACGCATTACACGCCAGGAAAGAAGCCTTACGGCTGTCGGAAGACGCCTACCGGGAAAAAGAAATCCTGGAAAGCGCCTTCATCAAAGCCCGGGCCAACCTGAAGAAAGCCGAAGCGGATCTGTTTGCCGCACGTGCAAACCTGATCATTCAACATACGAAGCTCGCAGCCCTGACGAATAAATAAGCAGAATCACATTTTTTCGCTTAAAGAATTCAGGCGATCAAGTCACTTAATGCTTTATTTCAAACATAGGCATATCCTTTGCAGAAGCATATGGAAAAAAAATCGTCATGAAAAATTCAAGTACTTTTTGGTCAATATTGATCGTCCTTTTCTTTGGGGCGTGTGTTACCGGTAGCTACAACTACCAGGTGGCAGAAAACGTGAACTTCAACAAATTCAAAACATTTGCCTTTTTGCCGGATAATGACACTGCAGATTTTTCCGTGTATGATTCCGAGATCGTTCAGGATAAAACCATGGCCGGCATCAGGGAAGAAATGCGTGAAAGAGGTTACACACTTGATCCTGAAAATCCCGACCTGTTGGTCATGACCCACTACATGTTCGAGCGGGAAACCGACACCTATTACAATCCGGTTTATCCTTCCTACGATTATTACTACCCTGGCTTGGTGATCGATCCCTGGTATTCTTATTACTATGTGGGTTTCAATACCATACCTCAGATATCAGGACCCGGCTGGGGACAAATCAATTACACGGAAGGCACCCTGGTGGTGGATGTGATCAACGCTGAGAACAACAAGCTCTTGTGGCGCGGCTGGTCGAAAGACCGCATCAATCCAAAAAGGTTCACCCAAAAGATAAAAACCTATATTGAGCGGATATTTGAAAAATATCCTGTAGAAGACCAGGCTTAGCTGAATTTATACCGATTCGGAACAGGTTTGCAATGATTGATCTCCTGCTCCAATCGGTATAACTGAATCTTACAGAAAAATGTTTTGCATTTTTAATAAGATTCAGCATATAAGGTTTACCTGATCGGGAATCACGATCCTGCCAAAAAGCCTATCTTTACGGCTCCAAAATCAAAACCGATGCAAGACAGGCTATTTGATGCAGTGGTAGTGGGGGCAGGCCCCTCAGGCGCAACATGCGCACTCCATCTGGAGCAAATGGGTTATAAAGTTGCCCTGTTGGATAAAGCTTCATTTCCCCGTGAAAAGATATGTGGCGATGGCCTGACCGGCCATGTGCTTTTTGAACTGAACGAGCTTGGCCTGCTGGATGATTTTCTTAGGCTTGAAAAGAAGAATGCCATTGTGGGCGGCCGTATGTACGCACCCAACGGAAAATATGTGGATTTCAGGGATGTGCTGGGCAATCAATTCAACAATGATTTCTGTTATATCATGAATCGCGGGCTGTTTGATAATTTTCTTGTTGAAAAGATCAGAGAAAAATACCGAATTCAGTTTGTAGAGAATTTTAAAGTCGAAGAGGCCGCCATTGAAAAGGATTGCGCCATCGTAAAAGGAAAGAATGCCGTATTTAAAGCCAGTGTCCTCATTGCCGCCGATGGAGCATCTTCAATACTCAGCCGCCGGCTGCTGAAATACAAACCCGATCGGGGGAAAATGTTTGTTACCGCGCAGGCCTATTATCGCGGGGTTGAGCCTATCTATGAAAATGATATGGTGGAAGCCTTCTGTGCCAGGGAAATCCTGCCGGGATATTTGTGGATTTTCCCTGAAAGTGATAACATATTCAATGTTGGTTTGGGTGTGGTAGCTGATGTGGCCAGGAAAAAGAAAAACAACCCTGTCAAAATCCTGGACGAACTGATAGTAAAATATGACTTCCTGTCGAAACGCTTTGCCGGAGCCGAAAAAATAACAAACAACCGGGGCGGCCTGATCCCTTTCGATACCTGTAAAAGAAAAATTTCGGGGGAGCGCTTTCTGCTGCTGGGCGACGCCGCCTCCATCACCAACCCGGTAACCGGAGAGGGCATCGGTTATGGCATGAACAGCGGGAGGATCGCTGCCCATCACCTGAAAAACTGTTTCGACAGCAAGGATTTCAGCACCGCTTATATGAAACAATATGATCAGGCTGTGGCTGCCAAATTCAGGAAAATTCTTAAGCGAACAATGTACCTTCAAAAAGCCATCAGGTTTCCCGGCTTCATCAACCGGATCGCCGGCAACATCAGCAAAAACGAAAAGCTGCATGGGAAGATTGAACGGATTCTGGCTGACAGGAAAAAGTATCAGGAAATCTACAACCCTTTGTTTTATTACAGAATATTTTTCGGTTGATATGTAGAAAGATCTACACAATCCTGAATTTCTTTTCTCCCGCTTGTTTGCATCAATAGATCCTATCGTCTGTTTGTCACCTAAAATGGGGAATTTTCAATATATAAATTCCACTGGCATAGTTTTTACATCTTTTGGTTATTCAATTCAGTAAGCTATGAGTAACAACAATTCAGGACATCAATCCTCTGAAGAAAAACATGATAAGCAAAATAAGCATGATCATCAGGAAAACCACGATCAACATAATGATCACAACAAACACCAAAACCACGACCATGGCGATCATCACAAACACATGGTAAAAGATTTTCGCCGCAGGTTCTGGATATCCCTTGCCGCCACCATCCCCCTTCTTTTCCTTTCCTCCATGATACAGGACTGGTTTGGCTACACCTTCGATTTTGAAGGCAAAGGCTATGTGATCTTTGCTATCGCGACTTTTTTGTTTTTCTACGGTGGATGGCCTTTTTTGAAAGGCTTGTTTAATGAGCTGAAGGAAAAGCAACCCGGCATGATGACGCTCATCGCCCTGGCTATCACGGTGGCTTATGTTTATAGTTCTGCCATTGTTTTCGGGCTTTCCGGGAAGCCTTTTTTCTGGGAACTGGCCACCCTGATCGTGGTGATGCTGGCGGGCCACTGGATCGAGATGAAGTCGGTGATGCAGGCCAGCGGGGCCCTCGACAAGCTGATGGAGCTCATGCCCGATACGGCACATAAAATCACTGATGATGGCACGGAAGAAATCAAGGTGAATAAATTAAAGGAAGATGATAAGGTGCTGGTGAAGCCCGGTGAAAAGATCCCCACCGACGGGATCATTTACGAAGGCAGCAGCTCGGTGGATGAATCGGTCATCACAGGAGAATCCAAACCGGTGAAAAAGAAAAAGGATGATGAAGTGGTGGGCGGTTCCATCAATGGCAATTCATCCATCAAAATAAAAGTGAAAAGCAGCCAGGACGATTCCTATCTGTCGAAAGTGATCGGCATGGTGCAGGAAGCCAAGAAAAAGAAATCCAAAACCCAGCACCTGGCCGACCGGGCCGCTTTCTGGCTGACCATCATTGCGATAACCGCCGGTACCATCACACTGGCGGTATGGCTGTTCGTGGGAAAGGATTTTAACTTCGCCCTCACCCGCATGGTTACGGTGATGGTGATCGCCTGTCCGCATGCACTTGGCCTGGCTATTCCCCTCGTTGTAGCCATCTCGACTTCCGAATCCGCCAAAAACGGTTTGCTGGTGAGAAACAGGACGGCTTTTGAAAATTCAAGAAAGATAGACACGGTGGTCTTTGATAAAACAGGTACACTGACCCTGGGAGAATACGGTATTTCCCGCTATGAAAGTCTTCAGGATGATATGGATAAAGTAGAACTGCTGAAACTGGCAGCGGGCCTCGAAAAGGAATCGGAACATCCCATCGCCACAGGCATTCTGAAAAAGGCGGAAGAAGAAGAACTCGACATACCCGATTCGGAAGACATGGAGAACATGACCGGCGAGGGCGTGAAGGGCAAGGTGAACGGCGAGGATGTAAAGATCGTCAGCCCCGCTTACCTGGATAAAAACAATATTGAGGTGAAGGACAAACCCAAACCCGACAAAACCGAAACCCTTGTGTATGTTTTGATTGATGATGAACCTGCGGGCTACATCGGTCTGTCCGACAAGCTGAGGGAGACTTCCAAAGAGGCTATCAAAAATCTAAAGGAAATGGAGATCGAATCCTGGATCCTCACCGGCGACAATGAAGAAGTGACCAAAAGCATTGCCGATGAGCTGGACCTGAAAGGATATTTCGCGGAAGTCCTGCCGGATCAGAAACAGGATAAGATCAAGGAATTGCAGAAAGAAGGCAAATTCGTGGCCATGACCGGCGACGGGGTAAACGACGCTCCCGCCCTGGCGCAGGCCGATGTGGGCATTGCCATCGGTTCGGGAACGGATGTGGCCGCTGAAACCGCCGACATCATCCTGGTGGAAAGCGATCCCATGGATGTGACCAAGCTGATCGGTTTCGGGCGCGCCACCCACAAAAAAATGATCCAAAACCTCATTTATGCCACTGCTTACAATGTGGTGGCCCTGCCCCTGGGTGCTGGCGTGTTGTTCTGGGCAGGCATCATGATCAACCCGGCAGTGGGCGCCATATTGATGAGCCTGAGTACGGTGGCAGTGGCCATCAATGCACAATTCCTGAAAAAGAAACTGAATTAAAATTCTTTCTGATATGCGTGAAAAAGATCAGGAACAGGAAAAGAATCAAAAAGAAAAGTCCGAGTTTAAAGAACTGAATGTGGAAGAAGCCCTGGACAGGCTTTCTGTTGATCCTGAGAAAGGACTGGATGAGGAGGAAGTAAAAAAGCGGCAGGAAAAATACGGCAAAAACGCATTGGAGGAGGAAGAGGAAAATCCACTTATGGAATTCCTGTCGCACTTCTGGGGCCCCATTCCCTGGATGATCGAAGTGGCGGTAATTCTTTCGGCCATTGCCGGCCGCTGGGAAGATTTTGCCGTGATCTTCATCATGCTGCTCATCAACGGTGGTGTAAGCTACTGGCATGAACACAAGGCCAGCAATGCCATCAAAGCCCTTAAAGAAAAGCTTGCCCCCGAAGCAAGAGTGGTCAGGAATGGAAAAAACAAAAAGATCGCTTCTAAAGAATTGGTCCCCGGAGATATTGTGGTTTTAAGAATGGGCGACATCATCCCCTCCGACGCCAAACTGCTGAAAAAGGAACAACTCAGCGCCGATGAGTCCGCCCTCACCGGTGAATCCCTGCCTGTTAATAAAGAAGAAGGTGACTTACTGTTTTCCGGCACTACCGTAAAAAGAGGAGAAGCCAAAGCAGTGGTAACGGCAACGGGTTGCCATACCCGTTTTGCCAAAACCGTGGAGCTGGTGGAAAGTGCGGAAGAAAAATCACATTTTCAGAAAGCCGTGTTGCGCATCGGATACTGGCTGATCGGCTTAACCGCCGGATTGGTGGCTCTGATCATCGGAACTGGTGTGGTCCGTGGCGATCCCCTCTGGGACATCCTTTTGTTTGCTTTGGTTCTCACCATTGCCGGAATTCCACAGGCTTTGCCCGCTGTGCTTTCCGTTACCATGACCGTGGGCGCCAACCGCCTGGCACGGAAAAAAGCCATCGTATCACGATTGGCTTCCATGGAGGAAATGGCCGGACTGGAAGTTTTGTTCTCGGATAAAACCGGCACCCTGACCAAAAACCAATTGGAATTGCAGGATCCCGTGGTTTTTGAGGCCGAAGATAAAAAAGACCTGATCATGGTGGCAGCCCTCACCGCCAAAAGGGGCGAAGAGGAAGAAGATCCCATCGACAAGGCCATTAGCGATGCGGTGGAAGACAAAGATGAACTGCACAATTACCAAATCGAAGCATTCAGGCCTTTTGATCCTACCCGCAAACGGGCAGAAACGGATGTTAAAAAAGATGACAAACAGTTCACTGCCGCCAAGGGCGCCCCGCAGGTGATCCTGGATTTGGTGAAAGCCGGTGAGGAATTAAAGAAAAAAGTCATTGACAAAGTTGATGAACTGGGGGAAGAAGGCTACAGATCGCTGGGTGTGGCAAGGAAGAAAAAAGACGGCAAATGGCAGTATCTGGGCCTGCTGCCCCTGCTTGATCCTCCAAGGGAGGATTCGGCGGATGTGGTGAAGGACGCACAGAATCATGGCATTGACATCCGCATGGTGACTGGCGACCATAAAGCCATCGGCAGAAAGGTGGCTGGACAGATCGGACTGGAAGCGGATATTGTTTCCGCGGGTGAATATTTCGGAAATGATGAGCAAAAAAAGAAAGATATTCAACAAATTAAAGGCTTCGCAGAAGTCACCCCGGAACACAAATTCAATATCATCAAGGAGTTTCAGGCCAACGACAGGATCGTGGGCATGACCGGTGACGGGGTTAACGATGCCCCGGCGCTGAAACAGGCCGATGTAGGGATCGCGGTTTCGGGTGCTACCGATGCGGCCCGCTCGGCTTCCGACCTGGTGCTGACTGAACCCGGACTGGGAGTGATCACCCAGGCCATCGAGGAAGCCCGCCGCATCTTCGAGCGCATGATCAGCTATGCCACCTTCCGCATCACCGAAACCATGCGTGTGCTTTTGTTCATGACCGTGAGCATTCTGGCCTTCAACTTCTATCCCGTCACACCCATTATGATCGTGCTGCTGGCCATCCTGAACGATATTCCCATCATGACCATCGCCTCCGACAATGTACGAACGGCCGCCAAACCGGTGAGGTGGAACATGAAAAGGGTGCTGAGCATTGCATCCGTACTTTCCGTTACCGGTGTGATCTCCTCATTTTTGCTGTACTGGTATCTCCGTACCCAGGCCAACGCTTCCACGGAAACCATACAGACCATGATATTCCTCAAGCTGCTGGTGGCTGGCCACATGACCATCTTCCTGACCAGGAACACCGGAGCCCTGTGGCAGAAACCCTATCCCAGCCTGTTACTATTTCTCACCCTGGAAGGCACGCAAGTCATCGGCACCCTTTTTGCGGTCTATGGTATACTGATCCCGCCCATCGGATGGGCCAATGCGGGAATCGTATGGGCGTATGCATTTGTATGGATCTTTATGCTGAGCGGCGTGAAAATCCTCACATACAAAATTCTTGAAAAATACACAGATATTGAAACCACAAACAGATAAGTAAAAAAATGAACAAAAACACTACTGACCGACTAAAAGCTATGAGATTCCTCGCTTCGCTCGGAATGACATGATACTTGGGTGATCAAAGTGAGGTGAGGGGGGGGGGCGGCGGCCATACCGCCGCACCGCCCCCTCACCTCACCAAACCTCTGAGAACACTGTCATTCCGAAGCGAGGAATCTCTGAGAAATTAACCGGACAATAGTGAAAAAAAAGAAAAAGATGAAATACGATAAAAGCGACCTGAACGAATACAAGGAAAAACGGGATTTTAAAAAAACCACCGAACCCAAAGGCGGTAAGAAAAAGAAATCGGATAAACCCAGGTTTGTGATCCAGAAACACGATGCCAGCAGCCTGCATTATGATTTCAGGATAGAGATAGAAGGTGTAATGAAATCCTGGGCCATCCCCAAGGGGCCATCTACCGACCCCTCGGAAAAACGGCTGGCTACCCTTACAGAAGACCATCCCATAGAATATGCTGATTTTGAAGGAACCATCCCAGAGGATCAGTATGGCGGCGGAACCGTGATCGTATGGGATGGCGGAACTTACCGCAACATACGCGCTGACAAGGAAGACGACGGCATGTCGATGCAGGAATCCTTCGAAGACGGCAAGGTGGAAGTTTGGCTGGAAGGCAAAAAACTGAAAGGCGGTTACGTGCTCATCCACACCAAACAGGGCGGAAATGAGAAAAACTGGCTTTTTAAAAAAATGAAAGACGAGGAAGCCGACGCCCGCAAGAAACCGGTTAAGTCAGAACCCAAATCCATCCTTTCGGATAAGACGGTGGAGGAGATGGAAAAGGAAATGAAGAAGAAATAAAAGCTTAACCGCCAAGACGCAAAGGAGGCGCAAAGCACGCAAGATTTTTCTTTGCGTCCCTTGCATGATCATTGCGCCTCCCGATAGCTATCGGGAGTGGTTAAATTAATATCGATTATGGCAGACATATTTAACAATTTACCCGATGAAGCTCGTGACAAGCTTCACAAAAAGTCCCAGCCCGACTGGACCGCTCCCATGCTGGCTACGCTCACCAATGAGCGGTTTTCGAAGGAGGACTGGATCTATGAGCGCAAGCTGGACGGTGAGCGTTGCCTGGCTTTCAAAAATGGGAAAGCGATAAGCCTGATGTCGCGCAACAAGAAAAAGAAAAACCATCAATACCCGGAGATTGAGGAAGCCCTTAAAGATCAGGAACATGATTTCATCATCGACGGGGAAATCGTTGCTTTCGACGGGGATGTGACCTCCTTTTCAAAGCTGCAACCCAGAATGCACAGCAGCGACCCCGACCTGGATGTGGAGGTGTTCTATTACGTGTTCGACATCATTTACCTGAACGGTCATGATCTTTCAAAGATCGGGCTAAAGCACCGAAAAGCCCTGTTGAAAGAGGCCGTAAGCTTCGATCATAAAAATCTTCGTTATACGACCCACCGCAACAAGGAAGGTGAAAAATTTCTCAAAGAGGCCTGCAGCAAAGGCTGGGAAGGACTGATCGCCAAAGACGGCAACAGCAAATATAAACACGACCGTTCCAAAAAATGGCTGAAGTTTAAATGTGAAAACCAGCAGGAACTGGTCATTTGCGGATATACCCCGCCCGGTGGCTCCCGCTCGCACTTCGGGGCCTTGGTCGTGGGGTATTATGATGATGGCAAATTAAAACATGCCGGCAAGGTGGGAACGGGCTACGATGAGGAAACACTGAAAAGCTTGCATGATAAAATGAAACCCCTGGAGCAGGATAAGCCGCCCTTCGATGATGAAGACCCGGATTACAAGAAAGCTACATGGCTAAAACCAAAACTGGTCGGGGAGTTTCGCTTCACCGAATGGACGGATGACAACAAATTAAGGCATCCCTCCTTCCTCGGGCTACGGGATGATAAAAAAGCAAAAGATGTTAAAAAGGAGGAACCTGAATTATGAGCAGTATTGAAATCAATGGCCACGAAATTGAAATTTCCAATCCCGATAAGGTAATCTTTCCGGAGGAAAACCTCACCAAAAAAGACCTTGTGGAGTATTACCGGAAAATTTCCGAATACATCCTGCCCTACATCAAAGACCGGCCGATGATGCTGCACCGCTATCCGAACGGCATCGACGGCAAGGATTTTTACCAGAAGGAAGTGCCGGACTATTTCCCGGAATGGATAGATACCATCACAGTGAAAGTGAAAAAGGAAGAGCAAGATACACAGGAATTTACCAGTTGCAATTCGGAGGCCGCCCTGGTTTACGTGGCCAACCAGGCTTCCATCACCCCGCATGTTTTCCTGAGCAAGAAAGGCAAGCTAAACAATCCTGACAAGATGATCTATGACCTGGATCCGCCAAAAGACGAATTTGAGGTAGTACGGGAATGTGCAAAGGATTTTAAAAAGCTTTTTGAAGAACTTGAACTTAATTGCTTTGTGATGACTACAGGTTCAAAGGGGCTCCACATTGTGATCCCCCTGGATGAACAGGCGGATTTCAAGGAAGTCAGGGAGTTTGCAAAGGATGCGGCCAACCTGCTCGCCGACCGTGAACCGGAAAAATATACCATTGAAACGCTCAAAAAGAACAGGGAAGGAAGGTTGTTCCTGGATTATATGCGGAATGCCCATGGTGCAACTGCAGTGGCACCTTACGCATTAAGAGCCAGGAAAGGAGCACCGGTGGCCACCCCGCTCGACTGGGATGAGGTGGGAAACAAAGATTTAAACGCCCAAAGTTATAACCACAGCAACATCTTCAGGCGGTTGAGCAGCAAAAAAGATCCCTGGAAAGATTTTGAGAAAAAGAAGAATGGCTTGAAGAAAGCACGGGAGAAGCTGAATGAGATGATAAAATAGGTTCCGCATTTTGTAAAGTGCCCGGTGAGTGCCAGGAATCTCAATAAAATTTGCAGAAGATTTGGAATATCGAAAGTATAATTAAAACCACACTGTTATGCCAGAACTACCAGACGTTGAAGTTTTCCGGCAACATGCCGAAAAACATGCAAAGAATAAAAAAATCAGTGAAATCAGGTACAATGATGCCGGGCGGGTTTTGAAATCCTCAAAGCAGAAAATATCACGCAACCTGAAAGGACAAAAGTTTACTGGTTCTGCACGAGCCGGTAAACATATGTTCCTGAAAACGGACGATGATAAATGGCTGGCCATGCATTTCGGGATGACCGGCTTTTTGAAGCACTGGAAAAAAGGGGATGATGAACCCGAATACTCCAAAGTGATCTTCAGTTTTGACGACGATCACAGGCTTTCCTATATTTCCAAACGCAAGCTGGGAGAACTCGAGATCACCGATAATCCCGAAGCTTATAAAAAAGAGAACCACATCGGCATCGATGCCCTGGATTGCAGTTTTAAGGAATTCAAGGAAGCACTGAAGGACAAGCAGGGCGGGATCAAAAACGTGCTGATGGACCAGAGCAAAGTATCCGGTATCGGGAATATCTATTCGGATGAGATCCTCTACCAGGAAAAACTACATCCGAAACATAAGTTCGAAAAACTGGATGAAAAACAGCTGAAGTCCCTACATAAGACCATACAAAGGGTTATGCAAACAGCCATCGACAACAAGGCACAGCCATCTGATCTGCCGGACCACTACCTGCTCCCCCACCGGGAAGAAGGCAACAACTGCCCTGACTGCAAGGGAAAGATCAAGAAGATTAAGATCAATGGAAGAGGAACGTATGTTTGTCCAAAGTGCCAGAAACTATGATTTTGGGCTTGCGGGATTTTCCTTCTAGAGCTATAAAAATATGGACCATTAACCGCAAAGATCGCCAAGAATGTAGCAAAGATCGCTAAGTGTTTCTTAAGGCAATATTATCCTTTGCGGTCTTTGCATTAACCTTGCGCACTTTGCGTTTAAATAAGTTCACACATAATTAATTAATACAAACCTAACATCAAAACCAGGGAATTATGAAAAACTATATCGGTTGTTCCGGCTTCAACTACGACGATTGGAAAGGTGTTTTTTACCCTGAAGATGTCCCCAAAAAGAAATGGCTGGAACATTATGCTGAAAAGTTCGATACGGTGGAGATCAATGCTTCGTTCTACCATATGCCCAAGGAGAAAACTATAGATAATTGGTATGAGCGCACACCCGGCAATTTCCGGTTCACCATGAAGGGCAGCCGTTTTGTGACCCATCAGAAAAAGCTGAACGATCCGCAGGAACCCGTGAAGAAATTCTATGAGCTGGTTTCCCGGCTCAAAGGAAAGCTGGGTTGCATCCTCTGGCAACTGCCCGGCAACCAACACAAAGATACCGACAAGCTCAAAAACTTCTGCAAGGCGCTGAGCAGCGATTTCAGGAATGTGATTGAATTCCGTCATAATTCATGGTTCGATGATGAAGTTTACGACATCATGAAAGATCATGATGTAAGTTTTTGCATAATCTCTGCCCCGGGTGAGCTGAAGGAAGATGCCGTAAAAACCGCTGATCCGGTTTATCTCCGCTTCCACGGCAAAAAGGAATGGTACAAATATCTTTACAGCGAGAAAGAACTGCAGGACTGGGCAAAGAAAATCAGGGAGCTGAATGCACGGCAAATTTATGCCTACTTCAATAACGATTATGAGGTTAATGCCCCGAAGAATGCGGAGCAATTCAACAAAATACTCTAATGGGCCAA
The DNA here is from genome assembly GCA_021738625.1 of Bacteroidales bacterium. Classification (GTDB taxonomy): domain Bacteria; phylum Bacteroidota; class Bacteroidia; order Bacteroidales; family JAIOZK01; genus JAIOZK01. The sequence goes on from JAIPBS010000008.1 coordinate 87,334, forward strand.
GCCCATAGCTTTGCGTTCCACGCTCCATGCTCTGAGCTTTCAACACACTGTGAAATAATTCCACACTTCAACAAAACTCATTGCGTAACAAGCTGTCTTCCAACATAAATACCCGGATGGCAGCGTATTTGATCTTCCTTAAAAAAAAATATAAGAGCTATGGCAAAAATGAAATTACCGGACGAATCGGACAGGATCAGAGCGAATACAAATGAAGAAATCAACAGAAGGATAGATCGGGATATAGAGGACAACATCCGATATTATGCAACCCAAAACGAAAAGGCCCTCACCGAAAGGATCGACAGCCTGGAAGATGAATGGGATGTGGACCGGCTTGTGCAATTATGCATTTCAGGTGCGAGCATCTCAAGTATTTTACTCGGTGTTTTCGGATCCAAAAAATGGTGGCTGATCGCTGCAGCGGGCATGGGCTTGCTGGGCAATCATGCCGTGAATGGTTGGTGCCCTTCTGCAATGGTATTCAGAAGGATGGGTTTTCGCACCCGTCAGGAAATAGACAGGGAAAAATATGCCTTGAAGGCCATCCGCGGTGATTTTGACGAACTGACAAAATTCGACAACACCAAACTCGACGAGAAAGTTCTGGCTGCGATTGACGCCGTGAAAAGCCTGTAAGGGAAACCCCATGAATGAAATTTTGAGAAAGCTTTACCTGGCAGGACAACCTGTCAATTACAGGATGCTTTATAAGCAGGAAATTTTTATTATTTTCGGAGAAATCAACCCGGACCGTCATGAATAAAAACATGTTTTTGTCACTCTCTCTGTTGCTTATTGTCGTGACATGCAAGTCGCAGAAGGATAAAGCTGAATTATTGGATAAAATCAAGCTGCCCGTCGGATTTCACATCGAGATTTATGCTGATGATGTGCCCAACGCCCGGGGCATGGACCTGGCGGAAGACGGCACCCTCTTTGTCGGTTCCCGCGACAAAGGAACAGTTTATGCCGTCACCCCATCCCGTAATGTTTTGGTTATTGATGAAGGGCTGAATATGCCTGCAGGCCTCGATTACTATAAAGGCGACCTGTATGTTTCTTCCTTATCTGAAATTCTGAAATATCCAAACATCCTGAACAAACTTGCCGACCCGCCTGAAGCAGAACTGGTATACGGCGATTATCCCACCGACACCTGGCACGGATGGAAGTTCATCAAGTTCGGGCCGGATGGAAAACTTTACGTCCCAGTGGGGGCTCCATGCAATGTTTGCCTGGAGGAAAATCCTGTATTTGCATCCATTACAAGAATAGATCAAGATGGCAGCAATATGGAAATCGTTGCCCATGGCATAAGGAATACGGTTGGCTTCGACTGGAACCCTGAAACAGGCGACCTGTGGTTCACCGACAACGGACGTGATTATATGGGCGACAACTTGCCGCCCGACGAACTGAACAGGCTTACAGAAACCGGACAACACTTCGGCTTTCCCTTCGTGCATGGAAATGATATACATGATCTGGAATTCTGGGATCAGCGTCCCGAGAACTTTTCCTGGATAAAACCTCAGGTAAATCTAAAAGCACATGTAGCTGCTTTGGGCATGCGTTTTTACACAGCAACTTTATTTCCCGAAAAATACCGGGGAGGAATATTTTTTGCCGAACATGGCTCCTGGAACCGTTCGAGTAAGATCGGTTACCGTGTGATGTTTGTTCCGGTTGAGAACAATCAGGCCCAGGGGCTGGAAGTATTTGCCTCGGGATGGCTGCAGGGCGAAGAAGCCTGGGGACGACCGGTGGATGTGGTAGTAATGCCCGACGGATCGCTACTGGTTTCTGACGATATGGACGGAACGATCTACCGTATCTATACTAAATCTTATTAAAAATGCAAAACATTTTTCTGTTAGATTCAGTTATACCGATTGGAGCAAAAGGTCAATCATTGCAAAGCTGTTCCGAATCGGTATATTACGGAAATGATTAAACTTTGTATCATTTGATTTGTTAATGAATGCATAATGGCAAAGCGGCAGAACCGAATGGAAGAAATCCTTCGCCTCATACATAACAATCCCAGCACACCAAACCCGGAGCTGTTGGTCAGGCTTGTGGAAGAAATCAGGCCTGTGCACCCGAAACAGGTGAAAACTGCAACACAGAAATTCAGGAAATTCAACACCTTGCTGCAAACCAATCCGGAATTCATTGAATCTTTCTCTGTATTTATCAAGGCCATTTACAGCAAATATGATACGGTCCATCTTTTTGTCGAAACAGGCATCATGTCACTAAAAGGTTTCACCTTTGAGTTGTACAATAAGATCAAACATCGGATACTCCCTACGGTTGAAGGAGAAGACGACATTCGCCGGCTGATCAACAAGATTTTTTACAAACCAACAGATTATATCTGGCTGAATGAATTACCCGATGAACTGTGGGAAGAAATGATCAGCAAGCTGGGATTGTTAAGCCATTTCAAAAAACAGAATAAGGAAGACGAGAATTTCAATAGACTGATCAGCTCCATTCAGATCCTGTCGCACAGAATTTCAGCCCTTGGAACCGAATCGGAGATCACCAACAAAATGCCCCAGCTGGATGAGATAAATTCTCCCTTCCTGCAACAAAACAAAGAAGTTACCTTTTACCTCGACAGGTTCACGGAAAGCACGGATATCAACAATGAAGATTACAAGCATATTCTGGTCATCCTTAGCCAGTGTGAAGAAAATCTGCAACAGCTCAGGCGCAACAAGCATAAATACGGTACAAGTCTGCGTATCACATTCCTTATCAGAAGATTGCATCAGCAAATCGAAAGATTGAAAACCCTGCTTATGCTGATCCACCAAAAAGATACTCAGCGATTTTGCAAAACAACCGTTGCCTTGTTTAAGTATCTTGTAAAATCTGAAAACCAGAAAAACAGCATAAAACGACATCTGAAAGAGAACGTTGATCTTCTTGCTTACCAGGTGGTGGAGCATGCCGCCCGTACCGGTATTGCATATATTGCAAGAGGCAGAAAGGAATTCTGGAAATTTTTCATTAAGAGCCTAAAGGGCGGAGTGATCGTTGCCTTTTTTGCCATAACAAAGATATTGCTAAGTCGCCTGGAACTTTCTCATTTCGGCTATGCCTTCATTCAAAGTTTGAATTATACGATGGCATTCCTTATGATTTATTTTACCCGTTCGATCCTGGCCACCACCCAGCCGGCCATGACCGCCTCCACCATCGTTGGTAGCCTGGAGAAAAAAAAGGACGAAACCAATGTCATCGCCATGAAGCGCCTGGCATATATGATCGTAAGGGTAAACAGAAGCCAGTTTATTTCTTTTGTCGGCAATCTGCTTGCTGCGCTCCCCTTTGCCATTTTGTTCAGTTGGTTATTCAGCCTGGTTTTCTCGGAAAAACTTGCAGGCCTCTACAAATCGACTCAAATGCTCGATGATCTGCATCCGCTCACCAGCGGTTCATTCATCTATGCAGCAATCGCGGGAATTGCATTGTTTCTGGCAGGCCTGGCATCGGGCTATTACGATAACCGGGTGAGATACGGTGAAATCCCCAGAAGGATTGCTGAAAACAGAAGGTTGAAAAAGCTTTTGGGCCAGGAACGGGTCGATAAATTAAGCACCTACCTTGGAATGAACCTGGGAAACATTTCAGGTTATATCGCACTGGGCGTTATGTTTGGCTCACTTTCAACCATCGGGGAAATATTCGGCATCCCCCTGGAATTTAGGCACATCACCTTTTCAGCTGCCAATTTGGGTATCTCCTTATACGATCTGAACTTTGACCTGGCCTTCAGAGTAATTTACCCGTTGATCATCACCCTGATGGGTATCGGATTCATCAATTTTATCGTGAGTTTTACATTGGCTCTCACCGTGGCGATCAAATCACGCGGGATCACTTTTCGGCAATCCGGTAAGCTTTTCGGCCTTTTGGTTAACATCTTTAAAAAATACCCCATGGATTATTTCTTTGCTCCACCCGGTGAAAGGCCTGAAGAGAAAGCATTAAAGAAAAAGATAAACCATAAGAACAATAAAAATCTTTAAAGCACTCAACTTTTGTATGTTTCAATTGTATAATGCAAAAACTAAACAATTATGAAAAAAACACTTATTCTCGCATTTGCACTGACTTTTTTTGTGGGGGCATGTGGCAGCCAGCCCAAAAACAATAAAAAAGGAGAACATCAGACATCTTCCGACAGCCTGCTGTATCCGAAAGAAAAACATCTCAAGAATATCCGTCAGCTCACTTTCGGAGGTGACAATGCAGAGGCCTATTTCAGCTTCAACGATAAGATGATCGTTTTTCAATCCAACAATCCGGATTGGGGACTTGAATGCGACCAGATTTTTTACACCACCCTTGCAGAGGCAAACATGGGAGAGGAAAAACCACAAATGCTAAGTACCGGTATGGGACGCACAACCTGTTCCTACTTTATGCCGGGCGATACCACCATTGTTTATGCCTCAACGCATACCGGCGATCCCGAATGCCCACCCGTACCCGAGCGAAGAGAAGACGGTAAATATGTCTGGCCCATTTATTCGGATTATGACATTTTCGTGGCTGACCTGGAAGGCAATATGGTTGACACCCTGGTGGCCCAAGCCGGTTATGACGCCGAAGCCACCGTTTCACCGAATGGAGATAAAATCGTATTCACTTCCGACCGTTCAGGCGACCTGGAGCTTTATACCATGGATATCAACGGAACCAATGTAAAACAGATAACCCATGAACTTGGATACGATGGCGGAGCTTTTTTTTCACCCGACGGTTCAAAGCTTGTATTTCGTTCTTCCAGACCAAAGACGGATGAAGATATCGGGGTTTATAAAGAGCTTCTCGAGCAAGGGCTGGTCATGCCCTCCGAAATGGAAATATATATTTGTAATGTGGACGGAAGCGAACTTACCCAGGTAACCGATCTGGGCAAGGCCAACTGGGCGCCATTTTTCCATCCTTCAGGGGAAAAGATCATATTCAGCTCAAATCATGCTTCAAAAGGTGGATTCCAATTCAACCTTTATATGGTTGAACTGGACGGTAGCAGACTGGAGCAAATCACATACGATCCTGTATTCGACGCATTCCCAATGTTTTCCTTTGATGGCAAGAAACTTATTTTCTCCTCAAACAGAAACAACAAGGGCACCTACGACACGAATATTTTTATTGCCGACTGGGTAGATTAATTTATTAATTTTGAGGCCATAGTTGTGATTAAGGTTTATTAACATCTGATTATGAAATAATCTTTACCCAGAAAAGGTTGTTTTATAGAATATTTAAGTTGAGCTCAATAAGGAATTACCGGCATCTTTGGTTAATTACCATACTTATTCTGCGCACAGCATTCCCTTATGCTTTGCAATCCCAGGAATACCATACCCGCCAGTACACCGAAGCCGACGGTCTTGCCAGTTCATCAGTGTTCCAGATAAGCCAGGACAAGAACGGATTGATGTGGTTTGCCACCAGAAATGGCATTTGCAATTACGACGGCATCCGCTGGAAAATATTCGATCAGGAGGATGGCTTGCCTAAAAACCATTATGAAGATATTTTTGTTGATGAAAAAGGTGTTCTCTGGACATTCCCGATTGATGAGCCACTCAGCTTATTTGCCTATGAGCACGGCAGCTGGTCGAAGCGATATAGCATCGATGGTTTGTATTTAAAATCCCCGGTTACGGCATTTTTCGTTGAATACCAAAATGATCAGCCTTTTATCATGCTGGCTACCGGTAACGGATTGCTTGTATTTGAGAAGGGCCGATGGCAAAGGTATGATAAAAGACAGGGGTTGCCTGATAGCAAGATCAACGGTGCTGTGCTTGTAGATGATCAGATATGGGTTGCAACCGATGGAGGTCTGTCGGCCATCAGGGGCGATTCGGTGATCAACGACCTGGCAGGACGGTTCGATCTCCCTTCCAAAAAACTAACCGGCATTGCAAAAGACAGCCAAAATAATGAATTGCGGATTTATGTATCAGGTGTTAACTGGCTGGGATATATACATGAGGGGGAATTCCATCTGCTTACTACCGATTTCTCAACCATGCTTGATAATAAATACAGGCATATCTTTATCATTCCTCATGCTGACAAAGGTATTTATTTCGGAAATCCTTTTTATCTGTATTATTATAATTATTTAGAGGATGAAGTTGAACGCATTGGCCTGAAAAGCGGACTGATCTCAGAAGGGGCCACCGATGTGCTTATCGACAGGGAAGGCGTCATCTGGATTTCAGGATTCAGGGGAGTCTCCAAGATCCCCTCCATGTTTATTTCTGTGATCGGCAAAAATGCAGGTCTTTATGAAGATGAGGTTACCTGCATCCTGCAACTCGATCAGGATGAAATCGTATTTGCCCATCAGGGGGCACTCACTTTTTATAAAGACGGGCGATTCGAATCGTTTGAATTGCTGAACAACCTTCAATCGGTGATCCAGGAAAGCAGGGTGCAGGATCTGGATAAAGATGCCAATGGGAACATCTGGGCAGCTGTTTCCAAACAGGGCCTTGCCAGGATTGATCCGCAAAAAAATGTAAAATGGTTCGATCAAAGGCATGGGCTTGGCGAAAACATATATTCCGTACTTGTTGATTCGAAAAACAGAATATGGGTGAGCGACGGGCGGCTGCTTGGTTTCAACGGGCGAAATTTTACTGAAGTTAAAACCAATGGGATAGCACCGGCAAGCGTCAGAAAGATATTTGAAGGGAAAAACGGCCATTTATACCTGGCTACCTATTCTATAGGAATTGTCGAGTATAACGGCAAAAGTTTCCAAACATACAAATGCAAAGAGCATATTAACTGCAATAACAATATTTTTGCCTTTTATGAGGATTCCAAAGGCCGCAAATGGGTAGGAGGTTTGAATGGTCTTTACCTGATAACAGGCGACTCGTTGGAATCTGCCTCGAATGCCGGAATTCAGCTGAACAGATCTATTTACATGATACTGGAAGACAAACAGGGAGGCATGTGGTTTGGCACAGGCAATGGAATATACAACTGGAACGGACAGCAGCTTGAACACTATACCATCAATGACGGACTTGCCGGGCAGGAAGTGAACCGCGACGCCGGGCTGGTCGGTGCATCAGGGAAAGTATGGATCGGAACCAACAAAGGCGTAACCATATTCAATCCTGCCTTCAAAAAAAACAGATCCAAAATCCCTCCACCAAAAGTTGACCTGCTACATGTTATTATTGGCAATGATACCCTTGATCCTTACAATGAAATTAAACTGTCGTCCAGAGAAGATGACTTGCTTTTTATTTTTAGGGGAATATCCTTCCTTGACGAAAATGAAGTTTATTATAAATGCAAACTGGAGGGATACGAGGATGGGAGTTGGACCAGTTCCTTTCGTATATTCGATCAGGAATTCCGTTACGCCAACTTGCCTGCCGGTACATACAGGTTTTGCCTTCAGGCAGCCAACAAAATGAACGTATGGAGCGAGCCCGTTTGTTCTGAAGAAATCACCATCAGTAAAGTTTTTTATATGCAATGGTGGTTCAGGACACTAATACTCCTGGTTTTTATAGCAATACTGATCCTGTCATTCCGCTTTTTTTATCAAAGAAGATACAGCGGTCGACTTCGCCGGATCGTCAATGAGCAAACCCGCGAACTAAAAGCCTCAGAGCAAAAACTCAGGGAGCTGAATCAAACAAAAGACCGGTTTTTCTCAATCATTGCCCATGATCTGAAAAGTCCGTTCAATGCCATTCTTGGATTAAGCGAGATTATACAGGAAGAACTCGATGCACTTTCCAAAGAAGAAATAAGAAACATAGCGGAAAACCTGCATACCGCCAGCTCAAGATCGGTGAACCTGCTCGACAACCTGCTGGCCTGGGCCAGGTCGCAAAGAGGCGACATTCCCTTCCATCCCGAACATTTCGACCTGGCAGAACTGGTCCGTGAAAACATCTCCATTTTTGAAACTGCGGCCAACAAAAAGAAAATCCTTTTGATCAACCTGGTGAACAAACGAACACCGGTTTATGCCGACAGGCAAATGGTGAGTACTATTATCCGCAATCTGATATCCAATGCCATCAAGTTTACCTATGAAAAAGGACGTATTACCATCTATGCAAGGAACAAAGATGGTTTTATTGAAAGCTGCGTAAAAGACAACGGAAAAGGAATGGATGAGAAAACCCTGTCCAAATTATTTAAGGTGGATGAAAAGATGAATACCAGAGGGACCAATTCGGAAGCGGGTACCGGCCTGGGACTTGTACTTTGCAAAGATTTCACGGAAAGAAACAATGGAAGCATACGCGCCGAGAGCCATCCCGAACAGGGCACAAAAATTTGCTTTACCCTTCCTGTGGGCGACAAAAATAAGATCAGGGAATAAATCGCTTTCCGGTCCCGGATCATTTTGCCTGTTCTTCCTCTTTTTATATCTTACAGAAAAAAAATGCAAGCAATCGTAACAGGAGCCACACGCGGAATAGGAAAAGCCATCGCACTGCGTTTTGCCCGTGACGGCATGGACCTGTGCCTGATGGGACGCGACACGGAAAAACTGATCAATCTGCAAAAACAAATTGAAAAAACAGGCAGGCAATGCCGGATGGTAAAGGCCGATTTTTTAAAACCGGATGAAACCCGGAAAGCAATTAAAGAAATCCTTTCAATTTCAAATCAATGGGATGTACTGGTAAACAATGCCGGGTTGGCCCGTAAAATCCCCTTGCTCGATCTGGAAATGGAAAACCTGGATCAAATGCTCAATGTGAACCTCAAAGCGGCCCTACTGCTGGCACAGGCTGTGGCCCCGGGCATGATCAAAAAGCGAAAGGGCAAGATCATCAACATTTCTTCGCTAGGAGCTTTTTTCGGCACCGAAGGCATGGGCGCCTATGCCCTTACCAAAGCAGGACTGAACCAGCTGACCCGCACCATGTCGGTGGAATGGGGGAAATACAACATACAGGTGAACGCCATTTGCCCGACCATCATCATGACCGACATGGGCAAAGCCATCTGGGACCGGCCCGGGCAGGAAAAACAAAAACAAAAGATCATTGCAGGCATCCCGGCAGGAAGGTTCGGCGAACCCAAAGACGTTGCCGGACTGGCCTCCTTCCTGGCAGGCCCCGATTCGGATTATATCAATGGAGTGTGCATCCCGCTTGAGGGAGGGAAAATGAATAGGCCCTGATACCTCCTCGCCTCCATTGATAATTTAAAGATGGCCCAAAATTATCGGGCAAATGGTTCGATATTTAATAAACTACCCCGCCGCAGAACAGCGGGGTATTAAATGAAATATTGAAAAAGCTCCCCAAGGGGCGGGCAATGAACCCTTGTGTGTACATCAGGCGGATTCAAACAGCACCCCGCCGCTCATATCTTCTTGCTTTTCAATATCCATGAGTTTTAGTATGGTCGGGGCCAGGTCGGTGAGTTTGCCGTCACGGAGCTTGATGTTGTCAGGGCCGTTGAGTAAAAACAAGGGTACCGGGTTGGTGGTGTGCGCCGTGTTGGGCGAACCGTCCTCGTTTTTCATAAATTCCGAATTGCCGTGGTCGGCGGTGATGATCACCGCATAACCATTGTCGATGGCGGTTTCGGCCACTTCTTTGGCACATTCGTCCACAGCTTCGCAGGCCTTTTTGGCAGCATCGAAAACACCCGTATGACCCACCATATCAAGGTTGGCAAAATTCAGGCAAATGAAATCCGTTTGCTGTTCTTTCAATTCGGGAAGGATTTTGTCTTTCACCTCATAAGCCGACATTTCCGGTTTTTTATCATAGGTGGCCACATCCGAGGATTTCACCATGATACGCTCCTCCCCTTCGAATTCCTTTTCCCTGCCTCCCGAAAGAAAATAAGTGACATGCGGGTATTTCTGTGTTTCCGCAATGCGGATCTGCTTTTTACCGGCTCTACTGATCACCTCGCCCAGTGTGTTTTCCAGGTTCTCCTTTTGGAAGATCACCTTAAGGTCCTCGAAAGTATCGTCATAGTTGGTCATGGTAAAATAATCCAGGTCGAGTATGTGCATGCCTTTATCTTTCATATCTTCCTGCGTCAGGACGTGGGTGAGTTGCCGGCCGCGGTCGGTTCGGAAGTTGAAAAACACCACCATATCGCCTTCCTGCAGGGTCGTCAGCGGCTCATCAGTATTCTCTCTTGTTTTGATGATGGGCTTGATGAATTCATCGGTTTCATCGTTTTCATATTTTTCTTTCATCGTTTTAAGGAGATTATCCGTTTTTGTCCCCCTCCCATCTACCAGCGCATCATAGGCCACTTTGATGCGGTCCCATTGATTGTCGCGGTCCATGGCGTAATATCTTCCGGTGACCGTTGCGATCTGCCCCGTTGTTTTACAAAGATGTTCCTGCAGTTCCTTGATAAAGCCCGTGCCGTTTCTGGGATCGGTATCCCGTCCATCGGTGAAGGCATGGATAAAAAGTTTTTCGATCTCATGATCGGCTGCGATATCACAAAGCGCTTTCAAATGATCGATATGCGAATGGATGCCGCCATCCGAAACCAGGCCCATAAAATGCACCTGTTTGTTGTTTTCCCTGGCACGCTTCAAACCCTCCAGCAGCATTTTATAGTTGTGCAGGGTTTTATCTTTAATTGCTATATTGATCTTCACCAGTTCCTGGTACACCACGCGTCCGGCCCCGATATGGATATGCCCCACCTCGCTGTTGCCCATTTGTCCCTCGGGCAGACCCACGGCCACGCCATTCGCCTTGATCCGGCAGTTGAGGCATTTTTCATAGCATGAATCGATAAAGGGCGTATTTGCCTGATCGGGGGCGGAGACTTCCTTGTCGTTGGCAATGCCCCAGCCGTCGAGTATCATCAAAAGGACTTTTTTGCTCATTTTTTCTTCTCCGCTTTTAAAATGTTTTCAATGCCCTGCGCCACTGCATCCGGGTTGAAGGATATGCTGTCGATGCCTTCATTCACCAGAAACTGCGCGATCTCCGGGAAATCGCTTGGCGCCTGTCCGCACAGCCCGATCTTGGTGTTGGACTTGTTGGCGCCCTTGATGGCCATGCTGATCATCTTTTTGGGCGCCGGGTTTTTCTCATCGAAGAGGTCGCTCACTTCCGCCGAGTCGCGGTCCAGGCCAAGGGTAAGCTGGGTCAGATCGTTCGAACCGATCGAAAAGCCGTCGAACAGCTTCGCAAACTGATCGATCAGCATCACATTGCTGGGGATCTCCACCATCATGTAGATCTCCAGCTCATGCCAGCCCTGTTTAAGCCCGTAGCGCTCCATCACTTCCAGTACGTTTTCGGCTTCTTCTGTGGTACGGCAAAATGGGATCATGAGTTTTACGTTGGTGAGGCCCATTTCGTCGCGTACGATGCGCATGGCTTCGCATTCCAGTTTAAATCCTTTTCTGTATTTTTCATGATGATAACGGGATGCACCCCTAAAGCCCAGCATGGGATTTTCCTCTTCGGGCTCGAATTCTTCTCCGCCCAGCAATCCGGCATATTCGTTCGATTTGAAATCGCTCATGCGCACGATCACATCATCCGGATAAAAGGCCGCCGCAATGGTGCCCACCGCCTGGGAGAGCCGGTCGGTGAAGTATTCGGTTTTATCTTCATAAAGGTGGGTCAGCTTTTTGATCTCCTTTTTGGCCGATTTGTTTTTCAGCTTCTTATAATTGATCAACGCCATGGGATGCGCCCTGATGGCGTTGTTGATCACAAATTCCAGCCGCATCAAACCCACGCCCTTCACCGGGTAACGGGCATACTGAAAAGCCAGGCCCAGATCGCCCAGGATCAGCATCACCTCGGTTTTGGGCGTTTTCATTTTCTTAAAGTCGATTTCTTCCTCTTTCCATTCCAGCAGGCCTTCATATACGAATCCGTCGGTTCCGCCTGCGCAGCTCACCGTCACTTCCTGTCCGTCCTTCAGTTTTTCAGTGGCGTCCTCCGCTCCCACGATGGCCACGGCTCCCAGTTCGCGGGCCACGATGGCCGCGTGGCTGGTCCGGCCCCCACTGTTGGTGATAATGGCCGAAGCTTTTTCCATCACCGGGTCCCAGTCTGGGTTGGTGATCTCGGTGACCAGTACATCCCCTTCCTTGAGCTTGTCCGATTCTTCGGGAGAATCCAGAATCTTCACCTTCCCGGAAGCGATCTTGTCGCCGATGGCCGTGCCGTCCACCAGCTTTTTGCTTTCCTCCTTCAGGGTATAGTTCTTCAGTTTGCTTTTTTCCTTTTTGGAAGAATGCACCGTCTCGGGACGGGCCTGCACGATAAACAGCTCCCCGGAGTTGCCGTCTTTGGCCCATTCGATGTCCATGGCTTTTTCGTATAGCTCTTCGATCAAAATCCCCCAGCGGGCCAGTTGTTCGATCTCCTCGTCACTGATCACAAACTGATCCCGTTTCTTTTTAGGGGTGCGGGTATTTTTGGTGGTGCTGTTCTCCGCTTCAGAATACACCATGGTTTTGGATTTGCTGCCCATCTTTTTGGAAAGGATGGCCCGGCGGCTTTTTTTCAATGATGGCTTGAATACATAAAATTGATCCGCCTTTACGTTGCCCTGCACCACATTTTCACCCAGACCGTAGTTTCCGGTGATGAACACCACCTTGTCGAAACCGCTCTCGGGCGCAATGGTGAACATCACCCCTGCCGAGGCTTTGTCGGCACGTACCATGCGCTGCACACCCGCCGAAAGCGCCACTTTCATATGGTCGAAACCATTGTCGACCCGATATTTGATGGCACGGTCGGTGAACAGGGAAGCGATGCATTTCTTCACCGCCTGCACCACTTCCTCCTCCCCTTTCACATTCAGATAGGTTTCGTGCTGACCGGCAAAGCTGGCCGAAGGCAGGTCTTCCGCCGTGGCGGAACTCCTTACCGCCACACTTTCCATGTCTTTTTCTCTTTCCTGGAGTTCTTTGTAAGCTTTTTTGATCGCTTCCGTGAATTTCTCCGGCATCTCCGCATCCATGATCATCTTGCGGGCCTTACCGCCGATGTCCTTCAGGTTTTTGAAATCGTCGGTATCCAGCTCGCCCATCAGCTTTTTCAATTCATTCTTTAAATCATTCTCTTTCAGAAAATACCAGTACGCATCTGCCGTGGTGGCAAAGCCGTCCGGTATCCTGATGCCTTTGGGCCCCAGCCGGGAGATCATCTCCCCGAGGGAAGCGTTTTTGCCTCCGACTTCTGATGTATGTTTGCTTCTTAACTCAGTAAAGTTTTTAATGAATTCCATCATATAATGTGTTTAACCGCAAAGACGCGATGAAAACGCAAGGGACGCAAAGAAAACTTCGCGCTCTTCGCGCCTTCCCTGCGTCTTTGCGGTTAGGTTTTATTTTTTCTTTTCCGTTAAATCATTCAACGTTCTTTCCAACTCTTCCAGCGACCTTGAAGCTTGCTGATAATCCCTGCTGCCGGTGGCTTCGATGTAATCATTAAAGGCGCTGTTGGCTTTTTGAATTAATTGTTCCATTGTTTGGGGCATGGCGGCTTGTTCACCTTCCTTCGGCTCTTCACCCACTTCTGTTTCCACATCCATGAACAGGCCGCGGATGGCTTTTTCAAAGCTTTCGGCATAGCTGAGCTTGTCGTTATGCATCACGGCCACCAGTCGGAGCTCGGGATAAGCTGCCGTTTCGGCCTTCAGGTAAATGGGTTCCACATAGATAATGGTTTTTCCTACCGGGATGGCCAGTACATTGCCGCGGATCACATTGGAACCTCTCTGGTCCCAAAGGGTTAACTGACCGCTCAGGAAGCTGTCCTGGTCGATCTTGGTTTCCACCTGCTGCGGGCCGAGGATGCGTTTCTCTTTGGGAAACTTATAGGCCAGGAAGCGACCGTAGTTCTCCATGTCGCACATGCCGGCGATCCAGCCGATGGCCACCTGCCGGTTCTTGGGCGTGAAGGGCAGCATCAGGATGAACTCCTGCTCGTTGGTTTCCGGCAATTCCCACATCACATAATAAGGTTCCACGGCCTGAACGTTTCCGTAATATTTCTCCGTGGCGCGTATCCAGAGGTCCTCCTGGTTGTAGAAGACCGTCGGGTCGGTCATGTGGTACTTGGCATAAACCAGTCCCTGCGCCAGCAAAAAATCCGCGGGATAACGCACATGCCGCATATAGGATTCGGGGATCTCGTCCCGGCTCTTAATCAGTCCGGGCACGATCTTATCCCATACCTGTATGATGGGGTCTTCCTCATCGAAAATATACAGTTCCACTTCACCCGAGTAGGCATTGATGAATGCCTTTACCGAATTGCGCACGTAATTCTTGCCGTGCAGTTGCCAGCCGGCGCCGGTTTCTAGCAGCCGCCTTTGCTCGCCCCTCTTGTATTCAATGTCTTCACGTGCGTCAAAATGTTCGCTGTATGGAAAATATGTAGATGTCGTATAAGCATCCACGATCCAGTAAAGCTGCCCATCGATGAGGGCAACATAGGGATCGTCGTCCAGTTTCAGGAAGGGCGCCACCGTCTTCACCCTGTTCCTGATCTGCCTGTGAAACATGATGCGACTGTTTTCGGTGGGATAACCTGAAAACAACAAACGGGTACCGTCAAACTTCCAGGCAAAAAGGAATTTCCTCCAGAAATTGCTGATGGGAACGCCACCTTCTCCTTTGTAGCTGTTGTATTCGTTCTGTTCCCCTTTGGGATAATCAAACTCCTTTTCCTTGCTGCCCACGATCACATGTTCCCGAGTCAGCTCCCCGTAATACAAACGGGGCTGTTCCACCTCCAGGCTTTGATATTTGCTTTTGGGTGGGATGTCCTTCACCAGGAGGTTAGGAAGTCCGTTTTCGGTAAACTCGCTGACATTGGTCAGGGTGATCCCGAAACCGTGGGTGTACTTAAATCGTTTGTTTACAAAGGTCTTGCTCTGAGCCGGCAGATTGCGCTGCTCCATTTCACGGGCCGAGATCATCACCTGCCTGTAGCTGTCGTTGATGTGGTATCGGTCCACATCCACATCCGTGAATTCATAATACAGCCTGATCTCCTGGAACTGCTTGTAAACGGCGTCCAGAGCCCGGTAGTCCCATAACCTGACATTGTTGAAGATATTCTGGTTTTCCTGGTAGGTTTCTTTGGTAAAAGTTTCGCTTACAGGAAATTCCTTCTCTTCCATTCTATCGAGGGCAAAGGCCTTACGCGTGAAGTCGATGTTGTGCGCGATGTATTTTTCTTCCAGCTTTAACTCATTGGGTTCCACCTTCAGCCACTGAAACAGACCCGGCACAATGGTCAGCAGCACAAACCAAAAGGCAAAGGTCCAGAAGTAAATACCGACCAACCGTGACACCCTTCTGTTCTGAATGCGTTTGTATGCAATTACCGAGAATTTGTCGGACCATCGGCGGACGGATGGGATAAAGATCATCAAAGCTGCAATCAAAGTGATGATGACCACCACCACCAGCATGGGCAGCCGTAACTTGACGTCGGTCCAGCCCGGACCGCTTACCACGCCGTAGTCGGAATACAGGAGGTGAAAGCGGTCGAGGTATTTCATAAAAGCCATCATCACCAGAAACAGCCCTGCCGAAAGGTACAGGCTGTGGTATTTGAATTTGTTGTTTCCTTCCTGGTCCGGCCGGTTGCCGATCTTCACCTCACCTCCCGAGCTCTCGAAGCTGAAGCTGCCTAGAACCGAAGCGATCAAAGCGATGATGAACAACAAAGAGAGAATGAAGTAAATTGCATCCAGGAATGGCAGGGTGAACATATAAAAGCCGGCATCCAGCTTGAAGATGGGGTCGCTCAGCCCGGCGTCACTGCGGTAGAGGAACTTCAGGTAGGTGTCCCAGTTGGCGTTGCCCCAGAGGGCGGCAGCCAGCCCGCCGATCACCGAAGCGCCTATCCTGAGGCCCTTGCGTGGACCTTTCAGGCTAAAGCCGATCAGGTAAACCAGTAAGAACCCAAAAATTAAGCCGCCCAGGATAAAAGCATAACGGTTAAGTTTGAATGTCCAGAAACGTTCCGGGTAGCCGATGTTGTCGAACCAGAGCATCTCGCCCCAGAAGCCCATCAGCCAGAAGAACAAAATGGTGAAAACACCGATGATGATCCCTCCGGCGGTTTTTGATTTCTTTTTATCTTTCAGGCCGCTGATCAGGAGCCAGCCGGCAAGGGCGATGAGGATGAGGAGTAGAACTGTGTACATGGTTTATAGTTTTTTGTAATTAATTGTTGATTGTTGCAGGTTGCAGGTTACAAGTTGCAGGTTTAACTTGCAACCTGGAACTTGCAACTTGCAACTGATATTTTCTTGCTTTCAGATTGCTCAATTTTTTTAACCGCAAGGAGCGCAGTGAAGGCGCAACGAGCGCAAAGTTTTCTTTGCGTCCCTTGCATCTGCTTTGCGACCTTTGCGGTTAGGTTTTTTTACAAACTGTTCGCAGTGCGTATCATCTGACACGCGTACCCCCACTCATTATCATACCAGCTCATCACCTTGATCAGGTCGCCGTCGATGGACATGGTCATGTCGAGGTCCACGATGGAGGCGCTGGAGTCTTTGATAATGTCTGAGGATACCAGCGGTTCGGTGCTTACCGAGAGCACTTCTTTATATCGGTCGCTGTGGGCCTCGTCCTTGAAGATCTTATTGACCTCTTCCTTGCCGGCCTTCTTCCTGGTCACAAAATTCAGATCCGAGATGGAACCAACGGGAATGGGCCCGCGGATGGCAGAGCCTTCAAAGATGCCGTCGAGTTGCGGGAGCACTTTGGCGGTAGCTTTGGTGGCGCCGGTGGTGGTGGGCACGAAATTGGCTGCCGCGGCGCGTCCGCGTCGTATTTTCTTATTGGGTGAATCCACGATGCCCTGTGTGGAAGTATAGGCATGAACCGTGGTCAGGGTGGCTTTTTTGACACCCAGGTGCCGGTCCATGATCTCCGCCACCGGTGCTATGCAGTTGGTGGTGCAGCTGGCGCAACTTACGATGTCGTTCTCGCCCGAGGGTTTGTTCACCCCGAAGACCACCGTTTCAATGCTGTCGTCCTTGGCCGGGGCGGAGAGGATCACCTGTTTGGCGCCCGCTTCCAGATGCTTTTTCAAATCCTCGCGGGTATTGAAGACGCCTGTGCAATCAAACACGATGTCCACCTCCAGGTCTTTCCAGGGCAATTGAGCGGGATCTTTCTCCGCGTAAACTTTATAGTCGTTCCCGTCCAGCATGATCCTGTCCTTGCTGTACTCCACCTTTTTCTCATAACGTCCGTAGGCGGTGTCGTAATTGATCAGGTAAGCTAAATTCTCCGGCTCCACCAGGTCGTTCACCGCTATCAGTTCCAGTTCGTCTGTTTCATGTATCAATTTGAAGATCGCTCTTCCGATCCTTCCCAATCCGTTAATGGCTACTTTTTTCATAAAAATATTTTTTGCTGATTCTTGTTGTGGAACTCCCAAATTGGGTGCCATTGAACAAAAAGAACCTCAAACTGCCGACTGGCAAGAATGCTAAAAAAATATGTGTTGAGAATGGGGAATGGGTGTGGGGGGAAATCCACAGTTTGATTGTCCCCGAATTTTTACTAGTTATGAATTCGTGTCCATTCGCATAATTTGTGGATTTAGTGGCAAATTCAAAATCGGGATAATGATATGCGCTATAGAAGAATTAATTCTTATTTTAGCCAATCATTCTGCATGGTTGACATTAATTGTATATGGATACGCTTGAGTTAGTTAAAAGACTGACGATCCGGGCACTGGTTTCAGATGAAGTGTTCATGGGGATACTTGTTTTAAAGGGCGGAAATGCCCTGAACGTCGCCTACGACATAACAAGTCGGGGGTCCATTGATATTGATTTTTCGATAGAAGATGACTTTACCGCTAAGGAAAGAAAAAGACTGGAAAGACAAGCCGGCAAATTACTGAATTCGGAGTTCTCAAAACATGGATTGGAAGTATTTGACGCTGAATTAGTTGAAAAACCTAAGAAAATTGCAGAGCAATCGAAAGATTTCTGGGGTGGTTATTCATTGTATTTTAAGATTATTGATTGGGGGAGTGCTGAAAGATTTACGGATGATGTTGAGAAGAAAAGAAGAAATGCTATTGTAATCGGAAGAAAAAACTCAAAAAAGTTCCAGGTAGATATCAGCAAATACGAATACCTTGGAAAAAAGAAACTGGTTGATCTGGAAGGTGCAACAGTAAATGTTTATAGTCCTGAAATGATCGTTCTGGAAAAATTAAGGGCTTTATGTCAGCAGGTTCCTGAATACAAGGAGATTGTCAAACATATCACATCAAAATCTCGTTCAAGGGACTATTATGATATCTACAATGTAGATCAGTATTTTAAAATAGATTTTGATTCAAAAGAAAATATTTTGTTGGCAAAAGAAATTTTCAAAGCAAAAAGAGTCCCAGTAGATTTTATCAAATTGCTAGATGATCAACGTGAATTACATCGTGAATCCTGGGAATCAGTAAAACAAACCATAGGACAAGAAGAAGAAATTTTTGAGTTTGACCATTACTTTGATTATGTGAATAAAAAGTTCCTGTTTCTGATTGATCATTAAAGACCATTTGGAAAATAAAGATCCCAGCGAGGTGAGTATTCCTTATTTTTAATATTATAGGTTAGATAAAACCTGTAGGGACTTTCCTTTTCAAACATTTTAAGAACTTTTTCATCATAACCGGACTTTTCTAGATAAAACCCGATTACTTTCTCATAAGGATAAATATATTGCAGCTTAGCAAGGTAGAATTTTAATTTAGCAGGATCGAGTTTTTCTTTCGCGTTTTGATATGCACCCAGAACTTCAAATACACCTCCTGAATATACCGGCCTGATTGCAATATCTATTAAAGTTCTTTCCAGGTCTGTATAATAAAAGCTTTGTGTGTTGTTAAGTTGTTGAATAACCCCCAGTCTTCCGGTATTTTTTCCATTAACAATCACCAGCTTTTTATTTTTATAGGTGAAATGCCTGGATGATTTTCTCTGTTCTTTTGAAAAGGCTTCATCAATTGCTTTTTGTGTTAATCCCTGGGATTGGAATTCTGCATTGTGTTCTGTGTTCAGATAATATGTTTTGGGTATTTGCAAACTTAGCTGGTGTAAAAACATTGCAGAATAATGTGTAAAATAAGCATCACTTTTAATACCCGCAAAAAGTGTAAAATCATCATAATTGCCCGATAAGTAAATGTTTTTTTGTCTCCCCTCCTCGTTTGTAAGAATATGTCTTTTCACAATTTCTTCATCTAACATAAAACTAAGTAATTTGTTAAATGATCCCAGTGCGGGAATCCCCCATTCGATTCCCTTTCTTGCAAATAATCTCTTCAAAGAGTTATCTGAAAAAGATTTTGCTTCATGATTTCTTAGGAGTTCTTCAATTTGGGGTTTATATGTTTTTAAAAAAATTTTGGACATTTATTAGCACTCATTGCATATATGCAATGAGTGCAGCAAAGTTAATCAAAAAAAATTAAAAAGTCAAGTATTTGTTCCTTACTTAAAGCATATATGCTTTAAGTAAACGAAAAAAATAAAAAAATGTTACACAAAAAATAAATAATTTAATGGTCTCCTGTATGGGTTTGCCATTCCGATAGCGCACACTAACATGATTGATTATACTGGAAGTAACAGAACGCCACTGCTGTGTAGGGAAAGATATAAGGTTCCCTGCTTTTCTACTTAAAAGCTCCGGAAAACCTTTTTTATCCTCGAGTTTTCACCAATTAAGTGAATTTTCGCAAATTATTAATTCGTGTTCATTCGTATAATTCGCGTGAATTAGCGGACAGTTTTTAACCGTACGCCTTCATGGTTAAAGGAAAGCACCAAGTCGTTGCCTGGACTGCTGTCAAAAATCCCCGCTTGCAAACCAATTAATTTTTTGCTTAGATTTGGATGCTTGAAATAAATAAAAGTGGTCAGAAATAAAACAATAACGCACTACGCCAAAATCAAAGGCCTCCTGCTTATTCTTATTGCCTTCATCCTGCTTCGCGGCCCGGGCTTGTTTGCCCAGAACCACTTCAACATCGAATACGAAACACGGCATACATTTGACGAAACCTACCAGATCAGGCCGCAGTTCAATATCTTCGGACAGCATGCGCAGGCAGGTAAAACCTTCGGCTATTACTACTGGGCGGCGGTGAACAAAGACTGGGGCGAAGCCTACGGCGGTTTGCTGATCAACACCGCCAAATGGTTGCAGGTGATGGTGGGGGGCGGACTGGAAACCCATGAAGAAGCTTACCGGCTCAACCTGATCACCTTTTCCAGCATCCGCAACTGGTTTTTCATGCAATGGTACGAATACGGCGGCTCCGGCTTCTGGTATTACTTTTTGTTGGATTACGCCCTTACGGCAAACTTTAAGGCGGGCGCCATACTGGAACGCTACTATGGCCTGGGCCCGAATTTCTATTATACCATCAAAAACACCCCCGTCGTGCTGAACCTCGCCACCCTTTACGACCTTGAGGCCAAGCTATACCGGATGAAGGTGACGGTGAGGCTGGCGTTTTGATTGTCCGCGAATTATCGTTGATTAAGCTAATTTTCGCCAATGATGAATTCGTGGTCATTCGCTTGATTCGCGGAACTTAGCGGTTAATATTAACCATTAAGAGCTAAGGATTTTCACGAAGGAAAACCCAAAAAATCATTTGTTTTTCAGATGTGGAGAACCTTCCGGGACGTACGTCCAGGTGATTTTAGCAAGTCCCGTGCAGTTCAACTGAAGGTAATATGCATCGAATTCTCCGGGCTTTTCACCAAGATAAAACTTACCACCTCCTCCTTCCACAAAACCGTCTTTCACTGAAGCCTTCTTTCCTACCGGCACAACGCTCAGTTCCATCGATAGCGATCTGAACAGGTCATTTTCAGGCAACTCCTCCAATAGCGGGAACTTCAGCACGTAGGAATTCACACCTGTTCGATTGGCATTCTCATTTTCAACGGGCATCCTTACATCCCAGATAGTCATATCCCAGACGGGAGTAAAAAACACACTCACCGGCCTAGGCCCGCCCCTGGTGATGGCCGATATCTGTAGCGGGATGCTTTCAAATGCATTCCACAGTTCCGGGGGTTGGTCCCAGTAAATCTCAAGCTGGAAGCCGTCCATATCGCTTTTAAAAAAGAAACTTCCCTTATCGATGAAACGCACCGAGGTGGGGGTGGCCCGTTCGGTACCGGTCACAAAAGTGCGGGTATCACCATCGTACATCTCAAAAGACGTTTCATACAAAACCAGACGGTTCATCGGCCTCCCCTTGCAAATATCTTCAGGCGGGTTCAGGCCCAGCTTCGCCCTGACTTCCGCAGGATATTTCAAATAATTGTTCAGGATGGGTTTATAGGTATCACAATGCTCGCGAATAAAGGTCGAACCCCTGTTAAGGTATTTCTTTAAGCGTTCGCGATTGGTCATGCTACCCATATCTGCATAATACTCCCCTTCCTTGAAATAAATGCTGCTGGGAAAATCGTGATTTTCGTACCAGGTATCCAGTGGCAGGATGACCTTTCCGGCCCAGCTATCCGGCACAAAGGCGTTCTTCCCCCAGGTCCACGGGTTATCGGGATCAAAGCCCGGCAGGGGATTCACCACCGGGAAAGCATGCGGACTGTTGCTCCGGACGATGGTTACATTTTTCACTCCCGAACGTTGGAGTAATATTTGCATCAGACTGGCATGCTCGTCGCACTGCCCCCCTTTGATGAGCCAGGCAACCTCCCCCATGTTCCATCCTTTATCGCGTGCAAAAGCCATCACTTCTGCGCGGGTTTTAATGTTGCCTTCTTCCTGGAAATAGTTCCAGAAATCAACTGGCAGGGTTTGAAGAAAGCTGCCTGAGAAATCATTCAACACCTCCACCCTGTCGGTAACGATCTGAAAAGCTTTCTCAGCACGCAACCGGTCTTGCTGAAAAGGATCCGCATGTTTGATCTTTTTGATCAACTCCACTGCTTCATCAATGGTATTTTGTGCAGAAACCTGTTTAAGTGGCAATAAGGCTGCAGATAATAGCAAAACGAAAATCAGTCGATAGTTCATAATCTTTGGATTTGTTAACACATTGAAGTTAAGACATGCAACAGGGCAAAGTCAAGGTTTTATTCAGTAAAGTTTTGAAACTGCCGGTTTTCGTCAATCCTATGGCTGGTGTGTTTGAGGCCCCGTGGCTTATATCCGAAAATTCATTGTATGCCCGGGTGGTGGAAGATAGCCACGAAGGCCCAAAGACTCAAAGAAACACAAAGAAATATAAAACGGTAGAGCCGCGTGACCTTTATAGTAATAGAAGATAGGGAAAAATTGGGGAGGTGTGGCCCACCGAAAGTTTTTTAACCACGAAGGAACACAAAGGATTTTCACGAAGGAACACGAAGGAAAAACAGACTAAACCTTCGCGACGTGGTGACAAAAGAAGACAGTACAATTCAGCAATTTCATAAATTTCTTTATATTTGGTGTTATTAAATCTAAAACCACACTTGCAGGCTTAATTATTTCGTTCAACAATTGTTAAGATCTTATGGCATGGCAGAGCAGATCCACATAAAAACCAATCCTGATGTCTTGAAATGGGCCAGGGAATCTATTGCCATGAGCGGTAATGAAGCTGTGAAACGAAGCAAAATATCCATCTCCAGACTAAATCAACTGGAAAACGGAATCAAACATCCCAGCATGGAG
This sequence comes from Bacteroidales bacterium, assembly GCA_021738625.1. Taxonomy (GTDB): domain Bacteria; phylum Bacteroidota; class Bacteroidia; order Bacteroidales; family JAIOZK01; genus JAIOZK01. The sequence continues at coordinate 110,072 of JAIPBS010000008.1, forward strand.
GAACTTCTTCAGCTTGGCAAAACATACAAAAGGACAATAGCTACTTTGTTGTTGAAGGAACCTCCCAAAGAAAAGCCTCTACCAAAGGACAGAAGGACAGTTGATTCCAGACAGCTTAATCACTTTAATGAAAAAACCATTGTTGCTGTTCGAAAAGCCAGGGCTTTGACCAGGTCTTTAATAGAGCTTAAACAAGAGGCAGGAATTCCTATTAAGAAGTTTGATCTCACAGCCGGTCTTCATGATTCTCCTGCTGAGATAGCCCTAAGACTTCATGATTTATGGAATATTAGTGAATTACGGCAAATTGGCAATTCCAATGAGGTTTTGGAGGCCTATATTGATTTGGTTGAATCGCTTGGCATTGCTGTTTTTCAAATCAGTCTCACAAAGGATTATTTACGCGGATTTTCATTGGTGGATGAGCAGTTACCGGTTATCGTTCTAAAAAGAGGAGGAGAATCTGCTACTGCAAAAATCTTTACTTTATTTCACGAACTGGCCCATTTGATATTACATGAAGAAGGTGTTTGCGACATCAGCTTTAATCCCGAGGCACAAAAAATAGAGAAGTGGTGTAATGCTTTTGCCGGTGAAATACTGGTACCCTCAACCCAACTCTTCAGCATGGACATTGTTCAGCAATATGCCGGTTTAAATAAAAAAAGGTGGGCCAGAAAGGATGTATTTGAACTTGTTAATTATTTTCATGTAGGCCCACTTGCAATACTGCGACGCTTATTGGATAAGGGTTTGATAACGAATGGCTTTTATCGGGAAAAACATGACAAATGGAATAAACCGTCCTTTGGCAGAAGCAAACATCCGGAAGGCAGAAACATTCCGAAGGAGGCCTTAAAGGAAAGAGGAAGAACCTTCGTCAGACTTGCATTCAGCGTATATGATCAAAACAAAATAAACCTGAAAGATTTATCCGATTTTCTTGGAGTGAAACTCGACAACATTCCGAAAACCCGGCTTCTGCTAAATTCCTGATAAATGGAAATTGGTTTTGATGAAAAAGAACATAGAACTTATGTAATTGATACGTATCCCTTCGGCCATCTACATCTTGATTTAAGCCAAAGATTTCTTTATTATTCGCGCGGCAGCAGTTTGTCAAGTTGATTGGCCGGGTGATCAGGTATTGTGTCCAGTGTGTTCTTTAGCCACTGGAAGGGTTCAA
>JAIPBS010000079.1 GCA_021738625.1 Bacteroidales bacterium
ACGAATGTGATTTTATAACACAGCAGGGAAAAGAACTTCAGGCGATACAAGTATCCTGGGAGATTGATAATCAAAATACAAAAAACAGGGAAATTCGTGCTTTGCTGGAGGTTTGCCGAATCTTAAAACTTCAAAAAGCGCAGCTTATCACATTCGATCAAAAACAATTGCTAACGGTGGATGAAATCGAAATACAACTCCTGCCATTCCATGAATGGGCAGCATCTGTTTGAGTAAAAAATTTGATCATTAAATCTTCGAATCCTCCCCATGGATTTCACCTTCAAAACATACGAAGAACTCCTCACTACCCTAAAGAAAGATGCATCCTTGGCTACTTACTACCTGCTAAAAAAAACGGGTATATAAGAAATCTGGGCTATATTGAAAAAGCATTTGCAACCTTTAAAAGATGAAGTGGTTTTGTTGTTAGAATCAAATTCATAATGTAAAATTTGTTTAGGTATCGATGTATGATTGAATCTTCAACCACTACGAAACCATCGATACCGTTGCGCGCCGCTTTAAAAAGGAAGGAAGAGAATTCACCCACCAGGATCTTATCGATGCCGCCTACGAAGAATTCTGCAAAAACCTGGAGATCTTTCGCAGGCTGGTGGAGGTGAAGACGATCAGCATGCATGGGAGTCCGTTGTCAAAATACGACAACAGAGATCTGTGGTCCCAAAAGATCAAAAATCAACAATCAACAATCGTTAATCGTCAATCCACTGGCAATTCCCTTCGGCAGGCTCTGGGTGGCAAACAGAAACTGCCACCGAAAGCATGTATGTACATACCCTTTGAAAGAAGCGATGAGAGAAGAGAGGTGAGAGATGAGCAAGCTCTTCGCTCACCGCTCACCTCTCAAATAAACGAGGATCATCAATTTTAAAGTTCTTGTGATGGCATCCAAAAAAATGTAAATTAATGTGTAATCCATTACTTAATATTTAGTAATTTTGTGTGTTGTAATACATAAAAATTATGAATAATCTTGTTGAGCAAAGTCAGTTGTTAATAAAGCGGACAAAGTCAGCGTTTCACAGAGGCTTATATCGCCTGATAAACTGGGATTGCAGGTTAATAGAAATCAATGGAGCCCGGGGAGTCGGGAAAACCACACTAATGCTGCAGCGTGCGAAAGAAATAGCGGTTTCAGACATCGAAAAGGTTTTGTATATTTCCCTGGACGACCCTTTCTTTTACAATCACAATATCATTGATATTGCTGATTATTTTTCAAAGTACAATGGAAAATATCTCTTTGTTGACGAGGTGCATAAATATCCGGCGAAATATCCGGGTCAGGACTGGTCAACCGAATTAAAAATCGTTTATGACCGGTATCCCGATTTGTATGTTACCTATTCCGGTTCATCGGTGCTTCAGTTATATAAGGGGCATGGCGACCTGAGCCGGCGCAAATGCCGTTACAATCTTCCCGGCCTGTCGTTCAGAGAATATCTTACATGGCAAAAGCATTTTGACACGCCCCCTTTCACGCTTCCCGAAATATTGAACAATCACCAAAACATTGCTTTGGAGATCACGGAGAAAGTAAAGATCTTGCCTCTATTCGTTAATTATTTGGAGCATGGATATTATCCGTATTATCATGAAGCTCCCGAACATTTTTGCGGCCGGCTGCGCGATACCATCAATGTAATTCTTGAACAAGATATCCCGGCAGTGGCATCCTTCTCCCACGAAAACCATATTAAGCTTAAAAAGCTACTGGCCATTTTGAGTGAATCGGCTCCCTTCACACCTAATTTAACAAATCTCCGGTCAGAACTTTTCATTGCAGACCAGCGTACACTTATGAATTACCTTAATGCCCTGGAAAAAGCTGAATTATTAATCACATTGGAAAAAGAAACGCATGGGATGAAAAAGATGCAGAAACCTTCAAAAATCTATTTGAACAATACGAATCTTATGCATTGTTTATACCAGGATAAACCCAATAAAGGAACCTTGAGGGAAACATTCTTCCTGAATCAGCTTAAGATAAATTATAAGGTAAATTATCCGGGTTCAGGAGACTTCCTGGTGAACTCCACCTATACATTTGAGGTTGGAGGAAAAACAAAAAACAACAAGCAAATAAACCATAAAGAACACGGTTTCCTTGCCATTGACGACATTGAACAGGGGTTTGGAAATAGAATTCCACTTTGGCTATTTGGTTTTTTAACATAATGTAAAATACCAATACCATTACTTATCTCTCACCTCTCACCGCTCACCTCTCAAAACAAATCCCGAGAAATGGAACCTGATAAGAAAATAAATCACCCTTTCCCCCGTCCTTTCGTACCCTCGTACTTTCGTACTGTCGTACTCTCGTACTGCCGTACTATCGTCCCCTCGTCCCCTTATCTTATGAAAGTACGACAAGGCGATAGTACGAAAGTACGAAGGTACGATAGGTGATGTTAGTGGCAACCACTAATTTATTGGTTGAGGGTTGATGGTCGATTTGATTTACGATCAGGGATCAACCCTTCCATTCGTCAGGGCAGGCTCAGTGTTGATTTTTGAAGATAACTCACTACTCATCGCTCATCTCTCATCGCTCATCTCTCACCTCTCAAAACAAATCCCGAGAAATGGAATCTGATAAGAAAATAAATCACCCTTTTCCCCGTCCCTTCGCACTGTCGTACTGTCGAACTGTCGTACTCTCGTACCCTCGTACCGTTTATGCAGCGAAGTCCGGAACAAATCAACAAAGACAGTGAATAAATCAATAAAAAACCATATCTTTAGTTTCTAAAATCGCATACCATGGATATTCAAACACTAAAACTGAATTTGGTTTCAAAGATTATAAGCATAGATAAGCCTGCCATTCTGATTGAAATCAATAAAATCCTTCAGAAAGAATCCAAAACAGATTGGTGGGATCAGCTCCCTGAAGAAGTACAGGAATCAATTTTGGATGGAATGGACGATGTGCAGAAAGGAAATGTTTTCTCGCATGAACAAATAATGCAGGAAGCCAAACAAAAATACGATCTTTAAAGTGGAAATTATCTGGTCGGCAAAAGCCAGAATCACCTTTTTTGTTGTTCTGGATTATCTGGAAAAAAACTGGAATAAAACGGAAATAATTCAGTTTAACAGGAAAACGGAATTAGTAATACAGGCCATTAAAAAAAATCCCGGTATTTTTGCTTCTTCATCAAAACATAAACACATCCGGCGAGCCATCATTGACAAAAACAACTCTCTTTATTATCAGGTGGACAAAAAAAATGGGAAAATTTTCCTGCTAACATTTTTCGACAACCGCCAAAATCCTGAAAGCCTGCAGTTTGATCATATTTCAGAAGGCTTATGAAGTTGCAATGGAAATATTTGAAATAACAAAGGAATTTCCCAAGGAAGAAAAGTATTCCCTTACTGATCAAATTAGACGATCCTCAAGATCTGTTACCTCAAACATTGCCGAAGCCTGGGCCAAAAGGATTTATGTCAAAAAAATGCTGATCTCAATGATCAATAACCCGGATAAGTTCTCCAGATAACTCACTACTCATTACTCACTACTCACCTCTCATCTCTCACCTCTCACCTTTCACCTCTCATCGCTGGGATGGGCATCTTTTCAATATCCGGGATAAGGCTACAAAGGAGAATCCGGTGACCAATGCGGAGTTTTTAGAAAAAAGGTACCGGAGGACGGATGATATTATCAGGGCCGTGCAGGAAGGATCTTTTCCGGAGAAGGCGATGCTTAACTTTCACCCTCAGCGGTGGAGTGATGCGTTGGTGCCATGGATGAAGGAGCTCATTTGGCAAAATGTTAAGAATCAAGGGAAGAGAGTTTTATTGAAAGTAAGAAGCAAAATGTAAGTTTTTGATATCTCATAATCTTTTCCAAAGGGTTCCATTTGAAAAGTATTATCTTTGAATTAAATAATTGAGATATCTTTTGTTAATGTACAAAACAATGACTACAGTTTTAATAGATAACAGTTCAGAAGAGGCCAGAAAAATTATTGAATTTCTGAAATCTGTAAAATATGCAAAAGTTATTGAAGACAGAAAACTGAATTTAGAAACCATAGAAGCCATCAGTAGGGTAGAAGAAGGAGAAGTTACGGAATACGGTTCAGTAAGTGAGCTCATGAAAGCCTTGAAGAAAGGGGATAATGTACAGGATCAGGACCACTAAAAGATTCGTCAAGGACTTTGCAAAGTGCTCAAAAAGAAATTATGATCTTGCACTTTTGGAACAAGTGCTGGAATTGCTTGTTCAGGATGGTAAATTGCCTCAAAAATACTGGCCGCATGTGTTATCCGGTAATCTAAATGGGTATTGGGAATGTCACGTAAAGCCGGATTGGTTATTAATCTGGAAGCAGGATGATGAAAATCAAATCATCGATCTTGTCAGAACTGGTACTCATTCTGATCTGTTTTAATCTACGATAGTACGAAAGTACGAAGGTACGAAGGTACGACAGGGCGATAGTACGAAGGCACAACAGGGCGAAAGCGTATATATCCCAAATCTCACCTCTCATCTCTCATCTCTCATCTCTCACCGCTCACCGCTTATCTCTCAAAATTCGCATCATTTGTTTATTTTTGCGTAAAATAATGCACTATGAGTACAGATTTTGGCACTAAAATAAACAAACTCCTCCAACTTCAGCCTCCCGGGGTTGTGCTAACAAGTAGCTGGTTAAAAAAACAAGGATATAGCTCTGAACTTTTAAGAAAGTATCGCAACAACCATTGGTTGACAAAAATAGGAAATGGTGCCATGATCAGGAGTAAGGATGCTGTTGATTATTTAGGCGCCATTTGTGCTTTTCAGCAACAATTAAATCTTAATGTACATCCTGCAGCAAAAACGGCTCTCTCGCTCCTGGGTAAAACACATTATCTTGAACTCAGCCCTGGCAAGGTCTTCCTGTTTGGAAAAAGCAACGAAACATTGCCCACCTGGTTTAATAATAAGAAATGGGGAGTTGAAATAACGTATGTGACTTCTTCCTTTCTCCCTGCCGAAAAAGGACTTGTTGAGTATGAACATAAAAGCTTCAAAATAAAAATTGCATCAGCAGTCCGTGCTATGATGGAAAGTTTGTATCTGGTACCTCAAGAACAAGATATTTTAGAGTGCTTTCAAATAATGCAGGGTTTAACCAATTTGACTCCAAATACCACGCAAGACTTACTTGAAACCTGTACCTCTGTAAAGGTGAAAAGGCTCTTTCTTTACCTTGCAGAAAAATCAGGGCATGATTGGTTCAACCGGCTGAATATTAGCCGCATAGATTTAGGGAGAGGTAATCGAAGTCTGCTGTCCAATGGCGTGTATGTAAGTAAATACAAAATAACTGTTCCCAAAATCATGGAAGCTGATGAATACCCGGATGTATGAGAAACAATTCATTGGAATGACTTATGAACCATTTTCTTATGCAGATTATAAAAACACACGGGAGCTTTTGATAGAAAAAATACAAACATCACTAAGCGCCAAAGACAAGAAATTTTTATTGAGTATTGAAAATGGCACACCCGATTGGGAAATTTATGATTTCAGCATTTTTCCTGCCGTACAATGGAAATTATTAAATGTAAATCGTTTTAAGACACAAAATCCTGTAAAACACAAACAATTATATTCTGAGTTTGAAACAAATTTTGCAAAATAGACGTGATATTTCCAGGGAATGCTTCAACAAAGACCTCAGCTACCTGCGCCAATTCGCCGAAGTGAAGACGATGACAATGGAGGGGGCGCCGTTGTCTCGCTACGACAATCGTAATCTATGGAATAACGAAACTACCCTGAACCCCAACCTCCAACACCGAACACCGAACTACGGACAACGAACAACAAACAACGTAC
>JAIPBS010000044.1 GCA_021738625.1 Bacteroidales bacterium
GTGCGAAGGTATCAGCGATACGGTTTACATCATGAGCACCGTTGGCGTGGACGAAGTCTTCACCAACAGCTCGGTAAGCGTATATCCGAACCCGGCACAGGACCTGGTGAACATCGAATCAACCTTCGACATCAGCAAGCTAACGGTTATGAATTATGTTGGTCAGACCGTGGCCGAACTGAAAAAAGTTGAAGCAGCTGTAGTGAGACTGAATACTGCTTCTTATGAAGACGGTGTTTACTTCATCAAGGTTGAAACAACCGAAGGCATCATTACCAAGAAGATCACGATTGCACGCTAGCAATCCGAATCCATAAAACTCAAAACCCCTTCTGTTTTCGGGAGGGGTTTTTTTTATGCTGGATGCCGGATGGCGGAAATTTTTCTGTCAACTCTTAGCATAATTGATCCGGTTACCATAATGTGATCCCTCCGGAATCATTTATTTTGCAGACCGTTGACGTTTTTAGCAGTGCAAAATGAACACAGCCAAATTTCAAATTTCCATTTTCAAATTTCAGGAAGACCCCTATACCTTTATAACCTTATACCCATATAATTTTTCCTTGCAGAGCAATTCGGCCAGTAAAGAACCTGGCACCTTGTTTGGAAGTATCCCAGTCTTCTTATCTGATATAAGCCATGATAAATATAATTTATAAAATGATTGACATTTCATACCGGAGTGCATAAGAGGATTATTATGACATAGAAATAGAATTTTTTTATTTTTGAATGCAACTATTTTTGCATTACTTTTGTCTCTCAGTAAAATAGGATAGATCAGATATGGTATCTGTAATCTTTATTGGTAAACTTCCCCATCCGGCATTTCGGAGATTCTACTACACCAAAATTGGTAAAAATGCAACTAGCTTAATTTATTAATCAAAATCAATTTTTCATGAAAAAACTTACAGTTTTCGCGATAATGTTCATGGCGGTTCTGTCATTTTCATTATTGCATGCGCAAGAGCGTATAAGCGTTAAAGGGCCCGGAGCGAAATACACCTCCATGCCACGTGCTTATCACACCTTGTATGAGCAATTGGATGCAGCCGCAGTTGGCAGGGCATCACAGGATTTCTCTGCTTCTTTCCCAACATACAGTTGTCAGGGTGCTGACGATTTCGTAGTAGGTACAGGAGAGATCTGGGAAATCGAACATATTTATGCTATGGGAAGCAATTCAGGCACAGCCATGGACATGGTCAATGTGTACTTCTACAATGATGTCGGAGGCATGCCTGATGCAACGGCTTTCCAAACATACACCGATATCGCATGTACGGATATTGGAGGCAATCTAGATATCGATTTGCCCACACCCTTGCAACTGGAGGGTGGCACGTATTGGGTATCGGTGCAGGTTTCCAGCGATTACTCATCCTATGGTCAGTGGTTCTGGTCCTGCAACAACACCATCGAAAACAGCCAGGCCGAATGGAGAAATCCTGGCAATGGCTTTGGAACAGGCGCCACTACCTGGACAGATTTGACAACCATCTGGGGCGATCCCTACGATCTCACATTTGCCCTCTTTGGAGAAGCCTATGTTGAAATAGGTGATGGAACAGGCTACGGCAGTTATCCTGCATATTACAGCACATGGTCTAATTATTGGCACAACTGCCATACCCAGGTGCTTTACCTGGCCTCTGAGATTGGCGGCCCCAAAATGATCACCGAACTCGCGTGGGAATTCGAACGCATTGCCACCCCGGATAACTGGTTGGAAAATGTGGTCATTAAAATTTTACCGACCTCAGATAATGAGCTTGTAACGGGTGGTTATTATGATATGTCCGGTGCAACAACGGTTTATTCCAATGCCTATTACGTTCCGGCTACCAGTACGGGATGGCATACGCCCATTGATATTACCGATTTCCCTTATAGCGGAGCGAATAACCTTATCATTGATATCCTTTGGGGTGATAACGGATATTATGAGTATCCTTATTACAGAACATACAAAACCTATGGTAGTGGAACAAGATTATTGCTTGGGTATGCCGATAGTGAAACCCCGCCTAATTATGACAATTCTTCTTACTACTATGACAACATCCGCATGTATTTCGAACCTTTCGATCCTCCGGGTGACCTGGAAGGATATGTGTTTAACTATAACAATACACCCATGCCGGGTTCGGTAGTGTATGCAGTTGACTTTCCGCAATTCAGGGATACTGCCGACAATACGGGTTATTACTTTATTAATGATCTGTATTCAGGTGACCAGCCTGTTAAAGCCTTCAGGCCTGGCTATTATCCCGACAGTGCCATGGTTATGATCCCTGCAGGGGGGATTACCCAGCATGATTTTATACTCACACAGCCCGAAATGTATATCAATCCGCTTTCGTTGGATGTAATCGTTAATCCGAATGAATATTATGAAACAAATCTGAATATTCTGAACAACGGCAACGGTCCACTGGAGTGGATGGCTGAGATCACCTATAACGCACCAACCGGCCCGCAACGCGCCTATTGCGCTGCCAGCGGCGGTTGCGATGAATATATCTCAAATGTAACGATTGGAGATATTAACAACAGTTCGGGTTGCACTGGCTATGGTGACTATACCGACCAGATGACCAATGTGGAGCCGGGCGAAAGCTATGATATCACGATCACAAACGGAAATCCGATTTGGACTGCCGACCAGTGCGGGATCTGGGTGGATTGGAACCAGAATGAGGACTTCTATGATGATCCTCCCATCACTGTGAACGGCAGCCCTGGTGTCGGCCCTTACACGGCAACCATTACGGTGCCTGAAGACGCTCTTTCCGGGCCTACCCGCCTCAGGACAAGGATCGTCTATGCAAGCACACCTGATCCTTGCGGAACATCTTCATATGGTGAAGCTGAGGATTATACATTGGTTGTCGGCGGCGCACCGGGCGGATGGCTGTCTCTTGATACCTACGAGGGAATAGTTCCTCCTTTTGGCGGCAACTTCTCTGTTGGAACCAATTTCGATGCAACCGGCTTTGAATCGGGAACCACCGTTTATGCCACCATCACTTTCTATTCCTTTCCCGATGTTGGCACCATTAATATACCCGTTTCCATGACCGTTCAGGGAGCCGCCCTCGGATCCGTATCCGACCTTGAGGTTGACCTGACCAATATGGTGACCGGTGAAGTGGAAATGTCGTGGACAGGCATTAACGCCAGATCATTCCTGCATTATCAAATAAGAAGGAATGGTTTTAATACCGCTACAACCGGAAACACCTATTATACGGACTATTTACCCGAATATGGTGAATATTGCTATACGGTTCATGCTGTTTATGATGAAGGCAACTCTGCCCCGGCAGGTCCTGAATGTGTTGAATGGTTTATTCCGACCATATCCGTTGATCCGCTTGCACTTTCTGCAACAGTTTGGGAAGGCGGAATGGTTGAAGTTACCGGCCTGACGATTGAAAATACCGGAATACAAGGCAGTGTGCTTCAGTATACATTTGCATACGATCCTGCAGATGGCTTTATTTATGATGTAATTCCTGAAAATGGTTATCTGAATGCCGGGCAGGCACAGGACGTTCGTGTTGTTTACAATGCCGAAGGGTATACACCCGGTACTTATACCCAGGAACTGGATATCGAATCCAACGATCCGCTTAATGCAACCGTAACCGTCGACAACACCATGACGGTTATTCAACCTGCAGCCTTTGCCGGTCGTGTAACAGATGGCAATACTACCTTACCTCTTAAAGGCGTTTCCGTGTCAACCGGAGATTATCAGGCCATGACCAATAACAATGGTGAATATATGCTTTATGTGAACGCGGGCACCTATGACCTGATGTTTGAAAAACCGGGCTATCAGCCGGTAACCGCTTTCGGACGCACGGCAACAACCGGTAACACAACCACTGTTGATACGGTTATGTTCGAGATGGCTTATCCGCCTCAGTTCGTGACTGCCACGGTGAACGATGATGACACTGAATGTCTTGTTGAATGGGGCGACCCGGCAGGTCCTTATGAGGTTGTTTATGATGATGGCACGGCAGAAAATATGTTTGTATGGAGCCAGGCCAGGAGCATGAACGCAGTTAAATTCACTCCCGCAGGATATCCCTGTGCCGTAACAGGTGGTCGCATTTATATTGGTGATGGCTTCTTCCCGCAGGGAGGCGACCTTCTTGGAACAAACTTTGGCGTGGCTGTTTTTGACGATGATGGTACAAACGGCATGCCCGGTACCATGCTCGATTCGGCTGCCGTTGTGGTAGAGAATTTCGGATGGGTTGAATTTGATAACATCTTTGCTGCTTTTGAAGAAGGCGATTTCTATATTGCCATGATCCAGGGTGGAGCACCACCAAATACCGCCGGCATCGGTGTTGACGAGGAAGTTCCCGTTGCATACAGGAGCTATAGCAAACCCGTTGATGGCGACTGGATGGTTTCTACCTTCCAGGATTTCATGATGAGAGCTTTGGTTGACGGACCTGTTGGTACAACAGTTGCTGAAAACACCAGCAATATGGTATATCCACCCAAACCCGTGAGATCAGATCTGGGCATTGCTTTGCACATGCCGATCGGATTGCCGGGTGGTAAAGAAATGGAAGCAACCTACAAACCATATAAGGGCGACCTCAACGCACGCGGCGTTGAAAAATACCGCCTGATCCGTTATGCGAACTTCGATCCCAATGATCCCGAAGACATGGGCGACGCATCCACCCTTTCCAGCAACCTGGAGGTGAATGAATACAACGATGCAGCCTTTGGCGGATTGGCCATGGGATGGTATAAATATGGTGTATCAGCCAATTTTACCAATGGTGATTGGTCCGATACCGCCATCTCCAATATCGTGGGGCACCTGATGGACTATGATGTTACATTTTATGTCAGCACAACGGATGGCGAAAGTCCCGAAGGTGCAGAGATCACCTTCTCAGGATATGAATGGCCCTACGAAGTTTATACGGCGACTGTGCCGGCCAGCGGTGAAGTAACCATTGAAAGCGTCTGGAGAGGCGAATACTTCCTGGATGTTTATCTGCTTGGTTATTTTAGGTATGAACAGGACAACAACTTCATCTTTCAGGATGAAGACATTTTTGTTGTGCTGGCAGAGAAAACCTACCCGCCGAGAAACCTGTGGGTTGACCCGCTTACATCAATTGCATACTGGAACGGACCGTTCGTGCCCCCTGTTTTCCTCTCGGAAGATTTCGAAGACGGAACCATGCCCAATGGATGGACCACCACTTCGGAGGGAGATAGCGAATGGTATGTTACACAGAATGGCAGTTCACAATACTTCAACATTCCTTCCCATACCTGGTATGCCGTATGTAATGATGACGCACCGGGTTCAGGAAACAACGGATGTTGCGATTACCTGATCACTCCCGTACTCGACCTGAGAGATTATAATGATTATATCCTGAGGTTCCAGAGCTTCTATAATGGTGGCTACGGACAACTGGCATATGTTGAAATTTCCACTAATGGTGAAGATTTCTTCCAGGTTCAGCAAATGGCTACCAGTAATAGCTGGGAGGATGTTATTATTGATCTTTCCGCTTTCTGCGGCAACGACGCATGGGCCTATACCTGGTTGGCATTCCACGCGGATGACAACGGTGCATGGGCTACCGGCTGGGCAGTGGACGATGTAACAATTGCTTCGGCAGCCGCCAATGGCGGAACAGATGAACTGGAAGGTTACCAGGTGTTCCTGGATGGCGCTTATGTGGCTTCCACACCCGATTCCACCTATCAGTATGTTTACCTGATTTACAATACGGTTTACACAGCCGGTGTTGCAGCTAAATATTCATCAGGACTTTCGGATATGATCACCTATACGTTCAGGTCGGAATATTTAATTCCGCCCAGAAATCTTGAAGGTGAGAATATCGATCATTCAGCATACCTGACCTGGGAAGCTCCTGTAATTCCTGCTACGTATAGCGTGCCTCCAATCGGAGATTACGAGAAGAACATGGCATCACATTCATTGACTGTATCTCCTGTTCACCAACCGGTTGAAATTGAACCGGTATACCTCGACCTGCCTGGCAGGGAACAGGGTCCCATCGCATGGGCGGATGACGTGATGAATGACCAGTGGTTCAGCATCAACGTTGAAACCTATGAGGTGGTTAACATCGCTTCGGCTGCTTTCTCAGCCTTCACAGGTGATTTTGGTGTGGATGATGATCAAAGTATGTATGTTGTGAACTATCAGGGCGCCGGCAACGAAACCCTCTTGCTTGTTGATGTTGAAACAGCTCAGGCCACCACCATAGGATCAATCAATTGTCCAATCTCAGGTTCGGGTGGTATCTGGACCGGTTTCGCATGTGATAAGGAAACAGGTGTGATGTATGCCATGGCAACCGATATAGCACAATCGCTGCTTTGTACCGTAAATCTCGGTACCGGTGAGGTAACCGAGATCGGCTCAACAACAACCGCTCCCGGTTTGATTGAGATTGCATTCAATACCATGACCAATGTTATGTTTGGTTGGGATATTGTTAATGATAAATGTTATACCATTAACATTACAAGCGGTGAAGCAACCGAATTGGGTGATCTTGGCTATGACGCCAATTACGCCCAGGGTGGTAGCTGGAATCCTAACGATCAGGAAGTTTATCTGGCTTCTTATTCTACGGCAGCCGAATTGCGCATCCTCGACCAGGCAACCGGCGGCACACAGGTGCTGACCAGTCTCGCCGGCGAAACCGGTGCATTTGGATTCCCAGGCGCTGTTGGAAACGGCGGTGGCCAAATCCCCGACAACTTGCTGAGTTATAACATCTACAGGGATGGCGCCATGATCGACAATGTGGACAGGGAGATCCTTGAATATTACGACTTTAACCTGCCTCCGGGAATTTATGAGTATTCTATCACTGCGGTTTATGACCTGCAACCCTACGGGCTGCCTGGTGAAACCGCTGAAAGCATGCATGAAGGTCCCATCGATCTGCAGATTAGCTTCGGTTATCCTTTGCCTTTCCTTGAAGAATGGACATTTGGTAACTTCGAGGCCAATGAGTGGATGCATGAATGCGACAACTGGTGGATCAATGCCAATCAGGGCAATCCGGCTCCTTCAGCCGAATTTACCTGGGACGATATCCTCGAAGAGTATCGTTGCATGATCATGACTTATCCATTACTGGGTACTGATATCATTGATGGCGACATCATGTTTGAATTCGATATCAAGCTGGATGACAGAGAAGAAACGGAAACCGAATTCCTTACTGTTCAGCTTTGGGAAAATGGTAACTGGCACGAAATTGCACAGTTCACCAATGCCGGTGATATGGATTGGACAGGCAAGATGTACAAGATCTCCGATTATGCAAAAGGCAATGACTTTATGATCGCTTTTGTGGCAAACGGTGAAAGTACTGACAATATCTTTGGTTGGTTTATCGACAATGTACATGTTTATCAACAATGTGCAGGTCCAATCAATATTGAGGCCATCTATGATCCCAATGACAATCCTGTAGAGATACACTGGATACCTCCATATAGCAACTATACGGAATGGCTCAGCTACAATGACGGAAGCTTTGAAAATGCACTGGCATCCACCAACGGTGGCGCAGGTCTGGCTCAGTTGTTCACTCCTCCGGATTATCCTGCAACAGTAGTCAAGGTACGTTACTGGAATAGCGACTATCTGGCTTACGATCAACAGAATGAAATTTATATCCTGACCGGCGATGGCGCGACCATCCTTGGCGGACCTTATTATGTTAATAATGGACCTGCTGCCGACTGGGTAGAAATCGACGTTGATCCGGTAACCATCACCGAGGGCTCATTCATGGTAGCAACCATGAACACCGATCCCGATGGACCATTCGTAGGCGTTGACGATAGCTTCTACAACGGAACACTGTACTTCGGTACCATCGGCGACTGGGTTGAGTTGAGCGAACTGGGTCAGTACTTCTATGTTGGTTCACACGAAGCGCTTGTTGAAATGGAACTCGGAGAAAATGTAGTTCTTAATTCTTCAGCTTCAGCTCCCAACACCAACGGCAGCTCAATGAAAGAATCCGATCTGGCTGTTAGCGGAACCTTTGGTAAATCACCCAGACCAATGGATGCCAGTCGCGACCTGCTTGGCTTCGACATTTACAGAAGCAAAAATGGTAGCGACTACATCAAGCTCAATGATGATCTATGGCCTGAATCACCATACATTGACATCGTTGAAAGCGGCGGCCTCTATAATTACTATGTGGTAGCTGTGTTCGATCAGTGTCAGGGAGTTTCCGATACGGTTGAAGCCGAACTTTTTGTCGGCATTCATGAGCAATTCACCGATCAGTCGATAACCGTTTACCCGAATCCCGCACAGGATTTCGTGAACGTTGAATCCAGCTTCGACATCCGCAAGATCACCGTGATGAATTATGTTGGTCAGGTTGTTGATCGCATGAAAGAAGTTGAATCGGCCATTGTGAAGCTGAATGCCACCAATTGGGAAGAAGGCGTTTACTTCATTAAGGTTGAAACTACCGAAGGTGTGATCACCAAGAAGATCACAATAACCCGTTAAGAACAGTATTTTATCATTAAATAAATCCCTTCTGCAATCATTTGCAGGAGGGATTTTTTATTTTTGCAAAACAGAAAAATGTTTTCTTTCAGCAACATATCGGTGCATTTTACCGGGGAATATCTTTTCCATAATATTTCCTTCCTGATCAACAGACGCGATCGTATCGGACTGGTGGGTAAGAACGGTGTCGGGAAAAGCACCCTGCTAAAGATCATGCACGGTAGCCTGAAACCTGAGCAAGGAGAAATTGCTATTCCCTCGGGGGCAAGCGTCGGATACCTGCCTCAGATATTGAATCCAAGCACCGATAAAACAGTTATCAAGGAGGCGCTTGAAGCCTTTAAAGGCGTGTTGAAACTTAAAGATAAACTGGGTGAACTATCCGTGCAATTGCAACATAGTGATGATTACGAATCGGGAGCCTATCTCGAAATTGTGCAGCGCTTCAACGACCTGAATGAGAAAATCCAATATGCCGGCGGGCAAAACATCGAAGCTGAAACCGAAAAAGTGCTTGGCGGTCTGGGATTCAGGCGTAAGGATTTTAGCAGGAATATGGGAGAATTTAGCCATGGCTGGCAAATGCGTGTTGAGATCGCAAAGATCCTCTTGTCTCGTCCCGATCTGATCCTGCTGGATGAGCCTACCAACCACCTCGATATAGAGTCAATTCAATGGCTTGAAGAATTTTTAAAAAATTATCCCGGTGCTGTGGTCATTGTTTCTCACGACAGGGCCATGCTCGACAATATCACCAACCGGACTCTGGAAATTTCCAAAGGACAGCTTTATGATTATAAGGCATCTTATTCGGATTATCTTAAAATGCGAGAGGAACGCCTTGATCAGCAGATAGCTGAATATAACAACCAGCAACAGGAGATCAGGCAAATCGAAAGATTTATTGAACGCTTCAGGTATAAGAACACCAAGGCCAAACAGGTTCAATCCCGTATAAAAATGCTGGAAAAAATGGATAAGGTAGAGATTGACGACATCGAACAGAGCCGTATCCATTTTTCTTTTCCAACTGCAAGAGGATCCGGAAAGATAGTGGTGGAAGGGCATAATGTCAGCAAAAATTACGGATCGAATAAGGTACTCGAAAAAGTTGATTTCGTGGCTTTGCGCGGTGAGAAAATCGCTTTTGTGGGAAAAAATGGAGAAGGTAAAAGCACCTTCTCAAAGATCATTACCGGACACCTGGATTATGAAGGTGAGCTAAAACTGGGGCACAATGTACAGATCGGTTATTATGCCCAAAACCAGGGAGAGTTTCTCGATCAGAATAAAACCGTTTACGATACCATTGATGATATTGCAACCGGGGATATCAGAACCAGGATCAGAGCTATTTTGGGTGGGTTTTTGTTTGATGAAGACGATATCGATAAAAAAGTGTCGGTGCTTTCGGGCGGTGAAAAATCCAGATTATCTTTAGCCAAATTGCTGCTTACACCCGTCAACCTTTTGGTGCTCGACGAGCCGACCAACCATCTGGACATGAGCTCCAAGGATGTGTTGAAAAATGCTTTGTTGCAATATAACGGAACCTTGATCATTGTATCCCACGATAGGGATTTTTTGCAGGGGCTCACATCAAAAGTATATGAATTCAAAAACAGGAAGATAAAAGAACATCTCGGCGATATCAGCGAATTTATCCGATCAAGGAAATTGAGAAATCTGGATGAATTGAATAAAGGCGGCAAAAGCGCAAAAAAAAGTCAGGATCAAAAGTCCGGGGGGCAACTGAAGTGGGAGAAAAAGAAGGAGCTCGAAAAGCAATTGCGAAAAATTCAGAAATCAGTGGCCGGATCAGAAGCCAGAATAGATGAACTGGAAAGTGCCATAACAGGAAAGGATGAATTGCTTGCCAATCCGGAAAAAAATAAAAATATGCTTGCCTTCGGGGATACCTTCTTTAAAGAATACAATGAGTTGAAAAAAGCCCTTGATCTGGAAATGGAGAAATGGGAGCGACAGCAATCGGAACTCGAAAAACTTCAGCAAGAGCTAAAACGTTCGATTCCTTAATTTTTCAGCAAATTTCTTTAATTCCGACTTTTTCGAATTCTCCACTTCAATATTGTCAAGCTGCCTGATGGCTTCGGATGAAAAGGCCATGATTTTTTCTTCCGTAAGGGAACGGATCTTAAGCGAATCAAATATCTCCTTAACCCTGACAAGCTTATGTTTCAGGTCAGGAGCAGATTCCAGGTAGATTTTGTGCAGCTCTTTTCCGGTTTGTGTGCCGGCCACTTCCACGGCTTTTAAAAAGAGATATGTTTTCTTTCCTGCCATTACATCTCCACCGGTTTGCTTGCCGAACTCCTTTTCATCCGAATACAAATCCAGCAGATCGTCTCTCAGTTGAAAAGCAAGGCCGAGGTTCACTCCAAACTGATATAACTTCTCAAGCTCTTCCTGTCCTGCGTTTGCTATGATGGCTCCGATCTTCAGACTTGCTCCAAGCAAAACGGCGGTTTTAAGCCGGATCATTTCAAGATACTGATCAAGACAGACATCCTGCTGTTTTTCAAAATTCATATCGAACTGTTGTCCTTCGCATACTTCAATGGCTGTTTGAGTGAATACTTCAAAAGCTGGCTTCAGGTGTTCCGGCTTAAGCGATTGAAGATATTTATAGGCGAGGGCAAACATGGTGTCGCCTGAGAGAATGGCGATGTTGTCATTCCATTTCTGATGGATGGTTGGAGCGCCGCGCCGTATCGGAGCCTTGTCCATGATGTCATCATGTACCAGGGTGAAATTGTGAAATATTTCAATACCCATAGAGGCATCCAATGCATCCCCGGGTTTTCCCCCGAACAGTTCACAGCCCATCAGCAACAAAACGGGGCGCATTCGTTTTCCACCCAGATCAAGGATATAAGAAATGGGCCGGTATAATTCCGAAGGATTCCCACTGAATTTTTCCTGTTCAAGCTTTTTAATAAAAATCTGCTGTAGCTCTGTGATGGAATGCATCTTAGCGTTTATGTCTGGTTATGTTCATCAGATAATCTCCATATCCGCTCTTGAGCAGGGGTTTTGCGATCTCAATCAATTGTTCTTTGGTAATGAACTCTTTTCTATAGGCAATTTCTTCAATACAGCCGATCTTAAGTCCCTGCCGGCTTTCGATCACCTCTACAAAGTGGCTGGCCTGCAAAAGCGAATTGAATGTACCCGTATCCAGCCAGGCGGTTCCGCGGCTCAGGATGCCCACTTTAAGCTTTCCTTTTTCCAGATAATGTTTGTTCACATCAGTGATCTCATATTCGCCCCTTGTGCTCGGCTTAATATTCTTAGCCACTTCCACCACCGAATTATCATAAAAATACAAGCCCGGAACAGCAAAGTTGGATTTGGGTTGTTTGGGTTTTTCTTCTATGGATATAGCTTTGTTGTTTTGGTCAAATTCCACCACACCGTATCTTTCCGGATCATTTACATGATATGCAAATACCATTCCCCCTTCCGGGTCGTTGTTTTCGGTGAGAAGTTCCTGCAAGCCACTTCCGTAAAATATATTGTCGCCAAGAATAAGCGCCACTTTTTCCTTGCCAATAAAGTCCTCACCGATCACAAATGCCTGTGCCAGTCCATTGGGAACAGCCTGTTCGGCATAGCTGAATTCAAGTCCCAGTTTTGAGCCGTCGCCCAGCAACGTCTCGAATTTTGGCAGGTCCTCCGGGGTTGAAATAATGAGGATCTCCCTGATGCCTGCCATCATGAGAATCGACAAAGGATAATAGATCATCGGTTTGTCGTAGATGGGCATCAGCTGTTTGCTTACTGCGAGGGTGAGGGGATGAAGACGGGTTCCGGCGCCGCCGGCAAGAATAATTCCTTTCATAATTATTTTTTTGATAAAAGTATAAATTATACCTGAATCTTATGCTGATCCGCGGGTGTCAATTTCTTCAACTTCCAGTTCATCCAGGTCGATGTCTTCTTCCTCATCGAAAATCTGAATAAGAGGTTCGCTAAATCGTTTTGTGGTGATTCGCTGGTTGAGTGATAGCAACAGTGATGGCAGCACAAACAGGTTCGACAAAAGGGCGATCAGCAGTGTGAAAGATATCAGATATCCCATTGATTCGGTGCCTCCGAAACTTGAAAGCGTGAAAATGATAAAACCAAAAAACAATACTACCGATGAATATAACATGCTATAGCCCGTTTCCCGCAAGGCAGCGATCACCGATTCCTTGATGTTCCAGTTGGTGATTTTCAGTTGAAGCCTGTATCTTGAAAGGAAATGGATGGCGTTGTCCACCGATATTCCAAGCGCAATGCTGAAAATCAGTATGGTGGATGGCTTGATGCTGATGGCCAGGTATCCCATCATACCCGCCGTCATGATTTGCGGGATGAGATTTGGGATGAGGGAAATCCCGATCATCCTTGGGGAAGAAAAAAGAAGAGCCATAAGGATGCTGATCGCGGCAAGGGCAAGAAGCAAGCTGGTGAAGAGGTTCTTAGTGAGATAGCGAGTTCCTTTTAAAAACACCACGCTGGTGCCTGTGATCTGCACATCGAACCTGTCGGGAGGAAAGATGGCATCGATCTTCGGCCGCAGGTCCTCCTTGATGCGGGCGATCTCATGGGTGCCAATGTTTTTCATTTGAACGCTGATCCTGGTAATTTGCAGGTTGGTATCCACAAAATTGTCGATGATGGTATTTTTGTTTTTTGTGTTATTTGGGATATAATCCACCATAAAACTCAACTCATTCCGGTTAGGAAGCTCATAAAATTTAGGATTTCCTCCATAAAATGCCTGCTTGGCAGATTTGATCACCTCGGCTATGGAGAGCGGCTTGGATAGTTCTTCATATGTTGCCAAAGTGTCCTGTAGTTGCTGTATCCTTTTAATGTTGCTCAGTTTGAGCACACCTCTTTCTTTTTTTGTGTCGATCGCGATCTCCAGCGGCATTACCCCGTCGAAATGTTTTTCGATGAAAAGCAGATCCTGGTACAGGGGATCTTGCTTCGGGATGTCATCCACGATGTTGCCTGTGGTTTCCAGCTTGGTGATCCCGTAAATACCGATTATCAGGACCACAAGTGCCGTCAGATAAACCTTGTTCCTGTGATGTTGCACGATGTGAACCACCCAGTTGATGATGCGTTGTGCCAGGCTGCTTTCCAGATGCTTGATATGCCTGGGTTTGGGCGGTTTTAAATAACTGAAAAAGATGGGAATAAGAAAAAGGGTAAGCAGGTAGGCAAACATAATGTTTAAAGAAGCAACCAAACCAAACTCCACCAAAATTTTATTGCCGGTAACTATAAAAGCAGCAAAACCCACAGCTGTTGTTGTGTTGGTGAGAAAGTTGGCATTTCCGATGCGCTGTACAACACGCGAAAGCGCTTTGATCTTATTGCCGTGACTGCGATATTCAGTGTGGTATTTATTGAGCAGGAAGATGCAATTTTCCACAACAATCACAATGAGCAGGGGTGGCAGTATGCCTGTTAGCATGGTGATCTTGTATCCCAACAATGAGATCGTTCCCATCACCCAAACCACGCTGATGATCACGATGAGCATGGTGAAGAACACCGCCTTGATGGACCTGAAGAAAATGAGCAGGATCACTGACGCAATGATAAGAGCCAGATAAATAAAGAATTGTAGCTCATCTTCCACCTTTTTGGATATCAGTGTTCTGATATAAGGCAGGCCTGAATAATAAATATCAATGTCGTGTTCACGGCTGAATTGCTCAAATTTGTTTTTGATCTCATAAACCAGGTCCACGCGGTTTTTGGTATTGAGCATTTCCTTGTCGAGGGTGATGGCCACAAGCGATACGCCTGTTTTTGTATTCATCAGTAAGCCTTCATAGAAAGGCTGGTCGTAAATTATTGTTTTGAGGCTGTCGAGTTCCTGTTGTGTTTCGGGTTTTTCTTTAACAATTGGAACAAAATCAAATTTTTTTACGGTGTCGTTTTTTTTGAGCCTGTAAAGTCGGGCAATTGATATGGCTTCCTCAACACCTTCAATAGTCCTTAGGTCGCTGGTCAGTTCATACCAATCGTTAAATGTCTCCAGCTCAAAGAGCCTGTCTCCTTCAATGCCAATAAACATAACGCTTCCGTCTTCGCCAAACTGTAACTTGAAATCTTCGTAAATGATACTGGTGGTATCTGTGGCGGGAAGCATTTTTGTAAACTTATAGGAAAGTTTTATCTGGGTGGCTTTGTAAGCCATAAATAGCGTAATCAAACCGATTATGATGATGTTAACGAGCCTGTAGCGCAATACCAGACGTACAAGATATGTCCACATTAATTCCTAACTCCCTTTATATCAATACCTAAAATAATGCTCAAAAGAACCACGAAATTAATACTTTCCGGTGGAATAGAAAAATGTATACCGATTCGGAACAGGTTTGCAATGATTGAACTCATACTCCAATCGGCATAACTGAATCTAACAGAAAAATGCTTTGCATTTTTAATAAGATTCAGTATAGCTCATTGCTTTGTCGATAGCTTATTCGATTTATTCTGGCATATTAGTTGGTTTGGCTATTGCTTTAAATCCGAACTTTGTCCTTAAATTTGGAAATTAGTAAATCTGAAACATAGCTTAGAATGAAAAAGCAATTATACAAATTATTGATCCTGTTTGTTTTAATCGGATGTGCATCACCCAAAAACCTGATCAAACACGGGAAATATGACAAAGCCATTTCGGTTTTGGTCAAAAAGCTGACCGCCAATCCTGATAAGGAAAAACATATCCAGAGCTTGCGACATGCCTATTCGGTGGCCAACAGCATCAATCTTGACAAGATAAAGCAGCTCCGGGCCACCGGGCAGCCCGATGTTTGGTATGACATTTACCTGAACTACCGCGATCTGCAACAAAGGGAAGATTTGGTGAAAAGGGTTCCGGATCAGGTTAAGAAAGCAATTGATTTTGTTTACAACGACTTCAGTGAAAGCCTGAATAATGCCAAAAGTAAGGCGGCGGCCTATTTTTATGCCCACGCTAAAAAGTTACTTGAAAATGGAGAAAAGGAGGATGCCCGCAGAGCCTACACTGAGCTTAAAAAAATTACCGTCATGTACCCCGATTATAAAGAAACGGATGCCTTGATCCGAAAGGCTCTGGTGCTGGGTACGGATTATATACTTTATGAAGTGAACAACCGTACAACTACCATTGTGCCGCAGTCGCTGATCGTGACCCTGCAAAACATTAATTTGCTTGAGCTGGATGAACAATTTCTCAGTTTTGATACCTATCCGGTGGAGGGTAGGATCTATGATTTCAGGGTTGTGCTCACTTTAACACAAATTCAGTCTACCCCGGAGAAAATCAGGGAAAGTCACTATACCGAATCACGAGAAATTGTTGAGCGTTATGTTACCAAAAAGGATGAGGATGGTAAAGTGGTTAAGGATGAAAACGGCGATCCGGTGAAGATTCCGGTGTACCAGAAAATCAGTTGCGAGATTACGGAAGTGGAAAAATCCAAAAGTGTCCGTATCAATGGTTTTGTTGATTTTGTGAACAATGCCAGCGGCAGGGTGGTCAATTCCACACCGGTAACTGCCGAATCTGTTTTTAACAATATAACTGCTTATCTGAAAGGAGACAAGCGAGCCTGCAGTGAGCGTACATTGGAACTGGCCAAACAACCAAAGCTTCCCTTTCCTCCCACGCCCGATATGATCATGGATGCGGCTGAAAAGCTGAAAGAGGTGGTGAAAGAAGTGATCTGGCATGGGGAGGGATATATTCAGAATTAAAGCAATGCTTTATGCAAAAGAGAATCCTTTTCATCGACACCACGCATCCTGTAATCCGGGAAGAGCTGGAAGCTCATGGCTTTCAATGTGAATTTTTCCCGGCATACAAAAGAGCTGATTTTGAAAGGATCATTCATAGATATCATGGGATCATCATTCGTTCAAAGATCACCCTGGATAAAAACATGCTTGAAAAGGCGGAACAGTTGGAGTTTATCGGCAGGGTGGGGGCCGGTATGGAAAACATCGACACGGAATATGCCGAAAGCCATAACATCGTTTGTTTCAACTCTCCCGAGGGAAGCCGGGATGCTGTGGGAGAACATACCCTGGGTTTGTTGCTGGCCCTGGCAAGGAATATCATCAGATCCGACAGGGAAGTCAGGCAGGCTGAATGGAACCGGGAAAAAAACCGCGGTTTCGAACTCAAAGGAAAAACCATTGGCATCATTGGATATGGTAATATGGGAAGCGCTTTTGCAGAAAAGCTTCATGGGATTGGTGCGGAGGTGATCGCTTACGACAAATACAAATCGGCCTATGGGGATAATTATGTTGTTGAAACAAGTCTTGATGAGGTTTTTGAAAGAAGCGATGTTTGTAGTTTGCATGTTCCCCTGACGGAAGAAACCACATATATGGTTAACCGGAATTTTATTGATCACTTCAAAAAAAATATATACCTGCTCAATACGGCCAGGGGAAAAGTCTTAAAAACAGATGATCTGGTAAATGCTATAAAAAGCGGTAAAGTAAAGGGCGCTGCCCTGGATGTGATCGAATATGAGGATATGTCGTTTGAGAAACTCGGCACGGAGCAGTTGCCCTACACTTTTCAGTTTCTGATCAACTCGGACCGGGTCGTCATGAGCCCGCACATTGCCGGCTGGACACAGGAATCCAAATACAAACTTGGCAAGGTGCTGGTGGATAAGATAATTGAGCTCCTAAAAGTGAAAGGATAAGGAATTGTTTGATCCTTTGCCTCTTTTTGCTACCAGTTCAGAATTTTCTTGAAATCAAATTCTTTAGGATCCAAGTCAAAGAATTCCTTAACGGCTTTGTAATCTTTTTCAGTGATAAACTGCAAGCCATCTTCAAAAACCATTTTTGACTTTTGCGATGACATGTTCACCAGCCGTGGCTTAATTTTTCCTTTATGGTCGGTCAGATCTTTCAGGTAAAGCGGTTTTACATCACCTTTCGGGTCTGAAGTTACCATAGCGCCTGAAACATTCTGATCGAACAGTTTCTTAACACCATAGCCCAGCAATGAACAGTACAACAAGTCAAAGGCGATGGGTTTCACGCAGCGGATCTCATAGCCCAGCTCTACTGGTCTGCTTTTGATGTTGATTTCAAGTTCTTTAAGTTTTCTTTGCAGTAGTATATTAAAAATGTGTGCTTTGCTCACGTTTCCAAGTTCAGGATGTCCGTGCTCATCAAAGGTGAAATTAATATTACTTGATTTAATTTCACCCTCACTCATAAAATGAAAAACCCCTTCGCTAATCACAGCTACCCCATAGTTCAGTCCGAGTATCTTCCTTTTCAGGATGGCCGAGATCACCAGGTTGATAATTTTATCGAAAGAGACTTCCGTTTTGTTGAACATTTCAGGAATAATGATCATGGGATAATGGCAGGCTGCGCCGATGCCGAATGCCAGGTGGCCGGCTTCGCGTCCCATGGCCGAAACGATGAACCAGTTTCCGCTGGTACGGGCGTCTTCATAAACCGTTTGTGCAATACGCACGCCTTCATCCTTCGCCGACTGGTAGCCGAATGTGGGCTGGCCCTCCGGCAAAGGTAGATCGTTGTCGATAGTTTTGGGAACGTGCAGGTTCTGGATTTCAATATTTTGTTCAGAGAGATATTTGGATATGCGGTTGGCTGTGGAAGCCGTATCATCACCACCGATGGTGACCAGCAAGCGGATGTCGTTCTTTTCAAAGAAGGAGGTGTTGAATTCGCCGTCTTTCGGCTTATAACGACTCATGCGCAGGGCGGAGCCGCCTCTTTTGTAAATGTCCTCGGCATAAGGGTAATCGAAATCTACAGTTTGGGGCTTGCCCGCAAACAGGCTTTCAAATCCTCCATGCAGCCCGATCACACGGTATCCGTCTTTCAGAAAAACTTTGGCAATGGTGCCGATCACGGTATTGATCCCAGGCGCCGGGCCGCCCCCGGCTAAAATGGCTATCGATCCTTTATTCTTCATAAGATGTTCTGCTTGTGATTTTTTGCAAAAATACGAAGATTAATTGGGAAGCAAGTCAGCCAGCCCGTATTGATTAGATAAGTCATATCATTTAGATAGGGATGAGGGGACTTTCTGACAGTAATTCATGGGAATTGATTACGACGCATGGTAATTTTGATTGATTTGTCATTTCCTTAAAAGTACAATTTTTGAATAATTTAATATTGAACACCTAATGTATAATGATCAAGTGATTGACAACCAATTTAAAACTTCATATTATCTTTGTGATAAATCAACAACATGAGCATCAAAAAGCATGTACCCAATCTGATTACCCTGGCCAACCTGGTTTTGGGTTGCCTGTCAATTGTGTTTGCATTCAGCGGCCGCTTGTTTGATGCCGGCGTAATGATTTTATTTGCCGCTTTCGCGGATTTCCTCGACGGCTCGGCGGCGCGTGTGCTTAGGGCGCAATCGCCCATCGGCAAGCAACTCGACAGCCTGGCGGATGTGATCTCATTCGGACTGGCGCCTGCCGTGATCATTTTTCATTTGTTTGAAGCCGCCAATCTTCAATGGGACTGGCTGAAATACGCATCATTGATCATTCCGGTTTTTTCTGCTCTGCGGCTGGCCAGGTTCAATATAGACTCCGAACAGAGTGAATTCTTCAGAGGATTGCCGGTGCCGGCCAACGGCATCCTGGTTGCCTCTTTTCCCATGATCATCCACCTGGAACCATCCAGTTCGTGGATCACGAATTTGCTGATCGACCAATGGTTTTTACTGGCGTACACCATTGTATTCTCTTTGCTGCTGGTTTCGCGCATCCCCCTGATCTCACTGAAATTTGCAAACAGTAGCTGGAAAGAGAATCAATTAAGGTTCATCCTGGTAGGCTGCGCCATCCTACTGATGGCCCTGTTCTACATCAAGGCCATTCCCCTGATCATATTGCTTTATTTCATGGTTTCGGGCGTGGATTATCTTATGCAGAAATATTAAATTGAAAAAGAGGATTACGAATAAAATCTCAAATTAAAAGAAAATAATTGATTCTGAACAATATTGAATCTATGGCAAGGATTCACCTCCTCAACTCAAACTTTTCGCCCAGGTAAACCTGCCTTACATGTTCATCTTCTGCCAGCTCTTCGCTGGTGCCTGATTTGAGGATGCTGCCTTCAAACAGCAAATAGGACCGGTCGGTGATGTCGAGGGTTTCGTGTACGTTATGGTCGGTGATGAGTACGCCGATGTTTTTTTCCTTCAGCCTGGAGACGATATTTTGAATATCTTCTACGGCAATGGGATCAACTCCTGCAAAAGGCTCATCCAGCAAAATGAAATTGGGGTCCACGGCCAGAGCGCGGGCAATTTCTGTTCGCCTGCGTTCCCCGCCCGAAAGGGTGATCCCTTTGCTTTTGCGCACATGCTTCAGTCCGAATTCCTCAATCAGACTTTCAAGCCGCAGCTTTTGCTCTGATTTCGGGATACCCGTAAATTCCAGCACAGCTTTCAGGTTGTCTTCCACGCTCAGTTGTCTGAACACCGATGCTTCCTGGGCCAGGTAACCGATTCCCCGTTGAGCCCGCTTGTACATGGGTTCATTGGTGATGTTGATGTCATTCAGGTAAACCTTGCCTGCAAAAGGCTTGATCAAACCGGTGATGATGTAAAAAGAAGTGGTTTTGCCGGCTCCGTTCGGTCCCAACAGCCCAACGATCTCTCCCTGCTTCACTTCCACGGTGACTTTATTCACAACGGTGCGCTGCCTGTACTTCTTTACTATTTCGTTGGTGCGAAGGATCATCATAAGGATGTAATAACGGTCAAAATTACGGATATATTTTAAAATGAGAAGTGGAAGCTGAAGAAGATTGCGAATTTGGTGATGTCGGGATTGCGCAGGTGAGACAGACGCCATATGGCGTCAATCCTGAAAATTTTAAGGATGTTCTCGATGCCTACGCCCGCCTCGATATAGGGTTTTTCAAGTGTAAAGGTGTTCTCGGGTATCTTTGAATAATTCCTGTTTTTTTCGGATAGCCTCCCGATCACGCCCTGCACGAAGGCTACCTCGCGGAATTTCAATTTGCGCATCAGCGGGATGCGGTTCAGGAAAAAACCATCGAAATGATGGGTGTAATACATACTGATATATTCATCGCTCAGAAACTCATAGTAGTTCATCAGATTGTAGGCGAATTCGTCGAAGATAAAAGTTTCGTTGCCGGGATGTAGCTTCAGGAGCGGGTAAGGCAGAGTACCCCAGATTTTTCCTCCCTCGATGATGTATTTCGACCAGCCGAAAGCGGATACATTGAACCACTGTTTAAGGCTGAGCTGTAATTTATGATAGCGGTACTCGCCTCCCATCAGTCCGGGGATACCCAGTCCGTATTGCACTTCCAACACTGGATAAACCGTTCCCAGGCTGATGCGTTCAAATTCGCCCATCACAAATTTTTCATTGTAGGCAAAACGGGTATCCAGCCGCAACTCGGCAGTGGTGATGGAGTTTTTCTCGATGGGCTGATCGTCATTGTATATGATGAAATCGCCTTTACCAGGAGGATTGATGTTACGGTGAATGAAATTGAGGGTATTGGAGAAGCCGGTAAAATACTCATGCTGATAATGCAACTTGTATTCATTCACCAGGCTGAGTTTGTCGGGCGGGCTTCTGCGGAATGCCGAGGCAAACAGGTTGTCTTCACTAAAGGCATTCTGGCTTTGCCCGAGTTGTTCCATATCATAAACCCAGGATGCCCCGAAGGAGCGCCGTGGGATTTTTGAGAATATGTAAACCACACCTGTTCCATGTTTCCATCTGTTGTCCTTTGTTCCGTATGCCACATGCCCGTTGAACATGACCTTCGTGCTGAACTGGTTGCTGGTTCGCCCGCCTATGCGCAAGCGCAATCCTTCTTCGGGATTAAAGCTAATGGATTTATAAAGCGGACCCACTTCCACCGGCCCCCAAACCAGGTAACCGTTGGTAAGCATGTAAAAAACATCCACCCATGTTTGAAAAATGGGCACTCTCTTAATAGAATCCACCATTTCGTAAATATCCTTCTCTTTCCGGCTGAGTTTTTCATGTCTGGCCTCTTCCCAGTAGTCCATATCCTTTTCGTAAGAATCTTCCACAACATATACATCCAAAGGCGATTCACTGAATTCATCAGGTGGTGGATTATCAAAAACAAAATCCCTGAAGGTGGAAGTTTTATGGCCATAAAGACCTACGGTTTTTTTTGTGTTCTCGATCACATTGAAATCCATGATCAGGTAATCCCTTACCAGCATCCAGTATGTATCTTCAATCAGATCATAATCCTGTTTCACGGTGAGGTCGTTGATGAAATTGAGGTTGGCGTCTTCCACAATACGGATATTCACCTTTTTGATGGCCCAGCTGCTGTCGTTCACCCAAAACTCGCCGGTGAAGGTCAGCTCCTGTTTCCGGCGCGGCTTAAACATGATCTGATAGCACCATTTGTTGTCGATGAAGGAACTATCCACAAGATAGTATTTATAGAATGTCAGTCCGAAGTTGGCGACAGGGCTTACAAAGTTTTTCTCGAATAGCATGATATAGTTTTCATAGATGTTCACATCCTGGTACATATCTCCCAGAAACTGCGAGATGCTTTCATTCTCCAGACCTGAGATCCGGCTTGCCTTGATCCTTTCTTTTCTGACCCTTGGGCTATTCTGAAAATAGATATCCGACAAAGACTCCGAAAGAAAAACCGGCAGATAGGCTTTGCCATTCACTGTGCTGGTATCCACATAATCAAAGATGAATTGAAAAGGTTTAAGGATTTTTCTATTCTTCAGCTTTTCGGTGATGTTGTTCAGATCGAGTTGCACTTTGGAGTAAACTTCATACTGATAGGAGTTGAATTGTTTCCTGTTGTTTTTTTCCTTGTGTGCAATGATATTGCGGAGGATGACCTCCGCCGGATTTTCTCCGGGAACGATTTCCACTTCTTCCAGTGTAAAGCCCGCCGCTGCCAGCCGAATATCAAGCTCATGAAAAATCCCTTGCTGGATTTTGATCTTTTCGGTTTTATAGCCGATGAAAGAAATTACAAGGGTATCCGTGACTTTTTTTCGTGTTTCAATTGAAAAATATCCGTCAAACCCTGAAATAGCGCCTATGGAAGTGCCTTGTATGATGATGTTTGCGAATGGGACCGGTTCTCCGCTGGCTGAATCGGTAACCGTGCCCATGATCTTGGTAAGTTCCTGGGTGAAGCTAAACCCAGACGATCCAATAAAAAATATCGCCAACAGAAGCAACTTCCTGGCTAAACCTGTAAACATGGGTTTGTTTCGAGTGATTGCCATAACCTTTATTCCGCAGTAATTATTGCTGCAACAAAGTTCAAAAATAGGTGATTTTTTTCCGAAAGGTAATGGTAGCGTGAAAAGATTTCAGCACTCTAATTTAAATGCTTTAGAGTATTCCTTCTTTCAGGATATCATGAAGATGAATGATGCCGGCATAACTGCCCTTATTAAATACGAGCAGCTGGGTGATGTTATTTAGCCGCATGATATTCAGGGCATCCACCACCATGTCGCTATGCCTGACGATTAAGGGATTCGGGCTCATGATTTCTTTAGCTTTTACTTTGCTCAGGTCTGGATTTTGATGCATCATCCTTCTAAGGTCGCCGTCGGTGATGATACCCGCCAATTTCCCATTATCGAGCACGGCTGTTGCGCCAAGTCTTTTAGAGGATATTTCAAGGATCACGGTCTGATAATCTGCATCGATATCTACTACAGGTTTTTCATTATGAATATACAGATCGGAAACACGCAGGTACAGCTTTTTGCCCAATGCTCCGCCAGGATGGTATTTGGCAAAATCCTGCTGATTGAATCCACGGCATTCCATCAGGGCAATGGCCAGGGCGTCACCCATCACCAACTGCGCGGTGGTGCTTGAGGTGGGGGCCAGGTTATTGGGGCAGGCCTCTTTGGGAACCGTGGTGTCTAACACCACATCAGCTTGTTGTGCCAGGTAAGATTCCAATGCGCCCACCATGCCGATCAGCATGTTTCCGCGAGCATTAAGCATGGGGATCAAGACCTTGATTTCGGGGGTTTCACCGCTCTTGGAAACACAGATCACCACATCGTCTTTCTGTATAATGCCCAGATCGCCGTGGATGGCGTCGGCAGCATGCATAAAAATGGCCGGTGTGCCGGTTGAGTTAAGGGTGGAAACAATCTTGACGGCAATGTTGGCACTTTTGCCGATCCCGGTGATAACCACCCTGCCTTCGGAATGGTAGATCATTTCTACACTTTTTGCGAAATCTTCTGTGAGCCTTTTGCGCAATCCTTTGATGGCTTCCAGTTCGGTGTCGATTGCATTTTCTGCAATCTTTCGTATTTCCGCTCTTGATTTCAACTTAATTTTTTGTATTTTTATTAATCAATGTATAATTATTACTATATTTGTGTTAGAGCGTGAGTGAGCCCTTAAAAATCACTAACTTATGACAGGTATAATAAACTCCCCAAAAGAAAGTTTATCTATACACCTTACTAATATGAACTATGCAAAGATACTGAAAATAAAGATGGTTTGAAAAATGACTGAAGTTGCTGATTACAGACTACAGAAGGTATTAAAGAAAGTTTTCGGATTTGATTCTTTCAAAGGAAATCAGGAAGCGATCATAAAAAGCGTTTTGGATGGGTGCAACACTTTTGTGATCATGCCCACCGGAGGAGGTAAATCAATGTGTTACCAATTGCCGGCCATTATCAAAGAAGGAACCGCTATTATTATTTCTCCTTTGATCGCCCTGATGAAGAATCAGGTGGATGCCATGAGAAATTTTGGAACCGAAAAGGGAATAGCTCATTTCTTGAATTCTTCATTATCCAAAGCTGAAATCACCCAGGTGAAAGAGGATTTAAGTGCGGGAAAGACCAAAATGCTTTATGTAGCACCTGAATCTCTCACCAAGGAAGATAATGTTGAGTTTCTCCAAAATATTAACATTTCTTTTTATGCCATCGACGAGGCTCATTGCATCTCGGAATGGGGACATGATTTTCGACCTGAATACCGAAGGATCAGGCCCATTATCAATGCCATCGGACAGGATGTGCCCATCATTGCTTTAACGGCCACTGCTACAGTGAAAGTGCAGACCGACATTCAGAAAAACCTTGAGGTTCTGAACGCCAATGTGTTTAAGTCATCATTCGACAGACCGAATTTGTATTACGAGATCAGGCCGAAAACAAAATCGGTGGTGAAGGATATTATAAGATATGTTAAGGGCCAGCCCAACAAATCAGGTATTATTTATTGCCTGAGCCGGAAAAAAGTGGAAGAAATGGCACAGTCACTTCAGGTGAATGGAATAAAAGCTTTGCCTTACCACGCGGGCCTGGATGCGTTGACCAGGAGAACCAACCAGGACCGTTTTCTGATGGAAGAGGTGGATGTGATTGTGGCCACCATTGCTTTTGGTATGGGCATCGACAAACCAGATATCAGATATGTAATTCATCACGACATTCCCAAAAGCATAGAAAGTTATTATCAGGAAACCGGAAGGGGTGGACGTGACGATGGAGAAGGCAACTGTATCTGTTTCTATAGCTATGATGATATTCAGAAGCTGGAAAAATTTATGAAAGACAAGCCGGTGGCCGAGCAGGAAATTGCTAAGGAGTTGCTTCAGGAAACCGTTTCCTATGCCGAATCCTCTGTTTGTCGCCACAAGCTTTTACTGCACTATTTTGGCGAGGAATACAAAGCTGATAATTGCGGTGCTTGCGATAACTGCCTGCACCCCAAAGAGAAATTTGAAGGGAAGGAAGATGTTCGCCTGGTATTGAAAGCCGTCATTGCGGTTAAGCAATTTTTCAAGGCCAAACATATAGCCAACATCCTGATTGGGAAAAAAACAAGTTCCATAAAAAACTTTAAACACGACAAGTTGGAAGTTTTTGGCCAGGGCATGGGCAAGGATGATAAATTCTGGAATGCTGTTATCAAACAGGCCTTAATCCATCATTTGTTGTTGAAAGATATTGAAAACTACGGATTATTGAAGATCACCGAGAAAGGTAGAAAATTCCTGATCAATCCCTATTCCATTATGTTAACCAAAGATCATGATTATCAAAAAGAGGAGGATGATGATTTGATGGCGGGGGGAAGCGGACATAAAACCAGTACCGCCGACAAGACTTTGTTTACCATGCTGAAGGATCTTAGAAAAGATATCAGCAGGCGGGAAAATCTGCCTCCTTTTGTAATCTTTCAGGATCCCTCGCTGGAAGATATGGCCATACAATATCCGATCGCAAATGAAGAATTAATGCAAATAACGGGTGTTGGCGCCGGGAAAGCTCAAAAATACGGTAAACCTTTCCTGGAGCTAATCAACCAGTATGTGGAGGAAAACGATATCATCAGGCCGAATGATATGATCGTAAAGTCTGTGGTTAACAAATCCGGATTAAAAGTATATATCATTCAGAATATCGATAGAAAACTGGCCCTGGAAGATATTGCCTCGGCCAAAAACATGACCCTGGAGGAACTGCTCACCGAAATCGAACGGATCGTTTCTTCCGGTACCAGGATCAATATCAATTACTACATCAGTGAATATGTTGATGAGTATCACCAGGAAGAGATCATCGAGTATTTTAGAGAAGCCGAATCCGATTCCATAGAAGAAGCACTTCAGGAACTGGGAGAAGGAGAATATACCGAGGAAGAGATCAGGTTGATGAGAATTAAATTTATATCCGAGTACGGCAATTAATGAATAAACTACCAGGCTATTCTGTTTTGGCTATAATGATGATGTTCGCCGCTTGCACGCCTTCAAGCAATGAGAATGAATTGGTCATCCCGCAGAATATTCTTCAACCCGGAGAAATGGTCGATGTGCTGACGGATATGCAGTTGGCAGAGGGTGCTCTTATGCTTAAACGCTCACATGGCCAGCCTTATAAAAAAGATCAGGAACGTTATTTTAACCTTGTTTTTGAAAAACACGGGATCACGCAAGAATATTTTGAAGAAAGCCTTTCCTTCTACAAAAATCATTTATTTAAACTGGATGAGATTTATAACAAGGTGATCAAAAATCTTGAAAGCCTGAGAAAGGAAGTTGGCGATTCCGGTAAAAAATAAATCAATTCGTATAGGTTGCTGAGCAATTTTGCTCCGAACCGGCGATCAATAGATCATAGTTCCATTCCATTCGATTGTTTTTCACCAGGTCGCCTCCTCCCGAAACCGACCATCCGTCACCGATTTTCTCGTTTGGGTCAAGTTCTATATGCGTTCCGGCTACTATGCCAACTGCGGGATCACCGAAACCGGGATCGGCAAAATTGCTGATCAGTATATTGCCCGAGTTACTGGGATCCTCAGTAATTGTAACCGTATAAATCCTTTTTGAACAACTTTCATTAACCGTCCAGCTGCCCAGGAATTTATCACGTGGATCGACAAGATCATCATCTTCGTCGGTAATGCATGAAAACGACAATATCAGCATTGCAATCAAAAGAAGTAAAGTGCTTTTTTTTCTTTTCATTTTGATGGGTTTAGGGTTTTTCAAAAATATTAAATCCACGAAAATGATAACAGTTAATCGCAAAGAAAATTTCATTTATTCATGAATTATACCGATTCGGAACAGGTTTGCTATTAATGACTTCTTGCTCCCATCGGTATATATGAATCTAACAGAAAAATGTTTTGCATTTTTAATAAGATTCAGTATAAAAAAGGGAGGAATCCGAATGATACCTCCCTCATATTGAATTGGACATTTGTCCATCCTCTACCATGAAAACAAGAACACTTTACTTTACAGCTTTGTAATTCTGGTGTAATCTACCAGGCTCCTTTGTTTTGTCAAACCCAAAATGTATGATCCTGATGCTATATGGTTTAGCGAAACATCCAATGTATGAATTCCTTCAGTAAAATATTTTTTCATGGAGAAATTTATATTGATTCCAAATTGCATTGCAATGATACGCATTATGAGGTAAGTATGTTGTTAATGCAATGTTAATCCGGTGAGTCTCATTTTATTTTGACCACAATATCATCCAGCAATTTGCTGGCGCCGATCCTGAACAGGGATTTACTGAGCCAGCGTTCACCCAGTATTTCTTTGGTGAGCTGTTGGTAGATTAATGCGGTTTCAGCATCGGAAATGCCTCCTGCGGCTTTTGCCCCAACTTTTTTGCCGGTTTCATCAAAATATTCCCTGATGGCATGCAGCATCACGAAAAAGGCTTCGGGTGTGGCCGCGGGTTGGGATTTCCCGGTTGATGTTTTGATAAAATCCGCACCGGAATGCATAGCCAGCAGTGAAGCCTTTTTTACATTTTCCGCTGTTTTCAGCTCTCCGGTTTCGAGTATCACTTTTAAGTGTTTTTGCCTACAGAGGGATTTGAGGGTTGAAATCTCTGTTGCAACTTCATCCAACTGGCCGGCCAGAAATTTACCACGACTGATCACCATATCGATTTCATCAGCCCCCTGATCCAGGGCGAATTGAACCTCCTGTTTTTTGATCTCCAAATGGGTTTGACCCGATGGGAATCCCCCTGCCACAGAAGCCACTGAAATATCGCTGCTTTTTAAGAGATCCTTTGCCCAGCCAACTAAATTAGGATAAACACAGCAAGCAGCGACCGGTGGAATATGTTTTCCCGGATTTTCCACAGAGAGGGCCTTTTCACACAAATCTTTGATATGGCCTCCATTGTCGGTGGCATTGAGTGAAGTTAGGTCGATGGCGGCAACGATATTTCTCAATGCCGCTTGAATTTGGTCAGAATTAAGTTGCTGTTTCCTGATCCGGGCAATTTGCAATGCAATGTATTTTTGATCCGTGTAGTTTGTCATAGGCCTTCTTTTATAGTCTGCATGATTTTGAGCCTTTATATTTAAAATCAATTATATTTGTGAGGCCCGGAAACAAAATTAAGCAATGAATTCTGATAAAAGACCTCTTGTTTCGATAATTACCATTAATTTCAATCAGCCGGAAGTAACACAGGCTTTGCTGGATTCCTTGGGGAAGATAACATATCCGAATCTTGAAGTTGTTGTTGTAGACAATGCTTCACATCAAAATCCCGCAGATTTTATCCATAAAAATTATCCTGAAGTTAAGTTTATCAGGAGTGACCAAAACCTCGGTTTCGCCGGAGGAAATAACTTAGGTATCCGTGCTTCAAAAGGGAAGTATCTAATGATGTTAAATAATGATACAGAAGTTGACCCCGGTTTTCTTGAACCTTTGGTTGAAAAAATGGAGCAGGACCCCAAGGTGGGCATGGTGGGATCAAAAGTGCGGTTTTATGATATGCCCGACACCATTCAGTTTGCCGGGGCAACACCTATGAGCCGTTTTACCGCAACCAGTCATTTCATCGGTTTCAATACCATCGACCACGGACAGTACGACTATCCCAAAGTCACTCCTTTTGCTTCCGGGGCCGCTATGATGACCAGCCGTGAAGTATGCAAAAAGGTTGGCCTGATGGCTGATTTTTTCTTTCTCTATTACGAAGAACTCGATTGGCAAGAGCGTATCAGAGAAGCAGGCTTCGAAATCTGGTATATCCCCGAATCCCTTGTTTATCATAAAGAAAGTGTTAGTGTCGGAAGGGAAAGCGCCTTGCAGGCATACTGGAAAAACCGGAACAGATTGTTGTTGATCAGACGCAATTTCAGCAAAATGGATGTTGTCATCAGTTTTCTCTATATCACATTTATTTCAACCCCTTACAATTTTGGAAAATATATATTGAAAGGACGGTTAAGATTGCTAAAGGTGCACTTTATTGCATTGGGATGGCATTATTACAATATGTTCAATCACAAAAGAATCCACCAGAACGATTACTTGTGAATCGTTTTTTTATCTATACTCAATCTTATTAAAAATGCAAAACATTTTTCTGTTAGATTCAGTTATACCGATTGGAGCAGGAGGTCAATCATTGCAAAGCTGTTCCGAACCGGTATATCTCCACAATCGGAATTTTATCCTAAAACGTAATGATTGAAAAAGTTGTATTATAAGTAATTGCTAAACAAGTGCTTGTGATTTTTTGCATCAACACTTCTAAACGCATTTAATCAGCTGTTCGGGTAAATGGTATACGTTTCTTACAAAATCATTTTCCATAACACATTTGTATGTATCTGTTTGTCAATTCTATATAAATGTGGCATAAAGATTGGTAAAAATGGACAAACTTAGCCGGTAAAAATGAAACTGGGTTTGAAAACAAAGGAAGAAGAAAAGCAGAACAAATACTACAAGTATTATAAGTGTGAGAGATGCGGGTACATTTCGATTGTGAAAGATTCATACTGCCCCATCTGCGAGAAAGACGGTTACAGGCTGAAGTTAAAATAGCTCTTTGAATTTACCAATAGAGATTATGGAAATTGATCAGATTTACACTGAAAGAGAAATTTTGCGGTATGGTTTAATACCGAATCGAACACAGAAAGATGATTGCAGAATATTTATTGATGGCTCGCGGGCTTTCTTTTTCGAAGAAACTGCGAGAGGAACTTACAGACTTTACAGCATCATCAGCAGACGATCTTTTTTTCTTTAATATGGCACTCCGCTCCTTCTATAATTGAATAAGTTGCTGAAATTCGTTTGGAATTTCGGTTTTTTGGCTTCCTTCCTAAAGGCGAAAACCTTACAACCTCCTCGGTTGTAAGGTTTTTTTATATTATGCTTTTTGTTCGTTTATCAAGATAGTCAGATACTGCGATGGCGTTAACCATGTTTTCTTTTTGAAGGTACTATTGCAAATCAGTCTTTTTTGAATCTGGTGCAAAGGAGGCTTCTTTCTTCAATCTGTAAATTTTATCTTTTACCTCGCCATCAATTGCTTGGGCGGATCCGGTAAGAAAAAAAAATGCATGCCGGGAAAAAAGTGAATAATAAACCGCTTTTTGTAAATTGCTGAAGTTATTTTTTTTAAAGTCATTTAAAATAAAAATCAAAATGAGCAAACCGATCAAGCTGTACTCTCTGCACCAATTTTTCTATATTGCATTGCTTGTTTTAATATCTTCATGTGCCAGGCAGTTTATGGTCATAGACAAACCTGCAAAAATGCCGCCTCCGCTTCAATTAGAAAAATCTCCCCGGATTGCACTGGTGCTTGGGGGTGGAGCTTTTCATGGAGCTGCCCATTTGGGAGTGTTGAAGGTGCTTGAAGAAGAGGGAATGACAATAGACATGATCGTGGGGGCAAGTGCTGGAAGTTTTGTCGGTGCATTATACGCTGACTGTCCGCATTCCGATTCACTAACAGACCTGATCACTAACACCAAAACGAAAAGTGTTTTTGATTTTTCGATATTCAGATCGAGTGAAGGATTTATTTCGGGAAAAAGACTGCAGAATTTTCTGGAAGATCATTTGCATGTGTCAAACATCGAAGATTTGAAAATACCATTTATAGCGGTCACAACGGATATCGAACAGGCCAAATCGGTGTATTTATCGTCAGGACCTGTTGCTCCTTCTGTAAATGCCTCCTGTGCAATCCCTTATATTTTCGAACCTGTTAAAATGTATGGGACCACATATGTTGATGGAGGGGTGCTTGACAATCTTCCGGTGGATGTTGCTAAAAATTATGGAGCTGAGGTGATCGTTGCAGTAGACATTATGGCTGATTTTGATACAGTACCTATACTTAAAAATAATATAGATGTGCTCATACGCTCCTTCAAAGTCAGTTCGCATGTATTGAAAGAAATCAGGGAACCGATTGCAGATATAGTTATTGCTCCCAACCTGAAAGATATGCCCCTAATGAGTAGCAAAAACAATGAAAAGGTTTACCAGGCAGGAATAAAGGCTGCAAGGGAAAAACTTCCTGCTATCAAAGCCAAACTTGAAGAGAAAGGTATACGGTAGCTTATTGGATTTTAAAATGTATTGCACGGTATTTGCGGCTGGTCAGGAAAACTAATTATTATGAAAGCCATCTGGAACGACAAAGTCATAGCCGAAAGCAATGAAACCATCAGTGTTGAAGGCAACGAGTATTTTCCGCCTGAGTCGGTAAATCGTGAATATTTGCATGAGAGCGATCATCATACCACCTGCCCCTGGAAAGGGAAGGCGTCTTACTATCATGTTTCGGTAGGAGGTGAGCTAAACGAAAACGCCGCCTGGTACTATCCCAATCCATCAAAAGCTGCAAGCAAAATCAAGGATTATGTTGCCTTCTGGAAAGGTGTGGAGGTGAAGGAGGGATGATAGCGGGGGGAATCCCGATGTAGATTTTATCGTATTTCTCTGAATATAGAACGTAAACGGTAAACATGATTGGAAATAAAAAAAGCCTCCGGGTTGGAGGCTTTAAGTAGCGGGGGCAAGCTTCGAACTTGCGTCCGCCTCAGGCGGATATGAGCCCTTATTTTTTGATCAGGTTATTTCGGATGAAAGCCCTGCCCTGTCCACCTTTTAACATTTTTTCCCGCCTCATGGCCTCTGATTTTGTTGGGTAATTTTCTGTAAGAATAATTTTCCAGGGTCGAAAATTAACTGT
>JAIPBS010000078.1 GCA_021738625.1 Bacteroidales bacterium
CTTTTATAAAGTATTCGTGCCGTAGGCTGCCATCGGGCTGGGGGGTGAGCCGGCCTTCTTCAAACAGAGCATACTCCAGGTCAATATCCGTGTTTTTGGTGTACACGAAACTGCCGCAATAGTAGGTTTCGCTTATGGGTTGATATGGATCGCTGTTATCCCACACTTCTTTTTTCAGTTTTGTGCCGGAGGCATCGTAAAGGTAGATAATTTTGTTTTACTTGTAGTTTTCAATCTGTGATAATCTGTGGCCATCTGTGGTAAAACTCATCACGGATTACTCAGATAAACACAGATAAAAACACAAAAGCTCCCAGCAGCAGAATATCGCGGAAACTTGCCCGACTGAGGGCAGGGCTGTCAGGTCAATCCAAACCTTCTGGTCCGTTGAAGGTGAATTGAACCGCTCCGCGGTTCCCGCGCATCTGTGTTGTCTTTTAACACCGCATTGCATGCGGCGCTATTCGTATTGAATCCCTTCGGGATTAGTGGCACTGGGCTGGTAGGTATAAACCGCCCGGACAAGGACAAAGCCACAGGAGGGAGTTCTGGATGAAAATTTCAGCCCACAGTTTCAACTGTGGGTGGGGGTTTCAAAATGATTTGGTTTTAACGGTTTTAACCGTTTTTGCGAATTTGGGAAAACGGCTAAAGCTTCTCGAACCGGTTTTTGCAGGATTTGGAATGCTTGTTATCTTTATTTCAGTTATGTCGATTGGGGTATGAGGTCAATCATTGCAAACCTGTTCCGAATCGTTATAAGTTCAGGCTACATATCATTTATTTGAACCCTCCAACCGGCTGCAGTTCTACAAAAGCCTGTCCATTCACTGTTTGTCCGTCGATGCTGCCTTCTACCCTTGCCAGCCCTTCGTATTTGACATTTTTCTTGTTGAAGTATATTTCCTGGTTTTTCCACATCATACTTACCAGCAGGCTTGCTTGCTTGTCTTTGGAGCTAAGTTCGATGCGATGTTGCATGACATACTCATTACCGCTCTGGGGACTTTCCCATGTAGTATTTGGAACCGCTTCGATATTTACCCCGTCAATGGGCCAGGAATAATCTGCCAGCCTTGCTTTATTCACGTTATAGTCGCTTTGGTTGTTAAAAAGCTTTGCGATGGACAAGGTACCTGTTTTGGTTTCCACTTCCAGCACCATCATTGCAACATCCAGTTGTGGCAACTGAATTGCATAAAATGACCAGGAACCATCGCTAATGGCTTCAAGCGCCTGTTCATCATAACTTTGTGCAACGTAATCCATCCAAAGCAATCCCTGGTTACCGCTGCTGTGCACCGAATCATCCAGGATGATGGAAAACTCCTCAACATCGATTAAGGGCATGGAGTAATAATATGATCCCTGGCAATTCATCGGGTCTCCGGTGGTTTTGAGGTAATGTTCAAGCGTGTGATCGCTGGAAGTTAGAATCTCTGTTCGTTGTTCATTGGTTAAGAACTGTGGAAAAAATGAAGCAGGTCCGACGCCCTCATTGATCACACCGAAATTGTCTCTTATCCTCAGGTCAACTTCCATAAACACCCAGTTCGAATCGGGTATATTGGCTGTTATGTGATAGCTTGCACCCGGAGCTCCCATAGTACCCGAAGCCAATTCCATTTCGATGAGGGGTTCTGATTGAAAGGGTGATTTCAGGCGAACTTTCCAGGGATTGGAACTCACCGACATCAAGGTGTCGATATCAACGGTCAGGAAAACCCTGTAAACATAGCTGCCGGTCGCTTTACTGTTAAATCCGACCGCGGCAGGAATAAGCGGAATAATCCATCCGTTATAGGCTTGCTCCATCCGCTGAACTTCGATGAAGAATACGCCTGTATCACCCGGATCTGCCTGATTGATCAGACTACCGAAAAAGAACCATCCATCAAGATCGTATTCAAAATGTTCTGAAGATAGAAATTCGGCTAGCTGCTGCTCTGATTGAGAATGAGCCAGCGAATAATCGTCCGTATAATATGCACAACCTGGCTTGGTTTCCGGAATGGGGTCAACGGCTTTGTCTGTCTTTCTGCAATTTGTGAACAGGAAAATACCGGCCAGCAACAGCAACCCGTATTTGAAAGGAATAAATTTTTTTGAGCTCATAATTACCGATTCATAAACAAATATACATTAAAAAACATGTCAGCGATAAATTGAAAATATTTTTCAAATGCCCCATCTGCTGCAACCCGCAACACCGCCCATCCGTCCGGTTGCCGGTTTGGGATGAAAAGGAAAAGGCGGAAGAGCCGGGATATTTTTAATCCATTTCGTCTGGATCGAAGCGAAGCCTGTGCCACCTAATCATCAAACAGATCCCCGTAAAGAACCCTGTATAGTTTTTCATCATCACACATCTGTAAAAAGAAGTTTTTAATAATTTTCTTATATGGATCGTGTTTTCTGAATTCCTGGAAGCTCATCCTAAAACACCGTCGGTCTCTCGCTATGATAAAATATTTGTCTCGATATTTGCTAATGGTGAAAACAGTGCTGATCAGTTGTTTTCGATGCTCCATGCTGACGATATCCCTTGTTTCCTTCATAACCCTGTAATCTTCAGTTTCAAAGTATTTGACAATTTGTCGTACATTGCGTGGATGATCTTTTAACATAATATCTTCCTTATTTTGTTACTTATTACCGGTTCGCTTAAATTACTTCCCCGCCTCCTTCCTCAAGCTCTCCAAAATCTTCACCATGGCCCAGGTATCCATTTTGCAATATTCCAGCAAGTTGTTCCGCAGTAACTCTTTTTCGGGGCCGTCGGGCATTTGCATCAGGTTTTCAAAGCCACGACTGGCGGAGCCGCCTTCCGAAATTTCAAGGCTGTCATAGCTCAGTTCGGGTACAAGCGCCGGCAATACCTTTTTGATGGAGTAAGAACCCTGCATTTCCGGTGTGTAATAATGTCTTTTCCTGAAAGGACCATCAGATCGATAACGCGTTTGAATAGTTTGCTCACCGGCTCCCGGTATTCAGGGAAGTCTGCTGCAAGCTTTTTCAGGATGCTGTTTTCAAAACTTTGGTTATATACCACAATGCTTCCGCTTTCTTCCAGCCGGGAGATCAGGGATTCGGCGAAAGCCGGTCTTGGGTCGGATGCTCCATCCGCCAGGAATTCGTAATGCTCTGCCGGTTGCCCTTCCTTTCTGATCACATGAAGCGAATACTGAAACGGGATCTGCTGGTACGGACGGGAACCATCATAAAGCGGGATGGGCGGCTGAAAGCTTTCAAAGTCCAAAAAATACAAGGGGTACTGCAATCCCTGCAAAAATTCCCGGATGGCGCCTGCATCCCTGCTGATGGTTTTGTTGACGGCGGCTTCGATCTGCATTCGTTGTTTGGCGCTCAGGGGATGATCCCCGGGGATGTCCTCAAAGGATACGATCCCTTGCTCATACAACTCAAACTTCCTCCGGCCCGAGAGGTGCCCGATATCAAAAACCGAGTTTTCGGGAATATGCTTCCAGCAATGCCCCCTGAAATCGCATTCGTAAGGATCACTGCACCAGGGACCGATATCTTTCAACGGGATGGCGCCCGAAAGCAAAACAGCCTTCAGGCGCTCTATGTTTTCGGCGACCTGCTTTTGCTTTTTCAGGATCTTTTCAAGCACCGATTCCGTTTTGAACAATTTTCCTGGCTCAATCTCCCCCTGCCTGACATATTGGTTGTTGAGGGTGACCACCGAAATATCTTTCAGTTTCAAGCCGCTGCCCGTGATCACATAATACTTAAGGGCTGTATCCTCCAGGTGGTAGTTTTTCAGATTGGTGGAACCTTTCACCTCGTATGCTTTCCAGCCGTCATCTTCCTGCACAAGGACGTCCATCAAACAAATCACCTCATCATATTCAAAAGCCGCTTCAAAGATCACTTTTTCACCTGCTTGTATCAGTTTGCGGATGTTCATGATTGCTTTATCCACCTCAAAGGTTTCCCCTTCCGAAGCGTCTTTCCCACCGGGAAACAATTGCTGTGCATAATGCCCGATCAGACGGCCTTTGTCGAACAGCGCCTGCCTGGGCTCCGGCAAAGGGTCTTTTAACTCCGCGTGAAAGCGATCCAGGTAAAGTGCCTTCGGACATTGGACGCCTTTCAGGTACGATGATTTGGAGAGTTGGTACATGATGATTCAAATTTAACAAGAAACATCCGAACAAGGAACAAGGAACAAGAAATTGAGAGGTGCTCCTGACTTTCTAATTTTCCTACTTTGATTTCCCTTTCTCCCGTTTCTTCAATTTTTCAATATCTTCTTCCAGTTCTTTCAGGCTTTCTTCTCTTTCCAGGGTTTTTTGATGTTGTTGGTATTTTTCAAATTCCTCCCCTGATTTCTTCAAAGCCATTTCGTGACTGATCTTTCCTGCGTGGGTTAGCAATTCTCTACCGTTCATTTGCAAAATGGAGTCCAGGCGCTCAATCCAGTCTTTCATATACATGGGAGTGCGTTGTTGGGCCATGGTCTCGGCAAAAGCAAGGTACTGTTCAACCAGCAACCCGAGCAATTTTATCTCCTCTTCATTCAGGTAATTTTTGGCAATACTCACATCCGATTTTCTAATGGATAAGGTTCCTTTCTTATCGTAAGATTGCATCCCCATCAGTGGAAGGGATGCATCGGACCTGCGATACACCAGCTCGGCAGCCGTTTGTTTGCTGATGGCCCAGAGAAGTTTGTTTTGTACTACTTTAAAAAATTCGATCATCAAGGTTATAATACTTTGAGGTAGTTTCCTGTGTTTTCCCTTCAATAGCGCCGTGTTGAGTGGTGTGTCGGAAATTCCGACATACCATATCTTCTTCCAGTTCGCCTTCTTTGTTTTGATATAGGAGTATTTCGCTGTTCATATTGATTCTCTTATTTCACAAGCATTGTTTTTGCAATTCAATTATATCTTTTAATCATCATGGAAATATTACACTTTCCTTTTCACAGTTTATTAATTTCCTTTTCAACATTGTTATACCGTTCCTTCACCCCCTTCCCCCAATGATTAAAGTTTAGAAGCGAACTAACAACCAAATTTAATGTTTTCTCACAATTAGCCTGTATTTATACTTTTACAATACATACGGCAGTGTAAAGAATAAAAGAGGTGATCAAAATCTTGCCAATAAACTTCTTATTCCAAACTTATTAGCCGTAATGTCCCGGAACGGCTCAATCAGCATAAGCAGGGAAAACAAAGTCAACAAAAGGCCACCGGCCATGGAAACTCTTTTGTGAAAAAGCTGTATCTTCGCGGCATGAAACCAGGCAACTTGAAAAGTATTACAAATCAGGTTGTGGTAAGGCATATTTGAAATCATTGCTGGCCCCGTAGCTCAACTGGACAGAGCGTCAGATTCCGGTTCTGAAGGTTGTGGGTTCGACTCCCGCCGGGGTCACCAAAGGGGAC
Organism: Bacteroidales bacterium; assembly: GCA_021738625.1. Lineage (GTDB taxonomy): Bacteria > Bacteroidota > Bacteroidia > Bacteroidales > JAIOZK01 > JAIOZK01. The sequence continues at coordinate 5,421 of JAIPBS010000078.1, forward strand.
AAATGGCTGTTTTTCGCCCTTTGTCCTTTTTAATTTTGCTCAACACCCTGTTATTCCTAATGATCCAGCCAATGAATCCTTTTGATCTCATTTTTCTGCTGCCGGGTGCTTTTGTGTTTTTATCTGTGTTTATCTGAGTAATCCGTGGTGAGTTTTACCACAGATGGCCACAGATTTTCACAGATTGAAACCTTGAAAATTAAAAAATTTTTACCTTTACAATGCCTCCGGCACAAAACTGAAAAAAGAAGTGTGGGATAACAGCGATCCATATCAGCCCATAAGCGAAACCTACTATTGCGGCAGTTTCGTGTACACCAAAAACACGGATATTGACCTGGAGTATGCTCTGTTTGAAGAAGGCCGGCTCACCCCCCAGCCCGATGGCAGCCTACGGCACGAATACTTTATAAAAG
>JAIPBS010000045.1 GCA_021738625.1 Bacteroidales bacterium
CAAAAACAAAATCATCATAGGAAACTGGTACATGGCCGAGCATGCAGGTTGCAACATCCAAATCCATAACCTTACCGGAAAATTGGTATTGCAACAACAGATGATTAACAAAAGCAGGCAAACGGAGATCGATATCTCCTATCTAAAACCCGGTGTGTACATGGTGAGCTTATGGCACAAAAGTTCGCTAATAGGGAGGGAAAAGCTGATGGTTATCGATTGATATATTGTTTCATTAAATTTCAATGGCACTACCGTGGTGCAGGGCAACAACAGTTTGTCGGCCAAAGAGAAGCTGGAAAGCAAAATAGCAGGCACCAAAATCGAAAGGCAGAAAGCTTACCGGGGTATGATCAATTATTACAGAAGAGATACTTCTTCCGTTGCAGGCGATAGCCTGAAGTACTGGTTGCAGGAGTGGAACACATTGCATTCGGAATATGCACTTGCCTTCGAGCATATGAAAGCCGGCGAGATTTCTTTGATGAATGATGTGCTAAACGAAATCCCCAACACCTATGATCTTTCCGGCGAACTACAGTTCATCCACAATGACTACCTGCTTTATTTCGACCTGCTGGCCGATCTGAGAGCACAGGAAATATCCATTGAAAATGCCGGTCAGGGGCAAATCGATACATTGTTGTTGCTGGCCGCTTATGATCAAACAAACCCCGGTATATATGCCCGCAATGCCCTGATCCAAAGCAGGGAAATCAATTACAACGAACCTTACATATTGCCGGTAAGCAACAAATCGGTATCGGTGATGGATCCGTTTGGAAAACAAACAGAATCCGGCTCAATTCTTAAAGTATTCCCCAATCCGGCAAAGGATTACATCATTGTGGAATATTTGGTCGATATACCAGTAACCGATCAGGAACACCGCAATATGACGCTTGTAATGATCGATGGGAATGGAAAACTTTTGAGGAATATTGAACTGAACTACAGGCATGACCAACTTGTAATTTCAACCGAAAATTTGAAATCCGGAATATATGTTTTCAACCTGTATATTAATGGAAAAATAGAAAAAAGCCGTAAATTTACGATTGTTAAATAATAGTATCAATGAATTTCCCTCGCTTTTTTTGGCGAGGGAAATTCATTCTTAATAATACTCTCACATGAAGAAATTCATTCTTGTATCTATACTGTTAATTTGCGCGGCATCAAATTCTGCACAAAATTGGGTAAGAATTTATGGTGATGAATCAAGTGCTGGAGGAAACTATGTTATCGAAACCTATGACAAAGGTTACCTTTTCACTGGTCCAAAAAATAACTACAAATATACATGGGTAGTAAAAACCGATATCAATGGAAATATGTTGTGGAGCAAGAGAATAGGTGAATATGCAACCCAAACAATACCTATGTGTATTGAACAAACATTTGACAATGGATTAATAATATGTGGTAGCACAAGTATTCATGACCCGTGGAATGATGCCTTTATTCAAAAATTGGACGTTTGTGCCGAACCGGAATGGTGCAGGATTCTGCAGTCTGATATTTATGATTCTGACTATGGGCAGAGGGTGAAACAATTAGCAAATGGCAGCTACCTGTTTTTGACCCGGTACCTTGGAACGGAGGACTATGACAGAATCCATCTTAATAAGCTAGATGAAAACGGGAATATTATCTGGCAACATGCATATTCTTCAGGGAACTGGCCTGTTTTTAATGAGGAAGGATGGGATTTGACCATAGTGAATGAAAACCGTTACCTGATCACAGGATGGTGTTATTATCCTGATCCCGGAGATACTCTTATTGGCGCCTTAAGGCCTCTGTTCATTATGGCGGATAGTGCCGGAGATATGGTTTGGGAAACCCCCTGGGTGATGGATGGATATTACATCGGTAGAACCCGGTCCAGTACTGTTGATAATGAAGAAAATATTTACACCGCAGGAAGTGAATATATTGTTGAAGAATCAGATTTTTTACCCGCTCTTTTAAAAACCAGCCCCTCCGGTGAGGAAATAGGTTCTTTTCCAATTATACAAGAAGATGCTTACGGTACAGCTACCACCATTTCCTGGATAAACGACAGCACTCTTTTTATGTCTGCAGGTTGGGTGGATAACCAGGATAATGATCACTGTGCATTTTTTAAAGTGGATACATTTGGTAACATTATTGATTCCATGAATATAATACCCGCGATGAGCAATGGAATATACTGGACCACCAAAACCTTCGATGATAAATTTGTAAGCGTGGGAACCCATTATGACGGCAACTGGGATATGTATGCCTTTAAGGTGAATGAAAACATGGAGTACGACAGCATCTATACCGGTTATTTCGAGTATGACTACCTGTGTCCGGATAGCATTGAAACCGAAACCTACGAGCTGGAATGCGACATCATTGTGGATATAGATGAACCGTTTACCACCAAAGAAGGCAGCAAAATGAAAGTATTCCCAAACCCGGCCGGGGAGCAGGTCACCATTCAGCTACCGGAATACGTCATCACCGAAAAACACAGCGGCAACTGGGATATTACCAAAGTAAACTACCAATACAACGGACCAGCTTTGCTGGAGTTTTATGACAGCTTTGGAAAAAAGACCCACAGCATGGAAATCAACTCATCACAAAAAGAGGTCAGCCTGGATATTTCCGGATGGAAACACGGCCTGTATGTGGTGGTTTTGATGAAAGAGGGAAGGAAGGTCGATCAGCAGAATTTGGTGGTGGTGGATTGATAGCTCCTGTTGACAGTGCTCAATCCAAACTCTCTCTTCCACAATAAACGAAAACCTTACCTTTACACCGCTTTGTAAAACCGCATCTGATGGGCAAACGGATTTTCGATATTTTTTTTGCTGCGCTGGGATTGCTGATCCTCTTCCCGCTTTTTCTGTTCCTGTCCATATGGATCGTGCTGGATTCGCGGGGAGGCGTTTTTTACAGGCAGCGAAGGGTCGGCAAAAACAACCGGGATTTTTTCCTGTACAAGTTCAGGACCATGCGCCCCGGTTCCGACAGCAAGGGACTGATCACGGTCGGGTTCCGCGACCCCAGGGTGACCCGCGCCGGCTATTTCATCCGCAAATACAAACTCGACGAGTTGCCCCAACTGATCAACATCCTGAAAGGGGATATGAGCTTTGTAGGGCCTCGCCCGGAAGTGCGGAAATATGTCGATCTGTATGACGAAGAACAGCTTAAAGTGCTGCAGGTCAGGCCGGGCCTCACCGACTACGCCTCCCTTGAATACATCAACGAAAGCGAGCTGCTGGCGCGTTCCCCGGATCCCGATAAAACCTATATTGAAGAGATCATGCCGGCCAAGCTGGAGCTTAACAAAAAATATATCCGGGGAAAAAGTTTCACGACTGATTTAAATATTCTTTGGAAAACCATTTATAAGATTTTCCATTAAGGAGTGTCTTTCCATGATAGTCATCCAATGACTGTGAGAACACCATGCAAAAAGGTACTTTGTTAACAAGTCATCGGATGACTCGTTGATTCAATCCCGGATAAATCAATAAAAAATCAATAATGATCAGAACAGGCTTTCGATCTCTTTGCTGTATTTTTCGGTAATATAATCCCGTTTCAGTTTGAGGCTGGGGGTTAGCTCCCCGCTTTCCACCGACCAGGCCGTATCCATGATCCTGAAGCGCGTGATCTGTTCGGTTTTCCCGAAAAGTTTGTTGTATTTGTCGATCTCCTGCTGAAAGCGTTTTTTGATCTCTGGAAGGTTCACCACTTCCGAATCGCCGGTGTATTCGATATCTTTCGACTCGCAATAGCTTTTCAGGTGATCGAAATCAGGCACCACCAGGGCGGCGGCGTATTTCTGGTTTTCACCAACCACCAGCACACTGTCGATGAAGGAAGACTCCTTGAAGCGATTCTCGAGCAGGGCCGGGCTGATGTATTTCCCCAGTGAGGTCTTAAAAATTTCTTTCTTCCGGCCGGTGATCTTCAGCAACCCATCATCGTCTATCGTACCCAGATCTCCCGTGTGAAACCAGCCTTTCTTGTCCATGGATTCCGCTGTGAGCCCGGGCTGCTTGTAATAACCGATAAAAACGCTAGGGCCTTTCACACATATCTCACCGTCATCGGCAATTTTAACATTCAGGTTGGGTAGCGGCTTGCCCACCGTCCCGAATTTACGGCCATTTTTTTCAAAAGTGCTTACGGCGATCACGGGAGAGGTTTCCGTTAAACCGTATCCTTCCAGTACGGGGATACCGGCTGCCGTGTATATGCGTCCCAGACGGGCCTGCAGTGCGGCGCCTCCCGAAACAACCACTTTCATATTGCCGCCGAGTGCTTCGCGCCATTTGCTGAAAACAAGCTTGTCGGCAATCTTATGCCGTGTCCTGTAAAATACATTGGTGCAATCCAGCCGGTATTTTCCGGCCAGCTTAACCGCCCAAAAAAAGATTTGCTTTTTAATGCCTTTCAGCTTGCTTCCCTTTGCGATGATCTTGTCGTAAACTTTTTCGAGCAGGCGGGGAACGGTGGTTAAAATATGCGGTTTCACCTCCCGGATGTTTTCGGCGATCTTGCCCATATTTTCGGCATAATAAACCGAAACGCCCAGGTTGAGGTAGATATAGAAATTGGTCCTTTCATACACATGGCACATCGGCAGATAGCTCAGGGCGCGACAGCTTTCATCAACCGGGAAGATCGGGCTGAGGACCTCCATATTGCAGATGATGTTGTGATGGGTGAGCAAAACCCCTTTGGGGCTTCCGGTGGTACCGGAAGTGTAAATAAGGGTGGCGGTGTCGTCGGGTTTGATCTCTGATTTGATCTGCTCCAGATCGCCGGGCCGGGCGTTTTCCCTCCCCAGTTGAAGCAGTTCGTCCAGATGCTTCACCTCATCTATATGTTTGAAGGTAAAGATGCCTTTCAGCGTGGGGATATCGGGAAGGATATGCTCGATTTTCCTGAGCAGTTCCTTTCCGGCCACAAAAACATATTTCACCCGTGCGTGGGTGAGTATATATTTATAATCGCTTTCGCTGATGGTGGGATAGATGGGCACATGTATGGCGCCGGTTTGCAGGATGCCCATATCCAGGAAATTCCACTCGGGACGGTTGGGGGAAATGGTGGCGATCTTATCATCCTTGCCAACGCCCAGCTGCATCAATCCATAACTGATATTGTTGGTGATCCCGATAAATTGATCGATGCTGTATTTCACCCAGCGGCCATTTTCCTTTCCGGCCACCACATCATCCTTGGGCTGAAATGTCTTTTTATAATATGGTAACAGGTCAAAGAGTCTGGTAACTTCCATAATTCAATCTTCAGTTAACCTTCTAAATTGAGCCTACAATTATAAGGAAAAAATGGAGAACAAAAGTCTTTCTGTGCCCAAGTGCGTCATAACTTATGAAAGGTGGTGGCATTGGCCTGATCCGTGGGCATGATAAGCAGATCGTTCACATTAACATGATCCGGCAGTGTTGCGACCCAGAAGACGGCTTCGGCCACATCGGAAGCTTGCAGGGGGCGGTATCCGTCATAAACTTTTTCGGCCCGTTCCCTGTCGCCTTTAAAGCGCACCATCGAAAATTCGGTTTCGACAGCGCCGGGCGCGACCTGGCTCACCCTGACGCCGTGCTTCATCATGTCGAGGCGCATGCCTTTGGTAAGGGCGTCAACAGCGTGTTTGGTCGAACAATACACATTCCCCCTGGGGTAAACTTCCTTGCCTGCAATGGAACCGATGTTGATGATATGCCCGGATTTGCGTTCGATCATAGCCGGGCTCACCGCCCTGCTCACATAAAGCAATCCCTTGATGTTGGTGTCGATCATTTGCTCCCAGTCGCTGATCTGCCCTTCCTGCACAGTATTTAAACCGGCTGCCAGTCCGGCATTGTTCACCAGCACATCTATCTTCTTCCAGTTGTCAGGCAGCTCCCTTATTGCATTTTCAACTTGCTTCTGATTGCGCACGTCAAAGACCAGCGGAAGCGCGATCGCTTTGTATTCCTGTTCGAGCCGGCGGGCAAGCTTTTTCAGCTTTTCTTCCCGTCTTCCGGTAATGATCAGTTGGTAACGGTTTTCGGCGAACTTCTCCGCGCAGGCCTCGCCTATGCCGGCAGTGGCGCCTGTTATCAGAACTATTTTAGAATCCATGAAAATTCAATTTTCTTTCAAAGGTAAGGATTCGGGCCGAGGGTGCAAAAGAGAAGCAAGGTGATATATGATTATATTGGTATCAATTAAATGTAATGTTTCCATTGATTTCTCATTTCGCTGAGCTCTTTCTCAAGATCAATATCCAGGTGAGAAAGAACACCTCTGTATTCTTCGGGATTGAAATCACTTTTTCTATTATGACTTAGATTATTCCTGAATTTTGCATAGAGGAAATCTAAATATTCTTCCAATTGACGTTGATAGCGTATCGGTAATGATTCAAATTTATGCAATATGTTTTCTGAATTCATTTTTCAAGCATTTATATCAATCCAAAAATACAACTTATTACTGAGAAATGCAAAGCTTCTCTGAGCGATCATCACACTCCCTCAATCCACCTCTTCGCATTCACAAAGGCTTCCACCCAGGGGGTGATCTCGTCCTGTTTTCTTTCACCGGGATAATAAGCCCATTGCCAGGGGAGGAATGCCCGTTCGAGGTGGGGCATCATCACCAGGTGACGGCCGTCGGAAGAACACATGGAGGCGATTGAAAAGGGGGAACCGTTCGGGTTACCGGGATATTCGTCATAACTGTATTTCATCGGGATTTCATATTGCGAAACATCGCCTTCAAACACAAACTGCCCTTCGCCATGCGCTACATGGATTCCCAGGCGGGTGCCGGCCAGCGAGCCCATCATCACGCTTTTATTTTCGCTAACCTCTACATTGATGAAACCCGACTCGAATTTATGGCTTTTGTTCCAGCGCATATGCGGATGCTTTTCCATAGCGGGATACAGCAGCTTCAGTTCCATCATCAACTGGCAACCGTTGCAAACGCCAAGGCTCAGGGTATCCTTTCTTTTATAAAAATTCTCCAGTGCGGTTTTGGCTTTTTCATTGTATCGGAAAGCGCCGGCCCAGCCTTTGGCCGATCCGAGCACATCCGAGTTCGCGAAACCGCCAACGAATACAATGAAGTTCACATCGTTCAGGTCTTCTCTGCCCGTCATCAGATCGCTCATGTGGATGTCTTTCACGTCGAAGCCGGCCAGGTGCATCACATAAGCCATTTCCCGGTCGCCGTTCACCCCCTGCTCGCGGATGATGGCAGCCCGAACGCCAGTCTGTTCCTTACGCTTCAAGTCGATCCCGTATTGGGAAGCTTTTCCGCTGAAATCTTCAGGAAAGACAAACGACAACTCCTGCTTTTTGTAATTCTCATAACGCTTGAGTGCCATATTTTCTCCGCTTTGTCTGCGATCGAGCAGATAGGAGCTTTTGTACCAAAGATCGCGCAGATGATCGATATCCAGCTTGTACTTTTTTTCAGCAAAAGAAAGATTGAACGCCCGTTCGGAATTTACCTTACCTATGGCGAAGAATTCAATGCCGTCATCTCTGAACGCCTGTTCAATATAATCCGCATCATTAACCTGTATCAACAGGGCGGGATTTTCTGAAAACAGAACTTCGATCAAATGGCCGTCCAATCCTGAAAGATCGACATCCAGGCCGGTGGTATTGCTTGTAAAGGTCATTTCGAGCAGGGCGGTGATCAGCCCTCCGGCAGAAACATCATGACCGGCCAGGATTTTCTCTTCCCTGATCAGCTGTTGGATGCGGTTGAACACCTTCCTGAAATAATCCGGATCAATTACATCCGGGCAATCCGATCCAAGCTGGTTCAGCGACTGGGCAAAGCTGCTGCCTCCCAGGCTGAAGTCATCTTTCGAAAGACCCACATAATAAAGGATACTCTGATCGTCCTCCTTTAAAACAGGTTCAACCACTTTTCTGATGTCGCTGACTTCTCCCGCCGCCGAAACGATCACGCTACCGGGTGAAAACACGGTTTCCCCATCAGGGTATTTCTGTGCCATGGAAAGCGAATCCTTGCCAGTTGGAATGTTGATGCCCAGTTTGCAGGCAAAATCACTGATGGATTGTGCCGCCCTGTAAAGCCTGGCATTCTCCCCTTCATTTTTGGCGGGCCACATCCAGTTGGCACTGAGTGAAACGCCTTTAAGGCTTTCTTCAATGGGCGCCCAGATGATGTTGGTGAGCGCCTCGGCAACAGAGAGCACCGATCCCTTTGCCGGATCGATCAGGGCTGCAACGGGTGCATGGCCCATTGCTGTTGCCACGCCTTTCTCTCCACGGAAATCCAGCGCCATCACGCCCAGGTTGTTCAATGGCAACTGTATCCTGCCGGCACACTGTTGTTTGGCTACACGACCCGTTACCGAACGGTCCACCTTGCTGGTCAGCCAGTCCTTGCAGGCCACCGCCTCCAGTTGAAGCACGTTTTCAAGGTAAGTCACAAATTTTTCCTGATCGTACCGGACTTCCGGATATTGCGTGGTTGGGGTGCTGTCGGCAAGCACCGTTTTGGGTGGCTTCCCGAAAAGATATTCCATGTTGATATCGACGGGCGCCTCATTGTCTTTATAAAACTTTAAAATATGATCGTTGGTCACTTTCCCTGCCGGATAGAAAGGAGCGCGTTCGCGTTCGCAAACTTTCCTGAATTCTTCTATATTTTTTTCCTTCATAACCAGGCCCATCCTTTCCTGGGATTCGTTACCAAGGATTTCCTTGAATGAAAGGGTGGGATCCCCGACGGGGAGTTTTCCGATGTCTATACTTCCGCCTGTTTCCTCCACCAGTTCCGAAAGCGAATTCAGGTGGCCGCCGGCCCCGTGGTCGTGTATGGAAACGATCTTGTTTTGTTTGTCTTCGGCCATGGCGCGGATGGCATTGTAAACCCTTTTCTGCATTTCGGGGTTGGCACGCTGCACGGCATTCAGCTCAATGGTATTGCCATATTCTCCGGTCGCCACCGAGGAAACAGCCCCGCCGCCCATTCCGATTCGGTAGTTGTCGCCGCCCAGTACCACGATCACATCGCCTTGTTCGGGGGCGTCTTTCATGCTGTCGTCCTTCTTGCCGAACCCGACTCCGCCTGCCAGCATGATCACTTTGTCGTAACCGAATTTTTTTGTTTCCTCAAAATGCTCGAAGGTAAGCAGGCTACCGTTGATCAGGGGCTGCCCGAATTTGTTGCCGAAATCGCTGGCGCCGTTGGAGGCTTTGATCAAAATTTCTTCAGGGCTTTGGTAGAGCCAGTTCCTTGCTTTGGTGGCTTTTTCCCATGCACGCGGGCCACCGGGACGCGGATAGGAAGTCATGTAAACGGCTGTGCCCGCCAGGGGCAGCGATCCTTTCCCGCCTGCCATGCGGTCGCGGATCTCACCACCGGTTCCTGTAGAAGCGCCGTTGAAAGGTTCGACGGTAGTGGGGAAGTTATGGGTTTCAGCCTTGATGGAGATCACCGTGTCGATGTCGGTGGTGCGGAACAGAGCCGCTTTGTCCTGTGATTCGGGTGCGAACTGCTCCACTTTCGGTCCCAGAATAAAGGCCACATTGTCTTTGTAAGCTGAAACCAGCCGGTTCGGATTTTCTTTAGAGGTTTTTTTGATCAGGGCAAAAAGAGAATCTTTCATTTCTTTCCCGTCGATGATGAAGGTGCCGTTGAATATCTTGTGCCGGCAGTGCTCGGAGTTGATCTGTGCAAAACCGTAAACCTCGCTGTCGGTGAGTTTCCGGCCGATCTGGCTTGAAACATTTTCGAGGTATTCGATCTCGTCCGGGCTTAGGGCCAGGCCTTCCCTTTCATTATATTCCTTTATATCGTCGATCCCGATTATGGGATCAGGATGTTTATCGATGGTAAAAATATTCTGGTCCAGTCCGTCATAAAAAGCCTGCAACATGGGGTCAAAATCAGCATCTCTGTTTTTAGCCTTTATGAATTGCTCCATCCTTTCGATGCCTTCGATGCCCATGTTCCTGGTGATATCGACAGCATTAGAGCTCCAGGGGGTGATCATTTCCTTCCTGGGGCCAACATAAAATCCTTCCATGCTTTTTGCATCAAGCAATTCAGCCCCTGAAAACAGCCAGTTAAGTTTTTCAATATCCTGTTTGTGAAATGTGTCTTTTTTATGGACGGCGATAATGGCGTCGTGCTCACCCCTGAAGAAACGTATCATTTTCAATGCTTTTGGATTAAAGTGCAAAGATAATTATTCAGGCACAGCAGGTAATGGATTATTTCTTGTCTTTATCAACAGCCAAATATTTATATAAGCTCGTTTGTGAATTTTTGGTTAAAAAAACGTACATAGAATTCCAAAAAAAGATAAAACTTTACATTTGAGCAGAATTTTCATAATTTAGATGATGAATTAAACCCAAAACCAATCCGTGATATCATGAAAAATATCCGCGTATTCCTAATGTTAATGGCTGGCTTTTTAATGTTGAACGGCCTTCGTGCTCAAACAGAGGACAAGAAATGGTCGTTCGGTGCAGGCATGTATTTTGCTGATTTTGTTGCTCCCCAACTTGATTTCCCTGAGCAGATCACCGATGCCTACTGGAACTACAAAGGACTGCCGGTTGAAATTTCCTTCGGAAGATATCTAAGCAAAAGGGTTAACCTGGTGTTGGCTTACTCTATGGTTGAACTGGACAATCCGAATTTCACCACCAACAAAACCTTCTGGCAAACCAATCTGGGACTTCAGTTAAAGTTGATCCCGGACTCCTGGGTTGAACCCTTTCTTTATGCCAACGGTGGTTATGCCACCCTGAAAGGAGACGGAAGTTTTGTTTACAACGGCGGACTGGGCTTTAACATCTGGATCGCAAAAACTGTGGGCATTTATGCCAAAGCCGCCTACAGCGGCATTCCACAGGCAGATGATTCGGATTATACCGTTTTTAATGAAGGAACCGCAAAAAACTATAAGGTCACCGATAACATCAATTACGCTTTTGGGCTGAAGTTCAGTTTTGGCAAGCCAAAAGATACGGATGGGGATAAAGTCCCTGACAGGGAAGACAAGTGCCCGGAGACTTATGGCCTGAAAAGCGAGGACGGTTGTCCCGACTCTGATCAGGACGGCATCATCGACAAGGAAGACGCCTGCCCGCAGGAAGCTGGCCGCGCAAAATTCAACGGCTGCCCCGACCGGGATGATGACGGCATCATCGACCGCAATGACGAATGCCCCGACGAGGCCGGACTGGCTGCATTCAGCGGTTGCCCGGATACGGATCAGGACGGCGTCCCTGACAAAGATGACGACTGCCCGGAGCTGGCCGGACTGCAAGAACATAACGGCTGTCCCGACAGCGATGGCGACGGTATCATCGATCCCGAAGATGATTGTCCCTATAAAAAAGGGTCCATTGATAACAAGGGCTGCCCGGTGATCAAGCCAAAAACTACTGAAGCCATTAAGATCGACAGGGCGATTTTATTTGACCTGAACAAAGCGGAGATCAAATCAGAATACATTCCTGTTTTGAATGATGTTGTTAAAAAACTCAAAGCACATCCTGGTTTGAATATCAAAATTGAAGGTTATACCGACAGCCTGGGCGGAGAAAGCTACAACCTGCGCCTCTCCGACAGACGTGCTGCAGCTGTGAGGGAATACCTGTTGAATGCCGGCATTAAACCCGAACGTATTAGCTCGGTGGGCTATGGAGAAGACCATCCCGTGGCCGACAACAAGATGGATAAAGGCAGAGAAAAAAACAGAAGAGCGGTGATTGGTACCTACTGATATTTGAAGAGCGAGTTCCGGTTGAATGACCTGCTGGAAGCTAATGAGAGAAATTTGAAAATTGAAAGTTGAAATTCGGGATCCTTGCGTAGACAACAGAATGACATTTGAACTCTGATGAAGTTAGCATAAAGCAATCTGGAATTTGAAATCTGGAATTTGGAATCCGGAATCTGGAACCCGCAATCTACTTCATATGCTCCCGCGACACCCCAAACATTTCTTCCTTGTGGTCTTTGCCGTAGGGTTCCACATGTACCAACACATCATAAACATTTCTGATCTTGTCTTTGATTCTGTCTTCCACGTTTTGAGCGATCTGGTGGGATTCCTTGACGGTAATTTCCCCATTCACCTCGATGTCGATATCGATCATATAATATTTTCCCATCTGACGAATGCGCACCCTGTGTGGTTTGTGTGCGCCCTGTACTGTATCAACCGCGGAAAAAATCTCATCGTAAACTCCTTTGTCCTCCACCCCATCCATCAACTCGATATTGGTTTTCATGAAAATTTTGAAAGCGGTGTACATAATGTAAACACTCACCAGCAAACCGGTGATGGTATCTAAAACGGGAAGCTTAAAGATGTAAGTAAATACCAGCCCGAGCAATACCGATCCGGAGATCAGCACATCATTTTGCATGTTTTTGGCATTGGCTTGTAACATATGGCTTTCCGTTGCTTTCCCGATGCGGAACTGATACCAGGAAAGAGCCAGTTTACCCGCAATCGAAAAAACGGTGACATAAATTGCAATCATGGAGGGAATCTCACGTGTTACATTTTCGACCAGGGTGGTAATTGTTGTGATAGCAAGTTGTGCCCCGGCAAAAAAGATGATAAACGACAGCACTTTGGTAGCAATGGTATCTGCTTTTGCATAGCCGAAGGGGAATTTAGGATCGGGCGGTTTGGAGATAAGGCATGCAGCGATCAGGGTTACCACAGAGGCAAGAATATCGCTGGCCGAGTCGATGCCGTCACCGATCACGGCCATACTGCCTGAAATAAACCCAACAGCCAGTTTCGACACCGAAAGCAGCGCATTCCCGAGAATGCTGACCCAGGAAGCTTTTTTTATCTTTTTATGATCTTCTTGCATCTATTCCTGAAAGCTGTCGATGATGTCGTTGGCCCAGGTCAGCCCGGCCATTACATTCGGGAAACCGATGGTGCTGCTTAGCAGGATGATGGCATGTCTGATCTCCATCGGATCGGCGCCCATTTGCATCAACTGCCGGGTGTGGCTGTGCACCGCCCCTTCCGATCTGGCGCTGACACTTGCAGTCAGTTGCAGCAAATGCGCTGTTTTCTGATCCAACGGACCGGCTTCTTTGGTGGCTTCGCTGAGTTTTTCGACAGCTTCGATAAATTCTGGATGCTTTTCCTTTACTTTCAGATAATGCGAAGGTATCTTCTTGCTCATGATCTTGATATTTGGTTTGATGCAAAGATACGAAAAAACCCTCCCGGCAATGAAAGCTACCGGAAGGGTTGAGTATTCCTTAACCTTTTACCGGGTCTAGACGGAAGAAAGATAACGTTCCGCTTCGATGGCCGACATACATCCCGTACCGGCTGCAGTCACTGCCTGGCGGAACACATGGTCCTGTACATCGCCGCAGGCAAAAACACCATCAATGTTGGTTTTGGTGGAATCGGAAGCGGTTTTCACATAGCCCACTTCATTCATATCCAGTTGCCCTTTTACAATGTCGCTATTGGGTTTATGCCCGATCGCAATAAACACGCCATCAACATTGATTTCTTTGCTTTCACCGGTTTGAACATTTTTTACTTTAACACCGGTAACCGCTTTGTTGAATCCTTCCTCGGTTCCCACAATCTCTTCAACCACGCTATCCCAAACTACTTCCAGATTAGGCGTGTCAAACACCTTTCGCTGCATAGCTTTCGAAGCCCTGAGTTCATCACGACGGTGCACCAGGTAAACTTTCTTACAAAGCTTTGCCAGGTAAGTCGATTCTTCGGCTGCGGTATCGCCGCCACCTACCACAAGTACATCTTTGCCCTTGTAGAAAAATCCGTCGCAGGTGGCACATGCCGAAACACCGTATCCGTTGAATTTGGCTTCGGAATCCAATCCCAGCCATTTGGCGGTTGCGCCTGTGGCCAGGATCACCGTGTCGGCTTCTATGATTTTGCCGTCGTCGGCTTTTGCCATAAATGGTTGTTTGGAAAGGTCGATTTTGGTGATGATTCCCGGACGAATGTCCGCATCAAATCTCACGGCCTGCTTTTTAAAATCTTCCATCATTTGGGGTCCCTGGGTTCCTTCAGGATATCCCGGATAGTTTTCTACTTCCGTGGTGGTAGTCAGTTGTCCGCCCGGTTCCAGTCCCTCGTACATCATCGGTTTCAGATCGGCTCGCGCCGCATAGATGGCAGCCGTATAGCCGGCCGGACCCGAACCTATGATGAGGCATTTGGTCTTATCAGTTTGTTCGCTCATTGTTTAAAAATATTTTTAACAAATTTACTTAAATAGATTATGAATGACAATCAGGGCGGATGCAAATCACAAATTATGCCAGCAGGATACAATGGGCTTAAACGTCATATTCAATCATCTGCATATGACAATGTGTCTTGTAAATATTACATAGGTTACTTCACGGCCACATAAACCAATGATGTAGCCAGCACACCTGCAAAGAAGTAGTAAATCCTAGATTGCCTGATACGGGTGTTTTCATGTTCCAGCTCTGCGTTTTTGATCCGTGTTTCTTTCAGCACCTCATCGTTGCTGAGCAATTGGGAGCGCCAGTAATCCGCTTCGGCCGCTTTCACAGCCACGGCGCTGTCGCAATAAAACACCCGCTGTTCGAGCAGGGCGATCTGTTCGTCATAAAGGACGATCTTTTTACGTGCGATGTTATATTTTACGTGGGTCTTAAGCAGCTTGTTCAACACAGGGGCATTCATATAAAAAATGGTATCGGCTTCCGTGTTGGTAAAGCTTTCACCAGGAGATATAATGCCCGTACTTTCTTCCACATCCTGACTGTAGCAAAACGCCGACAGGAGAAGCATTGCAATGGTAAAACAAAATCTCAACATGATTCGCATATTAAAGGTTTCTTAACATATTTAATCGTTCTTCATCCGTCATAGTATCTATCCTCCGGATTTCTTCCCTTTCTTTCTCATCCAAATCGTTTATCTGCGCCTTTACTTTCAAGGTAGCATAATCCAGGTAATCCATGCGCGCTTTAAGCGCATTGAACCGGCTGTCGTATTCTTCCCGGATGCGATCCCATTCCTTCCGTTTGATGTCATGTTCTTCTTCAATTCCTTCGATCTCTTCGCTCAGGCCTTTCATAGTGAATGTTTTGGATTTGAAAACGGCCCAGGCCCCGGTAACGCCTGCGATCAGGGCACCGGGGGTTCCGCCCATGAAAACAAAGTAAACCAGCAGAAATAAAAGGGCCAGTATCACAACGCCGATGATGATATATTTAACTGTTTTTGACATGGCATTTATTTTTAAAGTTTTAAAACAATCATGCTTCGGCACTTTCTTCGCCTACGATCTCCATCCCTTCTGTGGTGTAAACCGACCGGGTTTTTAAATCGGGTGTTTCGGCCTTGATGGAAGCGATCACTTTCTGGGTTTCATTCTTGCTTTCGATCATTTCCTTTTCGTCCGAATCTTTTCTTTCCATGATGCGGAATACTTCTTTCATGCCGAATATCAGCGCCCAGATAGTAGTGTTGAATGTTAGCCATTCTCCACCGCTTATGCCGATGTCGTCATAACCGGCTTTCACGCCTTGGTTGTGCAGCAGGAGCAGCCAGGTGGAAACGATCAGGGAAGCTGCCAGGCCCCATACTTTTACGCTGATAAGAGTGAAAAGCAGCTTGGCCAGCCAGGTGCCGACAAATCCCCGTTCATCTGCCTTTAGTTTTTTATTGGTGTTTTTCTTTTCCATGGTTTTGATTTATTGGTTGTTGAACAATGCTTTTAGCGTATTTGGCCCTAGGATGCCGTCGATCTGCAAGCCACGACTTTTCTGGAATGCACGTATGGCGGCCTGGGATTTCACACCGATGATGCCGTCGATCTTTCCATCATAATATCCGAGTTTTTTCAAGCGGCTTTGAATATCCTTAACAGATTTTTTTGTGTCTTCTTTCCAGGATTTAATTTCGGGATCGTCGCGGAAATCCTCGATCCACCTTTGGACTTTGTATCCCGGGCAGGCCGGTTTTCCGAAATGATAGTGACCGTAAACATTCTGCCGGTTCAACTTGAGCTCGTCCAGCAAATGATTGACAAGGAAATCAACCGATTCCATTTGTTCGTCGGTAGGGCCTTCTGTGCCCAGGTTATAGCCGGGACCGTTGAAATTGCCCACCAGCATAATGCCGACGGCAATCGAATTCTGTCCCTTACAATGCCAAACAATGTGACAAAGGTCGTTGGCCATAATGATGCTGCCGTCCTTTTCGATGCCGTAATGGTAGCAAAAATGCGGACAGCCGCGTTGCGAAATGTGGTTGGTCCCTATGTGATAGGCATTCACCTGCTCCACACTGCTTTCGCCGAGTTCCTGGTGCAGGATGATCTTCTGAATGGTGGTCACGTCCCGCATCGACCATCGGCGGGTAGGGTGCCAATTCAGCGTTTGAATTTGATTTTCGATTTGCATGGGCTAAGGTTTTGGGTTTGAGTGATACTGCAACTTATTGATTTCGGTTTAAAAGATAAATTAAGCCGAAATTTAATAAAAAAACAAATCGAATATCAAATTATAAGGAAATAAATATCTTCTATACCGATCCTGAACAGGTGTGCAATAATTGACCTCCTGTTCCCATCGGTATAACTGAACCTAACAGAAAATATGCTTTGCATTTTTAATAAGATTCAGTATAAGAATAAACCCCAACCGGATGGAAAAACTAATCCGCCAGGTTTTCGATGATCTCTCTGTTGAAAGCCGGGATGTCGCCCGGATTCCTGCTGCTGATCAGATTCCTGTCGATCACCACTTCTTCGTCGTAATACTCTGCCCCGGCATTTTTTACATCGGTTTTTACGGCATGATAGGCGGTCATCTTTCGGCCGTTCAGCAAGCCCGTCTCGATCAGAGTCTGGCTGCCATGACAAATCACCGCCACCAGCTTATCCTTTTCAAAAAAGGCCTTTGCAAAATCAATGGCCTGAGGGTTCCGTCGTAATTTATCCGGATTCAACACGCCGCCCGGCAGAACCAATGCGTCATAATCATCGGGCTTTGCATCCTCCAGCTTTACGTCCACATTATATTCACCGCCCCAGTCGGTATGGTTCCATGCTTTGACCTTACCATCATTGGGGGAAATGATGTGCGTTGTGGCGCCTTCGTCATCTAATGCTTTACGGGGTTTTGTGAGTTCTTCTTCTTCAAATCCGTTTTCAACAAGTATTGCTATTTTTTTTCCTTTAAGTTTTGCCATGATTATTTACATTTAAAGATTTGGATGTAGTTATGAAAATAATCTGCCACAACCGTTCTGAGGCAGCCAAACACGGTGATCTTTCCTGGAAACCTGCAGAAAATAAAAACAGCAAGGATAATGAGCCTGTCCGTTTTCCGGTTTTCAAATATTTGTTTTCAAGTTTTTCTTTTCCCCGGGGTTTGTAGAAAAACCTACCCACTCACGTAACTGATCTTCATCATATTGGTATCGCTTTTTTGCGGGATGGGTATGCTGCCGATATGGATCAGGATATCATTTTTTTTAATTAAATCTTTTTCAATCAGATATGCGGTTGTTTGATCAAAGAATTCATCAGAGGACTGGCTCATGCTGAATCTGAAAGCCCTCACACCCCAAACGAGCGAAAACTGCCTGAACAGGACCTCGTCGTCCGTAAAGGCATAGATCATGGCCTGCGGGCGATGGCTGGCCACACGCAAGACGGTGTTTCCGGAATGGGTGAAAGTGATCAGGGCGCCGGCTCCGGTTTGTTCGGCCATTTTTTGAGCATTGTAGCATATGGAATTGGGCAGATAATCATCCAGCTCTTTCGATGGTTTGTGGCCCAGGTGAAACCGGTATGCTTTTTCTTCCGTCCAGGAAATGATCTTTTGCATATTCCTTACGGCTTCCACAGGATAACTCCCGATGGAGGTTTCTGCACTGAGCATGAGGGCATCCGCCCCGTCGAGCACGGCATTGGCAACATCGTTGGCTTCTGCCCGGGTGGGTCTGAAGTTGCCGACCATACTTTCCATCATCTGCGTGGCGATGATGACAGGCCTGGCGTTTTCAATGCATCTTTTAACCAGATCCTTCTGAATAAGCGGAATTTGATCGAAGGGCATTTCCACCCCCAGGTCGCCGCGTGCAACCATCACGGCATCGGAAATCTCTATGATCCTATCGATCTCACGCAATGCCTCCGGCTTTTCAATCTTGGCGATGACTTTTGCCCGGCTATTGTGATTTTTTATGATCTGCTGCAGGGCGGCAATATCCCTTGCTTTTCTTACAAAAGAAAGTGCGATCCAATCAACCTCATGCTGCAAAACGAATTCCGCATCCATCCGGTCTTTTTCAGTAAGACTTGGAAGCGAAAGATCGCTATCCGGCAGGTTCACTCCTTTGCGTGGCAACAATTCCCCTCCATGCAAGACCTTACATCTGACATTTTCCCGTTGATCCGTCTCCACAACCCTCAACTGAATTTTCCCATCATCCAGCAAAACATGATCGCCTGCTTCAACATCTTGGGCAAAATCCCTGTAGCCTACACTGATTTTTTCCGAGTTTCCGGTGATCTCAGTGGTGGTAAGGATAACATCCTGCTTTTCCTGAAGCAGTATGCTTCCCCCTTCCAGTTCTCCAATTCGGATTTTCGGACCCTGCAGATCGGCCAGCACGGCAACCTGGGTATTCATTTCCTCAGATAAAGAACGGATTATGTTGAGGGTTTTCAGATGAGCTTTGCGGCTGCCATGAGAAAAATTAAGCCGAAACACATCGACGCCCTCACGGATCATTTGTTTGATTAGGGGTGCATCGGCCGAAGCCGGGCCGAGTGTAACAACGATCTTGGTTCTGGAGTTTTCGGTAATCATTGCTGCCTTTTTTTTGCAAAGATAGGGTGATTTATTATGATGACGGGACTATTATCATGGCCTGTATTGATTGAAATAGACCAGGAAGTAGATGGTACATACTGCTATGGCAATGTGCATAAGATTCAAACTGATGATCATCCCCACGCTTGCTTCAGGGATCAGCAGGGTGACAATGAACGCGGTCAACAGAACAACAGCAGCCAGGGCGAGGTAAAACCTTTTCCAGTTCTTTTTTACATAGGCCTTCAGGATCATAAATACAAGGGCAGCCATCGAAATGCCGATCAGGCTGATGGACAGCACAGGTATGAGGGCGAAAGGCTGAAAATTAAATCCGGGCAACGATAGGGTGGGATCTATAAAGTCTATCCAAAGCGATATGTAATAGATCGCGATCACCGCAATAAATGAACTCAATATGGACATAATGAAGCGGATCGATAAAGGAAAACGGCTGTTGCTCTGGAGTGTTTCTTCTTCCATGATCAATTAAATTATTTTATTTGTAAACAATCCAAATTACAAAAATCAATCCAGTCGCTTAAGTCCGATATTTCCAGATCAGGCAAAAAACAAAAACTTTCGCAGTTAATTAAACTATACCGCAAGCATCACACCCAATCGTTTTCCGGTGGTTGTTGTAAGCGAACGCATAGCGGACAAGGTCAAGCAGCTATGCACCGGCAGAACGGCCAGCAGATCGCCGATTCCGATTTCATCAAAGGCAGGATGTTCCATGCGGATGATCCCGTGTTCCTGCGAAAGCGACCTGACCAGGGTGTTTTTATAAGGTGTACCCCATGTATTTCCGTCGAAGGGGGCAAGCAAGCCGAAAATCTTCTTTCCCTCATCCTGGACCGAATCTTTTGAAAGATGCACCGCTCCGCCATAAATAACGACCTCCCTCCTTCCGGGATGTTTGGCCACCACCGGACACAACAGAGCCACAGCAATGTCTTCAGCTCGGCATGTACCGAGTTGGTATTGCATCACATCATAAAATACAAAATTGCCCGGCCTGATCTCGTCGATTCCGTTGAAGTCGTCCATCATGCTGCAGGAAGGCGTGTCGCCAATGCTTAAAATATGATCAGGGTGATCTTGTACAAAATGATCTTTTAACTTTTGCAGTTTGTTGATGCTTTCCTGATGAATATTGCGTACCTCTTCTTTGCTGCCGGCATAATAGGTGTTTCCGGAATGCACGATAAAACCTTTGAAGAGTATTTTCTCAGCCTCTGATAACTCCTTAAGCACTTTTCCGATGGCCGTGATATCCTCCGCCGGTAATCCCGTGCGCTGATATCCCGCGTCGATCTTGATGAAAACCCCGGCGGGATGTTTGAGTTTTTCGGCCAGGAATTTTGCACTTTCAGTGGATTCGACCAAAAGGTTTAGCCGGATTCGTGAAGCCAGTTCATTGATCTCATCCATTTCCAGGATGTTAAGCGGAAAGGCAATGGTGAGGTCTTCCCAGCCGTCGTCTGCAAAATACCGGGCCATGTCAACGGAAGAGACGGTGATTTTGTCAACGCCTTCTTTACGGAGCCACCTGCCCACTTCATGCGACTGGTGGGTTTTTAAGTGCGGACGGAAAATAAGTTTGTGCTTGCGCGCCTTTTGGGCCATCCGCCGGATGTTGCGCCGGCATTTGGCTTCGTCGAGAAGGAGGGTTGGTTTATTGATCATATTAAAATTCATATATTTATATAAAATCACTACTGTCCGGGGAAATTTGGAGAGATTCCTCTCTTCGCTACCAATGACAGTGTTTTCAGAGGCTTGGGAGGGGGTTGGGGTAGTACGGCGGCTTTGCCGCCGTACTACCCCAACCCTCTTTGTATCTCCCAAATAGCATGTCATTCCGAGCGAAGCGAGCAATCCCCTTGCGTTTAACCGGACAGTAGTGAAAAGAAATAAAGGTAATAAGATTCACCAAAGTAAAGACCACATAGACACCTAGTGGTTTAATAATAAAAGATCACTTTTTCAAAACCTTAAGCCCTTTATCAAATCCCTTACCGCTGATAGTCAAAAAATAAATTCCCGCTGGTATTCCGCTTGTATTGATTTTACAAACCTGACCGGAGCCTTGCGTCCTGATCACTTCCCCGCCTTCTGCATCAAACAATTGTATCATATATTCATTGTTTGTAGCCGGCAGTTTAATATTCAGCATCGAAGAAAAAGGAACCGGCCACACCCATGTTTCATCATCATTCAAAAAAATCTCATCCCAAGATGTATAAACTCCAGAATCCCCGCAAACCGTATAAACGCCCTGCTCATAGCGATACTGAGCAGGGATGATCCCACCATCCAATGGATTGGGAATCCCGATGGAAGGCCAGTCGTCCAAAACATCCCAGAACTCCGGCTGATTGTTCAGATAATAGGAAACGTCTTCCAGGTGGTCGGTTCCTTCCGGGATGATGACATCGCGTATGTTGTTGCCATGCTCGAAATGATCGCTGCCCGACAACTCATAATTACCATGCAAGTCCTCAAAGTTTGTAGTTTCATTTCCCACAAAGTTCTGCCTTGAAGTTTCGGTGGTATCCGAACCGGTCATGATAATACCCCATAGTTCGCAACGATTCCTGAACATGGTGTTGTACGGACCCGACGGTCCCCAGTAATGATCGATGATGACATTTTGCACCACATTGCCTTCAAACAAATTGGAAAAGGCATAATGCCCGTGCAAAGAAATATCCCCTGAAAAATCATGGATGGGTTCAACCCGGTAAGGCTCGATGGAATAGTTGTATGCGAATACATTGCCGTTGGCTCCTGTTTTCACCATCATGGCGTGCCGCAGATGTTTGAAAATATTGTTTTCGATCAGGCATTCACCGGCATGCATATTTATTGTGACGCCATATCCGCGGGTTCCTGAGCCGTCGTATTCATACGCATCATGGATAAAACAACCGCTGACCTCAAGGTTGCTGCTTTTGGTAATGTAGATGTGGCTGCCTTCACTGAAGCTGCTTTCCACGCCCTTTACCCAGCAGTTCACTGCAAAATTGAAAAAGACATTATAGCCTACATCATCCGGATTGTCGAGCCTGTAGATACCCAGGCATTCGATCCCGGCATTGAAAATGGGCTGAATGCTTCTGATCTCGGGTTCCAGTTCTTCATCATAATCGATACGCAATGGATTATTGATGGTGATATGATCTTCTTCAACTTCCGTTATTTTTACCATTTGCCCCACCGAATGCTCCGCCCAGCTGATGGGTTCGGTATCCCAGACGCCGTTAGCCTGCCGGATCTCCGCCCAGCTGCCCAGTGAGAATTCTTCTGCGTCATCCACCTCCAGTTGCTTGTTTCCTTTTTCAAATCCCGATTCAATTTCAAAAAATTCTCCTCCGGCCTGTCCTGATATGCTGAAGCAATTGTAGCCTTCTCCGTCAAGATCAAAAAGCAATCGGCTTTGTTCGCTGCTTGCCCCACGAAATATCAGACTGTCGCGCATCACAATGGGAGATTGGATGATATAATCTCCCGGAGGGAACCAAAGCACACCGTATTGTTCATCCAGGGCGGCAATGGCTTCTGCGATGGCGGCATAATTGTCTGTGGCTGAATCACCCAGCGCTCCGAAATCGGTCACATCCATGATCACTGAAGCCTCCGGTATTTCATTTTCAAGCCCGGCTGTGCTCCAATCCACCCGTCGTTCCTCAGGGATCAGCTGACCGAAAACAGGGCTGCAAATCAACAGAAACATTAAGGGAGCAATAAACTTCATACTAATATATTTTGATCTCCGTTATATGTCATTATAAACCAACAAACAAGCAGTGATACCATGAAAACAAAGTTAGTCTTTCTTTTGATCATTCCGGTTATGCTTATGTCGTGTAAGCAGGAACAAACAGAAACAACAAGACCCGGGCCATTCGTAGAAAAAATTCAGTATGACGTGTACGTGAAGAGCCCGCATACCGGCTACGACTGGTGGATCGACAACCTGCCGGGCCCACAACGCGAAGACCTGGTCGACTGGATTTTTGAAACCGCCTACAGCGGTGAAATGCAGGCCTATGATTATTTTAACAAAAAACTCACTGTAGAAGAAGTAAAGGCCATCGGTGTGGATACGGTTCTACGCACCCTGATGCAAACCGAAGAACCTTATGAAATGTATGATGATACAGTGATACACAAACCCGACCGCGATGATGTGGTAAAAGTGCGTTTCCTTGAAAGATGGTATTTGGACAAGGAAGGAAAAACATTTGAGAAAGAGATCATCGGCATTGCCCCTGTTCTGGAAATGTTTGATGATGAAGGAAATTTCTTTGCCAATCAGCCCCTGTTCTGGTTGTATTTTGATGAAAGCTATCCCGCAGAGCACAAAAAGGAATAGAATTCTGCAAGCGGGTTTTCCGAAAAACAACAACAAAGCGCAATGAATTATGCGCTTTTTTCTTATCCGTGCGGCTGTGTTTCATTTTATACCTTTGTGTGTTTATCTGCATATTTTATGGAATATCAATCATATACTCTTAAAAACGGCATCCGGCTGATCCACAAGCCATCGGGCAATGCGGTAGCGCATTTTGGCATGATGGTGAATGCCGCAACCAGAGACGAAAATGAAGAGGAGAATGGCCTGGCTCATTTTATCGAGCATATGATCTTTAAGGGCACCCGGAAACGGAAAGCGTTCCATATCCTGAGCCGCATGGAAAACGTGGGGGGCGAACTGAATGCCTACACCACAAAAGAAGAAACCTGCGTACACGCTTCTTTCCTGAATGGGTTTTATGAGCGCGCTTTCGAATTGCTTTACGACATTTGCTTTCACTCTGTTTTTCCTGAACGTGAAATCGAAAAGGAAAAGGACGTGGTGATCGACGAGATCAACTCATACCGCGATAATCCATCCGAAGAAATTTATGATGAGTTCGAAAACATGCTGTTCAACGGGCATCCTATGGGTAAGCACATCCTGGGCGCAATCCCCGGCATTCGATCGTTTAAACGGGATATGCTGTATCGTTTCATCCGGGAAAACTACAATACCAACCAGATCGTGTTGGCCTCCGTCGGAAAGATACCATTTGATAAACTGAAACTGCTGGCTGAAAAATATTTCGGGAGGATTCCTGCAACATTCAGAAAGAACAAAAGAAAGCCTTTGTCAGCGTATCACCCCCTGCAAAAAACTGTGCACCGCAATTCCTTCCTGTCACATGGATGCATCGGTAATATCGCATACGCAATAAAGGATGAACAGCGTATCCCCATGATCCTGCTGAACAACATCCTGGGCGGTCCGGGCATGAACTCCAGGCTCAGCCTTTCCATAAGGGAAAAATACGGCTTTACCTACAACATTTATTCGCATTACATGCCTTATACCGACACGGGGGTGTTTTCGGTTTACCTGGGAACCGACAAAGGCTATATGGAGCGGTCGGTCGTGCTGGTGCATAAGGAACTCGAAAAACTGCGTATCAACAAGATGGGCGTGCTGCAACTGAAACGCGCCAAGAAACAGATCATAGGTCAACTGGCCATCTCCCTCGAATCGAACCTGAATGAAATGCTGTCGATAGGACGATCGTTTATGCACCTGAACCGGCTGAAAAGCTTTGAAGAAGTGGCTGCAGAAATTGAAAAAATTAGCGCTGAACAAATCCTTAAGGTGGCAAACGAAATCTTTGACCCGCAACAGCTGACCACACTTATTTTCAAATCCAACAACTCACACCATGATTGACAAGAGAATTGAAGCATATGCCAATAATCACATCTCTGCTGAAGATGAACTTCTGCAGGAACTTTACAGAGAAACCCATCTGAAAACCGTTTACCCGAGAATGCTTTCCGGCCCATTGCAGGGCAAACTGCTCGAAATGATCAGCCGGATGATCCGGCCCGAACGCATTCTGGAGATCGGCACTTTTACTGGTTACGCCACCATTTGCCTGGGCAGGGGACTGCATGACAACGGCCTGATCCATACCATCGACATCGATCCGCAGATGGAAGATATTTACACAAAGTATTTCGAAAAGGCCGGTATCAGTAAAAAAGTGCAAGCACATATCGGACATGCCAAGGAAGTGATCCCAAAGATCGTTGAAACCTTCGACCTGGTTTTCATCGACGCCGACAAAGAGAACTATCCGGATTATTATGAGCTTGTTATGCCCAGGCTTCGCAGCGGCGGATTCATACTTGCCGACAACGTAATCTGGAGCGGCAAGGTACTCGAGCCCCGGCCCGACAAGGAAACCAGCGGAATTATTGAATTCAACAAAATCGTTCAGCAGGATGAGCGCACGGAAAATGTAATGCTTACCGTCCGGGATGGATTGATGCTGATCAGGAAGAAATAAGGGATAACGCGGATTAAAATGAAGGGGCTTCAGGCCAAGTCTGCTTTTTTATAATTATCTTCCCTGGCGGCATGATCAACTTTTTTACCCGGATGAAATAACCGCAGATAAAAATTACCCAGAAACAGAGGCCCCTCGCTTAGGATCAACTTGCGTAGTTTATATGGAAACAGATTGACAATGGCCGTTAGAAGATAGAGCAGTTTACCGGCCGCAATGCCGGGTGATGAAATCAAAGCAGATTTAAATCCCACTTTGAGTTCTGACTTGTTATAGCCTGCCATTTCAGCATATTTGCCTGCGACATAATCCGCCATTTTGATTTTGCCTGCGGAAAGGGAATTCTTCCAAATATTTACTTTCTCAGTAGTGATGGGCTTGAGCAAGGCACTATGGTATTTGTTGATCTGCGCTTCGGGATAAATCTTTTTGATCTTATCCGCTTTCTTATAAAACTCAAAAACCTTCTGATTGTGCGCAATTCCCAGGAAGTCGCATAATTTACCGAATTGCTCTTTGGGATGGGCCACCAGATCCTCATACCTGATGTAATAATACTTATCAGGTTGCTTTTGCCTGGCTTTGAGAAAAGACCTGTAAAAGTATTTCCATTTGTATGTGACCATCGAAATGAACGGCAATTCGAAGTCAACCTTTTTCAAACTGATGAAATTGTCACGGTAATCCCGGTTGATGAAAATGAATTTTGCTTCCGGGAAAATTTTCAGGAGTTTTTCCGTGTAAATGGTATAACCGGGGTTTTTATCCCCCAACAACACCACTTGCTTATCATTAAAGAAGGATTGGTAATGAAAAATAACCATCTTGCAAACAGTTGCATAATCAAGCTCTTCTTTTTGGTTTAGCAAATTTTTTTGCAGTTTATCCATGTCGATGGTCCAGTAATCAAAAAACAGTTCTTTCTCCAGCTCTTTTAAAAAGGAGAAAATTTGCCGTTCAGTCCATTTTTTGATTGTGCCGTATTTTGGATAAAAATCAATCATGAATTGACATTCGAGTGGAATGTTCACATTGGGGTGGGCGTCGAACAGGGTACGCAACAAACTGGTTCCCGTGCGGGGCCGGCCTATGATAAAAAATATAGAAATATCATTTAAATTCTTCAACTCGATAACCCTATCGTCAAATACCTGATTAATATATTTTTACAAAGCTACCGGACAGATAGCTCAATGTGCAAAAGATAATAGTGAAATGGAATAATGCCTTAATGAAATGACTTTTATGTGGGCTGAATCAAACCGAAGACATTTATACCGATTCGGAAAAGGTTTGCAATGATTGATCTTATGCTCCAATTATTTTCAGGCAAGGACGTTAAGAATTAATATCTTAATTTTGCATTTTGTTTTAAAGCAGGTCTTATTATGATGCAGGTACATTTCAACCAGCCTTACATGGCGGGCGAGGAGTTTCAGAACATTATCAACGGGGCTTTAAGCGGACAGATATCGGGCAATGGGATATTCACCAAAAAGTGTCACGAATTTTTTGAGCATCGTTATGGCATAAGGAAAGCCCTGCTGACCACCTCCTGCTCGGATGCTCTTGAGATGGCCGCTTTGCTTGCTGATATAAAATCGGGGGATGAAGTAATCGTACCCTCCTTTACCTTTGTTTCCACCGCCAATGCTTTCGTGTTGCGTGGAGCAAAAATTGTATTTGCCGATGTGCAGGAAGATACGCCCATAATGGATGTCGACACTTTGGAGCCACTGATCACAAAAAAGACCCGCGCCATCGTGGTCGTACATTATGCGGGTATGGCCTGCGATATGGACAGGATCATGGCATTGGCCGAAAAACACGGGCTGATCGTTGTGGAGGATGCCGCACATGCCGTAGAGGCAACCTACAAAGGACAACCTTTGGGAACAATAGGTCATTTCGGTTCTTTTTCATTTCATGAAACAAAAAATGTGATCTCCGGCGAGGGCGGAATGATCAGCGTGAATGACGATCGTTTTGTCAAACGTTCTGAGATCATCTGGGAAAAGGGGACCAACAGGGTTGCTTTCAAACGGGGTCAGGTGGACAAATATCAATGGGTGGATGTGGGCTCGTCTTATCTGCCGTCCGACATCATCGCCGCCGTTTTATTCGCACAACTCACCCGCATCGACACCATACAAAAAATGCGGCTGGAGGTTTGGAAACGCTATGATCAAAAATTGAAGCCTTTACAGGAGGAAGGCAAACTGCAGTTGCCCGTCATCCCCGAATATGCGTCCAACAACGGTCATATGTTTTATATTGTTACCAACAGCCCGGAGGAAAGGGACAAGCTATTGTTTCATCTCAACATCAACGGGGTGATGGCCGTGATCCACTATCTGCCCCTGCATTCCAGCAGTTATTATGAAGACAAGCACGATGGGCGGCCCCTGCCCAATACCGACAGATTTGCCTCCTGTATTATCAGGCTGCCTTTTTATAATGTACTGAGCGAAGTACAACAGGATTTCGTGGTGGAAAAGCTCAAGGCTTTTTTTTAAATTTTAAGAAATTTGTTTAATTAAAAATGAAAGCTAGACCTGGGTAGTGAAAGTGGTTGATTCCTACATCAACCACCTCCACTAAGTATCAGAATCCCAGAGTCTACTAACCAATTCACTTGGTGGAAACTTTACAAAAGCCCATTACGTGAACTAACTTTACAATAAGGTCAATCTTCTCGAAAGCAAATATATTACATGAAAATGTTGTTGGTATGCAAACTTAAGTGAACTGACAAAATACGGATGTTAAATGGCCTATGTGTTATTTAAATTAGATTTATAGATTTGTTTTTTTAATTAACCCATGTTAAGAAACTGTCTAAAGAAGCATTGCGCTCGTGTTTTTACTTATCTCATCACCAGTTACTTTTATTGACAGCCTCTTTTAAAGCCAGTTTATTTGTAAGTTTCAAATATATTTGTATTATTGCAGTATAATTATGGTAGAAGATGCAACCTTTTACAGATTTGCATTGTCTACAGATTAAACCGTGGAAATTCTTGACATCGTGAATTGTTTACAATACGGGTTTATCTTCTCAGAGAATTAACTTATTTATCAATCAAAACCCGTATCAATGAAAAAGCGAGTTAAGTTAACAGGAGTGTCTCTGATACTGTTTATTTTCAGTCTCACCCTAAACGCACAAGACTACGTTCAAATCGGCTATGGTACAAGTTATGGAAGTTATCCCGCATACTACAGTACCTGGTCTAATTACTGGGAAAATTGTCATACTCAGGCATTATACTTTGCCTCTGAGCTTGGCGGTCCAAAAATTATAACGGATCTGGCCTGGGAATTTGAGCGTCTTGCAGAACCAATGAATTACCTCTTAAATGTTTCTATTAAAATCAAGGAAACAAATTTATCTGAACTTCCTGATGATTATGTTGACATGAACGATGCGACGGAAGTTTTCAGTACTGCGAATTTCGTACCGGCTACTTCCCTGGGATGGAGAATTGTGGATATTGAAGATTTTCCATGGGACGGCACATCAAACATTATTATCGATATCGTATGGGGTGATAATGGATATTATGAGTATCCGTATTATCGCACTTTTAAGGATGATGGCAGTGTAAACCGCCTGTCGTTTGGATATGCTGATGGGGAAACACCTCCCAATCATGACAGAACAATGACAGACTATGACAATTTGCGTGTTTATTATCTGCCTTTTAGCCCTCCGGGCAACGTGGAAGGATATGTTTACGATATGTCTGATATTCCACTTTCCGGTGCAGTTGTTTATGCCGTTGATTTCCCCATGTTCAACGATGTGACCGAACAGGATGGATTTTATGAAATCAATGATATTTATTCAGGAACCCAGCTTTTTGCATGTGAACGTAGTGGGTATTATCCCGACTCGGCTGATGTTGAGATACCCGAGGGGGGTATAGTACAGAAAGACTGGTACCTTGGACAACCCGAGATGTACATCAACCCCCTGTCACTGGATGTGATAGTAAACCCGAATGAATATTATGAAACCAATATCGGTATCCTGAACAATGGTACAGGGCCATTGGCCTGGATGGCCGAGATTGAGTATATCAATCCGACAATGAGCTTGCCAATTATAAGGTCACAAAGTAGTGGACCGGATAAGTACCCCGATGCCGATCCCAATACCCCTGCCCGAAACCTTGAAGGCGGCAGCCGTGATATATGGGATATTCAAATTATTTTTGATGCGGAAGCCGGAGCCGGATCCAACCTGCTCTCAGGTGCCGAATGTGACGGTGAATATTTTTATACGACAAACTGGTCAGGGAACCAGATTTACAAATATGAGCTTGATGGAACTTTCATTGAATCATTTACCATTTCAGGCGTAAGTGCCTTGAGAGATTTGGCCTATGACGGTGAATATTTTTATGGCAGCAATGCAGGAACTTCCATCTGGGAAATGGATTTTGAAAGCCAAACCCTGGTTAGCACAATTAGTTCGCCTACTGCCGTCAGAGCCATCGCATACGATTGGGACCAGGACGGTTTCTGGGTCAACAACTGGTCAACCACCCTGACGCTGGTTTCCAGGACAGGAGCAACCCTGAATACCATAGCCAACCCACCCAGTATATATGGTATGGCCTATGATAACTATTCCGATGGCGGACCTTATCTGTGGTTGTTCTCTGGAACCACATCAGGCGGCGGTTGCCAGATCGAACAGATGAACATCGCCAGCGGAACGCTCACAGGAGAATCGCATAGCGTAAGTGGAGATATTTCAGGTGCCATTGCCGGCGGTTTGTGGATAGAACCCATAGCCGAATTCGGAACCATCTCTATCGGTGGTTGTGCACAGGCTACTCCCGACCAAGTGTTCTCCTATGAATTGATGGAAGGTGGCGGCGGCCCCACAGGCGGATGGCTATCACTTGACTTTTATGAAGGTACGGTACCTCCCAATGGCGGTAACCAGCCCGTAGGCGTGAACTTCGATGCAACCGGCTTTGAATCGGGCACCACGGTTTATGCTGAAATTACTTTCTTTTCCTATCCTGATGTCGGAACCATTGTAGTTCCCGTAAGCATGACCGTGCAGGGCGCACCTTTGGGAACGGTTTCCGATCTTGAAGTTGAACTTACAAATATGGTGACCGGTGAGGTAGAAATGAGCTGGACTGGAATCGGAACACAGCGCAGCTTCCTGCACTACCAGATCAGAAGGAATAACATCAATACAGCTACAACAACCAATACCTATTACACGGATTATCTGCC
>JAIPBS010000009.1 GCA_021738625.1 Bacteroidales bacterium
ACGTTTTTACGTCTTGAGTGTGTAACACTCCGACGCTGCAAGCGCAGACTTTGTTGCTTTTTCAAGTTCTTCCCTTCTATGCGCATCCCAATGAAATTTTTAATCAAATCCATTTTTCAGCATGATTGCTGAATAACGTGTGTGTATGTGTACCCGTTACATTTATTTTCCTATTACTATCCTGTAAGGTATACCGATTCGGAACAGGTTTGCAATGATTAACCTCATGCTTCAATCGGTATAACTGAATCTAACAGAAAAATGTTTTGCATTTTTAATAAGATTCAGTATACATTTATATTCCTGTTTCTGACAAATATATGTACTTTTTTCATATGTCATCCAATGGATTGACAATGTTTTTTAATTGTCTGTTTGCTGAGCCTTTGCTTTTTGGTTGCCACCGCCAAAAATGAGTGGTTTAATTAACCCGGCCACGGTGCCGCCCCCTCAGTCCAGGAACAATTGGTATTCAATGGTAATTCGATAGTCATTCAGTGGTCATTCAATAGAAATTCGGTGGTTATTTAAGCTCCGGGGCAAGTATCCAACATTTCAAAGGTTCAATGTTCAATATTCCGCTTTGTCCGCAAGATTAGCAGCCCCTTATACCCTTATTACCCTATACCCATATACCCGGCATCCGGCATCCATTATCCAGTCCCGATACGCTACGCTATCGGGATCTCCGCTTCGCTCCGACTTCCAGCATCCGGCTTCATCTTTTATTGCTAACTTTGAAGCAAAAGGAAATAAGATGACACCACTGGCTGAAAAGCTACGACCGGCTACACTGGAAGATTACATAGGTCAGGAACACCTGGTTGGGAAAAATGCCATTTTGCGCAAAGCCCTTGATTCGGGCAATGTGCCCTCCATGATTTTGTGGGGGCCGCCCGGGACAGGTAAAACCACCCTGGCCTACATCATTTCAAAACAACTGAAAAGACCGTTTCATACGCTAAGCGCGGTTAGCTCCGGTGTTAAAGATGTGCGGGAGGTGATCAGCAGGGCCAGGATTGAATTGAACCCTTTGTTGTTTATCGATGAAATCCACCGTTTCAGCAAATCACAGCAGGATTCGCTATTGGGCGCCGTCGAAAAGGGTATTTTTACACTGATCGGTGCCACTACCGAGAATCCTTCTTTCGAGGTGATCTCTCCCCTGCTTTCGCGTTGCCAGGTTTATATCCTGAAACCGCTTGAAAAGAAACATCTCGACATCCTTTTGAACAAGGCCAAAACCCATCTTGAAGAAAACAAAAAGATCAGGATAAATATTAAAGAAAAAGAAGCCCTTTACAGGATTTCGGGCGGGGATGCACGTAAGCTGTTCAATGCGCTCGAGCTGGTTGTTCATGCCGGGGAAGGTAAAAAAACGATAACGGTTACCAATAAAAAAGCCCTGGACATCATACAGCAAAACCTTGCTATTTATGATAAAAAGGGGGAAATGCATTATGATGTGATCTCTGCCTTTATCAAGTCGATGCGGGGCAGCGATCCCAATGCAGCCGTTTACTGGCTGGCGCGCATGGTGGAAGCCGGAGAAGACCCCAAATTCATCGCCCGCCGGATGGTGATCCTGGCTGCCGAAGACATAGGCAATGCCAACCCCAATGCCCTGCTGCTGGCCAACGCCTGTTTCGACGCCATCAGCAAGGTGGGCTGGCCGGAAGGCCGCATCATCCTTTCCCAAACAGCCACTTACCTGGCTTCCTCTCCCAAAAGCAATGCAGCATACGAAGCCATAAACAAGGCCCAGGCCCTGGTTAAACAAAGCGGTGACCTGCCGGTTCCCCTCGCCATCAGGAATGCCCCGACCAAACTCATGAAAGACATCGGCTACGGAAACAACTATAAATACGCCCACAGCTATGAAGGCAATTTTGCTGAGATGGAGTTTCTCCCAAATGAAATCAAGGGAACGGCGCTATACAAACCCGGGAAGAATGCAAGGGAGGAAGAAATAAGGAAACGGCTCAGGCAACTGTGGAAAGACAAATACAATTATTAAGGTGTGCTTTGACACCATCTCATTTATATATATTTTTGATGGCTTGTAATGTGTTCATAAACAAACCAATTTGAAGAGTTTAAAACTTATACCGGGCATAAGCATTCCATTGCTTCTGTTTTTTTTCAT
Organism: Bacteroidales bacterium; assembly: GCA_021738625.1. Lineage (GTDB taxonomy): Bacteria > Bacteroidota > Bacteroidia > Bacteroidales > JAIOZK01 > JAIOZK01. Next base: position 2,147 of record JAIPBS010000009.1, read on the forward strand.
TGGCTGCGACTCAGCTATGCAAAGAGAAACGAAAGCTACCGGAACATACCCCGATTCACTTTCCATCATCATTCAAGACAAAATCCTCAACTATACAGATGCTTCCCTGGTTGATTTCGATTCATCAATGCATATGCTGAACGAAATACTCCATACCCTTGACACCATTCCCGACAGCCTGAAACATCTTTGCATTTTACCGTATATTAACATTGCCAGGGAAGAAACAGAACACGGGCATACCCATATGGCCGACAGCCTGATGAAACTGGCCGATTCGCTTTTCAGGCAATATCCGGATTCAACGAATCTGCCATTTGTTTTTCTTAACAAGGGATTGATAGCGAAACAAAAAGGATTTTACGACACAGCTATATATTATTACCGGCAGGCACTCCATTATGGCGAACTATTCGGGGATACTACCGAGTTGCTGCCGGCCATGATCAATCTTGGCAATTCATTGCTCGACAAGGAATATACCGAAGAAGGCATGGATTACCTGAAATCCGCCCTCAAACTTGCTTCAGAAACCGGCGCCAGTCAGAACTTTGCCGAGGTTGCCAACAGCATCGGGGTAGCATACGAATACAGAGGCAACCTATCCCAGGCCATGCAATATTACAAGATGGCCATCGACACCCTCGAAAAGATCAAATCCCAAAGAAATTATCTCAACCCTTTAAACAACCTGGCCAACACCTACCTGGAAGTTGGCAACGACTCTCTGGCGGAAAAGTACTATCTGAAAGTTTTAAAACTTTCAACCGAAATGAATCAAACCAACCTGATCATAACCGCCCTGATCAATCTTGGCAATTTTTGTCTCGTACATGAAAACTATGATAAAGCACTTTATTATACGCTGCAAGCCCATGAAAAACTCAAAAGTTCCAACAACAGATACCTCAAATCAATTGTCCATTTGAACCTCGGGCTGATCTATAGCGGGATGGAAAAGCCCCTCCAAAGCCGTAAGGAATTGTTCAGGGCTCATAAGATGGGCAATGATATAAATTTCTTCAACATCATCATCGAGGCCAATATGGAGCTGGGTAAATATTATCTAACCAACGGTAAACCCGACAGCGCCTATCATTATGCTTTAATAGCCTATAAAACCGCCCACGACAATCAAACGCTTTCATACCTGCCCCGAATCCTCAGAACACTCGCACAGTCAACAAGAAGGCTGGGGCTACAAAAAGAAAGTCTGGATTATTACCAGTTGTTCGATGAATACAATAGCCGCTATTATGATACCCTGATGACCGAAAAAAACAGGTATTTTGCTTTTGAGTATGAACTGCAAAAGAGTGAAGCCGAAAACGAACTCCTTATCAGAGCGAAGCAGCTTGATCGGGAAATTATCAATAACAACCAGAAAGAACTAAAACAGCAGCGGCTCCTCATTATTCTGTTCATCGTGGTTTTGATCCTGGTATTGGTAATTGTTGTTCTTTTAATTTTCAGAACCCGGACAAAAAGTAAAGCCAACAGTCTTTTGCAGGAAAAAAATGAGCAAATCGAAAAGATCAACAGTTCGCTGGAAAAGGAGAACAAATTTAAAGACAGGCTCTTTTCATTGGTATCTCACGATATTCGAAGCCCTTTGATCTCGGTACATAATTTACTGGAATTGTTAGCAATGGAAGCCCTTGATCGCCAGAAACAGGAACGACTGATCAAAGACAATAAGGCACGACTTGAAAGCACCATCGAAATGGTGGATAACATCCTGCTTTGGACAAGACAACAGTTGAGTATTGATTTTGTTAAGATAGAATCCATTGAAGTTTGCGATCTTATTCAGGAAATTATCGAATACTATCAACCAAAAGCGGAAGAGCTCGGCATTAACCTAAGCCATTTCTGCAGCAGAGATTGCATAGTTCAGACCGACATTAATATTACCAGACTCGTATTGCAAAACCTAATCTCAAATGCGCTGAAGTTTACACCCCGTGGTGGTCAGGTTACGATTAAAACCAAAGAAAAAGATGACGTGATCCGGGTATCTGTGCATGATACAGGCACGGGAATTGATAAAAAAGTACAGGGAAAAATACTGGATGAAAATCACAGCTATTTTGAGGATGGTTTGCACAACGAAAAGGGACATGGACTTGGACTAAAACTTTGCAAGTATTTTATTGAGCAAAGCGGGGGTAAACTATGGTTTGAAAGTGAGAAAGGCAAAGGAACCGTTTTCTATTTTATCCTCCCCCAACATGTTGACTGATCAGGGAACACTCCGGCTATTCCTGTTCTTTTCTTTTAAGGCCATGTACAAACCAACTAACCATACCTCCAAATGTATCGAAATCGATTTGATGGCCCAGCCAATGGCAGGTTAACACTTTCTGATCCAAACCATCTCTTTCCCTCTCCCTGAAATAGCTCAGGTTTTTAAGCGGATCAACCGAATCGTCAGATTCACCCAGAACAACAAACCGCATGGGACATTCCCTTTTGGTGATTTTAGGAATTTTAAGGCCGACATCCTTGTCAATATCCATTGCCGGATTAAACAGAAGGCAGGGCAGGCCGAGGTCTTCAGCCAGCCAATACGCCAGGGAGCCTCCCAGTGAACTTCCGATCAGCACTGCCGCATTTTTCTCCATGGCCTCAATTTTCAGGATTTCATAAGCATCCGGTTGCCGCCTGTAATCCAGGTGCATGGAAATAACGCTCAGTCCGACTTCTTCCATGATCTTGATCTTTTCGGGAACGGGAAAGCTATCCAAACCGTGTATATAAAATGTTTTCATATGATTTTATTTGATAAACTTAAATATGCATTGGAAATATTGTCGATCAGGTCACTTGCAATCATGGCGTACTCTGTCTGTTCTTCAGCAGCCATATCACCCGCCAGCCCATGCAGATAAACGCCCAGAAGACAGGATTCCAGCGGACTGTAATTCTGCGAAAGCAAACCCAACAGTATCCCGGTCAGCACATCTCCTGTGCCGCCGGTGGCCATTCCCGGATTGCCGCTTGAGTTGTAAAAGGTTTTCCCTGCCGGTGTGGTGATGGCTGTGTGTGCTCCCTTCAAAACCACATAAGCATGATATTTAAAGGAAAATTCGCGTTGCTTTTCGTTGCGCTCAAATTCATCGGCCCACTTGCCCACCAAGCGTTCGAACTCCTTTGGATGCGGTGTAAAAATAGAAGCTTTAGGAACAAATGATATCCAGGTTTTATTCTCTGCCAGGATATTGATAGCATCCGCATCAAAAACGGTTGGTACATCCGCATTTTGTATGAGCAGCTTAAGCGCCTTTTGGGTTTGTTCATCCTTACCCAAACCGGGCCCAACCGCAATTGCATTGTAAGCGGAAAGATTGGGTACTTCCGAAAAGATTTCTTCCGAACTATCGATACTTACCATATTTTCAGGTACGCTTGTCTGGATGATGTCATAACCTTTCTGCGGCAAGTGGGTAGTGATCAGCCCGGCGCCGCTTTTCAGGGCTGAACGGGAGGCCAGCACAGCCGCACCCATCTTACCATAAGCTCCAGAAACAAGCAAACCATGACCGTAATTTCCCTTATGTGAAAACTTATTTCTCTTTTTCAGCAGGGGCTTCAAATCTTCCGGTTCAAGGAAGTAATTCTTCACCTCAACATCCCGGATAAAATCCTTATGCAGCCCTATATGCAAAATTTCCCATTGCCCGACAAACCGGTCATTTTCGGGATACATGAAACACAGCTTGGGAAATTGGAAAGAAAGTGTGTAGTCTGCTTTCACGATGGTGCCACCCCCATTCACAGAAGGCTTGTCGGCAAACAGACCTGAAGGCATATCTACGGCAACCGTGTGGCATTTTGATGTGTTGACGGCCTTGATCACCTCAGCAATAAAACCCTCAACAGGACGGGTAAGGCCTGATCCGAAAATGGCGTCGATCACCACATCTTTGTCACCAAATTCAGGAATTTCATCTTCTTCCGAAATTTCCCGGATCACAACTTCCTTTATTTCCCTGAGCCGTTTCAGGTTGCCGGTAAAATCATCAGATTCCTTATCCGTGAAGCGAAGTATGAGTACCTCCACCTTATATCCATCCTGGCTCATCAGCCGTGCAATCACCAGGCCGTCGCCGCCGTTGTTGCCGGGGCCGGCCACAACCTTTATGGTCCGGTCTTTTGCTGTTCTGTTTCTGAGCCAGTGGAAACATTTAGTGGCCGCCCGCTCCATCAGGTCGATTGAAGCAATAGGTTCGTTCTTGATGGTGTATTCATCAGCTTCTCTTATTTTTTCAATAGGTAAAATCTTCATGATTTCTGGTTTTACACAAATTTAACCATTATTTAGCGCATAAAAAAAGCCTCCCAATTGATTAACTTTGCAGCTCATTTGTAAAAGCTATGGGAAGAAAACACAAAGAACAAAAGATATATAATGAGGTAGAGGTGCTTGATGCCGGAAGCGAAGGCAAAGCCATTTGCCGGATCGATGGACAGGTGATATTTGTACCTTTTGTGGTGCCGGGAGATGTAATCGACCTGCAAATCAGGAGAAAGAAAAAAAACTTTCTTGAGGGAAAAGCCATTCAGGTCAAACATTTTTCGGATAAACGAACTGAAGCTATTTGCAGCCATTTCGGATTGTGCGGAGGTTGCAAATGGCAAAACATGCAGTACATGCATCAATTGCATTACAAGCAAAAACAGGTGGAAGACAATCTTGAAAGGATCGGCAAGCTTGAATTGCCGGACATCAGTCCCATTATTCCCTCCGGCGAAGTTTTTTACTACAGGAACAAGCTTGAATTCACCTTCTCAAATAAAAAATGGCTTACGGACGACGCCCCTTCAAGCGATGAAGCCAACCGGATGAACGCCCTGGGCTTTCATTTGCCGGGCATGTTCGACAGGATCCTGGATATCAAAAAGTGTTATCTGCAAAGCGATCCGTCCAATGCAATCCGAGTGGCGGCCAGGCAATATGCCATGGATCAACAGTTATCATTTTATGATGTGAGAAAGCATGAGGGCTTCCTAAGAAACCTCATCATAAGAACCTCTACAACCGGGGAAGTTATGCTCATCGTTGTGTTTCATCATGAGGATGAAGCCATTCATGGTATGCTTGATCATTTGCAGAGTGGGCCACACGAGATCACATCATTATTTTATGTGATCAATGAGAAGAAAAACAACGATATAAGCGACCAGGAAGTCATTCATTACAAAGGCAAAGATCACATCATCGAACAAATGCCTCCGGATGTTGAAGATGACGATAAGCTGATGTTCAGGATAGGCCCCAAATCATTTTATCAAACCAACAGCCGACAGGCTTACAGGCTTTACAAAACCGCTGCGGATTTCGCCGAATTGAAAGGAAACGAAACCGTTTATGACCTTTATACGGGTACCGGCACCATTGCGAACTTCGTTGCCCGCGATGCAAAGAAGGTGATCGGCATCGAATATGTAGAATCCGCCATTGAAGATGCCAGGCAAAACTCTGAGATCAACCGGATCGAAAACACCGTGTTTTATGCCGGAGACATGAGCAAACGCCTGGATGAGGAATTGATCGAGAAGCATGGCAAACCCGATGTTGTCATCACCGATCCTCCGCGGGCGGGCATGCACCACAAGGTGGTTGCTAAACTATTGGCAATCGAAGCTCCGAAAATCGTTTACGTGAGCTGCAACCCTGCAACACAGGCCAGGGATTTGAATATGCTGGCGGAAAAATATAAGATTATGAAAATACAGCCGGTGGATATGTTCCCACATACGGCGCATGTAGAAAACGTGGTTTTACTGCACACGCGGAAGTGACCGGATGGAACGGTAAATCAGGTCAATGTCTGCATTTTCGCCCTTTACTGTGATGTCGGCTTGTTGGTAGAATTGCTCCCTTTCTGTCAGATGATCTTGAAAAAACTCCGGAATTTCGCTTTCCGGGATTTTATCCAGTATAGGCCTTGCCTTTTTTGAATTTTTATAACGATCATGGATGGATTTCACATCCATCTTCAAATAAACCGAAATGCCGGCTTCCTTCATCAGGCTCATGTTATCATGGTAACAGGGAGTGCCTCCTCCAGTTGAGATCACAACATTATCAAGACCGCTCAATTCGATTAAGGTGTTATGCTCGAGTTCTCTAAAAAGTTCTTCATCATATTTGTTAAAAAAATCGGGAATACTAAGCTTGTAGCGCCCTTCCATCACCTGGTCGGTATCCCGGAACTCGTAGCCAAAACGCCTGGCAAGTTTACGGCCCACAGTGGTTTTTCCACTGAACATATATCCGATGAGATAAACTCGCATAATATCTTTACAGGAGGCGCTTCAATCAACCTTTCAGAAAACGCCTGTGCCTTATTTCCTGCTCATCACCTTAATGGCGGCATTGGCAATATCAGGTGAATCCAGTCCGAATTTTTTCAGAAGTTCATCGGGTTTTCCACTTTCTCCAAAATGGTCCTTAACGGCCACCATCTCGACCGGGGCAGGCATGGTTCGGGAAAGCAACTGGGCAATGCTGTCACCCAATCCGCCGTTCATCTGATGTTCTTCAGCGGTAACAACACAACCGGTTTTTAGCACGGATTTCAACACGGCATCCGTATCAAGTGGTTTTATCGTATGTATATTGATGATCTCCGGGCTGATCCCTTTTTCTGCCAGCATTATACCGGCCTCAATAGCTTTCCACACCAAATGACCTGTGGCGAAAATGGTGACATCATTTCCTTCATTCAGCATAAGCGCTTTACCGATCTCAAATTTTTCATCAAGAGGCGTGAAATTCGGCACCTTGGGTCGGCCGAAGCGCAGGTAAACAGGTCCTTCATAATCGGCAATAGCGAAAGTAGCCGCCTTTGTTTGATTGTAATCACAGGGATTGATCACCACCATATTGGGCAACATTTTCATCAGGCCAATGTCCTCGAGTATCTGATGGGAGGCTCCGTCTTCCCCAAGTGTAAGCCCGGCATGTGAAGCACATATTTTTACATTTTTGTTGGAATAAGCCACCGATTGCCTGATTTGATCGAACACCCTTCCGGTAACAAAGTTGGCGAAACTTCCTACAAAGGGGATCTTCCCCCCAATGGTCAGACCGGCTGCAACGCTGATCATATTGGCTTCGGCAATACCAGACTGAAAAAAACGATTCGGGAACTCCCGTGCGAAATGTTGCATCTTTACCGAAGAAGTCAGGTCAGCATTCAGGGCAACGGTATCGAGGTTTTTTCTTCCAAGTTCCAGCAAGGCGTCCCCAAAACCTGATCTGGTATCTTTGATGTCGGTGACCTTGTAATTCTTCATTAAAGTGTTTGTCTTGTTAATTGCTGTAGTTTGCTTGAACATCAGTTATTGTAAAGTTTTACGTTTATGGATTTCCCGGATTCAACCATAAAAGATTTTTCCTTGGTAAAAATCACCTGGTCGGAATACCTGGGACGAAATGTAATTTTATACTTACCGGGCTGCAAAATCAAAGTTTCCTGCTGTGGGCTATCATCTCTAAAGTTATATATCCAGTTCAGCCGGTTGCCTTCGATCGCATAGAGACTTCCGTAACCCAGTGTTGTTTTTTTGATCACGGCAATGCCGGGCAGGGGGATCTCCACCGTGGTGGTATGGCTTTGCCTGATCTCCACGCTATCGATTTTCATCCTGGGCAAGCTCAATATTTCCAGGTCATAATAACCCGTTAAATATTTTTCAGTCTGACCCAGGTTTTGCACATGGATGGTTTCCTCCCCACCTGCTTTTCTGATAATGCAACCAACATCTTTCAACCCACCCGAAAGGCCATCGAATGTAAGTTTCAGATATCCCTGCGGCGCATCAAGTGCTATGATGTTATGTTTGCCGTTTGTCAACTTGATATTGTCCTGAGATACCGGAGGAATGGTATGAACAACAAGTTTGTAAACGGGAATATGATCAATGTATAATGTATCCGGAACGCCCTTGTTGTTTAGGGTGTGGATGTAATTGTATTTTGCTTTGCCCGAACTCTCATCGTAGAAGGTCATATTCACATTGGTTTCGGTCGGATTGCCGTAAGAATCGAGAAGGTTAACCTGGCTGGTGGTTGAATTCAGGGCCTGGGTGATCACGATATTGAGCGCTTTTCTGAATTGCTCTTCACTGGAAGCATCAAAATAATTTCCAACACAATTAAAAGCCTCGCTAAAATCCTGACCAATACCGATGATGAAAGGTTTCAGTATCACCCCGTTCTTCTGGAGTTTGCGCGAAACCTCGCAAGGATCTCCTCCGCATTCTTCCTTACCATCGGTGATCAACACAAGTATTTTGCGGCAATTGTCACAGGAAGGAAAATCTTTCACAGCCTTTTCCATGGCAAATGCAATGGGAGTGGTCCCTTTGGGGTTAATTGATTTCAGGCGATATTTGATCTGTTCAATGTTATCCGGTGCAAAGGGAACTTCCAGTTTGGTATCGTTACATACCTGCGGAGGAAACTGATGTTGATGGCCATAAACACGCAAAGCCACCTCCACATGGTCAATGGTTTTAAGGCTGTCAAGTATATTGATCAGCAATTTTCTGGCGATGTTGATCTTCACATCACTCTGCCAGCTGGCATACATACTTTGCGAACCATCAAACAGGAAGAGGATGCGTGTGAGGGGAACCGGTTGATCATTATTTTCATTGTTGTCCTGCGCTGATGCAGCCATCAGGCCTGTAACAACAAGCAGAAATAACAATACGTATTTGAATAAGCGTAACATTACAGGATGTTAAATGATCGGTTAATAATCACCCAGGCTTTCTTGCAATTGTGCAAGTGCCACCTCCTTTTCTTCATCATTGGGTGGCACTCCATGCCATTCGTGGGTTCCCATCATAAAGTCAACACCAAAACCCATTTCGGTATGCATTAAGATAATAACTGGTTTGCCATTGCCGCTCAGCCCTTTGGCCTTTCTCAATGTGCCTACCACATCTTCCATATTGTGTCCGTCCATTTCCAATACGATCCAGTCGAAGGATTCCCATTTTCCTCTAAGATCGCCCAACGGCATAACTTCATCCAGGGGACCGTCGATTTGTTTTTTATTATAATCAACCGTAACGATGAGATTATCCACATGATGCGCAGCCGCGTACATGGCGGCTTCCCAGATCTGTCCTTCCTCCAGTTCACCGTCGCCGGTAAGTACATAAACCAGCTTGTCGTCTTCATTCAACTGTTTGGCCTGAGCGGCTCCGATACCAACCGAAAGCCCTTGTCCCAGGCTGCCCGATGCAACACGCACACCCGGTAAATTCTCATGTGTGGACGGATGACCCTGCAAACGGCTGTTGATTTTCCTGAAAGTTCCCAGCTCTGCAATATCGAAATATCCGCTTCTGGCCAACACACTATAAAAAACGGGCGAAATATGCCCGTTCGATAAGATAAAGATGTCCTGTCCTTTTCCGTCTATGCTAAAGGTTGCGGGATCGTGTTCGAGCACTTCAAAATACAGTGCGGTTAAAAAATCCGCGCAACCGAGCGAACCTCCCGGATGGCCTGATTTCGCACCATGTACCATCCGGATTATATCTCGCCTGACCTGCCTGGCAACGTCCCGCAAATAATCGTAATCTGCCATTAGTTTTTGGTTTTTTTCAAAAGTACTTCAATTCATTTTCCATTGAAACCATTGTTGATAAAATTGGAAAACTTATAAATGGTTTGCAAAATTGTTAGAAATTTGCACATGTCAACTCTGTGTTTACTTAATAATAACTATTTTTACCAATTCTAAATTGGACCGCATCGCATGACACAAACTTTTATTTGCAAACGTTTAAAAGCCAGTATAATTATAAGTGCAGTGCTATTGTTTTCTAACTGTTTGCCGGCACAACAAAACAGATTGCACATGCACAAGCCAAATAAACTGGAATGGGTTGATAGCGTATTCAACAGTTTAAGCCTGGAAGAACGCATCGCCCAACTGATCTTCGTGCGCGCCAACAATCCGAACTCTGACTACATGAATTCCGTTACCCGTTACATTCGTAAATACAACATTGGCGGGATTACCTTTTTTGGTTCAACGCCATATGCACAAGCACAAATAACCAATTTCTGGCAAAGCATTTCCAAAACCCCGCTGATGATCTCCATTGATGCGGAATGGGGCCTTGGCATGCGACTCGACAGCACCCCCTCCTTTCCCTTCCAGATGACACTGGGTGCCATTCAGAACGACAGTCTCATTTATCTCATGGGAAAGGAAATTGGCAGGCAGTGCAACCGCATGGGAATACATATGAATTTCGCACCGGTGGTGGACGTAAACAACAATCCCCTGAACCCGGTGATCAATTTCAGATCGTTTGGGGAAATTCCTGAAAATGTCTATAAAAAAGGACTGGCTTATATCAGGGGCCACTCATCCAGAAATGTTCTGACCTCGGCAAAACATTTTCCGGGGCATGGGGATACAGACACTGATTCACACCACAATCTTCCATTAATTGCACACGATAAAGACCGACTCGACAGCGTTGAATTGTATCCCTTCCGAAAACTGATTGAAAAAAATGCAGTGCCTGCCATTATGGTTGCGCATCTTTATATTCCTGCTTTGGAAAAAGAAAAGAACTTGCCTTCAACACTCTCTTCCAGCATCATCAACAACCTGCTGGTGAAACAGATGAGGTTCGGGGGTTTGATCATTACCGATGGGCTTGAAATGAAAGGTGTGACACAAAACCACCAAGCAGGTGAGATTGAACTTAAGGCCCTGCTGGCCGGAAATGATATTTTGCTGCTGCCGCAAGATGTGCCGCTCACCATTAAAAAAATAAAAAAAGCCATTGAGAAAGGTCTCCTCAGCGATACCCTGATCAATAAGAAATGCAAGAAATTACTTGCCTTTAAATATGACGCCGGTTTAGCAGATCAGGACCATATTGAGCTCCAAAACATATCCGAAGATTTAAATAATGCCTATACCAACTACCTAACGGATGAACTATACAAATCAGCCGCCACCCTTGTGAAAAATGAAAAAAATCTGATCCCCGTGCACACTGACGATACTACTGATCTGGCAGTCCTGGTTTTCGGCCAAGGAAAAAATGAAATATTCGAACAATACGTAAAACAATATACAGATGCGGATTTCTTTTATACGAGCAACAACTTCGATGAAACGGAAGCAGACACCCTAATTAAAAAGCTGGCTCCATATGACCTGATCCTTGCTGCCGTGCAAAGCACCAGCACCAAGCCTTCCAAAGAATTCGGCATTGGAGCAGGCATGCGCAATGTTATTCTTAAGATCGCAATGGATAAGGACATGATCCTTAATTTGTTTGCAAACCCATATGCGCTTGCCTTATTCGACAGCACAAAGCACATCGAATCCATACTGGTTTCCTACCAGGACAACGATAAAGCATATAAAACATCCGCCCAGGCACTTTTCGGCGGCATTGCCATCAACGGGAAATTACCGGTTTCCGCCGGGGAGCAATTTCCCGCGGGAACTGGTTTGCTAAGCCCAAAAACGCGGCTTGAGTATAGCTCTCCCCTGGCATTTGGAGTATCCATGGATGCACTGCAAAAAATGGATTCCATAGCCCTTTCCGGGATTCACAAAAAAGCCTATCCCGGCTGCCAGGTGCTGGCTGCAATAGACGGAAAGATTTTCTACCATAAGTCTTTCGGTACGCACACTTATGACAGTATTCACCCCGTGAGAAACTCAGACATTTATGATTTGGCCTCCCTTACCAAGATAGCGGCAACTACCTTATCGATCATGAAGTTGCAGGACGAAGGTAAAATCGATATTGATCAAAGGCTTCAACATTATTTGCCTTATTTGAGGGGAACAGACAAGGGCGCCATCGTGATCCGCGACCTGATGGCCCATCAGGCCGGTCTGCAGGCATGGATACCTTACTATAAGTTTACCCTGGATGAAAACGGAAACCCGGACTCATTAACCTATAGCAAACAGATCTCAGAGAATTACCCCATACGTGTAGCTGAGAATTTCTATATCAGAAACAACTATAAATACTGCATTTTCGACAGCATCATTTTTTCGCCTTCCCGCGAGAATTTTGAATATAAATACAGCGACCTTGGATTCTATATACTTTCCGAGCTAGTCGAGCTGATCACCAACAAGCCCTTTGAGTTATATGTCGAAGAAACTTTCTACAGTCCGATGGGTTTGAGCCGGACAAGTTTTCTGCCTCGGAAACGTTTTGAAGTTCAGGAAATCGTTCCAACTGAAGATGATAAAATATTCAGGAATCAGCTACTGAGAGGCGATGTACACGACCCGGGAGCGGCCATGCTGGGGGGAGTCAGTGGTCATGCCGGGCTATTTGCCAATGCCAACGATTTGGGCAAGTTGTTGTTTATGCTATTAAATGATGGCCATTACGGAGGTGAAGAATACATTAACAAAAATGTGATCGAAGAATACACACGCTGTCAGGATCCTTTAAATCTGAACAGACGTGGTGTGGGTTTCGACAAACCAATGCTTGAATTTGTCGAACACGGTACGAGCTGCAAAAGCGCATCAATGCTTAGTTATGGGCATAGCGGGTTTACAGGAACCTATGCCTGGGCCGATCCGCAAAATGACCTGATCTATATTTTTCTGTCAAACCGTGTGCATCCCGATGGCAATAACAGTAAACTTATGGAGTTGGATATCAGAACGAATCTGCATCAGGCTATTTATGATGCACTTGATCAGGAAACTAAAAGGTAAACACAATCCATGCACCTTTCTCTTAAAGAAAAAAAAGAAAGCAAAAATCTGTTTATCACGATTTTGCTGAATTTCGTCATCACGGTGGCCGAGATCATAGGCGGATTGTTGTCAAACAGCCTGGCCCTTATTTCAGACGCCCTTCATAACTTCAGCGACGGCCTGGCTGTTTTGATCACCTATATTGCCGTGAAGATCAGCAGGAAAGAATCCACACCAAAAAAAACCTTCGGTTATAAAAGAATACAAATTCTCGCTGCCCTTTTAAACGCAGTTGTCCTGATTGTGATCAGCATTTATCTCCTTTACGAGGCCTATCATAGATTCATGGAACCTGAGCCGATCAAAAGCGTCCCCATGTTTATCGTGGCAACGATCGGACTTCTTGCCAACTTTGTAGCCGTTTACCTGTTGCGTAAACATAAAAAAGGCAACATCAACATACGGTCGGCATATGTGCACCTAATTGGCGACACACTCTCATCTCTTGCCGTTATCATTGGAGGTGTGCTCATTTTCTTTTTTGAAATTTACTGGATCGATCCGCTCATCACCGTTTTGATAAGTGTTTACATCATAAAGGAAACCATTAGTATTTTGCTTGAAACATACAACATATTGATGCAGGGAACACCTAAGGACATTGATGTTTATGAACTCAAACGGCAACTTGAAAATCTTGAGATGATCAGGGATATCCATCATATACATGTATGGAATCTAAGCGACACCGACATTCACTTTGAAGCGCATGTTAATCTTGAAAAAGACATCAGGCTAAGCGAGAGCGAGAGCATACTGCGTCAGGTAGAGAAAGTGCTCGAAAGAAATTATGGGATTCATCATGTTACCTTGCAGATGGAACACAATTTTTGTGACGACAAAGAAACAATTAAAAATGGGATTTTTATAAAAACATAAAACATGAAGAGAAGTTATAAATCAATTATATGGTGGGTCGTATCAGTTTTGTTGATGATTGTTTTTGTGGTGTATCAGCGGATGACCGGTCCAACTTACCCGGTAAGCGGTTCCATTACCATCACCAATCAACCCATTCAATACAAGCTGTTGCGCACACATGAAACAACAGCCGATGCCCCAGTTAGGATCATCGTCAAAGACAGAAGCCTTGAAGGACAATTGCTATACAGGCTCACCCCCAGTTATGATACCACTTACACTGAAGTAGGAATGAAAAGAAGTGGCGATACATTGTATGCCTATATCCCCCAACAAACTGCGGCAGGCAAAATCGCATACACGATCTTGTTGCAATCGGACGATATCCAGCCGGTTTTCGTAACTGAAGAGCCTGTTGTGATCCGGTTCAAAGGCGCGGTTCCCGATTATGTACTGATTCCACATATAATCTTTATGTTCCTGGCCATGGTGTTTTCGGTGAGAACGGGAATTGAAGCGTTGCGACGAGGCGCCAAAACATTCCAGCTCACAAAATGGACCCTTTTATTGTTGTTTCTTGGCGGGCTTATACTTGGACCGCTTGTTCAAAAATATGCCTTTGATGCCTACTGGACGGGCTGGCCCTTCGGACACGATCTGACAGATAACAAAACCCTGTTTTCATTCATTTTCTGGCTGATCGCGTTTTTTACGCTTTGGAAAAACAGGCAGAACAGAACCTGGCCTATAGTTGCATCCGTTGTTTTGCTGGCTGTTTACCTGATCCCTCACAGCGTACTCGGCTCTGAAATCGACTACAGAGAAATCGAAACAATAATCAACCCCCTTCTTTTACTATGGTAAATTACATCATTTTAGGCATTACAACAATTGTGTCCATTTGGGCATTTTCGAGGCCGGACATTTTCGACTGGCTCAAATTCAGTCCATACGCGATCAAGCACTCCAGACAGGGATGGCGTTTTTTCTCTTACGCACTCATTCATGCCAACTGGCCCCATCTGCTCATCAATATGTTTGTGCTGTTTTTCTTTGGCCGCTTTATTGAGAATGTATTCGTGCAACTGTTTGGGGGGAAAGGGATTTTGTTTTTCATCCTGCTATACGCAGGGGGCGTACTTTTTTCGGTTTTATTTGAGTACAGGAAAAATCTGAACAACTATTATTACGGTGCCGTGGGTGCATCCGGGGCGGTATCCGCAATCGTGTTTTCCTATATCCTGATCAATCCCCTAGGAACCATTTATTTGTACTTCCTGCCGATGCCTGCCATCGTATTCGGGATTTTATATCTGATCTACTCGGCTTATATGGCCAAAAAGGCCGGCGACAATGTTGGGCATTCAGCCCATTTCTGGGGGTCGGTGTTCGGAGTAGCCTACCCCCTCATCCTGGAACCCAGGCTGGCGGGGCATTTCTTTTCGACTTTGTTTGGCGTGTTTTAATTGAAGGCCGGTTCAGAGGGAAAACGACCCCAAAGCGAATACTTTTCGCCAAGATATCGAAGGGATTCCTGCCAGAGTTCATCCGGGTCGGTGATGAGCAAGGATTCGGATTTCATTTTTGAAACCACCCATGAATTCCGCTTCAGCTCTTCCTCCAGTTGTCCGGAAGCCCATCCCGAATAACCTACATAAAACCTGATCTCGTTTGGTTTGATCAACTTCAGTGTGATCATTTCCTTGATCTGTTCAACATCGCCTCCCCAATACAAACCTTCCTGTATAACCGCGCTTCCGTCCACCTTATCGCCATGCGTGTGAATAAAAAAGAGGTTATCGGTTTTAACGGGACCGCCCAGAAACATTTTTGAATTAAAGTCAGGGAAGTCTTTCACCATTTCATTAAAACCTGCATCCACCGGTTTGTTCATGATGATTCCGAATGATCCTTCATCATTGTGTTCGGCAAGCAGTACAACAGAACGTTTAAAATAATGATCATTCAGGAAGGGCTCAGAAATAAGGATATGTCCCTTTTTGGGCGTTATATTGTTGGTTTCTATCGTTAACAAATCACTTAAATTGTTCATAGCAGCAAACTAAAAATTAATATCTATTTGTACTTTTGGAAACTGAAAAAATCAAAAATAATACCAATCTCAATGAAAGTAAAGGATAATCAATCTAAATATTTTTCTTTACGAAACAATTATCCTTTCTTTTGTTTCGAGAACCTGAATGTAGAGAAACAGGAGGAAAAACTGATTATCAGTTTCGAGTTCAACCTGAATAACAGTTTCACTTTCAAACCCAAACTGGAATTCCCGCTAAAGGAATTCTACATTCATTTTGAGGCAAGTCATCCGGCTATGCAAAACTTTGCATTTCAGCTAGGTATGATCGAACTGATCAGCTACTGGAAAGCCAGTTGCGCACCTGTGGTCATTATCAAACCTTTTAAGCTGAATGAGGAAGCAATACGCTGGTGGAAAAAATTATATTATCATGGATTGGGCGAATTTTTCTACCTGAACGGTATCGAAGCGGGACCTGAAGATTTCATGATGATCAAGAATACCTCAGTGGCAATTCCTGAGCAAGCAAAATGCACTCTATCAGACAGGACGATTGTTCCTGTTGGAGGCGGAAAAGATTCAATTGTCACCCTGGAACTTTTTAAAGCCAGTGATAATGAGCTGATCCCTTTTGTGATCAACCCCAACAGGGCCCAAACAAAAACAATCGAAAATGCTGGTTTTTCTTTGAAGGATTGCATTCATGTGCGCAGAACCATCGACCCGGAATTACTGAGACTGAACAGGAAAGGATTTTTGAACGGACATACCCCCTTCTCAGCGGTAGTAGCTTTCAATTCGGTTTTGGGTGCTTACCTGAGTGGCGCCCGATACGTGGCATTATCGAACGAATCAAGTGCCAATGAAGCCACTATACCGGGCACGAAAATCAATCATCAATACTCAAAATCATTTGAGTTTGAGCAGGATTTCAGGGATTATATCAAAACAGAGCTATGCGACGAAATAGAATATTTCAGTTTTCTAAGGCCCCTCAACGAACTTCAGATCAGCTCGCTATTTGCAGGTCTGGAGCATCAGCATGCAGATTTTAGGAGTTGTAACAAAGGAAGCAAAAACGGTGCATGGTGCGGCCGTTGTCCCAAATGCCTGTTCACATATATTATGCTTACTCCCTTTCTCGATAAGAAAAAACTGATCAGTATTTTCGGGAAGGATATGCTGAATGATCAGGGCCTGCTTCAATATTTCAGGGAACTCAGCGGGCTGGATAACACAAAACCCTTCGAATGCGTGGGGACCATCGACGAGGTGAATGCCGCACTCAATCAAGCAACCCAAAAACAGGATAGCAAGCTGCCCGAACTGCTCAGATATTATAAGGATCAGATAGCGGATGTTTCTTCCGAAGGTTTTTATAAATTGCTGAAAAGCACCGATGAGCAAAACTTCCTGCCTGTGGAATTTAAAGAAATATTAAACAAAGCGGGCGGATGGACAGACTAACAGAAAAGCTCAGAAACAAGAAAATATTGATTGCGGGTTTTGGCCGTGAAGGCCAAAGCACCTATCAATACATCCGCAAGCATTTGCCGGGAAAGGAAGTTACGATAGCGGACAAAGACGGATCACTTCCTGACAAACATCCTTACCTGAAAAAAGATCAAGACCTGACCCTGAAAACAGGTAATTCCTATTTGCAGGGCGCCGGTTTATATGACATAATTTTCAAATCACCCGGACTGAAGTTCCCGGAAGATTTCAGAACCAATGCCGATATCACTTCTCAAAGCAGGGAATTTCTCAAGACATTCAGAGATCAAACCATTGGGGTAACGGGAACCAAGGGTAAAAGTACAACTGCTTCACTAATACATCATATCCTAAGCAAACAAGATAAGAACCACCTACTTTTGGGAAATATCGGCTCTGCCCCCTTGAACAGTGTCGATGAGATAAACAAAGATAGTTTGATTGTATTTGAATTGTCTGCGCACCAACTCGAACATATTGACACTTCGCCCCAAAAAGCAGTCCTGCTGAACTTGTTTGACGAACACCTGGATTATTTCCAGACGGCTTATCAGTATCACAACGCCAAACTAAATATTGCCCGGTTTCAGGAAAAGGGCGACTTACTGATCATCAATGCAGATGATAAAAACGTAGCCAGGATTGTGAAAACCCTACCTTCTGAATCTTCCATTGTTGAATTTGGTACGGGAAGCATCTCTCATAAAGGTGCATCCATTAGAAATGGTGTGATCTATTGCCAGAACGAATCCATCATAGCAACCGAAAAGCTTAAGCTAAAGGGAACACATAACATCAAAAATACTATGGCGGCCGCCCTGACCTGCAAGTTGCTGGGTCTTTCGGCCGATCAAATCAGAGCGGGAATCCTAAGTTTCCAACCGCTTGAACACCGCCTGGAATACCTGGGCAGGTTTAAAGGCATTCATTTCTACAACGATTCCATTGCTACCATACCCGAGGCCTGCATGGAGGCCGTTCGCACATTGAAAACAATTGATGCTCTTATTCTTGGCGGATTTGACCGCGGTTTGCAATACGATAAGCTGGTTGAGTTTCTCCTGAGCATGCAAATCGGAAATATAATTTGTTACGGACAGGCAGGAAAACATTTATTCCAACTCTTGAGCAAACGAAGAAAAACCAACCGGCTTTTTTATAAGGAACGATTCAACCAGGTCGGCAGCGTGATCAGGGAAGTATGCAAAACAGGGGATACATGCCTGCTGTCTCCTGCAGCTGCAAGCTACGATCAATTTAAAAATTTCGAAGAACGCGGACGGGCATTTAAACGAATAGCAGAAAGTCTGTGACCTCCTGCTATTTGTTTATTGAGCATCAGATAAAAGCCAACTAAATCATTATTCCTTTTTAGGTTCTTCCTTTTTAGGCTCTTCTTTTCCCGCCGCTTTTTTTTCATCCTTTGGAACTTCAGCCTTTTCTTCTTCTTTCTTTTCTTCTTTCTTCTCGTTCTTCTTCTCTTTTTTTTCGTCTGCTTTCGGTTCCTCTTTCTTTTTCTTTTTTGCTGTTTCTGCCTTTGGCTTTTCTTCCTTTGGCTTTTCAGGCTTGCGTTCCTCTTTCTTTTCCGGGGTTTTGGCTGCAGTTTTACTTTCCTTTTCAGCTGGAGCGCTGGCAGGCTTTTTGGCTGCCACCTTTTCCTGTTCCTTCTTTACTTCTTCGGTTGCTTTTTCAATTTTCTGCGATTCGGGTTTAACGCTATCGGCTTTCTTAACCGCTTTTTGTACTTCTTCAGCCTTCTTTTCCTGTTTGCGCCTGGGCGGTTTTGATTTTACCGGCTCTGCTGATTTTTTATCGGTCTTCAATTCAGCTTCCTTTTGCTCAAAAATTGTTTTTGTTTTTTTTCGTGGCCTTCTTACGCCATAAGTTCCGGCGATGATTTTTCCCCTTTTCGTCTTTTTATCTCCTTTTCCCATACTTTTATTATTTATGATTTTCTAATGATGTTAAAATTAGTCATTTTTATTTTATTGATTGCTGTTTTATTAAAGATGTTGCTTTATAAAGTTTCTTTCCAACACATCCGGTTTTTTCACAACCCTTCTCGCCCAATCCAGTAGGATATCGGTTTTTTCCGTTTCGCTCAACTCCCAATCAATCTCTGCAACACGAATTTTCTCACTCAGATAGTGTACCATTATTGCCACCGTAACACTGATATTGAGGCTTTCGGTGAATCCGACCATGGGAATTTTGCAAAATTCGTCAGCCAATTCTGTAGCTTCTTCGCTTAAACCTGTAAGCTCCGTTCCAAACAATAAAACAAATTTATTGTCGATCGATAATTCGTTGAGAGGAACTGCTTTCCTGTGCAATGTGGTTGCAACCATCCTGTACCCTTTCTTTTTCAGAGTATTGATGGCTTCGGCAGTATTATGATCCTTATCATTGTATTTAAATAAATTCAGCCATTTATTCGAACCCAGAGCCACATCCCTGTTCACCTCATATTTATTCCTGTTCTCCACAATGTGCACATCCTGAATCCCAAAACAATCGCAGGTACGCAACACCGCACTTGCATTATGGGACTGGTAAATATCTTCAAGCATAATGCCAAGGTGCCGCGTACGGTACTTTATGCTATCGAAAAACAATTGTTGCTTATGAGGGGTTACAAATTCAAGCAGATAATCAAGTAACTTTTTCTTTTGCCAAATATTTAATTCGTCACTGCCACTCATATTCAATAGCTCATCATTATTTATCTGATTAATTTTCAGCACAAAAGTAAAAAAAACAGCCCCCCGGTTTATTATCTTAACAAAAAAATTTACTTTTGCACGACAAATTTTTAAACTATGGCAAAAAAGTCAGCAAGATCGGATGATCGAATGGTCGCAGTTGAGGAGGCGCTCAGCAAAACGGAGTTGTTTATTGAGAAAAACCAGAAAACCATTACCATAGTGGTTGCCATAATTGTGGTGTTGGTTTTGGGTTTCTTCGGATATCGCAAATTATATATGAACCCACTCAACCAGGAAGCGAAAGAACAGATGTTTATGGCGCAGATTTATTTTGGCGAAGATTCGCTTGACAAAGCGCTTTATGGTGATGGAAACAATCTGGGTTTTCTTGATATTATCGAAGAATACGGTTCAACAAAAACGGGGAACCTTGCCAATTACTATGCCGGTGTAATCTTTATGAACAAGGGACAATATGAAGAAGCCATCAACTACCTGGATGATTTTGAAAGCGACGAACAGATCGTCGGACCAATGGCTCTGGGCTTGCTTGGAGATGCATATATGGAGCTTAAGCAACCCGAGAAAGCCGTAAATTATTATTTGAAAGCAGCCAATGCCCACGTCAATAAATTCGTTACTCCAAAATTTCTGTTAAAGGCCGGCTGGACCTACGAAATACTCAATGAATATGATAAGGCGCTGAGAACGTTTGAGCGGGTGAAACAAGAATTCCCTCAAAGTGAAGAAGCAAGAGATATTGACAGATATATCGACAGGGCGGAAATAAAATCTTCAACCTAAAAGAGAATCATAAATAAAAGAACAACAGAGCCCGGTCGTAAAAATCCGGGTTTTTTTATTTCCCACCCTCGTTTTCCTCTTTAAGTTTCTTTTCCCAGTACCGTCTGATCTGCTCTTCCAAACCGGGTGCATCGCTGGCAGGTACATCATAATCCGGGTATGGATACCAATTGGAATAATTCCGCTCAATTTCAGAGCGGTCTTCATTTTTAAACACATTGATAAGGATGCCTGCATGTATGGAATGATGGCGGGCGTTTAAGGGCAAGAAAAGAGTGATGAGATTTTCTGTCATCAAATAGCCCTGGACCGATCCGAGCCTTAATGAAAGCCCGATCCCGAGATTGTCAAAAGTATTGTTGATAACGGAATAAGAGGCTTTGAAAGCACAGCTTCTACTGAATTGCCTGTCGTAGCTTAAGCTGATCATATTTTCAGAATAACCGTTGTAGGAACGCGTGCTGAAAAGCATACCGATATGATTGACGTCCCGGATTCTGTAAAAGGCGCCTAAATAAAAATGTGTGGGAATACCCGTGGTAAACGGAATGGCATCCTCCCTGATTTCAAAGACATTATTCAGTGAATCAAGATAAACATCCAGGGCATTTTCATCTGCGGTCAGATCGACTTCAACACCGCTGAAGTCAATATTCTTATTGGCACTTTCGTAAGTTTTCAAACCAGAGGACCAGTGGATGTATCCAACATCCGTGAAACTTAATGAGAACAAGAAATCAGGACTCATCTCCCAGTTCAGGCCAACATCAAATGCAAAGCCGGAATTTCCTTCAGCCGTCAGGTAATCGCCCGGTGAAAATGCATCGAATTGATCCAGTCCGGCGGTATTAATAAGAATATCATTTCTTCCGCTAAAACTGAACAATTCATCTTCATCAAAATCAGTGCGCAGCCTCACGTCCATTGTTTCGGTTTCCACCACTGACAATCCTTTAAGCACCTTTATGGCCAGACCAAGCTCCAGTCCCCCGCCAACGTTCACCGCATAACCCATCCTGTAGCTTAGGTAATGCTGAAAATCAACCGCCGTTTCACTAAAATCCAGCTCTTCTTCTATATATCGCGAATTCCCGTACCATGCAAACTCCATCAAGGTTTTGGGATATTTCATCCGTGCGTAGGCTTTACTGCGAACGGCAAAAGAAAGATATCCCCTGTTCACTTTAATCCCCAAAAAAATTAAATCTATAGCCGAATGCACCGACCAATGATTATCCACATCCAGCATGGGAATGATACCACCCGGATCGAAAACCAGTGAATCATCCTCCTTTCTGCTGTGAAAAAGATCGTTGAACGAATACGCGCTGTTAAATATATTGTTTTGAAAAGATGAGATAACAGGCAAACCGAATGCAAACGAGCTTCGGGGTATCATTGAAGGATTTGAATAAAGCGTTTGGGGTACTTCCCTAAAGTTGTACAACAGCAAATCGTCCTGCCCCTTCAAATTTGGCAGGATCATCATGCTGAGCAATATGACAGTCAAACACTTTCTCAAAATTTCAAAACTTATAATTTCACCCTCACCTCCAATCCAACACGAATGCTAATTATATAATTCGTGTAAAGGGTTACAGGGATACTGCCGCTTTCCGAACTTTTCAAACCGGCAAACAGGATCACCCTGTCGGCCTTGCGGATACTTTCAAAAGTGTTTTTTCCGAATTCTTCTTCAAGCAAAGTTTTGATTGGAACAATTACTTTTCCCGATGAATTCACTTCCGCAGCATTAATGGCGCCCAAAGTGATTGTATGAACCGGCTCGCCACTTTGCTGATCCAGAAATACAAATTCAAGATCGAGCTGCAGGGGCATATCGTTTTTCACGGCAAAATAAAACTTCCCCGACTCGATCTGATTTCCGCTCTCCTCAAAATTTACATTCACTGTATCCGAATAGTATAATCCATTTGTACTCAAACGCAACGGCAGATCAATTTCCAAACCAACCCGCACCCGGCTGGTGTCATAAACAAAGTTATATTGTTGCCCCCCCGGGTTTGCCAGGGCAGTGCCTCCAAATTCAAACAAATCGGGCAAAATCTCCAGAAAATAAACAATATCCGAATTGTTTTTATTGATACTGACCTGACCATTTCTCACCTGCCCAGGTTGATCGGGCGCCAGGAAACTAAAATCATTCGGATTCAGCTCACGCGTTCTCCCGTCTTTGGCGGTGCCGATCAGGTCAAGTGTAGCTAAAGCCGGAATGCCCACCGAATTGTAATAGGGCAGGATGATCTCCGGATCGCTAAGTGTGAGGCTGCCATCCAGTTTCTCAAAGAAATCAATATCCAGTTCAACGGTTTCTTGTGGTATTGCATACTCATATTTCCCTAAATAGCCGTCAACAAAAGAAAAATTAAAATTCTGAGGTTGTAGCTGGAAATTCACATTATCCGCTGAATCGAACTCAACCAATTCCTGTGAGGGCAAAACCAAAAATTCATAATCAACTTTAATCTTGTTGTAGGGATGCTGCGGATCAAAAGTCATATCAAATTCGGCATCGGTCAAATCCCAGCTTCCGTCCTGGCTTGATCCGGCATCCAGTTCAAAATATTTCTGGGGTGGATTGCCATATTGACTGGCCGAAGAAAGTGTAAGTATTGCAGAAGAATTCAATGGCAATCCGGAGTTGACTGTATAGTCTAACTCCCCGCTTTTCAGGATCAGGTGACCGATGCGGGCCATGTTTTCAACATCAAACTCAAACTCACGACTGTCGGTTATTTGCTTTTGTTCACTGATCCTGACAACACCGCCGGCTATTTCGAGAGCACTGGTTTCCAATCCGATCAGCACCCTATCCTGGAAATCAATCAGGACACTATCAGGAAAGCTGCTTTCTGTTTTGAATTCAGTGAGACTTGCCATAAATTCATTGTTTATGCTCGTATGGTCCAGATTAACTGAATCCGATGCACTTTCCCCGGGTTCAATATCTGAAAAGGAAAACCCCAACAGAGGTTCGGTTTGAGCACCATTTTGAACTTCCATGGTAAGTTGTTCCATGACGACCGGTAAATTATTCAAAATGGAAATCACCAGGAAACCGCTTGATATATCCACAGAAACAAACTCCTCAAACAAGACCGTATCGCTATTGTACTCCATATTTAACGATAAGGGAGGGAATACCGCTTGCTGTCCCTGGTATTCGATCAGGCTATCTCTGGCCTGTTCATCCACAAAATCAAGCAGGCTTTCAATGGTCACCTCGACTTCCCGCCGGTCATCACTTATTTTTAAAAGACCCAGGGAAATTTCCTCACTTAGGCCGGTTTGCTCAGTAATCTTATATACATCGGTCGCGCTGATCTCAAATAAAGAATCCTTGCTATAAATTACACGCACCTTTCCGTCGGGATCAACCATAAAGTTACTATCCGACTCAATGATTTCCAGAAAGCTGATATCTGTGTTGATAAAAGGAATGGCCAATTCAGGATTCCATTCTGCCGTGGAGATTTTATCAAGATCATTCTGGCAGGAGGTTGCCAAACCAAGCAGAAAAAACAAAGCAAGCATCGAACGGATCATGCCTTGAGGCCTGTACGTTTTCTTCACACTTCTATTGGGATCAGTATTTTTTTTCATTCAATCATTCAAATATATACTTTATTGCCTGCCACGGGTCGTATTACAGGACTGACTTTCAAACAGCAGTTTGTTAATAGAAACAAAAATTCTGTCTTGGATGTTGAAAAGCATGGTTAACTTTGTGCTGTTCATTCACACAACCATATTATACAATGAATAAAAAGCTGCGAATATTGTACATGGGGACCCCCGGCTTTGCGGTTCCTTCTCTGGATATTTTGCTGAAAAACAGCTACAATATCGTTGGGGTTGTCACAGCGCCCGATAAAAAGGCCGGCCGGGGGAGAAAGCTGCAATCATCAGCCATTAAAAAATATGCTGAGAAAAAGGGCTTGGATGTATATCAGCCCACTAAGCTCAAAAGCCAGGATTTCCTGAACACAATAAAAAAATTAAACCCGAACCTGATCGTTGTGGTTGCTTTCAGGATGCTGCCTGCCGAAGTCTGGCAATACCCCGAATACGGGACATTTAACCTGCATGCTTCCCTCCTGCCGCAATATCGCGGTGCAGCACCCATTAATTGGGCCATCATTAATGGCGAAACCCAAACCGGTGTGACCAGTTTTTTTATCGATGAAAAAATCGATACCGGTCGCATCATTGTGCAGGAAAAAACCCTGATCAAGCGGGAAGAAACAGCAGGAAGCCTGCATGACAAGCTGATGCGACTTGGCGCCAACGCAGTCCTGAAAACCGTTGACCTGATCCGTATGGGGCAGGTTAAAACCCTGGATCAAACCTTCCTTTTAAAGGAAGATGAGAAATTAAAACAGGCGCCAAAAATATTCAGGGAAGATTGTGTCATCAACTGGAAAAACAAAAGCCAGTCCGTGTATAACTTCATAAGGGGGCTCAGCCCGCATCCGGCAGCCCATACCTTCCTGGAAACAGAAAACAGAAACCCCTTCCAACTTAAAATCTACGGAGCCCGGATTGTGGAGTCGCCGGCTGACCTAAAACCAGCAGAGATCCATACGGATGGTAAAAATTATCTGCAGATAGGAACAGCCGATGGAGCCCTCGAAATTACAGAGCTTCAGCTTGAAGGAAGGAATAAGGTTAAAACGGAAGAATTTCTGCGCGGTTTCGACATTCAGAAATATAGATATATCGCTACAAACCGGAGATGATCACGCTGTAATTGTGGATATACTTAAAAAAATCGTAACGTTATTAACAAAATCAGGGTTTTATTAACATTTTCAAGGGTTTTAGAGGTCATTTACTTGACTTTTCTCTCATAAGGCTTATATTTGCATGCATTCGCATTAATTACTAATCAAAAACCAAGAGACATGAACAAAGCAGAATTAATTGAAGCAATTGCTTCCGATTCAAAATTAACAAAAGCTGACGCCAAAAGGGCGCTGGATGCTTTTATTGACAATACAACAAAAGCGCTTAAAAAAGGTGACCGCGTTGCACTCGTTGGCTTCGGTTCATTTGGCGTAGCTAAAAGAGCTGCAAGAAAAGGAAGAAATCCACAAACTGGTAGCGAAATCAAGATTCCGGCTAAAAAGGTTGTTAAATTCAAACCCGGTAACGATCTGTCAAAAGTCGTTAAGTAAGCCAATCACGGAAGCTATAAAAAAACCCTCGTTGAACAAACGGGGGTTTTTTTATGCTAGCCGCTTAAATCCATTTCAGGATAAAACTCCTTTCTCAACAGGAACCTATACGGCAAGCTTGCATCTTCTCCGGCGTAATCCACACCAACTCTGGGGCCGGCTGCCACATGACTGTCCTTTAAAATAAAACCGTGGTCTTCGATCCAAATTCTGTTTCCCATCAGATCGGTTCCCGTATCCGAATAGTGAATTCTCAGACAAGCCGAAACATTGCCGGGACCGATCCCGGTTTTATCAATTGGCAATTTCACAGGTCTTCTTTTCAGGATATGCCTGATGCCCTGATATGGAATTATCCCTCTGATCAAAACAGCCTGTGGAACATCCTTCTGTCCTGTAACTACATTGAACAAGCTGTGAATGCCGTAACAGAGATAGACATAGGCCGTACCGCCCTGCATAAACATCACATTGGTCCGGCCAGTGCGCCTGTTGCCAAATGCATGACAAGCCTTATCATTTATCCCGTCATAAGCTTCCGTTTCAACAATGTAACCGGCGGTCTGTATGCCATCAATATTGCTGAACAATATCTTACCAAGCAACTGTTTTGCAACGGCCACCACATCATTGCTGCTGTAAAAATCTCTTGTCAGTTTCATCCTGCTTTCTATGCTACCCATTTGGTATTAAAGATCCATTGAGGTTTGTTTTTTCCACTGGAGCTTATTCTCGTGCTCAATGATTTTATCATTCTCTCTCAACCATTGCAGCACTTTGATTACCTTTTCCGCTTTGAACCCCTTTAGCTGCCCGATCAGTTCATAAATATTGAGGGCATTGCTCCATAAGAGCTTTTCGAGGCTCTCCGAAATTTGATCAAACTCAAAATCGTTCAGTTCTATCTTATTTCGTTCCCGGCAAACATCACAGCGCCCACAACGTTTGTTCTGCCGCTCACCAAAATACCTGAGCAAGTACTGGCTTCTGCAAACGTGTTTGGTCTCCACATAACTGATCATGGAAGAAATGCGTTTCTGTGCGGCTGCTTTCCTATCTTTATAGTTTTCTTTTGAAATGGAAAGGTCACTGGCGTCAATTCGCTCGATGGTGAAGATCAGTTGTGGTTTGTTTTTTCTTGGCACATAGGTGATCAGATCGAGGCCGGTGAGATACTGAAGCGCTTTCTCCACGGCATGCACCTCCACGCCCAGGATACGGGCCAGCTGGTTTTCGTTGATCTTCACAAAATCACTGAACAGACCGGAATAGGAACGCAGGATCAATTTGATGATCTTGTCGAATTTAGGATTTTCTACCTGAAATCTGTAAAGATCATTCTTATCAGCCTGTATGAACAATTTTGAAGGATTGTCGATGGCTTCCGTTAAAAGCAGGTATCCTTCCTTTTCAAGGAATTTCAGCACATTGAAGACTGTAAGGGGTTTGAAATTGTAATTGGACGAAAAGTCGGCAATGTCGAAATCGAATGCAACATCCCTGCCGCTGCCGACAGCAAGCTGAAAATAATTCCCGAGCGCCTGGTAAACCGATTTGATCTGCGCGAGCGGAGGAAATGAGATTTCGAGATTATTTTTAATTTGTTCAATATCCGTATCATCAAAGATCAAAACGGCATAGGCATATTTTTCGTCACGCCCTGCACGGCCCGCTTCCTGAAAATAAGCCTCCAGGCTGTCGGGTAAATCCATGTGGACTACCAGTCGAACATTGGGTTTGTCGATACCCATACCGAATGCATTGGTTGCAACCATCACCCGATTGCTTCCCTTCAT
Organism: Bacteroidales bacterium; assembly: GCA_021738625.1. Classification (GTDB taxonomy): domain Bacteria; phylum Bacteroidota; class Bacteroidia; order Bacteroidales; family JAIOZK01; genus JAIOZK01. The sequence continues at coordinate 29,837 of JAIPBS010000009.1, forward strand.
CCAAAGTTCCTGCTCTTTGTTTCTTTCCGCGGGAGTGCGGCCTGCATGATAATAACCGCAACTGATCTTGTTCCGTTTCAGCAGTTCCTGAATTTCCCTGGTTTTTCTGCGGTTCCTTACATAAATAATGGCCGTACCGGGAACATTTTTCAAAATGCGAAGAAGCTGGTTCGCTTTATCTTCATTTTTAATCACCACATAGGCAAGATTTTTCCTGTCGAAACTTCCCCTGATGTGGTTTTTCTTTTTGAATTGCAGCTTTTCCTGGATATCGCTAACCACCTCTGGCGTGGCAGTTGCAGTGAGCGCCAGAACAGGTACGCCCGGCACCAGCTCTCTTACCTCGGCAATTTTCAGGTAGGGCGGCCTGAAATCATACCCCCATTGAGAAATGCAATGTGCCTCGTCAACGGTTAACAGGCTTAGCCTCATTTTTTTGATGATTTCCCTGAAGTCTTTTGACTGAAGCCGCTCGGGTGAAACGTACAGGAATTTAGTATCTCCATACAAGCAATTGTCCGTTGCGACTTCTATTTCATGGCGATTCATGCCCGAATGCAAAGCGGCAGCCTTAATGCCTTTCTTTTTCAGGTTTTCAACCTGATCTCTCATCAAAGCAATCAGGGGTGTGATCACCAGGGTGAGCCCATCCATAGCCAGGCCTGGAACCTGAAAGCACAACGACTTACCGCCTCCCGTGGGGAGCAATGCAAGGGTATCATTTCGCTTCAGAACTTCATTAATAATATCCTCCTGAAGCGGCCTGAAAGTTATGAACCCCCAGTGCCTGATCAGTATTTGTTTAATGTCGGGTGTTCTCATTGATTGATACGAATATATAAAATCCTGCTATACAACTAATGATTTATGCAAAGGCTGTGTTTACTTAATTTGCGCATTAATGCACATTTCACATTAAGGTTGTTTTTTATACAAATTAAACTAACAAATGGGGGCATGATTTTATTCTTCGATCAGCTGCCTGATTTTTGTCAGCAGTGACCTTGAGTCGATGGGTTTTGATACATAATCATCAAAACCTGCATTATAACATTTTTTGTCCTCTCCGACCACTGCAAACGCTGTTTCTGCAATAACAGGCATCGAGGGTTTATTTTTTTTAATTAACTTAACCGCTTCATAGCCATCCATCTCAGGCATTTTTATATCCATCAATACAACATCAATCAAATCATTCTTCATACATTGCTCCACCGCCTCTTTGCCGTTTTTCGCCCATAGTCTGCTGGCATTGAAGCTGGCCAGCAGATTTTCCAAAAAATAATAGTTTGCTTCGTTGTCCTCGGCAATCAGAAAGGTTTTTCCTTCAAAATCATAGGCCTCGACTTCCAAAGATGTTTTCTTATCAGTCTTCTTTCCCGGGGCCGGATGATAAGGAATTGTAAAGCGAAAAACAGAGCCCACACCTTCTTTCGACTCAGCCCTGATTTCACCGCCAAGCAAACGCACAAGCTGGTTGGTGATGTATAAGCCCAAACCGGTCCCATCCGCATCCTTTAAACTGTCTGTTTGAATTCGCTCAAAACGTTGAAATATAGTTTGGAGATTATCTTCCGAAATGCCCAGGCCCGTGTCTTTCACATAAAACTCAATGTTGCGGTTATCATCAGTTAGATTGCAACCAACCTCTACAAATCCCTCCTTTGTAAATTTCACGGCATTGCCGATCAGGTTTGAAAGAATCTGGTTCAACCTGAAGCTGTCGGTTACAATAAAATGATTTTCAAATCTTTCAGACAATCGGATTTCAACATTGTTCCGCATGCTTTTGATCTGCCTTTTGAAGTTCTCGACCAACACAACGAGCACATTACGAACGTCGCATTTTTCATATTCAATTTGCAGGTAACCTGCTTCAATTTTGGAAAGATCAATAATGTCGTTGATCAGGTTGAGCAGGTTTTTTCCGTTTTGTACGATCAAATTAACGAAGCTCTCCTTTTCTTTCTCATCATAGGCTTTCTCAAGCAGAAGTTCGGAAAATCCAATGATCGAATTCATTGGGGTTCTGATCTCATGTGACATATTGGCCAGGAAAGCTGATTTCATATTGTCGGCTTGTTCGGCTTTTTCTTTCTCACGCAGAAGTTTTTGCTCAACTTCTTTAATCCTCGATATATCCATGCTGGTCACATACACCCTTCTGTAATCATCCTCCTGCCCGGGGGCAACCTGCCACTTGACTATAGTATTTATTTTATTCCCAGACAGGTCATAATTCAAATCTTCATCGACAAAATGTGTACCACCTTCTGCTATGCAATATATGGCTTTCTTAAAGATATTTATGGTTGCTTCGGATCTGATCCTGCCTACTGATCCAAGCAATTCCTTTTTGCTCGCAGCGCCATACATCCTAACACCTTCCTGATTAACATCCAGGCTTTTCAATTTTCCTTTTAGTTTGTCGATCAGATCATCATTTTCCAAAAAATCCTCAGGAGGTCTATCAGAATACTTCTTCTTATGAATATCTATCTCCGCTTTTATCTCAGCGTAATCCTGCTCCCAAATAGGGACCGGTGCATATTCGAACAACGCCCTGTATTTGGATTCACTCTCTTTCAGCTTTCGTTCTGCTACTTTTTTATCGGTAACATCTTCAAATGTTCCGATATAATAGAGGATATCCCCTTTTTCGTTGCGGATCGCTTTGGCCGACTCACGAACATAAATTCTGGAACCGTCTTTTCTGTGCCAGGCCGACTCAAGACCTCTGACCATACCTCTTTTCTCGAGAATACTTTTGAAAACATCCCTGCTATATTCAGGTTGAAACCCTTCCATTTCGAGGTTTCGTTTCCTGAGCTCTTCATAGCTCTCGTATCCAAGCATCCTAACAGCCGCCGGGTTAACCATCAATATCTCTCCATCGGGCGTTGTTTTATACAATCCGATGGTAGAATTCTCAAAAATACTTTTGAAATGGGATTCATCGATCTGCCCTTGCAAATCAGATGTTCCTTCTCTTTTCTCAAGTTCGCTTTCAAGTATGTTTATCTTTTCAGATAGCAACTTGTTTTCTTTCTCAAGCCTGTTGACGTAAGCCTTATTCATTCAATTGGGAGTCTGGGTTTGATGCCAATAAAGCAGAACAAATATAAGCAATCTATAGCCAAATACAAATCGCAGCCTTTTTATAACTTTGCATTCATCAATAGCCGAGCATGAAAGCCAATAACATTTACCTGATCAGCTTGCAGAAAATTATACTGGTATTTTTACTTTACCTGCTTTCAAGGATTTTGTTCTTTCTTTTCAACATGCACATTTTTAATGACATCGGAACAGGAGAATTGACCGCAATAACAATCAAAGGCATACCCTTCGACCTTTCCACGCTTTTTATGCTGAACCTGCCGTTTATCGTTTTCAATACGGCACCGATACCGGTGCGCTTCCGTAAAAGCTATCAACGGATCAACAATATCCTGTTTTACTATTTTACTAATATCATCGGGCTGGCTGCAAATTTTGTCGATGCCGTATATTTCAGGTTTACTTTAAAACGTTCGACGGCGGATGTATTCACCTATATTGCAAACGAAGAAAATGAAGTCGTCAGTTTATTGCCACAGTATATCAGTCATTTTTGGCTTGAATTCCTGAGCTGGATCATGTTTGCCTTTCTGCTTGTTTTTCTGAATCAGAAATTCATCAGAAAAGCAGCCGGCCCACAACCAAAAAGAGTAAGTGATTATCTATTGCAGACCTTTTTGTTTGCCGGCATTATCGCTATATCAATAACAGGTATTCGCGGAGGGTTTCAGCTTAAACCCATCGGCATTATGAGCGCAGCCCGGCAGATTGAAAACAGGAACATACCTTTGGTATTGAACACCCCCTTTACATTGATTAAAACCATAGGGCAGCCTGTCCTTAAAAAAGTAGATTATCATGAAGCAGATGCACTGAAAGAGATATACAAGCCTGTTCATCATCCGGATTCATCTCAACCTTCCTTTCAACCCGGGAATGTAGTCCTCATCGTCCTGGAGGGTTTTTCAGCAGAGCATAGCGGCTTGCTCAACCCGCATTACCATAAAGACTCGATATACCAGGGTTATACACCCTTTCTGGATTCGCTGATGCTAAAAAGCAGATACCTAAAAGCCTATGCCAATGGCAAACGTTCTATCGAAAGTATTCCGGCCATTTTAGCCGCAATACCGACACTGATGAGTACGGACTTCCTCACCTCTTCTTATAGCAGAAATAACCTGAACAGCCTGGCAGGATTACTTAAAGAAATAGGCTATCAAACTTCATTCTTTCATGGAGGCAACAACGGAACCATGAGCTTTGACCTGTTCTCCAAAATGGCTGGGTTTGAAAAATATTACGGAAGAGATGAATTCAACAACGATGAATATTATGATGGCAAATGGGGTATTTTTGACGAACCCTTCTTCCGGTATTTCAAGCAAAAACTGGATGAAACACCCGAACCTTTTTTCACTTTGTTGTTTTCAGTTTCATCGCATCATCCATACACGCTGCCGGAAAAATACAAAAGCAGTTTTAAGCAGGGTCCTTTAAAAATCCACAAAACCATCCGCTATACCGATCATGCGCTAAAAACATTCTTTAGCGAGGCAAAAAGTTCCGCCTGGTATCATAACACTTTGTTTGTGATCACAGCAGATCACACATCACAGTTATACTTTCAGGAAAACCAGGGTCGTATCGGCAACCTGGAAATTCCCCTTTTGTTTTTCTTTCCGGGAGATACTGTTGCCAAACACTATGAAACCACAGCCCAGCAAATTGATATTATGCCCACGGTGCTAAGTATCCTGGACTACAATAAGCCCTTCGTGGCTTTTGGGAATGATATTTTTGATACTGCCGGTCAGCATTTTGCCATCAGTTACAACAACGGAAGTTACCAGCTGATCCAGGGAGACTACTCGCTGATCCGTGCAATCAATGGGAATTATAGCTTGTATAATATCCGGAAGGACAAGCTTCAGAAAACTAATATCGCACAGCATCAACCACAGCGTTTAAAAAAAATGATCAGCCTACTGGAAGCGATCATTCAGCAATACAACAACAGGATGATCAACAATCAATTAACCCTTGAGGAACATGACTAACAAAAAGAAGAAAAGAAAAGACGGGATCGTTTATTCAACCAATCCCGGTTTTGTTTACGAGGAAGAAGAAACGCAAGAAGAAACCCTTCCCAATCAGCAGCAAAATCTCAAAGTGAGAAGAGACAAAAAAGGACGCGGTGGGAAAACCGCCACCCTTATCGACGGATTTGTCGGCCTCGAGGAGGACCTGAAGGATCTGGGAAAGATGCTTAAAACACAATGCGGAGTTGGCGGAACCGTTAAAGATGGGCAGATACTCATACAGGGAGATTTTGCAGATAAGGTGACTGAAATCCTTCAAAAAGAAGGATACAAGGCCAAACGGGCAGGAGGATAGAAAGAACTATAATCAAATCATTATAAAATTATGAAAAACAAATTCAAAATGCTGGTCGTTGCAACTGCATTAATTTTCGCAGCATACAACGGCAAAGCCCAGGAAGGAGCCATCACCCCCGAAGTGTTATCAGACATCAAACAATCGGTTTGGGATGAACCCGACGACCGGGCGCTTATCAATGCGGTGAGTAACAACGACATCAAAAAACTGGCCTTGAATCGCGAAAACGTGGGAAAGGTAAATCATTATTTTTCTCACAAAGTGGAAACAACCGGCATCACCGACCAGAAGTCGACCGGCCGTTGCTGGCTGTTCACAGGATTGAATATTCTAAAACCCATCGTCCTTGAAAAACTGGACACCAAAGAATTTGAGTTCTCGCAGAATTATAATTTCTTCTGGGATCAGCTCGAAAAATCCAATCTGTTCCTTGAGGCCATTATCTCAACTACTGACAAGCCGGAAGATGATCGCACGGTGGACTGGATTTTCAAACACCCTATACAGGACGGGGGGCAATGGACCACCTTTGCTGATGTGGTGAAAAAATACGGTCTGGTGCCCAAGTCGGCCATGCCCGAAACCCATCAAAGTGAAAACACCAGAAGCGTGCGTAGCCTGATCGCAAAAAAGCTGCGGGGAAACGCTATTGAGCTGAGACAAATGTTCTCGGAGGGAAAAACCAAGGAAGAATTGCGTGAAGAAAAAATCACTATGTTATCGGATATATACAGGATACTGGTCCTGTCGTTCGGACAACCACCGCAGGAATTCGAATGGCAATATAAAACCACCGATGGCAACATCACGGAAGTGAAATCCTACACCCCCTTGGAGTTTTATAATGAATATGTGGGTATTGATCTGGATGAATATGTAATGTTCATGAACGATCCTTCCAGGGAATACGGAAAGCTCTATGAGATCGAATATGACAGAAGCATGGTCGAAGGCTATAACTGGAACTATATAAATCTTAAAAATGAAAAAATAAAGGCATTTGCCAAAACATCAATACTCGATAAGCAGGCCATGTATTTTTCATGTGATGTGGGCAAGCAACTCAACCGCGATGAAGGAACCCTGGATGTTAAAAATTACGCCTATAACGATCTAATGGGGGTTAACTTTGATATGAATAAAGCCAACCGCATCAAAACATACCAAAGCGCTTCCACACACGGCATGGCACTTATTGGATTGAACATCGACCAAAAAGGAGCAATCGACAAATGGCTGCTGGAAAACAGTTGGGGAGCCAAATCAGGTAATAAAGGCTATCTTACCATGACGGATGAGTGGTTTGACGAATACATGTTCCGGGTTGTGATCAACAAGAAATATGTGGACGAAGAAACCCTTAAAATCCTTGAACAGGAACCCATTAAGCTGCCGCCATGGGATCCGATGTTCGCATTTGAAGAATAATCCGAAAACAAAACATGGAGCAGGATCCGAAATACTGGGAAAGACAATACCAGAATGAAAAAGTGGGCTGGGATATCGGTTATATTTCCACCCCTTTAAAAACCTATTTCGATCAACTCCAAAACAAAGAACTCAAAATACTTGTACCGGGTGCCGGTAATGCCTACGAAGTGGAATACCTTTACATGAAAGGATTTCGGCAGGTTTACCTGCTTGACTTTGCCAGGCTTCCGGTACACAATTTCCAGGAGCGCCTGCCTGATTTTCCTGCTAAAAACCTGATCGTGAAAAACTTCTGGAAACATGAAGGGCAATATGACCTTATTGTTGAACAAACCTTTTTTTCATCCATTCCAAGAAGACTTCGCAACGCCTACGCATTAAAAACGCATGAACTACTGAACAGAAACGGAAAACTGGCCGGCCTGCTATTCAACCATGAGTTCGGTTTCGACAAGCCTCCTTTCGGAGGAACCGAAGAAGAATATATCCGCTTGTTCAAACCTTTCTTCCGTTTCATCCATTTTAAAACCGCTTACAATTCGATCAAACCCAGAACGGGACGTGAAATTTTCATACTGCTTGAAAAGAAAATTTGATTTTTGATTTCAATTAAAAAAATTTATGTAAATTCGTTCTAAATAAAAGTATTGATCAACAGCTTAAGGCATGGAAACCAAAACAATAATTGAAACCATCGGAACCATTGAAAAGAAAGAAACACTGGTTGGGATAGGCTATGACGACATGGTCCTCGAATCACTTTATCCTTTTCCGGGTTATCACGGTGAAACCGTACCGGACACAACCAATCCGAAATCTGCGTTTTTGATCACGAAAACAAACTATCCGGAAGAAAAGATTATACGGGCAACTCTTAATGCAAAAAATTTGTTTCCGTATCCTTTCGATGGTTCACCGGGAACTGTAAACCTGTTCAACGAAAGCAAACAGTGCATTCGCATCAAAGATCTGAAAAATTACAATCACATACCCGAACTGCTTGAAGCTTTCAAGAAAAGCGGAATCGAACTCATGAAAGGCAAAAAGGTTGCCCCCTATGAGGATCTGATCAGGATCACCAAATATTTTCTGCTTGATGAACTCGACCAGGGTGTGTATATGGACAAAGAAACACCGGAGATGGCTTACTTTGAAGTAGGTACCGAGTTGCCATTTGATGATTTCGAGCAGATCACCCTGAACATCAAGCGCAACATCCGTGAAAATAAATGGGATGCGGCACAGGGAATTTTTTACAGGAAAAAAGGGATTGTTGATATAATCAGGATATACGACCTGAATGTTTGCCTTGGACAATGTCTTTTCCTGCGGGAAAAATACGAAAATGAGATTAAGAGGCACCTGGGGGCAAGAAAGCTCTAAGACTCCAATTTAATTTGACATTCCTTTTCAGCATTGGCATATGCGTTCTCTTAATTCATAAATTTGCAGAAATAACTTCATGAATTATGTTTCAACAAATTGGTGACCTGATCAAAAATTGGTTGTTAAAAACAGGTCTTTCCGAGGAAATGTCCGGGGTGATAACCGATTATTCGGGCTTGCTTATCGTTTTATTGCTCGCCTGGATATCTTACTATATCGCAAAACGGCTGATCATTAAATTCACCCATATACTGGTAAAAAAGTCAAAAACCAACTGGGACGATATCCTGCACGAAAACAAGGTATTCAAACGATTGGCATATTTTGCCCCGGCCATTATCATTTATTTTTCGACTCCCTATGTAATACCTGATTATACCTTCACCAAGAACGTTATCAACCTCATTTTGAACATTTATATGGTTGTTATGGCCATTGTGCTGATATCGGCCTTTCTGAATGCGATACAGGGCATTTATGCCAATTATGAGATTTCAAAAACACGTCCCATCAAAGGTTACATCCAGGTTTTCAAGATCATCATAATCATCATCGGAAGCATTATCGTAATCAGCAGTCTGTTGGGGAAATCCCCCACCACCCTGTTGCTTTCCCTGGGAACACTTTCGGCAGTTCTGATGCTGGTCTTCAAAGATCCTATACTGGGTTTTGTGGGCGGGATACAGCTTACGGCCAACAACATGGTGAAGATCGGCGACTGGATCAGCATGCCCAAATACGGCGCTGACGGCACCGTAACCGACATTTCGCTAACCACCGTTAAAGTGCAGAACTGGGACAAAACCATTACCACCATCCCAACCTACACACTTGTTACCGACTACTTCCAAAACTGGCGGGGCATGGAAGAATCAGGCGGCAGGAGGATCATGCGCTCCATCAATATAGACATGACCAGCGTTGAATTTTGCACAGCAGAAATGCTGGAAGATTTCAGAAGGATTCAAACCATCAAAGCATATATCGAAAAACGCGACAAGGAGATTGAAGCCTACAACAAAAAACACAGCATCGACAACAGCGTGCTGGTGAATGGCCGCAGGCAAACAAACCTGGGTGTTTTCAGAGCTTATCTGAAAGAATATCTTAAAAACAAGAATGAAATCCATACCGGGATGACCTTCCTGGTGAGGCAGCTCCAGCCTACCGAGAACGGCATTCCCATGCAAATATATGTTTTCAGCCGCATACAGGCATGGGCCAAATACGAAGATGTACAAAGCGATATTTTCGACCACATCCTGGCTGTCATACCTCATTTCAAACTTAGGGTGTTTCAGAATCCTTCAGGCGCTGATTTCAGAAGCCTGGGAAAAGCTATGGCAAAATCAAAGGAAAAGACTTAAGCTTTTGGAAACATTTTTGCTGATAAGGCCAAAAACGATAGAAAAGAATGATTCCGATTGCAGATAAGATCATCGAAAAATATTACGATAAAAATTCAGAAGCATACAAATATCTTTATGAACACAGCTTATCGGTAACCAGCCTGGCCCTAAAGATCGCCGAACACAATCAACAATTCAACCTAAACACCGAATATCTGAAAACAGCCGGTATGCTGCACGATATCGGAATTTTTATGACCCATGCACCGGGCATCGGATGTCATGGAGATCAACCATACCTGGCGCATGGTTACCTCGGCAGGGCGCTTCTGGATCAGGAAGGCCTGAAAGATGTGGCGCCGGTATGCGAGCGGCATGTGGGCGTGGGTCTTACGATAGCAGATATCGAACGCGACAACCTGCCTCTGCCCAAAAGAGATATGGTGCCCATGACACTGGTGGAGAAAGTAATCTGCTATGCGGATAAGTTTTATTCCAAGAAACCAAAGCACCTGAACAGCCCCAAGCCACTGGAAAAGATCAGAAACAAAGTGAGCAAATACGGTCCCGACAAACGAAAAATATTTGAAGAGTTTGTGGAAATGTTCGGCTGGGAATATATTTATGAATGACAAGTGATTTTTTTACCAAATTGTTGACCTCAACAAATTGGTTGCATACCAAAAAACACATTTAATTTTTTTCTATATTTCCTGAAAATATTTCTACATTTGAAAAAAATGCGAGCATTATGAGACAGATCAACACAGCCTACCTATCGGAAGACGAGTGCTGGGGCATACAGATCAACGGCCACAATCATTGCCAAAACTGTAAATGGATCGGCATCAGCGCCTGCGAGGGAAAAAGGATCGTCAGGACCGGCCGCAACTCCAAAGGTTACCGCATCGGGGACCACGGGATCATCATGAATGACTATGACCCCAAATACGATGTGTGGAATACAAAAGAGAAGATCGGAAATGAATAAATGATGTGTTCCCCGTTTAATTGAACAATTTCCTTTTACCCAAAAAACACTTGTTAAACCTGCACTTTGCCCGGCTTTTGTAGATTTTTATCCACACCTTATTTAATCGGGATCCGGGTTGTTTTGGATCAAATCGTTCAATAGCTAAAAGTTAGCGATACATTTCATACAACAGCTATTTTTGGCAGTATATTTATTTATCTCTAATCAAATCACTAAAAACAAGCAATTATGTTACGTTGGGCTCTTGTATTTTTCCTAATTGCTATAGTTGCAGCAATTTTCGGATTCGGGGGTATAGCAGCAGGTGCTGCCGCAATCGCTGAAATCCTTTTCTGGATTTTTGTTGTTTTGTTCGTGATCAGCCTGATCGTGGGCATCATTCGAAGACCAAGATGATAAGTTGTTTCTCAATATGCCTTTTTTAAGGATTCATAAAAAGTCACGTTCATCATCAGAAGCAGCAAGGCGTACACAGAATCCTCAACCGGAATCGTGAACATACGGATTCCGAGGTTTTCGGCATCACTGTACCATACTACCTGATCTTCGATAAATGAACCTGTAAGAATGCCGTTCACAATAAAAAAAGGAATCAGGACGATCAGGAATGAAAAGTAAAATCTTCCGAGATATTTGCCTTTAATAATAAATTGTTGAAGCGCAATAAATACAGCAGTTAAAACAAAGGTAAGTGAGGTATATGCCCTTTCGATGAAAACCAACCCCAATATCACGAGGATCGCCATCAGGACATAATTAATCCGGGTGACATATTTTTCGTAATAATCCTTTCTTACGAGATATTTCAGGGCCTCATAAGTAAACAAACAGGCATAAGGTATGGCGATGAAAAACAACCATTCCCCCAGTGGCAACCCAAACAAGCTGATCCCGCTGAGGTAAACCGGATTGAAGCCCCATATCCCTTTCTCCGTAAAAACAATATCCCAGGGAATAAACAACAGCATGGTGAGCAGCATGGCAGGGAACAGATATTTCCAATTTCTGTAAAAGCCTAATCTGGGATCGAAACTTGCTAAAAATGGAATGCTGATCGACAAAAGATTTATCCAGAGATAAGTGCTCACATCAAGTCGGATTGTGGGTTAAACGGTTTCTTCAGCGGCGTAATTCTGCCTTTTCGATTTCCTGAATTCCTCCAGGTAATATTGAAGCGGAGCAAGCAGGAATCCATAATTTTTGTGCGAATGCGGCGTATGATGTTCCAGATGTGCTTTTACTGTAGCCCTTAGGTATCTGTTGGATAATTTGTTAAATATCCTGACCCGCTTGTGCACATAAACATCATGGAAAAGAAAGTAGGCCATCCCATAAAAGAAAATACCGATCCCGATCCAGAACCTGTAATCCAGTCCCTGCCGTGTTCCTAAAAAGATCAGGATAACACTTATAGCAGCGAAGAAAACCGCGAACAGGTCGTTCCACTCAAATCGCCTTCCGTCGCGGATGTGATGATCTTTATGCAGGCTCCATAAAAAGCCGTGCATAACATATTTGTGCGTGAACCAGGCAACAAATTCCATGAAGAAAAAAGTTGCTATGATGATCAATACAATGAAATACCAGTCCATATCTTTTTATTTTTTCTGTTTCAAATGTTTATATACTTCATCAAAGGCGATGCGGAACCAAACCGTGTAATTTTCGGGATGCTTCAACATATCCTTTTCAATATCTTCCATTTTCATATATTTCCAGCTTGCCACTTCATCGGGATTTGTTTGTGGTTTCCCGTTCCATTCACCGATAAAGACATGATCAAATTCATGTTCGGTAAGCCCCTGGCCAACATCGGATTTATATTTAAAATCGAATGCCTTTTCCAGTTCACAATCAAAGCCCATTTCTTCCTGCAATCTTCTATGGGTAGCCGTATGCAGACTTTCGCCTTGCCTTGGATGGCTGCAACAGGTGTTGGTCCATAAACCGGGCGAATGATATTTATGCATCGCCCGCTGTTGAAGCATCAACTCCCCCTGATCGTTGAATACGAAAATTGAAAAGGCCCTGTGCAAGACAGCATCCCTGTGAGCCCGCATTTTTTCCATGACGCCCAGTTCCTGGTCCTTATTGTCAACCAATACTACAAATTCTTCAGCCATCCCGGTTTGATTTTTTCGTTAATATTTTCCTTTCTTCACTGCTCAGGTCAGCATGGGCAAGCAAAAACCGGATTATCTCGTGATAAAGAAACAGGTCAATGTTTTCAGAGTTTTCCAGCAATACTTTAACCACAAACTCCTCATCATCCGCCAGATCGTTATAACCGAGTATATTCGGGGCTTTTACTTTAACGGCATAACGCAAAAACCTGACCTCAATGTTATCAGCCATCAAATCTACGGCTTTTTCGAGTTTATGCTTTCCAAGATTAAACTGCTTGAGCTTTCTTAGCGGGCCTTCCTCACAAGCTGCGGAAGCGGCCAATGCAGCTCCTTCATAAGCCAGTAAAACAGGATTGCCAGTATCTTCCAAATATTGCAAGAATTCCTGGAATTCACAGGTAGTTTCATCCAGCACGAAATAGCGTTCGCGCACCGACTCAACTGACTGTCCTTTGGTTGGCAGGAGGTAAATCAAGGCAAGCAACAACAAGCCCGATCTTATCCAATATCCAATGTGTATTGTTCTTTTCATATATATTTTAAAGGGATCAGGTGATTGGATCAAATAATGTCCAATCTGTGCCTTAGGTAAGATGACAGCAATAAAGAATATTTCTCTCCATTTGGCACCCTGACCCTTTTTTCTAACAAATGTCCCGGTTTTTTGGTTCGAATTTTTCTGAACAATTGAAAATAATAAACATAGGCGATGTAAACCCCAAGCCTTGAAGATTTAGGCAATAAGCGTATGCCTTTCAATCCTTCATAAAAATCCTGTTCAATTTCTTTTTCAATTCTTTCCTTGTCTTCCTGCGTAAAATTTTCAGGATCGAGGTTTGGGAAATATGCGCGGCCAAGTTGCAGGTGATCCGCTTTCAGATCCCTTAAAAAATTGATCTTCTGAAAAGCCGCTCCCAGCTTCATGGCATAGGGCTTTAACTCTTCATATCTTTTGCGGTCGCCGTCAACAAATACCTGCAGGCACATCAAACCAACCACCTCCGCACTGCCCAGGATGTATTCCTCATATTTCCTGCGGTTGAATTCTGTCATGAACAAATCCATTTCCATGCTGTTGAGAAAATGAACAATCAGCTGCTGATCGATATTGTATTTATTAACCACCTCCTGAAAACTGTTGATCACGGGATTCAGACTGATCCCCTCTTCAATAGCCTCAAAAGTTTCTTTTCTGAAATTTTCAAGTAGCTTTCTTTTGTTAAACCCATGGAAGGTATCCACGATCTCATCAGCCAGCCTCACAAAACCATAAATGGCATAAATCGGTCCACGTAACTTTTTATCAAATAGCCTGATACCCATCGAAAAGGATGTGCTGTATGCTCTGGTTGTCATCCTACTGGTACGGGCCGATATTTTATCATATAATTCTTTCATGGTTTTAAATTTAAGCGCTGTTTATGATTTCAGAAGCAACCAGCTGTCCCGATATCAGTGCTGGAGGAACACCCGGTCCGGGAACACTTAACTGGCCTGTATATAACAAATTAGGCAGCTTTTTGTTTACAAGTTTCGGCTTCAGAAAAGCTGTTTGCCGGAGCGTATTGGCCAGTCCGTAAGCATTGCCTTTAAAAGCATTGTAGTCTTTTACAAAATCTGAAATGGCATAGCTTCTTTTATAAACGATATGATCAAGTATGGATTCACCGGTGAGTTTCTCCAGTCTTAACATAAACAACTTCAAATATTTTTCGCGAATGGCTTCTGTATCCTCCAGCCCGGGAGCAACAGGAATCAATACCATCAAATTTTCCATCCCTTCAGGGGCCACGTGATCATCTGTTCTTGAAGGAGCCGATATGTAAATAGAGGGCTGGGAGGGCCACGTAGGTTTTTTGTAGATATCTTCCGCATGCTTTTTAAAATCCTGATCAAAAAACAGGTTGTGGTGTTCAAGTGCATCCAGCTTTTTATCGATCCCCAAGAAAAAGATCAGAGATGAAGGAGCCATAACACGCCTGTCCCAATATTCGGAACTGTAATTTTGATGACCGTGGGATAGCAGCTTGCTTTCGGTATGGTGATAATCCGCGCTGCTGATCACATAATCGGCAATGAAGTCACCGCGATCGGTTCTCACACCTGTCGTTTTGTTCCTATCCGTTAATATTCTTTCCACATTGTAGTTAAAATGAAAATGTACACCCAGGGATTCGGCCAGTTGCTGCATCCCTTCCACCACCTTATACATTCCACCCATGGGATACCAGGTGCCAAGCTTCATATCCGCATAATTCATTAAGCTGTATAACGCCGGGGTATTTTCTGCCGTGCCACCCAAAAAAAGTATGGGGAATTCCATTAACTGATTGATGCGTTCATTTTTAAAATAGCTTGCCGTATGTCTTTTAAAGGATTTAAAAAGCTGAATCTTCAAGGCGTTTTTCAGGATTTTCCATTCGGCAAATTCAAACATGGATTTGGAAGGCTTGTAAATCAGGTCCGACATACTGATGTTATATTTATATTCAGCCTCTTTCAAAAACCGATCAAGCTTTTCACCTGCCCCGGTTTCCATCTCCTCAAATTTGGATTTCAACAGTTCGTAATTGGCGGGTAGGTCGGTTGATTCATCTTTGCTCCAAAATACCCTGTAGGAAGGATCAAGCCGGATCAAATCAAAATAATCGGATGGTTTTTTGTCAAAACCTGCGAACCATTTTTCAAATACATCCGGCATCCAGTACCAACTTGGGCCCATGTCGAAAGTAAAACCCTCAGCTTCAAATTTTCTTGCCCGTCCGCCGGGGAGCTTGTGCTTTTCAATCACCTCAACCTTAAAACCTCTGGCTGCCAGGCTGGCTGCTGCTGATAAACCGGAAAAACCGGCACCGATCACAACTACATTTTTCATCTGTTGAACTTTTTAATAGGAACAATCAACAGCCTTTGAATGTTCAGGGTGGCACCGGTCTTGCTTATGTTTTAAAGTTTATATAACTTTACACTATGCCAAAACTGTATTTTAAAGAAAAGCAACGCTTCAACCACTGGTGGATCATTGCCATTGTCACCATTGTAACGGGCCTGTGGCTATGGGCGTTCATTCAACAGATCATCCTGGGCATTCCTTTTGGGACCAGGCCCGCTCCCGACCTCGCTCTGATAATCATACTGGTGCTGGTGCTCATACCTGTTTTAATATTTGCTTTTCACAGCATGCATACCGAAATCCGCAGCGACGGCATCTATTATCGCCTCGCACCCATCATGCGCTCCAAAAAAATAAAAACAGAAGATATTACAGAGTGGCACTTAAGAAAATATAAGCCAGTCCGTGAATTCGGAGGTTGGGGCATAAGGTTCTCTTTCAGAAAGAAAGGAAGTAAGACATATAATGTTAAAGGAAAATCAGGCTTGCAATTAAAACTCGATTCAGGTAAAAAAATCCTTATCGGAACCCAGAAACCCGAAGAAATCGAAAAAGCAATGGAAAAATTGCTTCCCGATAAAAATTTATCATCCTCATAATCTGATACATCTGTTTACTTAATAAAATTTTTCTCAAAAACACTTGACAGATGCAGCTATTTGATATATTTTTGACCGACCGTTCAACCATATGATAAATAAAAAGACAATAACACTTTTACGTTGACTATGCATTCACTTAAAAAAAGCATAAGCGATGAGCCCACGAACCAAAAAACAATTTGACGATATCAGGGAAAACCGGAAAAAGCTGATCCGGGATACTGCACTCAGGCTTTTTGCAGAAGAAGGCTACCATGTCACCTCCATCAGCAAAATCACCGAAAAAGCCGACATCTCGAAGGGTCTTATGTACAATTACTTCAGCAGCAAGGAAGAATTGCTTATGGATATCCTGAACGAAGGGGTAGCGGAATTCATCAATTACTTCGATACCAACAAAGATGGGGAACTTACAGATGATGAATTCAAATACTTTCTTGAAATGACTTTCAAGGTACTTAAAGAAAGAACCGATTATTGGCGGTTGTATTTCTCACTTGCCCTTCAGCCGTCCGTATTTTCAATCCTGCAAAACAAATACAGGAAACTATTTGAGACTACCCTGGCGATTATGGAGGATTATTTCAGCAAAAGGGACTACGAAAATCCCAGGATGCAGGCATTGATGTTCGGAGCATTTTTGGACGGCGTCGGGTTAAACTATGTAATGGACCCGAGGAATTTTCAAATAGATGAAATCAAAGAATATGTTATACACCATTATTTAAAACTTTAGCAATCATGAGAATTAAAGCAATTTTTACTTTGTTGCTGTTCATAATGATAGGAATGGGATTTATCTCCCATGCGCAGGAGCCGACAGCCAAAGAAATCGTGCAAACCGCCACGGATAAGCTAAACGGAAAATCGAGCAGGGGCGAGATGAAGATGACCATCATCAGGCCGGAATGGAGCAGGGAAATCTCCATGAAAGTCTGGTCGCTGGGCACGGAGTATTACATGATTTACATCACTGCACCGGCAAGGGAGCGAGGGCAGGTTTTCCTAAAGCGGCATGAAGACATGTGGAATTACATGCCCAACATCGACAGAATGATCAAAATCCCGCCTTCCATGATGATGCAAAGCTGGATGGGATCGGACTTCACCAACAACGACCTGGTTAAGGTATCATCGATGGTGGAAGATTATAACCACAGCATCATCGGTCAGGACAGCTTGCTGGAATACGACTGCTGGATCATTCAGTTCGACCCTAAACCCAATGCGGCAGTGGTTTGGGGCAAAATCGAGATGTGGATCAGCAAGGAGGAATACTATGAACTGAAAGCAAAATATTATGATGAAGACGACAAACTGGTAAACAAAGAAACCATGAGCGATATCGAACAAATGGGCGACAGGAGGCTGCCCAGCCATATGGAGATGGTGCCTGTTGACGAGGAAGGCCATAAAACGGTGATGGATTTCATCGAGATGAAATTCAATGTTGATCTGCAACCGGAGTTTTTCTCCATTCAGAATATGAAACGAGTAAGATAAAGTAAAAGAAATCAGATATGTTAACAATATTCAAAATAGCCTGGCGCAACCTGTGGCGAAACAAAAGAAGAACGCTCATCACCACGGCCAGCGTTTTCTTTGCGGTGCTGCTGGCCCTGGTGATGCGGAGCATGCAACTGGGCAGCTACGACAATATGGTTAAGAATGCCGTTTCGTTTTACACCGGATACATCCAGGTGCATAAGGCAGGATACTGGGAAGATAAGTCGATTAACGAGACTTTTGAATACACCAAAAGTGTTGAAGATGAAATAAAATCCGAAGCGGGCATCAGCTCGGTCACCCCCAGACTGGAATCTTTTGCGTTGGCTTCCTCGGGCAACTATACCAAGGGATCTGCAGTGATCGGAACCGATCCTAAAAAAGAAGCCGAATTCACGCAATTGAATAAAAATGTTACCCAGGGCGAATACCTAAAATCCAGAGACAAGGGTATCCTGGTCGGCAGTAAGCTGGCCGAATACCTGAGAATTAAGGTGGGCGATTCCATTGTACTATACAGCCAGGGTTATCATGGCATTACCGCTGCCGGTGAATATCCCGTTAGAGGCATCCTGGATTTCCCTAACCCTGAAATGAACAAGCAAACCATCTACATGAGCCTAAGCGAGGCTCAGTACCTTTTTGGCGCCCCCAACATGCTTACATCCCTGGCCATTATGATAGACGACCCGGCTGAACTGAATGAAAAAGTTTCCGACCTGAAAAACAAACTTGGCGACCAATACGAAGTGATGGACTGGAAAGAGATGATGCCTGAGTTGATGCAGGAGATCCAGGCCGATAATGCCGGCGGTATCGTGATGCTGGCTATACTTTATGTCATCATTTTCTTCGGCATACTCGGCACCATCATGATGATGTCGATGGAAAGGAAAAAGGAATTCGCCGTGATGATTGCAGTGGGGATGAGAAAGGTAAAGCTGATCGCCATGATGTTTTTCGAAACCATCATCATAGGTCTGCTGGGTGTGATCATCGGCGCAATAGCCGGTTTCCCCATAAACCTGTATTTTCACTTCAATCCTATCCATCTTTCAGGGAGGGCAGCTGAAGCCATGGAACAGTTCAATGTGGAACCCATCATACCCTTTTCGATGGATCCGGCATATTTCCTCAATCAGGGAATCGTTGTGGTCATTATGACGCTGATGGCATTTATTTTTCCACTGGTGTTCCTGATCAGGTTCAATGTAATTAAAGGAATGAGAAACTAAAAAAAATAAATCATGATTTGGTCGATCGCATGGAGAAACGTTTGGAGGAATAAGCTTAGAAGCCTGGTGATCATGCTGGCCGTAATTTTCGGACTGGTTGGCGGCATTTTTTCTGTTGCCCTTATGAACGGTATGATGGAACAAATGATCACTTCCTCCATACAAACACAATTATCCAATATCCAGATACACCATCCCGATTTTTTAACCAACAACGATGTGCGCTACAACATACCGCAGGCAAATGAAGTTGCAGAAAAGGTTAGCAATTCGGAACATGTAATGGCCGTGAGCCAGCACATTTCAACCCAGGCCATGGCCAGCACGGCAACAACCGGCACCGGAGTGATGATCATTGGGATCAATCCGGAAAAGGAAGCAGGAGTGACCACAATCAATAAAAATCTTGTTGACGGAAATTATTTTGAAGAAGAAATCAGAAGCCAGCCTATTGTGGTTGGCAAAGACCTGGCTCACACACTCAATGCTGAACTGGGGAAAAAAGTTGTGATCTCCATTCAGAACATGGACAGTATGATCACGAGAGGGGCCTTCAGAATCGTCGGTATTTTTGAAACAAACAATTCTATGTTCGACGAATCGACGGTTTTCGTTATGAAAGACGACCTGGCTTCCCTCATCGGCATGAACCCAAAACATGCCACAGAGATCATGGTCAGGCTGGATGAGAACAAATACACCGGGCAAGTAGCCGGAGCCCTTAAAAAGAAATTCCCAAAACTAAAGGTACAAACCTGGATGGACATCAAACCCGAATTCGAATTGTTCAATTCCTGGACCCAGCAAATGCTGTACCTCTTCTTGCTCCTGATCCTGTTCGGGCTGGCGTTCGGCATTGTAAACGCAATGCTGATGGCGGTGATGGAACGGGTAAAAGAGATCGGTATGCTGATGGCGGTGGGCATGACCAAAAAAAGGGTGTTTGCCATGATCATGCTCGAAACCATTTTCCTTTCCGTCACCGGCGGGATCATCGGGATACTGGGAGGATATGCTTTGGTGGAATATTTCGGAACGGCAGGCATCAACCTTTCAGTGGTCTCGGAGGGTCTTCAGGCCGTTGGATACGCGAGCATTGCCTATCCCACGGTGGAATCATCCTACTATTTCATCGTTGGACTGATGGTGGTCTTCACGGCCCTGATCGCATCCATTTACCCGGCCCGAAAAGCTTTGAAGCTAAAGCCTGCCGAAGCGATCAGAGAAGAAGCATAAAAAATCAACAACAAATGAGTTAATATAATTCCAAAAGAATAAAAAAATGGCAATCATTGAAGTAAAAAACCTGCACAAGATTTATGACGAAACAAATGTGCCCGTGAAGGCGGTTAACGGTATTGACCTGAAAGTTGAAAAAGGTGAGTTCACTGCCATCGTCGGCCCTTCCGGATCAGGCAAAACCACGCTGCTGAACATGATAGGAGGCCTCGATAAACCCACCAAGGGAGAAGTAGTAATCAACGACACGAAAATTCATGATCTGAAATCCAAAGATATGATCAACTTCAGATTGATGAATATCGGATTTGTATTCCAGGCCTACAATCTCATACCGGTTTTAACCGCCAAAGAAAATGTCGCCTTTATCATGGAATTGCAAAAGGTTTCCAGGAAAGACAGGAACCAACGTGCAATGGAATTGCTTCGCAACACAGGTATAGGCGACAAGGCCAATTACCGTCCCGGCGATTTGTCGGGCGGACAGCAACAGAGGGTATCGGTGGCCAGGGCACTGGCCTCAAAACCGCAATTTATCCTGGCCGACGAACCAACGGCCAACCTCGACAGCAAATCCACCGCCGACCTTCTCGACATGATGCTGGAAATGAACAGGGAATCGGAAATCACTTTTATTTTTTCCACACATGACCAGCGGGTTATTGACCGGGCATGGCGCGTGGTTACCATAGAAGACGGAAAAATATCAAGTGATAAAACCAGAGAAAACTAAAGGCAATGCTTCAGAGAAGAACCAGTTTTTTATCGTTCGCTTTAATCCTGTTGCTTTGTTCGGGCCCCTTGCAAGCCCAGAAAAAATTCATGGCAAGCGGCCACCTGGAAACCCTTGAGATGGTCTGGATCGAAGAATTCGATAAGCCCTGGCAAACCATGGGAACCATCTACAACAGGCTGGATTTCAACTGGTATCCGAACCAACATTTAACATTCCGGCTCGGTATTAGAAATTTGCTGGATTATGGGCAGATCGTTGGCAACATCAACAATTTGGCCAAAACCATTCCGGGACAGGATGACTATAAAAGCTTTGTCACTTTGGATGATGGCTATTTCGACCTAAAGAAAGCATGGGCCAGTGGAAACAGTTACACGCTCTATTCCAATATTGACCGCCTTTACGGGCAGCTTACCTTTGGCAATTTCGAAGCAAGCCTCGGCAGGCAGCGCATAAACTGGGGCATAAATCTGGTTTGGAATCCCAACGACATTTTCAACACTTTCAATTATTTCAACTTCGATTATGTGGAAAGACCGGGCTGCGACGCCGTCAGGCTTCAGTATTATACGGGCATGACCTCATCCGTACAGACCGCATTCAAAGTCAATCATGAAAATAAGATCACAGTCGCCGGGATGTATAAATTCAACCGCTGGAATTATGATTTTCAGTTGATGGGAGGCCTGATGAATGACGATTATGTGCTGGGCCTGGGTTGGGCCGGACAGATTGAGAAGGCCGGTTTCAACGGGGAAGCCTCTTATTTTCACAGCAAGGAAAATTTCAGCGACTCAACCGGTCAGCTGATGGCATCTATCGGGGCAAATTATACGCTGCGTAGCAGCTGGTATTTCCAGCTGAGCGTATTATACAACAGCAAAGGGACAACCGGAAAAGCCGGACGGGGCAATTTGTTCGCCATGAATCTCGACATCAATCCAAAAACCATTACATTGGCCAGGTACAACATATTCGGTCAGGTTTCTTATCCGATCACCCCGCTGATCAGTGCGGATCTTTCGGGGATTTTTAATCCTTCGGACAAATCCGGATTTATTGGTCCTTCGGTTGAAATATCCCTAAAACAAAATCTCTCCTTTCTGGTTATGGCACAGTGGTTCACTGGCAAAAGCGAAACGGAATACGGTGATTACGGCAAAATATTTTATACCAGGCTAAAATGGTCTTTTTAGATAAGATTGCAAAATAATCTCCATTCACTTTTGTATTGTGAAAAGAAAATACTAATTTTGCAGGCCGAAATTTTAAGTAAAGCAGAAGATTTATGTACATAACCCAGGAAACAAAGAAAGAATTATTCAAGGAGCACGGCGGTGCTGAAATCAACACCGGCTCCACAGAAGGACAGGTTGCCTTGTTTACCTTCAGGATCAAACACCTGACCGATCACCTGAAAGGCAACAAGAAAGACCTGGTCACCAGAAGGGCACTTGTAAGGCTCGTTGGTAAACGCAGAAGACTGCTCGATTATCTGAAAGAAAAAGATATTGAAAGATACCGTGCCATCATCAGCAAGCTGAAATTACGTAAATAGCTTTCGATGACGGCCAAAACAAGGCACTTCCCAAAAGGCAATATTCAATTGCCTTTTTTTGTATTTTTACGATTTTTCCACACAAACAAAGATTAGAACATGATAATTAATTCAAAAGTAAAGTCCTTCCAACTTCCCGACGGACGAACAATTAGTATTGAAACCGGCAAGTTGGCAAACCAGGCCGACGGCGCCGTTGTCGTCAGTATGGGAGACACCATGCTGCTCGCTACGGTGGTCTCCAACAAAGAGATTAGAGAAGATCAGGATTTCTTCCCGCTCTCAGTAGATTACAAAGAAAAATACGCTTCTACAGGTAAGTTCCCCGGCGGTTTCTTCAAACGTGAAGCCCGCCCTTCAGAACATGAAATATTGATAGCAAGATTGGTCGACCGGGCGCTAAGGCCATTGTTCCCGGATGATTACAAAGCAGAAACACAGGTGATCATCACATTGATCTCAGGAGAAAAGGACACAGCACCCGATGCACTGGCTGCACTGGCTGCCTCATCCGCACTTTCATTATCCGACATTCCCTTCAACGGCCCCATTTCCGAAACCAGGGTAGCAAAAATCAATGGTGAGTTCAAAATAAATCCATCGTTATCAGAAATGGAAAATGCAGAACTGGACCTGATCGTGGCTGCTTCTATCGACAATGTGGTTATGGTTGAAGGTGAAATGAAAGAGATCAGCGAAGAAGTGATGCTTGAAGCCATTCAGTTTGCACACGAAACCATTAAAATTCAGTGCCAAACCCAGCTTGATCTGGCAGCTGAAGTTGAAAAAGCAAAACCAAAGCGCGATTATCCTAAACCAGAAGGAGATGAGGAACTTAAAAAGCAATTGCATGACTTTGCCTATGACAAAGTTTATGAAGTTGCCCAATCCTTCATCACCAAAAAGAAAGAACGTTCCGAGGCTTTTGCAGCCATAAAAGAAGAATTTCTTGCATCCCTTTCGGAAGAAGAGCTTGAAGAAAAAGAAAAGCTTGTCAAAGAATATTTTAGCGACATCCACAAAGAGGCCGCCCGAAAGCTTGTTCTGGACGAAAGAATGCGGCTTGACGGAAGAAAGCTGGACGAGGTGAGGCCCATCTGGTGTGATATTGATTACCTGCCGTCGGCCCATGGATCGGCCATTTTTACAAGGGGTGAAACCCAGTCACTGGTAACAGCCACCCTGGGCACCAAGCTGGACGAGCAAACCATTGATGGAGCAGTGATTGAAGGAACAAGCACCTTTATGCTGCATTACAATTTCCCACCGTTTTCGACAGGTGAAGCGAAACCCATTCGTGGTACCAGCCGTCGCGAGGTGGGCCACGGAAACCTGGCATTGCGCGCTCTCAAACCCGTCATACCCGGGGAAAACGAAAATCCTTATACCATTAGACTGGTTTCGGACATTCTGGAATCCAACGGATCATCCTCCATGGCAAGCGTTTGTGGGGGCACACTCGCCCTGATGGACGCAGGAGTTAAAATTACCAAGCCTGTTTCAGGAATTGCCATGGGATTGATATCCGATAGTGAAAGTGGGAAATATGCCGTACTCTCCGACATTTTGGGCGACGAGGATCATCTGGGCGACATGGACTTTAAAGTGACAGGTACCCGCGACGGGATCACAGCCTGTCAGATGGACATCAAGGTTGAAGGACTTTCATCCAGTATCCTGAAAGAAGCCCTTGAACAAGCCAAAAAAGGTAGATTACACATCCTGGATATCATGGAAGAAACCATTCGTGAGCCACGTGAGGATTATAAACCGCACGTACCCAGAATAGAAAAAATAATTGTTGATAAGGAATTCATCGGCCTGATTATTGGCCCCGGTGGAAAAACCATTCAGGATCTGCAAAAAGAAACCGAGACAACAATCGTAATCGAGGAAAAAGGAGATAAAGGAGTTATCGATATATTCTCACTGAACAAAGCCTCAATTGAAGCCGCCAAAGCCAAAATTAAAGGTATGGTTGCCGTTCCTGAGGTAGGTGAAATATATAAAGGAAAAGTGAAAAGCATAGTTCCTTTCGGAGCCTTCATTGAAATTTTACCGGGCAAGGATGGTTTGCTGCATATTTCAGAAATCACCTGGAGACATCTAAAGAATGTTGAAGAAGAACTGAAAGTGGGTGATGATGTTGAAGTTAAACTTATTGGCCTGGATGAGAGAACAGGCAAACTGAAATTATCCAGAAAAGTGTTAATGAAAAAACCGGAAAGAGGATAATAACTTATCGAAAAATCCCGGTTTTCAGAGCCGGGGTTTTTCGATAAAAAAATTCACGACTGCACGTTTTTCCTGTAACAAAACTACCGTTCTTTCGTAGAAATTTTACAAATATTATATCAGTAAATTAATTTTCACCAGGGTTTATGCGTCAGTTAAAAATCACAAAACAGGTCACCAACAGGGAAACTGCATCGCTGGATAAGTATTTGCAGGAGATCGGCAAGGTTGAGTTGATTACCGCTGAAGAGGAAGTTACCCTGGCGCAGCGAATCAAGCAGGGTGACCAGATGGCGCTTGAAAAACTGACAAAATCCAATCTTCGTTTTGTGGTCTCGGTTTCCAAACAATATCAGAACCAGGGACTGAGTCTGCCTGACCTGATCAACGAAGGAAACCTCGGGCTGATCAAAGCTGCACAAAGATTTGATGAAACCCGTGGATTTAAATTCATCAGCTACGCGGTTTGGTGGATCAGGCAATCCATTTTGCAGGCCCTGGCCGAACAATCCAGAATTGTAAGGTTACCGCTTAACAAGATCGGTTCTATAAACAAGATCAACAAAGCATATGCGGTGCTGGAACAAAAGTACGAGCGAGAGCCCAAGATATCTGAAATTGCCACAATGCTTGATTTCTCCGAAGAAGAAGTAAAGGTTGCTATGCGTAATGCAGGCCGGCATGTTTCTATGGATGCACCTCTGATACAGGATGAAGACAACAACTTATACGATGTTTTGCGACCCGATGAAAAGCAGACACCTGAAGCCGAACTGCTCAATGAATCATTGCGTACCGAAATCGAAAGGGCCATTTCAACCCTCACACCCAGGGAAGCGGATGTAATACGACTGTATTATGGGCTGAATGGCAGGCAATCCTCAACCCTCGAAGAAATCGGTGAAAAATTTGAACTTACGCGCGAGCGTGTCAGACAAATTAAGGAAAAAGCAATCAGACGGCTGAAACAAACTTCCAGATGTAATATTCTGAAATCTTATCTCTGAGTATTTTTTCATAAGTTTGTATTCAATCAATACAAACGAAATTCATTATGGGTCATCTGATCGCACCATCCCTTTTATCGGCTGATTTCTCCAATCTTAAGAAAGATATCGATATGATTAACCATAGCAAAGCCGATTGGTTTCATATTGACATCATGGATGGAATGTTTGTCCCAAACATTTCATTTGGATTCCCTGTGTTGAAATTCATCGCCCGGCATACCGAAAAACCGCTTGACATGCACCTGATGATCCTTGATCCTGACCGTTATATCGAACGTTTCAGGGAGGCAGGAGCGGAGTGGATATCTGTGCATTATGAAACCTGCCCCCACCTGCATCGCAGCTTGCAGCTGATCCGTTCAACCGGCGCCAAAGCGGGGATCGTACTCAACCCCCATAGTCCGGTCAGCCTGCTTGACGATATCATCAGTGCCGCCGATTATGTATTGCTAATGTCGGTTAATCCCGGTTATGGCGGTCAAAAATTTATTGAAAACACTTATAAGAAAATAAAAGAACTCAAAGGATTGATCCTGGAGAATGGTTCTAAAACACTGATCCAGATAGATGGTGGCGTGAATCTTAATAATGCACCGGAACTTCTGAGAGCAGGTGCTGATATCCTGGTGGCGGGCAACAGCGTTTTCTCATCGGACGATCCTTTAAAAACAATAGAACAGCTTAAAAAAGATCCGTCGGATGTTTAACATTTTTGTTGTATCGGATGGTACCGGCAGAACTGCTGAACAGGCGCTTAATGCAGCTCTCATGCAATTTCAGGATGTTGACCTGAATCTATATCGGCGACCCGGCGTGCGCACGCATGAGCAGCTTAATGCCATAATGGAAGAAGCAGCCCTGGCAAACGGCATCATTGTTCATACACTTGTACAGGATGATGTCAGGCATGCCATGATCAGGGAAGGGCGCAAAAACAACATAGAAACCATCGATCTGATGGGCCCCCTTCTCTCAAGGCTTTCCGATTTATTTGCCAATGCTCCTTCGGGAAAACCCGGCTTGTTTCATCATATTGATAAAGAATATTTTCAAAGGATCGATGCCATGCAGTTTGCCTTCCATCACGATGATGGCCAGCGCGATCATGAATTGGGCAAAGCGGAGATCGTTCTGGTCGGCGTTAGCCGCACCTTCAAAACGCCAATCAGTATTTACCTGGCATTTAAAGGCTGGTTTGTGGCCAATGTACCCATCGTGCTCGATGTTGAGCCACCTTCCAACCTCTTTGAAATCCCCCCGGAGCGGGTTATTTGTCTGACCACTTCTGCCAGGCATCTTACCACCCTCAGGCAGTATCGAGAAGAAGCCCTGAGCGGAACCGCAGGGCCTTATGCCAACTTTGAACATGTTAGGAAAGAATTGATCTTTGCCCATCGCATTTACAACCGCCAACCTCGTTGGTCGATCATTAAGGTGACCAGTAAACCCATCGAAGAGATTGCTTCAGAGATCGTTGCGATCTGCAATACCGAAAACAGAAAAATTCCTGAAATTTAATCCGGTTTTTTTTATTACTTTTGGATACGAACTCCCTTGCATGATATTGCTACATTTAATATTTCAGTTAAATGAAAATCAGTGCATTCGTTATAACATCCCTGATTTGTTGTTGTCTGTATTATCATTCCCTTGCAGCACAGGAGAAGATCGACAGTCTTGAAAAAGAAGTTGAATATGCCAGCGAATTGGATAAGGCCAGATTGTATAATCTGCTGTCGGAGGAATATACAAACATTTCTGCTGTAAAAGCAGCCATGTACGGCTTTAAGGCACTCGAAATCGCCCGTATCTCAAACAATGACCTGATACTTGCCCAATCGCATTATACCTATGGCTTAAGCATGTATTACTCTGGCAGGTACCGCAAGTCCATTGCACACTTTGATAGCAGCCTGATGTATTACCAGAAAATTGGTTCACTGGAAAATATCATCATTACCAAGGTACGCCTGGCCAATGCTTATGTTAACCAGAACAAATATCAGCTTGCCCTGAAGATACAATTCGATGCGTTGAGGCTGGCAGAAGAAAATCAAAAAATATACGGTCAGGTATATACCTGCAATCAGATCGGGAATTTGTATATCAACACAAAAGATTATAAGAACGCGGCAGAATTTCTTAAAAAAGCACGGGAGCTTGCAGAAACCTATGATTTTCTAAATCTGCTATCCAACAACTATGCTATCACCGGAAACAAGTATATGGAGGAAGGCAAATACATCGAATCACTTCATTTTCTCAAGCAAGCTCTTTATCTGTTTTCTTTCCAAGAAGATAAAACAGGACAAGCCAACATCTATGTGTCTTTAGGTGATTATTACATATATACGGATCATCCCAAAACAGCTCTTGAAAATTATAAAAAAGCATTGCAAATCGCACTTGAGATCAATCTGAACAGGATTAAAGGAACCATTTTCACCAAAATCAGCCATACCTTCGAATCGACAAATAAACTTGAACAAGCACTGGACTACAATTTCAAAGCCTTGGAAGCACGCAGGGAATACGGCAATATGGCATATACAGGCAGCTCCTATATAAATATCGGTACCACTTTTTTCAGTATGAATGAATATGACAGTGCCTACAAATATTATCTGAAAGGTTTGGAAATTGTTAAATCCGTCAACAACAAAAAGTATATTGCAAACAGCTACTATCAACTTTACCGCTTATTTGAAGAAAAAAAAGAATTGCTAAGCGCACTTGATTATTACATCAAATATTCTGAAACCAACGACTCCATTCTTTTCGAAAGAAAATCAAAGGAACTCACCGAAATACAGTCTAAATACGAATTGCAGCAGAGCATGAATAAGCTACAGATTCATAAGCTCAAGCTTGAAAAACAACGGCAGCAATCCATCATCCTAATCATTGCCATCGCCCTGATTGTGCTTGTTTTTATCTTGTTTTATTACAGATACAACACCAACAAGAAACTTTCGGGAAAATATAAATTGCTCAACCGGCAATTGCAAGATCAATATCAACGACGATCAGAGGAACTGCGGGAAAAAGAAGCCCAGTTCACCAACCTGGTGGAACAGATACCAATGGGAGTTTACCGGACCACCCCTGATGGTAAAATTATATTTGCCAACAACGAGATCGCCAAACTTCTTGGCTATCACAATGTTGACGAAGTCTATAAGATCAAGCTCGAAAACGATCACAAAATGCGCCGTATCGATCGCGAAAAATACAAATCAGAGTTAAGGCAGAAAGGTGAGATCAAAGCCTGGGAATCCATCTGGACCAGGAAAGACGGCACCAGCATTTATATTTCTGAATATGCACGTTTGGTGAGGGATAACGATGGAAAAGAAGCTTATTACGAAGGTGTTGTTGAGGATATCACAAAACGCAAAAAGGCAGAGCGGGAACTTAAAAACGCACTTGAAAAGGCGGAGGAATCAGACAGGCTCAAAACAGCATTTCTTTCAACCATGCAACACGAACTTCGGACCCCTTTAAACGGCATTTTGGGATTCTCGGAACTGCTTTCACAGGAGGAAAATTTTTCAGATGAAGAAAAGGATTACATCAACATGATCCATGAAAGCGGGAAAAATTTACTCGGCATCATCAATGATATCCTTGATGCCTCGCTGATCACTGCAGGAAAAGTCAGGCTGGCAAAACAAAATATCAGGCTTGATGAAGTTTTTGAAGAAATTTACCAGGATTATCGACAAAAGATCCGTGAAAGCAAAGACAAGCGGCAGCTTCAGCTTACGCTAAGCAAGGAAATTAAGGATGAGGAAGCACAAATGGTTTCCGACCCGATCAGGCTACGCCAGATCATGTCAAACCTACTCGACAACGCCATGAAGTTTACTTACAAAGGCACAATTGAGTTTGGTTATACCAGGCAACCAAATGGTGAATTATTGTTTTATGTTAAAGATACCGGCATTGGAATTCCACCTGAAAAACAAGGCATTATATTCGACATATTCAGACAGGGCGAAGATACCGACACGCGCGAGTTTGGCGGAAGCGGGCTGGGCCTGTCCATCTCAAAAACGCTGGTTGAAGTGATGGGCGGCAGGATATGGGTAAATTCAGGTAAAGGCGAAGGTTCCAATTTTCAGTTCACCCTGCCGCATGTTATGCCCGACAAACCAGTGGCAAGCATGATCCGGTCAAAAAGAGCCAAAGAAAGAAACTGGAAAGACAAAACCATACTGATCACAGAGGATAATTTTTCGAATTTCTTATTGCTTAAAACATTTCTTAAAAAAACCGGAGCCACACTCATCCATGCCAAAAACGGTGAAGAAGCGCTGCGTTTTGTAAAGAAACATCCTGAAATCAACCTGGTGTTGATGGATATTCAGTTGCCGGGGATAAGCGGTTACCATGCCACGGAAAAAATCAAAGAACTGCGGGAGAACTTAAAGATCGTCGCTGTTACCGCATATGCCACCGAAATGGATAAAGAAAGTTGTGTGGAGGCCGGCTGTGATGACCACATCCCCAAACCCATCAACAAAAAAATGTTTTTCGATGTGCTGGACCGGTATTTGTGATCATCAAGCGGCATCCTGATCATAGTCAGTCGGTAAAATTCCTTTATTTTTGTGAAAATTAAAAAATCATATTTGAGTCATGAATGAAGAATTATTGAACCTCGAACCTAAAAGAATATGGCATTATTTCAGGGAAATTCTTGAAATTCCTAGGCCCTCCAAAAAAGAAGAAAAAATTGCGGAGTATCTACTTAACTTCGGAAAAAGGCTGAATATGGAAACCCTGCGTGACGAAACCGGTAACATCCTGATAAGAAAAAAAGCAAGCGTAGGAAATGAAAACAGGAAAATGGTTTGTTTGCAAAGTCATATCGATATGGTCGGTGAAAAAAATTCGGACAAACAATTCGATTTTGAAAAAGATCCCATCCAGGCATATATTGATGGTGATTGGGTGAAAGCAAAGGGCACAACTCTTGGCGCCGATGATGGCATTGGTATTGCTGCCCAGTTGGCCATACTCGAATCGGATGAGATTGAACACGGCCCCCTCGAATGTCTGTTTACAGTTGATGAAGAAACAGGACTTACAGGGGCCTTCGGACTGGACCCGGTCTTTCTGAAAAGCGACATATTGCTAAATCTCGATTCGGAAGACGAAGGAGAACTTTTTATCGGCTGCGCCGGCGGAAAAGATACCACCATCGAACTCCCCTTCCTGTCCGATCCTGTCCCGACCGATCTGGTCGCTTACAAAGTAAACATTTCAGGACTGGTTGGCGGACACTCTGGCGACGACATCCATAAAGGCCGCGGAAACGCTGTCAAACTAATGAACCGTTTGCTTTGGAATGCCGCCAATGACTACGGCATCAGGATCGCCCGTTTCGAGGGTGGAAAGCTTCGCAATGCCATCGCCAGGGAGGCGGAAGCGCTGGTAACCGTGCCGAAAAACTCAAGCTACGAGTTTACACAGTATGTCTCCCGTTTTGAAAAGATCATCAAAAAAGAATATAAGATCACAGAGCCCAACCTAAAGTTGGGTCATTCAGATACTAAAATGCCTAAAACCCTGATTGATAAAACCACACAAAAAAATCTACTTAATGCGCTTTATGCATGTCCCCACGGTGTGATTGCCTGGTCGCAGGAAATCCCGGATTTTGTACAAACATCCACCAACCTGGCGGCAGTTGAGATGTGCGACGAAACCTTTTTCATCACCACCAGCCAGCGCAGTTCAGTCGAATCCGAAAAGATCGACATTGCCGACCGGGTGGAAGCCAACTTCAGGCTGACCGGAGCAAAAGTAAACCAGGGCAACGGATACCCGGGCTGGTCGCCCAATCCCGATTCGGATATCGTGCGCATCACAGAAGAATCCTACAAAAAGCTATTCGATCAGCAACCCAAAGTGCTGGCGATCCATGCCGGCCTGGAGTGCGGATTGATCGGCGACAAATACCCAAAGATGGACATGATCTCCTTCGGTCCCACCATCAAGGGCGCCCACTCGCCCGACGAACGTCTCGACATCGAAACTGTGCAAAAGTTCTGGAACCTGACGCTTGATGTACTGAAGAAGATCCCGAAAAAGTAGAGACTGGATGGATAGTTGGATGGTCGATAACCGCATGCTGGATAACCAGATGCTGGATGCTGTTTAATGATGGTATTGATGATGACCTTGAACTGTTAACTGACAATCAAACAATTAGCACAGAGCGCAACCCGACAACTATCTGGTCAGCGCCGAATATCTTTAGGGCAAGCTGACAAGTTTTTACCTATACCAACCTTTGACCTGACAGCATCGCCAGACCTCAGCAAAATACAGCTGGCTGAATGACCATGAATGACTATTAAATTCGGACACCGGACGGTTGCTACCTTAACCAGCAACTTGCAACAATCACCTAAAACCCCGCCTGGAATCCAATCCTGAAAATAGGGTTTGAGTAGGGCGAATCCAGGCTCTCATTTAAATTGTACAATACAATGATGGTGGCGGCGAAACTCCGGCCGATCCACTGCCGGTAACCCCCTCCGATCAAATAGGAATCAACGGAGATACGCTCCTTCTCCAATAATGGCCAGTACATACGTTCGTAACTGAGCTTCTGGTATTCGGCCTGTGCAAATAAATCGGTGAGCACATAATAACGGGCAAAGATACTTCCCCCGAAAATATTTGTTTCATAGTCGGGTTCAAATCTGTTGTCTTTGTAATAAGTATAACTAAAACCAATACCGGGCACAAAGCGTTCGGTTACTTTATACCCGATCATCGGAGAAACCTCGATTAGGGTGACTGTCCCAAATTGCAAGCCGAAACCGCCGCCATAAACAAATCGGTTATCACGAGGCTCTTCTCCGTAAGTTTGAGCATTGAGCGGTGAGCCAATCAAAAGCATGCAGATGCCAATAAGATAAGGGATTTTCATAATACTTTTTCTATAATAACAGGAATAACGACTTAAATGTTTTAACCATACAAATTTAATGGATAAAAGAAGTGACTCAACAATATTTGCCTAATTTTGGCGTATTTGAAAAGATTGACATAAATTATTGCTATGGCTATGCAAGCATCCCGAATTAATAAAATTGTTTCAATTCTCCTTTCGTTTTTTATGCTTTTCCTGTTTGCCTGCAAAAAAGATGAAGACATCATAACGGGTTCTCTCAGCAATATATCCGTTTCAACCGACACCGTGATGTTCGACACAGTTTTCACAACAATCGGCTCCATAACCAAACAGCTTAAGATATATAACAATAATGATCGCAAAATTAAGATCAACAATATCTCGATAAGAAACGGTCAATCCAGCCTGTTCAGGATGAACGTGGACGGAATTGCTGGCACTTCAGTTAACGATGTGGAAATAGGTGCCAACGACAGTCTTTACATTTTCATAAAAGTTACGGTCGATCCGAATGATGAGAATTCGCCTTTCGTAGTGGATGACCAGATTTTGCTCCGTACCAATGGCAGCGAGGAGGATGTGGATTTGGTTGCCTGGGGCCAGAACGCCAATTACATCATCGCCGACACTTATGTTCAGGGATTGCCGCCATACAAGATCGTGGCACACGAATTTTCCGACACTACCTGGACCAATGAAAAACCTTTTCTGATTTATGGTTACGCAGTGGTTGATTCCAATGCAACATTGAGAATCCAGGCGGGAACGCAAATCCATTTTCACAACAATGCGGGTTTATGGATTTACAAAGGTGGTTCGTTGAAAGTAAATGGCACCCTTGAAGAAAAAGTCGTATTCCAGGGTGACCGCCTCGATATGGCCTACCGGGATGTACCGGGACAATGGGACCGCATCTGGATCAACGAAGGCAGCGTCGACAACGAGATCAATTATGCCGTGATACGCAACGGCTTTATCGGCATCCAGGCCGAAACCCTGCAGGAATACATGGGGAACCAACTAAGCATTTCCAATACCGTGATTGAGAACATGACCGGCATGGGGATCTTTTCAAGATATTATGTTATTGAAGCCTCCAATGTGGTGGTTAACAATTGCGAAGCCTATGGCGTTGCCCTCACCCTGGGCGGATATTACGATTTCAAGCAATGCACCTTTGCCAATTACTGGAGTCAGTCGATCAGGCAAAGCCCGAATCTATACATGAACAATTATTACCTTGATACCAACGATGTGCCACAGGCTTTCGACATGTATGCCTATTTCAACAATACAATTATCTACGGAAGGAATGATGAGGAAATCGGGATGGAATCGGATGAGGGGGCTGTGTTTGATTATTATTTCGACCATGTTTTGCTGAAGACTGAAATGGATATCGACGACCCGGATCATTTTGCATCCTGCTTTAAGAATGAGGATCCGCTCTTTGTCAACCCGGATCATTTCAACTACGAACTCGACACCCTCTCCCCCGCCATCGACAAAGGAAGTGTGGAAATTGCACAGCAGGTGCCCCTCGACCTGAACGGGATCAACCGCACCGAAAGCCCCGATTTGGGTGCATATGAATTTGTGCCCGGAAGATAGATTTTGTGTAAGAACCTATCCTTTTTATTATCTTTGGATAAATCATTTTTATGAACAAGTCTGTTAAATACTGGCTGGAACTATCGGAATATGATTTGGAAACTGCTCAAGCAATGTTACAAAGCAGGAGATTCCTCTTAAAAGCCTGACAGAAGCAAAGTGTACTGAATTAATAAACAAAACCAAACAGTTCACATCATGGACAAAGAAGAAGTTATAAAAAAAGTCCAGAAATATATACTATTGCTCAAAAACCACTTCAACATAGAACAGGTATTTCTCTTTGGTTCTTACGCGAAAAACAACTATCATGAAGATAGTGATATTGATGTAGCAATTGTAGTGGAGGAAGTTAAAGGGGATTATTTTGAAACCACACCGATTTTATGGAGGCTCAGAAGAGAAGTGGATGACAGAATAGAGCCAATCCTGATTGAAAGAAAACATGATGAAAGTGGTTTTCTTTCAGAAATAAGAAAATCGGGTATTGAGATTAACTAAACGCCTTTGGGTATTATTCCAAAAAACTACCTGATCAATCCAGGCCAAAAGGAGGTAAAAAAGTTAAGGATCCTGAAAACAGAACCATTTTCTTTTGACGAAGGTTTGTTTAAAGGTTAGGTCAAACATCACCAGAACACCGCATACAATACCGCCAAGATCACAAAAATCACAAATGCCCCGATATTGAACACCGGACCTGTTTTAAACAATTTCTTTTTGAGCTTTATGCCCTTTTCGTCCACCTTTCCCTTTCCTTCTATCCAGCTCAGAAGCAAAATGATACCAAGCACGATAACAAATGTATAAGCCATCTGATTCATCCAGGGAACATTTACGAACAATGCTTCCAATGCAGTACCTTCAGCCCATCCGTTGCTGCCCACTTTAAAATACATGGCAACCGGAATGGACAGAACGGCGCCCCATATGGCAGCATGGTTGGTGGTTTTCTTCCAGAACAAACCTAGTATAAATATGGCCAGGATGCCCGGGCTTACGATACCGGTATATTCTTGTATATATTGAAAGGCCTGTTTGATATTCCCCAGCATAGGCGCTATAAAGCAGGCGATCAGCAAGGCAACCACTGCGGTGATCCTGCCGGTGGCAACATTTTGCCTCTCCGTCGCATTTTTATTGATGAATGGTCTGTAGATATCCATGGTAAAAATGGTGGCCGTTGAATTCAGCATGGAAGCCAGGGACGAAACAATTGCTGCCGCCAAGGCTGCCAGAACAAGCCCTTTTAATCCTGCCGGGATGAAAGTATCGATGAGCCAGGGATAGGCCCTGTCGTTATCGATTACGCCGCTATCTTTTAAAAATGCGGGATCGACACTTGCCGCTGTGACATTACCCTCAGGACCTGCATTCAAAACAAAAGCGATGATACCCGGCACCACCACGATCAAAGGGATGATCAGCTTCAGGAATCCGGCAAAGATGATCCCGCGCTGGGATTCGCGCAGGCTCTTGGCGGCAAAGGTCCGCTGGATGATATACTGGTTGAAGCCCCAGTAGTAAAGGTTGGCTACCCACATTCCACCCAGCAAAACCGACAAGCCGGGCAGGTCGAACCAGGCATCGTCACCATTGGGTGTGATCAGTTCGCCCTTTTGAAGGATCATTGAAAACTTCTCGGGCACTTTGTCATAAATATATTCCAGTCCTGCAATGATACCGCCATCCGGAACAAGGGATTGCAGGGCAATGATCGCGGTGATCAGTCCGCCGATCACCAGTATGGTTACCTGCACAACATCCGTCCAGGCTACGGATGAAAGCCCGCCGCGCAATGAATAAACTAAAGTGAATAAAGCCAAACCAATTATTGCGGGAATTAACAGACTACCGTCGCCCACTCCCAAAATCGTATCCAATGCTTTGGCACCCAGATAGAGTACAGAGGTCAGGTTTACAAAAACAAACAAGGCGATCCAGAAAACGGCCAGTATGGATTTCAGATTGGAACCAAAGCGTTTTTCCAGAAATTCAGGAATGGTGTATATTTTTTTCTCAAAAAAGATGGGAAGAAAAAACTTCCCAACAATGATCAGCGTTATGGCAGCCATCCATTCATAGGAAGCTATGCCCAGGCCGATGGCAAAACCCGAGCCCGACATCCCGATCATTTGTTCGGCGGAAATGTTGGCTGCGATCAGCGAGGCGCCGATGGCCCACCAGGGCAATGACTTTCCAGCCAGGAAATAATCCTGGGCCGTGCGCTCAACGCCCTTTTTCTTTCTTGAAACCCATAACCCTATCGAAACAATTACAATCCCGTATAAAACAAACACCAGATAATCCCAGGTTCCGAAATCGTGGTTCATGATCTGCTAAATTTGATTTTGTTCTACAAACCTAAAGAAAATGTTTGATTGTTTGATTGTTTATTTGATGCCCGCTGAGTGATCCGTTCACTCGCAAAGGAAAGCGACATTGATCAACCGGCATACGCAAGTGAACGGATCACTTTCCTGGACCTCGTCCCTTTCTTTTGTTAGACACGGATTGCAAATCCGCGCCAGCTAAGAGTTTACATCCATGCATCCATGCAATCAAACATCCATACAATCAAACCTTCATACAATCCTCCATCCATGTTCATAAAAGTCAGTCTTCATTCGTGCATCCGTGGCTATTCTTGCCATTCGTAAATCGGTGGCTACTTTCAATCTAAATTTCCACACAATCCATCCTTTTTCTTAGCTTTGTTGACATCAACAATCAAATCATGAAAAAGCATCTATTTATTATTTTGCTGCCGGCTGTGCTTGCGACAGCTTGCATAAACAGCAGCCAAAACAGGAATCAGATGAAGCATAAACTCAGCGTCGGCAAGGCGGATTTCGGGCAGGTAGATGAACAGCCTGTATATCTTTACACCCTCCGAAACGAAAACGGGATAAAGATCAACATCACCAATTATGGCGGGATCGTCACCCATCTTTTTGTTCCCGATAAAAACGATAGCCTTCGTGACATCGTCCTGGGTTTTGATAGCCTGCAGCCATACCTGGAAGGGCATCCCTATTTCGGTGCCATCATAGGACGTTACGCCAACCGCATAGCACAAGGCAAGTTTATCTTAAATGACACCCTTTATCAATTGGCACAAAATAACGACAACAACCATCTGCACGGCGGTATTAAAGGATTCGACAAAGTGGTTTGGGAAACCAAAATGATCGAGGATTCAAATTCGGTGGAATTGCAGTTGCATTATCTCAGTCCGCATATGGAAGAAAGTTATCCGGGAAACCTTGATGTAACCGTCACTTACAGCCTGAATAATTTGAATGAACTTCATATCCAATACCTTGCAACCACCGACATCGCCACACCGGTCAACCTGACCAATCACAGCTATTTCAACCTGAAAGGAGCAGGCAATGGCGATATACTCGACCACAAGCTGATGATCGATGCGGATCATTTTACACCGGTAACCAGCGAATTGATCCCGACAGGCGAAATAAAAGACGTTGCCGGCACCCCATTCGATTTCAGAAAAGCAAAAGCAATCGGAAAAGAAATAGATAAGGTTGAAGGAGGCTATGATCACAACTTTGTCCTGAACAAACATGATCTTGAAAATACCGTGGTTGAAAGCTGGTCGGATGAGAGCGGTATCAGGCTAAAAGTCTTTACCGATCAACCCGGCCTTCAGTTCTATTCGGGCAATTTCCTGGATGGCAGCATCACAGGAAAGGGAAACAAGGTCTACAAAAAACACTATGGTTTTTGCCTTGAAACACAGCATTTCCCTGATTCGCCCAATCAACCTGACTTTCCCAATACGATCTTACAACCGGGAGAAATATTTAACAGTAAAACCATTTACCAGCTCGGCATCAGCAAACAATGAAGAAGCCCGGCATGCATTTATCCGGTTCTCAATTTTTAATTAACTTGGTCGGATAGAAACATGGACTATGGAGGGATTGAAACTGATATTGAACATCCTTACGGTGATTGGCTCGCTCGGCTTATTTTTGTTCGGGATGAAAATGATGAGCGAATCCCTGCAAAAAGTGGCCGGAAGCAGGATGCGATCCATTCTGGCAGCGATCGCAGGCAAGCCGGCCAAGGGTGTTTTCACCGGACTTGTGGTAACCGCCATCATTCAATCCTCCTCAGCTACCACGGTAATGATCGTGAGCTTTGTAAACGCAGGCCTGTTAACACTTGCTGAATCGGTAGGTATGATCATGGGAGCGAACATCGGTACCACCATAACACCCTGGTTGATCAGTTTGCTTGGATTCGGACAAACCTTCAACATCGGTGTGATATTATTGCCCCTGATCGCACTGAGCCTGCCCTTGTTATTCTCAAGCGACTGGCGCAAAAAATCATGGGCGGAGTTCATCATGGGCTTCGTAATATTGTTTCTCGGATTGGGCCTATTGAAAAGCAATGTACCAGCTGTGGAACAGGGCACTTATTTCTTTGAACATTTCTCGACTTATACCAGTGCAACTTTTTTTGATATTTTACTCTTCGTCGGTATCGGTATGATCCTTACCATTATTTTTCAATCTTCAAGCGCGACCATTGCGCTAACATTTGTGATCGCAACCGAAGGCTGGATTTCCTTTCCCCTGGCAACGGCTATGGTTTTGGGTGAAAATATCGGCACAACATCTACCGCTGTTATCGCCTCACTGGTTGCCAATACCCCGGCTAAACGCTCAGCGCTTATTCATGTTATCTTCAATGCAATTGGGGTGTTCTGGGCATTGCTGGTCTTCCGCTATTTATTGCTGGGCACGGATTTCTTCGTTAACAAAATCGACGGGGTATCTGCATCTGACAACCCACTGGCTATCCCGCTTGCCCTGTCCATATTTCATACAGGGTTTAATGTGATCAACACCTTGATACTTGTGAATTTTGTACCCTTTATTGTTCTGCTCAGCAGAAAAATCCTTCCCGGGGGCGACAAGGCCGACGAGGATTACAAGCTAAGATTTATCGACAGCACGGTTTTGTCCACTTCCGAACTTTCGCTCTTCCAGGCCAAGAAAGAAGTAAAACATCTGGCGCTTCGGGTGAGGCAAATGTATGAGATCATCCCAAGACTGCTGCTTGAAAAACGGCCAAGAAAATACGACAAGTTATTTAAGGTGATCGGGAAAAACGAAGATCTTGTGGATACCATGGAGATAGAGATTGCCAAATACCTGACCAAATTATCGGATGGAAAGTTGAGCGACCAGAGCACCCGGCAGGTGAGGGCCTTATTTAAAATCATCGATGACCTCGAAAGCATTGGCGATGCATGCAATTCCATATCCAAAATCATCGATATCAAAAACCGTGAAAATGCTTACTTTGTTCAGGATCTCAGAGATAATCTGAACGAACTTTTTGAGGCGGTTGACCATGCATTCGAGATCATGTTCGAAAACCTCGAAAAAGACAAAAGCAATATCGACCTGGGAAAAGCCAGACAAGCTGAAGATCACATTAACAGTTTGAGAAACAAATTGCGGGAAGAACATATTGCGAATATCAACAAAGGGAAATATCCCTACCAGACCGGCACTTATTACAGTGAACTTTTCACTTCCCTTGAAAAAATAGGTGATTACATAATCAATGTTTCGGAAGCGCTAAAAGAAATATAAGACCGGTTTTCATATTGATCATCGAAGCATGCCCGAGTTGCTGATCAGCGACCAACCATACGCCCAGTTATATGATCCGAAAGCTCCCTTGAAACCTGGTTTCTCAAACCAATCGGAAGGATATGGCGCGAGATTTTCATAAACATTACCTTTTGGAATGGGATTGAACTTCATATTCTCCATTTCTATTCCGGGATCGGAGACATCATTATCCGCAGAAACAAAATATGACTGAAATGCCGCATTTTGCTCATCCGTATTTACTCCCGGTTCGGCAACCACTTTAAAAATAGTTTCAGGGCTGTCTCCGGCAACCTCATAAAAGATGTTGTTTTTGATCTCAAGCTTTCCAAGCTCAAACTGTCTGTAAGAATCATCCCGGTCAGGATCGTATTCCACATCCACACCCTTTCCTTGTTTAAGAAAAACAGAGTTCGCAATCTTTCCGCCCGCATTATCGTAAAACTCGATCAGATGGTCTTCAATCTCATTTCCGCGCCCAATGAAAGTCACATTATATATTTCAGGAATAGAATAAGGCGTTCCCACCACCGGATCAACCCCGCCATCGGCCTCAATCAAATTATCTCCTACTGCAGGGTCTTCCACTGCCAGCCAGTATTGCCCTTTGCCGCGATAGCCCATATCATAGTCAATGGCATCGTCACCGCAATAGGCAACAATGATGTTGCGACAGTTCACCGTTCCACCGAAAAACTCGATCCCATCATCGGCATTGGAAATGATCTCGACATGCTCGATGATGGTTCCATTCCCTACTCCGGCCAGGGTAAGGCCGTTAATCTCATTGCCTTCTCCGATATTGGTACCACCGTGACGAATGGAAACATACTGCAGGATCCCGGAGTTATCCGCATCATCATCACCACCATAAAGAGCTCTGGGCTCATCAATGGATATTCCTTCTACATGAGCTTCTCCACCCTGTATGTTGAGTTGCGCATTTCCAAGGATAATCAATCCGCCCCATAGCCCTTTGCTGAGTAATGGAACCGCCCCCTGCAGATCATCGCCTTCTACCGTAAAAATGATTGGCGCCTCGGATGCCCCCCCGGCAATGATTTTCCCACCCCTGGCAACGATCAGTGCAGTGGATGCACTCCCCTGCCCGGTTCGGGCACGGATTACAGTTCCCGCTTCAATGGTAAGGATCTGCCCCTCGTTCACAAAAACTTTTCCCTCAAGCATGTATGTGTTGTCGGAAGTCCATGTGGTGGTGCCTGTTCCTCCGCCGAGATCACGGATTACAATGGCATTTTCCTCAAGGCTGTACTCACCTTCCCTGCAGGAAAAAAACACAATCATCATCAAAAATGATAAAAATCCGGTATAATAAACTGACTTCATATTTCTCAAATTAATCAATCTTGTATTCAAAACTCAAATAAATATAGGCTTCTTTCTCGCGATTTTTAGCAAGCGGGTACCAATCCTGATAGTTTAGGGCAATCCTAACCTGCCTTATGGGACTGTATTGTACTCCCCCAATGATGGCTGTACCATCCTCAATCAGGTTCCACGGGCGGTCTTCTGATATTACCATGTTGGACGTAAGACGGTCATACCTTCCAAAGGCCTGAAAGTGTTCATTGATAAAAACCGTTCCATAAACAGAGAGTCCCTCCTGGTTGTGGTTTTCAATATAAGACTCATTCCTTTTCAGATTGTATTCTGCGCCCAACTTAAAAAGTCTTTCATATTCATAACCGATGAAAGAAGCAAGCGTGGATTGACTAAGGTCCTTCCTGCTGAGATCATAATAGAACCTGGCCACCAATCCATGAAGCGGCCGCAGGGTGATCCCCCAGCCGCCCTTGTACGTATTGTCGGCCTGTAGTTGCACATAACCCTCGCCATTCATGATTGTAAAATCAACACTGACCGTTTCATTGATTTTATATCCAATGCTTCCGCCTATGTCGGCACTGTTCCCGAACCGATACTCATCCATAAAAGACTTGTAAATGTAACGATATCCCCAGAATTTTTCCTGAAGTTTGAACTGCTTCAGATCAATCAAACCAAAACTGGCAGTCAGGTTCCCATTTTCATAGATCAGAGCGGCATTTTTGAAATAGGCATATCTTTTTATAAGCGAATATGCCGATTTATCATCCGGGCTTCCGATGTCGAGCTTGGCAACAACAGAGAAGTTAGGGCTTAGATTGTAAAGGTATCCAAAA
The DNA here is from genome assembly GCA_021738625.1 of Bacteroidales bacterium. Classification (GTDB taxonomy): domain Bacteria; phylum Bacteroidota; class Bacteroidia; order Bacteroidales; family JAIOZK01; genus JAIOZK01. The sequence goes on from JAIPBS010000009.1 coordinate 71,979, forward strand.
TAAGCCCGCTTGATCTCAAGGGCAGATTTGTCGGTTCCTTCACTTATGGATGTATGAAAATTACTAAATACCTTAATAATGGGTTCACCCGCTGGTTTAAAGGAATTTTCGGTCTGTACCTGTGCAATTGTTTTAGTTAATGTTGATAAAACCAGCAGAATTATGGATAAAAAAAATACTTTTTTCATGTTTCCTTTTGTTGCAAAAACTTACTTTTAAGGTCGTGTTAATAAGTCAACAAGTTTAGTTGTTTTTTGGGAATTTACAATAAACTTACATTAACTTTACATTAAATTAACATGAGCGGAAAGTCTAACAAACAAACATTGTCTAATATTGCGGTCTAATTATCCACATACTGATTTATGGAAACTATTTACTTAGTACTTGTCGGATTTCTTTTCATATTAGCCATTAGCGACCTGATGGTCGGAGTAAGCAACGACGCCGTCAACTTCTTAAATTCCGCGATCGGATCAAAGGTAGCCCCCTTGCGGGTGATCATGATCATTGCAGCCCTGGGAATAGTTTTCGGAGCAACATTCTCAAGCGGTATGATGGAAGTTGCCCGAAAAGGCATATTTCATCCACAATATTTTTACTTTTCAGAGATCATTGTGATTTTTCTGGCGGTAATGATTACTGATGTTTTGCTGCTTGACCTGTTCAACACCTTTGGCATGCCGACATCCACAACTGTTTCCATTGTTTTCGAATTGCTCGGCGCAGCCGTCGCGATCGCCATGTTAAAAGCCATCAGCAACCCGGGTGGTATGGGCATGGGAGAATATATCAATTCAGGTAAGGCACTTGCCATCATTTCCGGAATCTTGTTATCTGTGGTGATCGCCTTTACGATCGGGGCTATCGTCCAGTATTTTGCACGTTTGTTGTTTTCCTTTAATTATAAAAGGAACCTGAAATACTTCGGTGCCATATGGGGTGGTATCGCCATCACTGCCATCACCTATTTCATTCTTATAAAAGGAGCTAAGGGCGCTTCATTTATGTCGGGATCAACCGTGGCTTTTATCAAACAGAACACCCTGCTGATCATCGTTGGCAGCTTTATTTTCTGGACCATTATTCTCCAGCTTTTCACCTGGCTTACAAAAATGAACATTCTTAAGTTCATCGTACTGGTTGGAACTTTTGCCCTTGCCATGGCCTTTGCAGGAAACGACCTGGTGAACTTCATAGGCGTACCCCTGGCTGGATACGAATCATTCGTGGCATTCAGGGATGCACAGGCCACCGATCCCGACATGTTCCTAATGACCAGTTTGACGGGTGCTGTAAAAACACCTACTTTCTTTTTGCTGATCGCCGGTATTATTATGGTGATCACCTTATGGACCTCCAAAAAATCAAGATCCGTTACCAAAACCGAGATCAACCTTGCAAGACAAAATGTCGGATATGAGCGATTCGGATCATCCCTGTTTGCAAGATCAGCTGTAAGATGGACCACCAATGCGTCTCAGGCTTTCCGGCGGATCATGCCAAATAAGATTAACAAAACCATTGAAAGGCAATTTGATCAAAGGGAATATAAACAAGAAATGAAAACACTGGGCCAGGATGCTCCCTATTTCGATCTGATCCGTGCCTCGGTAAATCTTGTCGTTGCCAGCGTACTGATTGCATTCGCAACTTCACTTAAACTTCCGCTTTCAACAACCTATGTGACATTTATGGTAGCTATGGGCACATCCCTTTCCGACAAAGCCTGGGGGAGAGAAAGCGCTGTTTACAGGATCACCGGAGTATTGAGCGTGATTGGCGGATGGTTCTTTACTGCCTTAAGTGCTTTTACCTGCGCATTTATTATTGCCTTATTGTTTGCCTGGGGCGGCTTCATCATTATCATTGTTATGATGATCATTGCACTGATCGTTATCATTAAAACACATGCAGTGCACAAGAGAAGATCGTCAGAAGCAAAAAAACATGAAGAAATTGAGGTGATCAACGAAGAAAACATTGTGCAAAAATCAGCCGATAACATCATCAACACCTTGAATGAAGTAGTTGAAGCCTATGATGAAACCATGGAAGGACTGGGTAAAGAGGACCTCAAAATACTTAAAAGCGTTTATAAGAAAACCACGGAAATCAATAAAACCTCAAAAAGACTTAAGGACAACATCCATCATACCGTTGACGAATTGCAGGAAGACTCGGTTGAAACCGGGCACTATTATGTTCAGGTTCTGGACTACCTCAGGGAAATCGGACATGCGCTCAATTTCATTACCAGTCCCTCTCTTGATCATGTCAAAAACAACCATAAAGGGATGATCCCCCCACAGATAGAAGAACTGGGGCAAATCAAGAACGGTTTGGCGGAATATATCAAGGAGTGCAATGTCATCATCAGCAACAACGATTTCAGCAAAATGAATGAAGTCACCAACATCCAGCAAAATCTTCTTAAGCTGATTGATCAAAACCGTAAAAACCAGATCAAAAGGATCAAACGGGCAGAAACGGGTACAAAAAACAGCATGCTCTTCCTGAACAACCTGCAGGAAACCAAAAACCTTGTACTGTTTATTCTAAACCTATTGAAATCATACAGGGATTTTGTGATCTACGACAATAAAATCAACGGGAAATAGAACCTGAAAAGATCATATCAGGAGGACAAACCGGTGTTGACCGGGCCGCCCTTGATTTCGCCATGCTACATGGCATTGCAACAGCTGGGTTTTGCCCGAAGGGTCGCAAAGCGGAAGACGGGCCGATCGATCCGAAATATCCGCTCACCGAAACCAAAACAGCAAATTATCGGGAGCGAACACGTCTTAACATTCTTCACAGTGATGCCACACTGATTATATATTCTCATACAATGGACAAGGGAACAGCCTTAACTGCAAATCTTTGCAATGAAATGAATAGGACACATCTGATGATCGATCTTGACAAAACTTTTGAATTGAGGAATTTTAAAACATGGCTTAAGAAAGAGAATATAAAAACACTTAACATTGCCGGGCCGCGAGAAAGTCATACAAAAGGGATTTATGAAGAAGCATTATCTTTTTTGTTTTTCATTTTCATTAATCCCGGCAACAATTGAGAATAAAATACTTTATAGCTTTGCATTTGAAATTGGATCAATGCAATGGAGCATCTTGAAAAGATTAAAAAGGCTGAAATTATTTTGTCCCGACTCAAAACGGAACTTCTGGAAATTTTATTAAAGAAAGAAAAACAAGACTATTGCAGCGATCATATGATGCTGCCCTGGATAGAAGAAGATGCGGAATACCTCATTAAGAAACTTCAACTAAGCAAAGAAGACGAAAAAAGCTTTATTCGTAAAATTCATAATATTTTTGGAGTTTATTCGGAGGAGATGCCTCTTCTTAAAAGAAAACGGCGCTGGCCAAACCGAAGGAAGTAGCCACTTAGCATTGTCGGAAAGCTGCCACGACAAAACGCTCCTTGCCGCTTAAATCCCGACGCAAGTGGATTGCTGGGAAATTCATGCTGAAAAGATCGCGGACCTCCCTTCCCAATGCCTCATTAATCTCAGCTATCAACATTCCTTTTTCACTAAGATATTCTGCTGCAAATTCCATTAATTTTTCATAAAAAATCAAGGGAGCATCCTCCTTAACAAAAAGTGCCTGATGCGGTTCATGGTTGAGCACATTCGGTTTCATCAATGCTTTTTCGGATTCCCTAACATATGGTGGATTGGAAATGATCAGATCGAAATAATCATCCGGTTTTTTCCATGTATTGCTTTTCAAAAAATCAAGTTGTATAAAATCAACATCAAGCTTAAGCCGGTCAGCGTTGGTTCTGGCAACTTCAAGTGCAGCAGTTGAATGATCCAGGGCAACAACCTTCGCTTCAGGGAACATCTTCTTCATGGCCAGGGCAATGCACCCGCTTCCCGTTCCCACATCAATGATCTTTTCAGGCCGTATTTGTTTCAGGTATTCATTTTTAACGAGATAGACCATTTCTTCGGTTTCCGGTCTGGGAATGAGTACCCCGGGTTTTACCAACAACTCCATATCAAAAAAGTAAGTTTTGCCAGTAATATATTGTATTGGGATAAGATCCAGAAGTTTTACAACAGCCTGTCTGATTTGTTTTTCATCCTCCGGTTCCAGGTTCCGGTCCGCTTGTGTCATAAACTGTTGCCGGCCGATGTTCAGCAAATCCGTAAACAGTACAACAAGCATTTGCCTTGCTTCCTGCTGCCCGTAAACAGCGCTTAAACAGGGCATCAACTCTCTGTACAGTCCATTGATTGTAACTTTCTTCATTTTTATACCGAAATTACGTATTTTTGGGGATACGGCAGAAAAATGTATTTTAGCAGGTCAGCTAACAACTGTCATTGTAATAACACCAAAACAGAATGCAATGGAAGGCGATATTTTAATCATTAATAAAAATCACAGAAAAGCAGCCCGGCAGGTTGTTGATTTGATTTTGGAGGACATCCTGTCGGCAGGCAACCTTTATGTGATAAGTGTTGCAGGAGAATCCGGAGCCGGTAAATCCGAAATTGCAGCATCCATTGCCGAACAACTAAGCGAGCAAGATGTCAGCCATTATATTTTTCAGCAGGATGACTATTTTGTCTATCCCCCGAAAACCAATGCGGAACAAAGGGTGAAAGACCTCAAATGGGTTGGCCCGGCAGAAGTTAAAATCGACCTGATCGACGAACATCTGCAAAAGGTCAGAGCAGGTGAAACCGTCATTGAAAAACCGCTCGTTATCTTCGATGATGATAAGATCACCACCGAAAAGGTAGATCTTGCAGGCAAGCAGGTGATCATCGTGGAGGGCACCTACACCACATTACTCAATAATGCCGACTGCAGGGTTTTCATCGACAGAAATTATAAAGATACCAGGGATTCCCGGAAAGAAAGAAACCGTGAAAAACAAGATGATTTCCTGGAACAGATTTTAAAAATCGAACACCGAATCATCTCCAATCATAAAGAACTTGCAAACATAGTGATCACTAAAGATTACGACGCGAAAAAAATCATTTAACATGAATAATAAATTTAACAGAATAGCCATGCTCAGCACACATGGTTATTTTGATCCGGTCCCTGTGCTGGGCCGAACCGATACCGGTGGTCAGGTGGTTTACGTACTGGAACTCGCCAAAGCCATTTCAAAACTGGGCATCAAGGTAGATATTTATACCCGATGGTTCAGCAAAGATCAAAAACAGATCGACCCGGTACCGGGCTACGCTGATGTTAATGTGATCCGTATACAGGCCGGTCCGTGGGAATTCATACCAAAAGAGAAAATCTATGGTGTTCTGCCCGAACTCTCGGACAATATGATTGATTTTATCAATAAACAAGGCTGGGAATATGATCTTTTTCACGGTCATTATGTTGATGCCGGTATTGTTACTCTGGATGTTGCCAAAGCATTCGGCAAACCGGCCTATTTCACAGCACATTCACTGGGCGCCTGGAAAAAAGAACAAATGGGAGGCGACCCGGGCGCCATGGAAGCGAAATTTAATTTCAAACATAGGATAAGCGAAGAAATCAGGATATTTAAGAATGTGAATGCACAAAGTGTGACCTCTATTGTGCAAAAAGAAAAACTCAATGAATTGTATGATTTTTATGCAAACAACATTGTGGACATACCTCCGGGCGTCGATATACATACCTTTAAACCTGCAACCGAAGAAAAGGAAGATGCCGTGGTACTAAAAAAAGTGCCGAATAATTATATTTATTGCATTAGCCGGATCGACAGCAATAAAGGACACGATTTCCTGCTTCGCGCATTTAACCTGGTAAGAAAAAAAATAGACCATGTCGACCTGGTAATTGGCGGTGGATCACCCAACCCCAAGGATCGGGAAAAAGAAGTGTTTGATCTTATGCACAATATCATTAACGAACTCGATATGGCTGAGCGGGTTCACGTCATTGGTTATGTGCCGGATGAACTGATGCCACCTTACTACCGCCATGCGCTGTTGTTTGTTTTACCAAGCCTGTTTGAACCTTTCGGGATGACCACACAGGAGGCCATGGCCTGCGGAACACCGGTGGTGGTATCCCGTTTCGGCGGCATCCGCAACGTTATTAAAAACAAAGAAAACGGAATGCTGATCGACCCATCCGATCCAAAAGAATTTGCAGACACTTTAATTGAAATGCTGGAAGATGAAGAATTACGTGAAAAGTTGGGCCGTGCAGCTTATCAAACTGTGATCAGGGAATTTAGCTGGGAAGCCATTGCCGATCGTTTTCTGAAATTCTACAGCGATTTCTTGTAAATCAAAATGCAGCAGGCGCCTTTGTTTATCCTAACCGGCGAAAGGGCGTCAGGAAAAACCACCTTCCTGATGCACTTAATCCAAATACTGAAATCAAACGGTCTTAAACCCGAAGGATTTTATGCAATTGGTTACTGGCATAACAATCAACGTTCAAAATTTGAGCTGGTTAATATAACTTCGAATAATCGTATATTGCTTTGCAAAACCGAAGCAGAAACAGACTGGCCCTTCCATCAGCCCTACTATTTCAACCCGGAAGCCATTCGCAAGGGAAACGATATCCTGAAATTATCAGTAAAAAAGAAAGCAGATATCATTATAGTTGATGAAGTCGGCAAACTTGAGATCAGAGGGTTTATCTGGTATCAATTCCTCAAAAAACAGGTCAGGGAAATGGATCAACCAATGTTATGGGTAATCAGAAAGCCATTTATCAAAGAAACATTAAAGACCTTCGGCATCAGCCATTCCACAATAATCGACATTGAACATAATACGCCTGAATATGTTTTTAGGTGGATCAAAAACAAACTGGCACTTTAATGATTTATCTTATACTATCCATCATATTGTCGACGCTCATTTTCGTTGTTTTTAAGCTATTCAAGCGTTTTGGCATCAACACCTTCCAGGCAATCACGTTTAACTATATGTTAGCTGCCGGATTCGGATTTCTCTTCTTCAGCGAGGGATTAAGCTTTGCTGGAATTTTTGATAAACCATGGTTCTTCATGGCCATTATTGAGGGCATCTTATTCATTGCAGTTTTCGTGCTTTTCGGCATTTCATCCCAAAGAGCGGGTGTTGCTGTAACAGCGGTGGCAAGTAAAATGTCAGTGATCATCCCGGTAATTGCAGGCATATTGCTATACAGCGATTCGGTAGCTGCAAACAAGATCAGTGGCATCATTCTGGCTTTGCTGGCTTTCTACCTTTCAACTGTAAAGAACAAAGGAAGCGTGCGCGTGAAAAAGCACTTCATTTTCCCCATGCTTCTATTTCTGGGAAATGGATTGGTTGATGCGTTTATGAAAGTTGCAGAGCACTATTTCGTTTTTGAAGATAAAGGAAACTTTATTTCCACGCTCTTTTTTGTTGCCATGCTTATCAGCATCTCAATAACCAGCTACAAAGTTTCCTTCCTGAAAGAGAAGATCCTTTTAAAAAATGCACTGGGTGGAATGTTACTGGGCTTGATCAACTTTCTGACCAGTTACTGTGTTATCCTCGCCCTGGCATTTATGGAAAGCAGCAAGTTTTACCCTTTGCGCAATGCCGGTATTGTCAGTTTATCAGCAGTTGTGGGGTTGGTATTGTTCAGGGAGAAATTAAGCAGGACCAACCTGATTGGTATTATTATTTCTGTTTTGGCTATTGTCCTGATTTCCCTCTCATAAGAAATCAGACCAGCTTATTTAGCTTGATTTCAAATAGGTTTTCTAGTATATTTGGTAAAAATCAAAACCATGAACTTTCCTCAGAAGCCTTAAATTTGGATAGCTTTGCAAGTGCATCAACAGAAGATATCATGGATGTTTCTGACAGTTACAGAACAATAGGTAAAACGGGGGAAGGACTATACAAAGAGAAAGGAAGCAAATTCATCGGAAAGGTCGTTTTGGTTGAAAATGAGGAAATGATAAAAGAAGCCCTGGGAACTATAAGGAAGGAGCACCATGGAGCCCGGCATCACTGTTATGCCTGGTGCATGGGCGTCAAGCGCGTCGATTTCAGGATAAATGACGACGGCGAACCATCCGGAACCGCAGGCCGCCCCATTTACAATCAAATCCTTTCTGCTAACCTCACCAATGTTTTGCTGGTGGTTACAAGATATTACGGCGGAACCAAACTGGGAGCCAGCGGCCTGGCAAATGCTTACAAAACAGCTTCCAGAGAGGCCATTGCCAATGCAAAAATAAGCAAGCGAACAATCAATGATTATTTTTTACTCGAATACGACTACCCCGACACCAATGATGCAATGAAATTGCTGCATGATGACAACATTGAGCAGCTTCAACAGGATTTTGACATGAAATGCAAAATCACCTTCAGGATAAGAAAAAGCAAATCGGAAAAGTTGGTTGAACAGATCAGAAATAACAACAAATTAAAGCTTAGTTATTTAAAGACCTACTAACAGCCTGAGGAACAAAAAAGAATGAAAACAAGTAATCAAATACCAGTTTTATCAGCTTTTATACGAAAAAAAAAGTACAAAATCAATGGGGGTTTTTCTTTTTTTTTAACTTTTTTAAGCCCATATTTGTTAAACATTTTTGATGCTCCCTTCCGGTCACAAAAATGTTATCATTCAAAACCAAAACCGGTAGAAAGTTTTATTAAGGCGAAAAGAGGATTAATTTAAGTTTAATCATTAACGATCAGTGCGAATGGAAAAGGATCATGTTGCAGTCTGGGATAATTGTCTCAAAATAATTAAAGATAATGTTCATTATCAAAGTTTCAAAACCTGGTTTGAACCAATCACACCTGTAAAAATAAATGGAAATATTTTAACCATACAGGTGCCCAGCCAGTTTTTTTATGAGTGGCTTGAAGAGCATTATATAAATCTATTAAAAAAAACCATCAAAAAGGAACTGGGCGCGGAAGGCAGGCTTGAGTACAGCATTATCATCGACAATTCCTTTAACGGCAACAGCCCGTATACCATTAACATTCCAACCACCAATAAAAAAGCTGTGAAAAACCCTTCGGTTTCCATGCCGATCGATCTCAATAAGGGACAATCAAAGGATATCCCCAACCCTTTTATCATCCCGGGCCTAAAAAAAATCAAGGTACAATCGCAACTGGTCGATTCCTATTCGTTTGAAAATTTTGTTGAAGGTGACTGCAATCGCCTGGCCAGGTCAGCAGGTTATGCAGTTGCTGAAAACCCAGGCAAAACAGCATTTAACCCACTGCTGATCTATAGCGATGTGGGTTTGGGGAAAACCCACCTGGCCCACGCCATCGGCATACAAGCCAAGAACAACTTTCCCAACCTGACGGTGTTATATGTATCAACGGAACAATTTATCGCACAATACATCGAATCGGTGCGCAACAACAACCAAAATGATTTTGTACATTTCTACCAAATGATCGATCTTCTGATCGTAGATGATATCCAGTTTTTGTCAGGCAAAGAAAAAACCCAGGACATTTTCTTTCATATATTCAACCACCTGCATCAGAAAGGAAAACAAATCGTGATCACCTCCGACAAGCCACCCGTTGAAATGAAGGGCGTGGAACCTCGCCTGTTGTCGCGTTTTAAATGGGGACTGGCTGCCGACCTTCAAGTACCCGACCTGGAAACCAGAATTGCCATTCTTGAAAAGAGACTTTATAATGACGGCATCGAAATGCCTACAGACGTGGTTGAATATCTGGCCTACAGCATCACCACCAACATCCGCGAACTGGAAGGCGCCCTGATTTCAATCCTGGCCCAGTCGAGCCTAAACAAGAAGCCCATCACCATTGAGCTTGCCAAGCAAATGATCGATAAGTTCGTAAAAAACACCACAAGAGAAATTTCAATCGACTATATCCAGAAGGTGGTTTGCGATTATTTCGGACTTCCGCTTGATGCCATCAACTCCAAAACAAGAAAAAGAGAAATTGTGCAGGCAAGGCAGTTGGCCATGTTCTTCGCAAAAAAACACACCAAATCTTCCCTGGCCACCATTGGCCTGCATTGCGGCAATAAAGACCATGCAACTGTGCTGCATGCCTGCCGTACGGTGAACAATCTCATCGAAACCGATAAACAGTTCCGGCTTTATGTGGAAGAGCTTAACAAAAAAATCAAGCTTTAAGGAAAACAACTCTTGTTTTTCCAAAATTTTTTAGTAATTTTAAAAAGAATAACACATCGTTATTTATATTGCTTCGGAAGCAAAAGATTATTTAGTTGTAAAAAATAATTAAGGATTATGAAGATTTTATTCGTTTGTTTAGGGAACATTTGCAGATCACCGCTGGCCGAAGGCATTTTGAAACATAAGCTGGAAGAAAAAAATCTGGAAGCAGTGGTCGAATCGGCAGGCTTTGAATCCTTTCATATCAATGAACATCCCGATAAAAGAGCAATAAAGGTAGCAAAAAGACATGGTATCGACATCAGTGACTATTCATGTAGGTTGTTTACCACGGAAGATTTTGACAAATACGACAAAATATATGTGATGGAAGCCGCAAACTTTAGGGATGCCAAATATTTTGCACGTGATGATAATGACCTGGAAAAGATAGAGTTCCTGATGGGTGTTATTCATGGGAGGAATGAGCCTGTGCCCGACCCCTATTTCGGCGATGAGGACGGTTTTGAAAAAACTTTTCAGCAGATTGATCAGGCTTGTGAAAAAATTACCGAGAAACTCGCGAATAACAAACTTTAAGCTGTGAGCATCTCAGCAGAAATCGACTTCCAGGTACCTGACCAGAAAGCGATCATTCTTGCTGCTTCGCGTATCAAAAATTACATCAACCAAACTCCTGTTTTCCGATCCGATACTTTTGACAAACGTTTTGGATGTGAGTTGCTGTTTAAATGTGAAAACTTCCAAAAAGCAGGCGCATTCAAATCAAGGGGTGCTGTGAATGCAGTTTTTTCCCTGTCTGAAGAAGAACTAAAAAATGGCGTGGCCACCCATTCTTCCGGCAATCACGCACAGGCACTCGCCAGAGCAGCCGCACTCAGAAACACAAAAGCATACATCGTGATGCCGGAAACCAGTCCGAAGGTGAAGGTTAATGCAGTGAAACATTACCAGGGTGAGATCACCTTCTGCAAACCCACATTGAAAGCAAGGGAAGAAAGCCTGAAAAAAATCATTAACGATACGGGTGCAATCGAAGTACATCCGTATAATAACCTTATGATCATTGCCGGACAGGCTACCTGTGCCAAAGAAATATTTGAAGGGCACGATCATATCGATCAGATCGTAGCGCCTGTTGGCGGTGGTGGATTGCTCAGCGGAACAGCACTCAGCACCAACTATTTTTCATCAAAAACAACAGTAGTGGCCGCAGAACCTGAGATGGCAAACGATGCCTTCAAATCTTTCTATTCCGGCACTTTTACGCCCTCAGCAAATCCCAATACCATCGCTGACGGTTTGCTGACCTCCCTGGGCAGTTATACCTTTCCCCTCATTCAAAAATATGTGGATCGTATCGTAACCGTCTCGGAAGAAGCCATTGTCGAAGCCATGCATTTGATCTGGGAACGGATGAAAATTATAATAGAACCGAGCGCTGCCGTGCCCTTCGCCTCCATCATTGAAAACAAGATCAATCATAAATCAAAAAAAATTGCACTGATTCTTTCCGGAGGAAATGTTGACCTGAACAAACTTCCATGGAAATGAAAAAAGGAAATTTATATCTAATACCTTCCGATATCGGAAATGATAAACTCACTGATGTTCTTCCGCAGAAAGTGTTTGACGTCATCCTTAAAACTGAGGTTTTTATCGTGGAGAACCTAAGAACCGCCCGGCGATTTCTAAGAAAAGCCGGTTTCAGTCAGGATTTTGAAAAGATCAGCTTCCACCTGCTCGACAAGCATACTAAGCCCGAAGAATACCAGGCATATTTATCCTGCTGCCTGCAAGGGCAAGATACCGGCCTTCTTTCCGAAGCAGGAACACCCTGCATTGCTGATCCCGGTTCCGCCATCGTCAACCTGGCACACCGACAAAACATACGTGTTATCCCCCTGGTAGGGCCTTCCTCCATTTTGCTATCCCTCATGGCTTCAGGATTTAACGGACAAAACTTTTGCTTTCACGGATATCTTCCCATAAAAAAACATGAGCGAGAAAACAAGCTCAGGGAACTCGAAAAAATGGCTGAAGCACAAAATCAAACACAGGTATTCATCGAAACGCCATACCGGAACATGCAGATGCTGGAATCCATATTAAAAACATGCAACAAGAAAACCCAACTTTGTATTGCCGCAAATATTAGCCTGGAAAATGAACTGATTAAAAGCATGCAGGTAACCGAATGGAAAAAAGCAAAAGTGGATCTGCACAAAAAACCAACTGTTTATTTAATTTATGTCTAAATTAGGCAACCCCTGTAATTAATTCAGCTTTCCGGCGTCATTATGTAAATGATAATGATATTTTTGCTGTAAAATAAAGGCTTTGGAGCAAACGGTACTGGAAATACAAAATCTTTGTAAGAACTATGGCAGCATTAAAGCTGTAAACAACCTTTCCCTGAAAGTGGAAGCGGGCACCGTATACGGAATACTTGGCCCCAATGGAAGTGGAAAAACCACCACCCTGGGCATTCTGATGGATATCATCAATCCTGATAGCGGAAATTTCCTTTGGTTCGGACAACCATCCACTAAGTTTCAAAGGAAGAAAATAGGCGCAATTATAGAAGAGCCGGTTTTTTATCCCTATCTGAGCGCGATCAGAAACCTGAAGATCATTGCCGATATTAAAAATTGCAACTATTCGGAAATTGAACGCGTGTTGAAGCTGGTCGGACTTTATCCCAGGAGATTTAGCAAGTTCAGAACTTTCTCACTTGGAATGAAACAAAGACTGGCAATTGCTGGTGCGCTACTGGGCGATGCAGAAGTACTGATCCTGGACGAACCCACCAACGGCCTCGATCCAAAAGGGATTGCCGAGATCAGACAGATCATTATGGAAATTGCCGGTAAGGGCATTACCATCATTATAGCAAGCCACATACTTGACGAAGTACAAAAAATATGCACCGACGTGGCTGTACTGAATAACGGGCGGAAGATCGATTCGGGAAAAGTAAGCGAGGTGCTGAGCGAAACATTACTGATCGAAGTTGCCGCCCCTGAAATGAAAAAGTTAAAAGCTGCGGCGGGGAAATATAAATCTGTTAGAAACACAAAACAAGAAGCGGATAAACTTATTGTGGAATTCAGCGAACAGGTGCAGGCGGATGATTTCAACCGCTTCCTGTTTTCGGAAGGGGTAACTGTTTCGCACCTCAGCATGCAAAAGAAAAGCCTTGAAAAATATTTTCTTGAAGTATTAAAAGGTTCATGATCACATTGCTAAAAATAGAACTGAAGAAAATCCTGCCCAACAAGACCTTTTGGGTTTTGATCGGGCTGTATATTTTGCTTACCGGTTTTATTCTTTTCAGCATACAGGGCATTGTAAACAGTTTTGCTTCGAATGTTTCCGACGATGAATTCCCCGATATGCTCAGTTTTTCACTCTATCGTTTTCCGGTGGTATGGCACAATCTTACCTACGTGGTTGGATTTCTGAAGATATTCCTTGCCGTGGTGATCATCGTGCTGGTTACCAATGAGTATTCATTTAAAACCATACGCTTAAATATTTCCAGTGGGTTGAGCAGAACCGATTTCGTGTTGGGAAAGGTGTTGCTAACCGCTTTCTTGAGCCTGCTGGCAGTTTTATTGGTTTTTATATCGGGATTAATACTTGGAATGCTCAATACCGCAGTGATTACCTTTGACGGAATCTTTGACAAGTTTTCATTTTTACTTGCCTATTTTCTTGAAATATTCACCTATCTTTCCTTTGCCATGCTGATCGGCTTTTTGTTGAAAAGATCGGGACTTTCAATCGGCTTGTTGCTGCTGTATGGTTATATAGTTGAACCCATTGCGGTATTCTATCTACCCGATCACCTGGAAAGGATCATGCCGCTCGAAAGTGTCAGCCGGTTGATCGGGCTTCCCAAAACATCCATCATGAAGTTGATTGACAAGATCGATTTTATCAACTATGTGCGTTGGGAAGATGCGGTTATCTCCTCAGGATATGCCCTGCTTTTCCTGTTCCTTGTTTTTCTGATCGCCAAAAAACGCGATTTTTAAATGTGTTGCATAATTGATAAAATGTACTACCTTTGACCAACTCAACACACCTATTACTGAGCAATTTAAATGAGGAGAAGATTCAGGGTTGACAAGCCGGAAACATTTGTGGAGTTTCGCCTTCCACCGGGAAAACGGATATTTGACATAGTTTTCACCTGCTTCGCATTGCTTTTACTTTCTCCGGTTTTGTTGCTCATCGCCATCATCATCAAGATAGATTCCAAAGGTCCTGTGATTTACTATTCCGAACGGGTTGGCACGGGTTACGAAATTTTCCGTTTCTTTAAATTCCGTTCGATGTACCAGGGTTCCGAAGAAAAACGTGCATCTTTGTCGGCTTTCAACCAATATCTGATAAACAAACATGGCAAAGGAGATAATCCCGAAGAAGATCAATGCCCCGAATGTAAGCGCCTTGGATATCCCTGCTCACCGACACTTTATATCGATGGCAATGAAATCTGCGAAAACCTGTATTTGTATAAAAAACGTCTGCATCAATCCAATGCCACCTTTTTTAAGGTAAAAGACGACCCTCGTGTTACACCGGTCGGAAGATTTATAAGAAGAACCAACCTGGATGAATTACCTCAATTGTTCAATGTTCTGAAAGGAGACATGTCTATTGTGGGAAACCGGCCCCTGCCAATGTATGAAGCCGAAATGTTAACCAGCGACCAGTGGGCTTTGCGGTTTATAGCTCCGGCAGGCATTACTGGTTTATGGCAGGTTTATTATAATAAAAAAGGAATGCTTTCGGAAGATGAAAGAAAAAACCTCGACAACAAATACGCCCTGAATGCCTCAGCCTGGGTTGATATCAAGGTCATCCTCCAGACAATACCGGTGATCTTCAAGAAAAAAGACAACCTCTGAATTTAACTTTTTTTCAGTCTTCGTAAGGCTGCCAAACGCTTCAATAATGGAGGATGTGAATAATAAAAGAACACATAGCAGGGATGCGGCTGCAAATTGCTCAGGTTGTCAACGCTTAGCTTTTTGAGTGCAAGCCTGAGCTTATCCGCCCGATAGTTTTTCCCGGCAAAGCGATCAGCAGCGTACTCGTTCTTTCTGGAAATATAATTTGAGATCAAACCCAGGATCAGGCTAAGCGGTGAATACAAAAGGCCGAATGCCAGCACACCCATGTGAAAACTACTCTGCTCGGCTCCCAGTGCTTTTGACAAAACCGGTTGATCAATAAACACGGATAAAATATACAGCATCACACCGGTCTGAATCATGGACAAGATAAGGGCCAATGTGGTATGTTTCTTCTTAAAATGACCAATTTCATGAGCCAGCACGGCAACGATCTCTTCATTTGTATGATTGTTTATCAAAGTATCGAACAAAACAATCCGCTTTTTAGGTCCCATCCCGGTAAAGTATGCATTCGCTTTCGTACTCCTTTTTGATCCATCCATCACATAAATATTCTTCAAACCAAAATCAAGCTGTCCTGCGAGCTTTTCTATCATATTGCGAAGCTCGCCTTCTTTAAGCGGCCGCTGTTTGTTAAACAGAGGGACGATCAGATTGGAGTAGAACATAAACATAAGGATCATGAACAATGAGATGGCTCCCCAGGCCACCAGCCAGAACCACTGGCCGGTGGATTGCCATATCCATATGATCAAGGCCAAAAGGCCACCACCAATGATCGCACCCAGCAACCAACCCTTAAGCTTGTCTAACACAAAAGTTTTTACGCTTGTTTTATTAAAGCCAAAACGCTCCTCTACCACAAAGGTGTACCAGGCAGAAAATGGCGTCGATAACAAATCGGCTGCAAAGGCAAGTATGCCAAAAAACAGCAAAGCCATCAAAATCGGATTGGAGGTATATTGCCTTACGAAATCATCAAGCCAGGCAAAGCCACCCAGGATAAGCATCACTATCATGGCAATAAAGGATAAAGAACCGGTAAGGATGGAAAACCTTTGCTTTGCCCGAAAATACTGTTGGGACTTTTTGTATTTGTCTTCATTGTAAAAGCCTTTGAGTTCAGCGGGAAGCTGGTCACTCCAATTTTTCTGGTTGAGATAATCAAGCACCAACTCAAGAATAAAATTGAAGACAATGATCGCAACAATAAAATAAAACAACATTTCAGCCATGTCTATTAAAATTTTTTAAATATAACCCATAGTCCAGTAAGCAACATATCCCAGGCTTTCATGTATGAGTCTATCCCACAACACAAAGTTAATTATTGAAGGAACAAACAAATGGGCAAAGTGATATCTTCGGGGACCGGCGTATGCATTTGTGCTGTATGGTTCTGTTGATATTCCCTGCTTCTCAAAACAGGCCGCTGCCCTGGGCATGTGAATAGCGGAAGTAATGAGCAGGAATTTCCCTTCCGGGTATTCTCTTTTAAGGAGCTCTGCTGAAAAAACTGCATTTTCATAAGTGTTCTCCGAGAGACTGTCGATGATAATATCCTGTTCAGGAATACCAATGTTCACCAGAAATTCTTTCAGCATAGACGATTCAAGCATATCCCTGAAAACAATATTGCCCGAGCCGCCCGAAAGCATCAATTTTTCTATATGCCCCCTTTTATATAGCTCTATGGCCTGCAGCAAACGGTCGATGTTGTTCCTGTAGGTACGCCTGTCCTTTTCTTCATCATAGGAAATCATGCCACCTCCAAGCACAATTCCAACATCATAGCGGTTTTCAATATCTCCGGTTTTGGTTACAGGCACTTCCCAGAGCCGGATTGTTTCCATCACAATAAATGAGTTGGAAAAGAAGTAAAGTAAGATCAGCGAAATAAACAGCAGCCGTTTTTGTCTTCTGATCTTCCGGGTGATCAGGGCGAAAATCAACAGAACCAAAATCCACAGGAAAGGACTCAAAAAAAGGTTTAATATTTTGGATATGATAAAAAACACAACTGTTGATTTTAGTACGACCCGCCCCAGCGTCTCAGAAACCACTCCACAGCAAGCAATAAAATAATAAGGGCCAGGATCCAAAAAAAGTTAATGATCTCAGAATACTTCTGCTGGAAATAAACCACAGGTTTCAAATCATCCCTTTCATCTAAAAGCCCAGGGATATCCTGGATCTGGACGGGATACAACATCCTTCCATCATGTTCACTGGCTATTCTGTTTAGCAGGGAGTGATTGGCCTGCAAACGATTATCTTCTATCATCTGACGGCTGATCACAAATGTTCCTTTTTCTGAGAAAGTCTCCCCGCCATGCTCTACTCCGGCCAAATAGCTATAAGTACCGGGCGGGAAATTTCCTGCAGAAAGATAATAGCGTTCATTTTGCTTTGAAAAAACAAAAGGGTATTGATTTGCTTCCTGATCGGTGATCAGGATATTCACTTCTGGATCATTTATCAATTCATAATTTTTATTGTAAAGTTCAGCTCTGAAAACAACATCTTCATTTGTAAAAAAAACATTATCGGAATACACATGAAAACGACTCTTATCTGCTTTCAAAACAAGGTACTGCACCATTTTACCGATCAACTCATTGAATTGCTGATGGCTCTCATTCATGCGGTAACTGCTGATGCGCCATCGCCAGATACCCTCTCCGCAAATGACAGCTGTTTTCCCGGAAGCATTGCTCATAAATGCAACCAAAGGATCCGCCCTTATTACCTTGCCTATTTTCTGATGAAATAAAATCTGTGAAGAATTGATCAACTGATAATTACCGAATGGACAAAACAAAGGCGGCAGCTGCTTTGCTTGTTGAAGAAAAGCATCGGGAAGCTGAAACAGGCTGAAGGCATCATTATACGAAGGATAAACATTCTCGAAAGTCTTGTTGTCGCTGAATATTTCTATACCAAGCTTCAACTCGTTCAACGACAACAGATCGGTTTGGGAACCAACAACAATAAGCATTGGAACTTCTTTTTCGGCCATAGTGGTAATAATCTGCAGAGAACGTGGATCCTTCGAAGGCAATTGATGAAGGATCAACAAATCCGGAGTTTTGTCGGACATGCTGAATTGGTTCAATGTACTCCATTCCAGGCTGTAAGGTTCGTTTTGCTCCAAAGCACTCTTAATGGCAGCGATATCAGGATGCGGAGCATCGGCAAGGATCAGGATATGACTTTTAGCATCGATCACATCAATAAAAAAGTCCGCTTTATTGTTGCTGCTGCTTACCTCGCCATCAAGAACGCTCACCTGTACCTCGTAATGAACCAGACCGCTCTGCTCTGCTTTAAGCATAAACCTGATATTTTCCATAAAATCTTTACGATCGATCTTAACATTTCTGCTTGCGAGTGTTTTGCCGTTTCGGACAAGCTTCACAGTTAAACTTTCGTTTTTACATTTTTTCGAAGCAAGCATAACCTCTACTGGAAATTCATTCCGTTCAAAGGCGATTTTATTGTGTACCACTTGCTCAATCCGCACATCTTTTTTCAGGCTTGTATCGCCCATTGCAATGGTGTAAACAGGAAAATCAACGGCCCGGGCCGCATAAACCGGGTTGACCCCCTGATTGTAAAGTCCGTCGCTGGCTATAAACAGGGCGCCGATATTTCTGTTGTCATAATTTTGTTGCACATCATGTATCAAAGCGGAAATATCTGTAAGCTTTTCGTCAAAGCTTGTTTCGTCAGTTTCTTCAACCTCAGACCCGAAATTCAGACGTTGCAGTTCATAATCGTCCCTGATGCTATTCATCACCTCTTTGAGAGCAGGCAAATAATCACGAAACAGAAATAAAGAATCCGATCCCATTAAAACCGAGCGGCTGTCATCCTGTGCATAGATTACAAGCGGCCGGTCGTAGGTTTTGGTGATACGCATCAACAAAGGTCCCATCAACAAAAATGCAATGATACTCACAGCTATAAACCTCAGGATTGCGAGCAAGCTGTAAAGCCAACGCGGATAATCCGAACGCCGGTCCTTATAATACAGCGCCAGAGCAAATACGAAGCCGGCTACAAGACAAATCAATACAAACCATAAAGGATAATCCAGTAGTAAATCCAAATTCAATAATGTTTTTGATATTAGGTTTCCATGCCGCCACAAACATTGATCACCTGACCGGTAACGTAGGAAGACAAGTCGGAGGCAAGAAACATTGCCACATTGGCAACATCATCAGGAGTGCCGCCTCTTTTCAATGGGATAGCGTTTTTCCATTCTTCCCTGACAGCTTCTGGAAGTTTGAGGGTCATTTCAGTCTCAATGTAACCCGGAGCAATGGCATTGCAACGAATATTGCGTGCGCCCAGCTCCTGAGCAATAGATTTTGTAAAACCGATCATGCCCGCTTTGGAAGCCGAGTAATTTGATTGTCCGGCATTTCCTGCAACACCAACTACAGAACTCATATTGATAATGGAGCCGCTGCGTTGCTTAATCAGTTGACGCTGGATAGATTTGGTCATATTAAAAACCGATTTCAGGTTTACCTTCATGATCAGGTCCCAATCCTGCTCACTCATGCGAAGCAGTAAATTATCACGGGTGATCCCCGCATTGTTTATAAGCACATCGATTTTCCCGAAATCCTCCGTAATCTGAGCTATTGTTTCTTCACAATCCTTTAGGGAACTTGCATCGGAGGCATAGCCCCTGCCGTTAACACCAAATTTAGTCAACTCCTCTTCCAGGCTAATCATATTATCGTCTCTATTCAGGTCGGTAAAAGCTACATCAGCGCCTGCCCCGGCAAAACGCAAGGCAATAGCACGGCCGATACCACGGGCCGCCCCGGTGATTAAAGCCGTTTTGTTTTTTAACAAATCCATATGGCATTAAATTTTGTTACAGGTCAAAGATAACTTTTTTAAATCTTTGAAAAAAACGAGCCGTATCCACTTTTATTCTATTCAGAATATCAGCTTTATGACCGCACCCTTTTTATTGCGATTTTTGATATCGATTTTTCCACCGTGCGCATCCATAACCAGCTTTACAGCAGCAACCGAGAGCCCGAGTCCCTCTGAGTTCATAACATCGTTGGAATTGAAATAATGAAACATTTTACTTAGCACTTCTTCCGAAAAACCAGGGCCTTCATCCCTGAACTCTAAAACCGGACGTTGTCCTTCCAAATAGGCGCAGATATCGACACGTCCGTTTTCAGGCGAGAACTTCAAAGCATTATCCAATAATCCTTCAAGCGAACTTCTAACCAGATCAAAATCCAGGCTTATCTTAATGTCTTCAGGTCTAATGGATGTATGAATACTTACATTTTTCTCATCTGCCACATGCCTGAATTTTTCAAGGATATTATCTATCAAATATGCAACGCGCTGCGGACTATAACTTAATTTGTATTTTTCAAGCTTAAGGCTGGTAACTAAAATGGCGATCTCGCTGAATTTTACCAGTCGGTCGGAAGCCTCCTTCAAATAATCCAGATATTCTGACTGCTCGCTTGTTTGACTTTCATCTCCCAACAATTCGATAAGTCCCTGTATACCATTCAATGGAGTCCTGAGTTCATGACTGATGATGCTAAGAAAATCACTTTTGGCCCTTTCAAGACTTCTCAACTGGCTATTGGCCTCTTCAAGCTGCTGCGTGCGCTCTGCAACCTTATCTTCGAGGGTTTTATTCATCTGCCGGAGTTGCGCTTTTTGGTTTTTCAAGGCAAGATGTGTATCAACCCTGGCCAAAAGTTCATCAGCATTAAATGGTTTGGTCAGATAATCTTCCGCACCGGAACGAAATCCGTTTACTACACTCTCTTTATCCGCTTTAGCCGTTAAAAAGATGATCGGGATGTCCCTGGTTTTTTCGTCTTTCTTTAAATACCTGCAAACCTCATATCCATCCATACCCGGCATCATGATGTCAAGCAAAATGAGATCAAAATCATTTACATCAATCAGGGTAAGCGCTTCCTTACCGCTTTGCGCATAAGAAATATGATATGATTTGTTCTTCAGGATATTGCCCAGGATTTGAATATTTTTGGGAATATCATCTACAATCAGAATTTTGTTCTCTCCGTTTTCAGCCATAAAATTATTTTAAAGCAAATCACAACTGCTTTACCACATTTTGAAATTCCCTCAGTCGGCGATCCATGTTTTCAATATCAAAAGTCTCTGCATCCACAAGCAGATCATCACCGAAACTTACCAGGTATGCATTACCAGTTTCCCGGCCTGCTTCACTTATATGCTTTCCAAACTGAATAATTTCATTTATAAAATGATTTTTAATTACACGCTTGTATTCCGGCAAGAGTGCCTCAAGCTTTTTCTTTTCTTGTTTGTTCAGGTATTGCATACCGCTCCAGTCATCAGGTTCTTTTGCTGATTGATGCCCGGCAATCTTTTTATCAGTTTCAAATTTCAGGTGTTTTTTAAGCTCCCTGATCAAATCCCTGCGCTGGACCGGTTTTTTCAGATAACCATCAAAGCGATTGCGTGTAAACTCCTCCTGCTCATCCAGCATAGCAAATGCAGTTAATGCCACAACCGGGATGTGAGCGGTTTGGAAATTGCCTTTGATTTGGTTGATCACTTCAAATCCATTCATTTTTGGCATCCGTATATCCAGAAAGATCAGATCAGGTTTCAGGCTGTTGGCCAGTTCGATGGCTTTCGAACCGGATTCAACGCCAAATACTTCAAGTGCTGATGGTGACAACATTTCAACGATCAAATCTCTGTTGTTTTTAATATCATCGACAACCATCACGCGGGCCGGCTTGAAATTTATCTCTTTAATATTATCGTGCTGAACCAATCTTGATGCATAAGGCTGTGATGTAGCTACTACATTTTTCAGGCGCACCAGAAAACGACTACCTTCACCAGACCGGCTTTCAAGCGTAATTTCACCACCCATCATTTCAACCAGCCGTCTTGAGATGGTCAAACCCAGGCCGGTTCCGCCTTTCAGTTCAAACCTACTATATTCGCTCTGCTGAAAAGCTTCGAATATTTTTTTTTGTTCTTCTTTGTGTATGCCAATACCCGTGTCGGAAACTTCAATCAGCAAATCTTTTTGCCCTCCTTCATTTTGCAGCATGTAAATTTTAATCTTCACATGCCCTTTCTCTGTAAATTTAATGGCATTGCCCACCAGGTTGAATAAAACCTGTCGTAAACGGGTTTTACTCAGCAATAAACTACGCGGGATGATGTTGTCGATTTCCATGTGGAAGTCGAGTCCTTTTTCCTGAATTTTCAGCATAAAGATTGCCCTGATCTCCTCACATAATTCGTAAAGGTTCACCGCCTCGTATTCCATCTCAACCTTACCGGATTCAATCTTGGAAAGATCCAGTATATCCTCAATCAAACTAAGCAAACTTTCACTGCTGGATTTTATGGATTCCAGGTATGACTTTTTGGCAAGGGCCTGATCATTTGATGCCATCAATTCCGTAAAGCCGATAATGGAATTCAGCGGGGTCCTGATCTCATGGCTCATATTGGCCAGAAACTGACTTTTGGTTTGGCTGGCTTGTATTGCCTTTTCTTTTGCACTGAGCATATCGTCGGCATATTTCCTGAGTTCGTTCCGGGCTTTGTTGATCTCCTGGTTCTTGTCTTCAAGCAGTTTGTTGGATTTGATCTTATTGGTGTAGGCCCAGAAGATCACCATAAACAAGATCAGGAAAACAATCAGCCCTAAGCCGGCAATTTGTGCAAAGGTGTTCTTGCGGTTGATCTCAAGGTCTTTAATGCGTGATTCATTTCTAAGGATCTGCATTTCTTTTTCCATGCGCTCTTTTTCAAACAGGACTTGCAACTGTGCGATATTGCGTTGATTCCGCTCATTCAGAATACTGTCGCGGTATTTCATTGCAAATTCATAATTGAGTAAGGCATTTTTGTAATCACCCTGTTTTCTGAAAACACTGGAAATCTCCAGATAAGCATCTCTCACCATTGCTTTTGCATCGACCTCAATGGCCAGATCCAAACCTTTTCGGGTATAGTAAAGGGCTTTGTCATGTTCACCAAGCCCGGCAAAGGCTTTTCCTACATTGGAGTAAGTTTGGGCTACATACCTGCTGTCGCCGGTCTTTTTCTGCAAATCAAGTGCTTTAAGAAAAAACTCCAAAGCCTTGATGTTGTTGTCCATCTCCAGATAAACGGCCCCTATATCGTTATTACAAATGGCTACTCCTTTGTCGGAATGCAAGCGGACATTGATCTCAAGCGATCTATAGTAATAATCGAGTGCTTTATCATAATCCCCCCGGCTTTTATAAACATTCCCAATATTATTTAGGTTGATCGCTATGCCCAGTGTTTTCCCCTCTTCCTCTTCAATTTTCAATGCGCGTGTGAATTGCGCAAGCGCCTTCTCGCTGTTACCCAGAAGAAAATCAATATTCCCGATTGAGTTTAATGCCACAGCCATTCCATGTTTGTCATTCATCTCATCCGATATTTTAAGGGCTTTCAAATGATAATCAACGGCATTCTGATAATCATCCAGGCGTCTGTAAACCACACCAATGTTATTGTAGGTCCTGGATAGCAGCTCCGGGTCTCCATGCTCAACGGCCAGTTTTAGCGCATATCGGTGCAGGGCAATAGCTCTGGGGTAGACCGAAGAATTGCGAAACTCAACCCCTTTATCGTTTAAATAATAAATAAGCATGCTCATCAGCTTATTGGATGATGCGATCTCCTGAGCTTGCTCCAAATGTTTGTTATCTTGAAACTTCTTCTGCTCGTCATAGTCCAGCAAAGCCAGATCAACCAGCATGTTTATAAGCAAGGAGTCATTCTGGGTTTGTCTGATGCGCAACAATAAGCTATCCACCTCTTCCGCATTGATGGCAGAAGTGGCAAACATAGCAGTGAAAAGCAGAACGGCTGCCGGTATTCTGAATAGCTTAAGGAATGTATTCATTTTAAAATAATGCGCTATTAAATATGTACCAAATATAAAAAAAAGCTGAATAAAAGATAATACCAAATAAGTGCTCCGTGCCTATCGGAAATGCAGCTCAATATTAACTTCATTCACCGGATCTGTTCTTAAGAGTTTGAAAATAATGTATATTTTTGCCCCCTTAACCTCCAAATTCATTTAACGGTAACAATCGAGCAATCGAACATCCAACCATCAACCATTCAAATACCCTTCAAACAACTCCAGGTGACGGTTAACGTGCCAGCCGTCCATCAGTCCGTGATGGCCGTGGATGGAAACCGGCATCATCATGCGACCGCCTTCCCGGAAAAGCTTACCGAACGCGATTTTGGGCACCGAATCCTTCCCGCCAAAAACGACCGGCTGGCGAATACCGGTAAAGCGTATCCAGGGCAGGGTGGTATAATGGATGACGTTTTCAAGCTGCTCGGTATACACAAGCCCTTTCTGAGCCTGCACACGGGCAATTTCCTTTCTTGCCTCCCGCATAAACTTATCCACATCCTCATCATACAGGATCAGGGCGTGGCCGTATGTTTTATCTTCCCTGAAAACCGTGGGGCCGGCATGTACCTTATCGAAAAGAAAAACTTTATTATCCATGATGCGGGTTTTGAATTCCTCCACCCCGTTCACAGCTTTCAGGGAGTAATACAAATAGCTGAGGAAAAATGAAATACCCTCCTCTTTTGATTTTCTGTATGCTCCGGTGCAATCAACATTGGTAGTGATCCCGAAGAAAGGATCGTCCATCTGTTTGAAATGCTCGTAGTGATCCTTTCTGATCCAGTTTTCCTGCTCAATCTTTCTTTTCATTGAAATCTGTTTTTAAATAACATTTCACGGAACGCCAGAAATTGGTAGGTTTTTCCATGTCGCAAACCAGTTCCTGCCTGCTCATAATTGCCGGATCGAAGCGGCCGTAATGATCTTCCATTCTTTTCAACTGGGCCAGGCAAACCTCGCACCTGCTCACCACCGGGAACAAATGCCTCAGATATGAACGAATTCGCTTTGAGGGATACTCCATGGCATAAGACAAGAGGACGACCTTATCCCTCAATTCATTGAATATGCTGATCACTTTATCAATGCTGCCAGTGGCGGTAAGCAATGTTTTGATGTTTTGCTGCTGATCGAAATACACGTCAAAAATATCGTTGCCCAGCTGGAACAAGGCGCCAAGATGATATACAGCCTCATATTCGCCTGCTGCCAGCGGATGCCCGAAGGCGCTGCGGTAAAACAAAATGCTGTAACCGCCCTTATCGAAGGTCACTTTCTTGATCCGGTCGAAACCAATGGAGTCGTTTTCCTGTTCGATACTGTCTTGCTGACTGCCCAGAATATTGTCGCGTGTTTCCTTTAAAAGCGCTTTGTTGCCTGCTTTTTTAAGCACATTTTGCCAGTGCTTTATAAAGATTTCCTGCACAAGGCTATCGGCTTGAAAAGATCCGGGATCATTGGTAATCTTATTGATCTCTTCAAAGTCAAGCTGTTGCTTATCGAAGAAATCATCAAAAATGCCTGTGATCACTCCCTGAGATGTACTGGCTTCTCGTTCATCGATTTTCATGGCATATTCGCGTAAAACACAAAAGGCCTCTCCCAGCATGGCAGGAACGGCATAGCCATAATACCTCCGGATTTTATAAAAATCGTCCGCCTTCAGGCTGCCATCGTTCCGTTGCCGGTAATCCGCCAGCTCTGGTTCAAGGTTCGCATTTATAAAACGCCGTTGCCTTTTCAGCTTCGTCAAAACAGAAAACAAAAGGGGCGGAAGGTTTAGCGTATTTTTCAATCGTAAAAATAACATCCGGGGAATAGCTGTTTGTTTTAAGCAAAAATATAGAAATCCATAAAGGTAATCCATCCATCAACCAAAACCTTTATAAAGTTTTCCATAGCGTCCCCGGATGTAAATCTTAAAATCCCACGGTTAACCCGGCCGTAAAGTTGATACCTGCCTGCGGAAAATAACCGTTCATCTCGTATTCCTGGCTTTCATAAAAATAACGATACACCCAGGCCCAGGTTTCGTATTCCTCGCCAAAAATATTGTTAACAGCCAGGTGCAGACTCAGTTTCCTCACCAGCTTCAGATCGAGTGCGTAATTGATCACCAGGTCGTTCACAAAATAGGGATCCAGGCTGCGTTGTTTGCTGCCGGTATTGTCGATATACTGACGGCCCACATACTTTGAGATGAACAAAAAATCCATCCCCGCCACCGGATGGAAGGTGATCCGGCTGCCGGCCACCACATCGGGTGAAAAGCTGAGGTCGGTCGTACCAATATCTTCCGTGATCTGTTCGTAGGGCGGACTCCAGTTGTCAAAAAAAGCCGTAAAATCTATGATCTTGTTCCGGCTGAAAGTAGCATTTACATCCCAGTTCATCTTACTGAATATTTTCATACCGGCTGCCAGCTCAATGCCGGCGCGATAGCTTTCAGGGACATTGGTCATGATGGCGGCGCCCACATCGTTGATCTCGCCCGTGAGCACCAGCTGATCTTTGTAATCCATGTAAAATAAATTGGCCTCCAGACCGAAAGCAGGCCTCGACAGTTTATACCCCAGCTCATAATCAATCAATCGCTCGGCTTCCGGCTGATAACCTTCGTAGGCGTCCCGGTAATTGCTGCGGTTGGGTTCCCGGTTCGAAACCGCTATGGAGAAATAAGCGCTGTTATTTTCATTGAAATCATAAAACAATCCGCCTTTGGGATTGAAGAAATTGAATTCGTGCTGCTGGGTGATATTTCTCAAATCATCATGTATTCCGTCGATATCATAGCTGACCCGGCGGTATTGCAGGTCGCCGTATAGATTCAGATTATTGGTGATCTGATAATTGACTTTTCCGAAAACATTCAAACCGATCTTGTCGCCGGTGTTTTCATACCAGCGGTATCCCTTGTCCATGTTGGAAGCAAATTGCGCCCAGATCACCTCCCCGAAATGATCGCCGGTGTATTGATTGTAAGCGCCGCCCAGGGTTGTTCTCAACTTGTTCTTGTTGTATTTAAGCGACCAGGTAACACCGTAATAATCGTTGTCGAGCCACTTTTGCCGGATCAAATCTGTTGAAGTGATCAGGCTGTCGCCGATCTCGATATCAGGCAAAACATAATCTTCAAAATCCTGATCATTTTTATATTGTTCATAATACCCTTCTCCATGGATCAAAAACAGGGAGGTATTCAGGTAGAGGTTTTTATTGAACTGATGGGTGAAATGCAACTGATAATGATCCTGTTGGTAGTTATCGGTTTCGTTTTCATAAGTATAGGGATTATAGGTTCTGTTGGTTTCCAGCGAATCCTTCGGCACCCCGCTCCAGGCCTGGTAAGTCCTTTCCTTGCCTGAGAACATAACATATTTGATCATACTTTTCTTTCCATAATATCCTCCCGAAAAATAAAAGGATTTCAGATCGGAGAAAGCCCTGTCGATATATCCGTCGGTATTGATCTTTGACAAGCGTCCGTCAAAGCTCCATTTTCCGTCGATCAGGCCGGTGCCGAAAACCGCATTGTTTTTAAAGGTATTGAACGAGCCTGCCATGCTGTTGATCTGTGCATAAGGCTCGTCGCGCAGCTGGGTGGTTTGTATGTTGATGCTGGCCCCGAAGGCAGAAGCGCCGTTGGTGGAAGTTCCCACGCCGCGCTGGATCTGTATTTGATCAATGGAAGAAGACAGGTCGGGGGTGTTCACCCAGAAAACCCCCTGCGATTCGGGATCGTTCAACGGGATGCCGTTGATGGTCACGTTGATGCGGGTGATGTCCGTTCCGCGAATGCGGATGCCGGTATATCCCACACCGGCGCCGGCATCGGAAGAAACCACTACAGAAGGGCTGTTCTCGATCAGATAAGGCAGATCCTGCCCGAAGTTTATCTCTTCGATTTCTTCTTTGGTAAGGTTGTCGTAAGTTGTGGGGGATTTCCTGTCGGCACGCACGGCCGTGATGATCACCTCGTCTTCCATGATGGGTTTCATTTCCATGTGAAAATCAAGGGTAATGTCGCGGTTCAGATCAACACTTTTGGTAAGTGTTTCATGACCGATATAAGTCACCCTGATGTTGTATTCCCCTTCCGGGATGTTTTTGAAGACGTAATTGCCGTCATTATCGCTGACAGTCGTTTTGTACGTTTCAAGCAAAAACACATGAGCCCCGATCAGAGGATCGTTGTTCTCATCCGTGATCTTTCCCTGCACGGAATACTGCGAAAAAACCTGCAAGCTGAATAAGCAGGACAAAGCGGTTAGTAAAAATAGTTTTTTCATGGTCTTTTACCTTTTTGTTATTCAATATTTTATACCGATCCGGAACAGGTTTGCAATGATTGACCTCCTGCTCCAATCGGTATAACTGAATCTAACAGAAAAATGCTTTGCATTTTTAATAAGATTCAGTATAAAAGACCAATAGAGGAATTTTTAAAAACGACGATTTAAATCACTCTCCCTCCGCCGGCATTACCCGGATCAGGTTCGAGGGTTTGATCTCAGCCCGTTTCATAAGCCTTCATCGCCAAGGCTTTTGGGCACCCCTATTGGAATATCGCCACAAAGTTAAGAAATAATTTTTGTAAGCTCGAAAAAGCGGGGATTAAATTTGTAATCAAGTACTGCTTTTGCTAAATCAAAAACCGGCCGACTGCTCTTATCAATAATCTGCGAATCGGATGTGGTAAGATATCCGTCACGAACGCGCTGCAGGATATCGTCGGAATAAGGAAATCTGTTCGCCTTTCCTTTCAAACTTAAAACTTCCAGTTTTTCAGAGATCAACCGGTAAATCATTCCACTTTCATGCATGGGTTCATCGATATAAAAATTCAGATACCCCGGATCATTCGCCTTCAGAAAATCAAACAACGCCTCCAGGGCCTGTTTCAGCCTGCCGGACTGTATGCTCTTGCCATGCCATTCGGAAGCATCCCGCAACAAACCATCGGTAGAAAGGAATATGGGCTTTCCCTCAAGATAACTGATGATGGTGAGCAAGGCATTGAAGGAATCGATATGCAAAGGCCGCTTGTGGAGATCACGATCAGAAATTAGCTTCTTTTTTCTTTTATCATTTAAAGATCTTGCATGAACACCCCGGAAAAGCATGCTACGCTCGCTACCGGACAAGCCGTAGCGGTCGCCAACGAATTTCACCGACCCCCTGTCGGGATAAGCTTTATTCATCAGGCAAAAATAATCCTGAACGGCTGCTTTAAAATCCTTGCTGATGATCACAGATGACCGATTTATATTAATTTTGTAAAGTTATGAAAATCATGATCATCAATGGCTCCAACCTCAACCTGACCGGCAGGCGGGAACAGGGCATTTACGGCAAGATAAGTTTCCCTGATTATTTAAGGAAACTGAGGGAGCGCTATCCCGAACATCAACTCGAACATTTCCAGAGCAATATCGAAGGAGAGCTGGTGGACGCCATTCAGAAAGCAGGTTTTGTTTACGACGGGATCATTCTGAACGCCGGCGGTTACACCCACACCTCGGTTTCCATTGCCGACGCCGTGCGCGCCGTGGAAACTCCCGTGGTGGAAGTACACATCAGCAATATCTTTTCAAGAGAAGATTACAGGCATGTATCCTACATCGCAGCCCATGCCAAAGGGCTAATAACGGGTTTCGGGATGGAATCTTACAGGCTGGCGCTGGAGAGTTTTTTGTTGGCGCAGTTGTGAATGGGATTCGTTGACGCCCCCCATCAAGGAATAACATACTTCCCTCAAATAAGACATAGGGATTCATCAAACAGAGTGGTAATTCTCCGGGAGATTCCTCAACCTCTCGCTGCTGTCTTTTGGGGTTCTCATCAGGCAGTAGAAAGGCAAGAGGTTTCGGAATGACAGGCTGTAATTATATTAAAAGGGGGTCTGGCAGGCGCGCGGAGCGCGCCTGCCAGACCCCTCCAAGAACAGAATGCATGTCATTCCGACTGAAACAGCCGAACGATAGCGAGGCTGCGAAAGGAGGAATCTCCCGGCGTATTGCAGACCAGCAACCTTATCACCAATACTTCACCTTCTCATTCAAAAATGCAAGACAAGGGTTTTTGCTTTGAATAAGTACATCCTTTTTCTCCCTCCTCCATTTCTTAATTTCCTTTTCATCTTCATAAACCCTTCGCCCTAATGCATTCGTGATTCCAACATAAAGCACTTTTTTGCTTCTGTTGGCCATGATGTAAACATAATAATTGTGAATGCGAGACATGGATTAAAAATAAAAAATATTTCATCAAACAGAGTGGTAATTCGCCGGGAGATTCCTCAACCTCTCGCTGCTATCTTTTGGGGTTCTCATCAGGCAGTAGAATGGCGAGAGATTTCGGAATGACAGGGTGTGGCTATTTTGTAGAGGGGGTTCTGGGGGGCGCGCTTCGCGCGCCTCCCAGAACCCCCTAACTTTAAAACAGATTGTCATTGGTACCAAAATTCTTGAGTGATAGTGAAACAATGACCGGGTTTCCTGACAGCCCCGGTCGGTGGGTCAAATCTACAGCCCTTTTTATATCCAACTTTCCATGAGTCTTCTTTGGTTATCCTTTTCTTTTCAGGAGTAAAGCTCGTTTCCTGTTTTCCAAAAGGTCTGCTATAGTCCACCATCTTGTTTATAGTTCGATTAATCAGTTATTGGTACAATGCGTCTTTGTGCCCTGATCAATCTTCTGTGCGCACCTAATCCTTAACGCAACGAACTGAAAAACCCCAGTCCTGAACTTTGTAGCGACGGAGTACTTCATCGTAGTTATACCACAGGCGCCAGTGCCAGGCGGCAGAGGTTCCATATCCAGTAGAGGACCAAAAGCGGGCGTCCTCCTCTAGGTTGACGAAACCACCATTGTATTCGTGGCGCCAACCGCCCGGAAGGGCCGCGAAGCCATAGGCGTCAGAGCCGTTTCCGTTTGAGTACCAGCCACTTGTGCTTTTTATTTTGTATCCTGCATCGGTTCCGATCCAATCTTTCTCATCACAATTCACCGTGGGGTCAATGTAAGTTGTTAGAGTACACCATTCATCATCACCCGGCAAATGCCAGCCATCAGGGCAAATACCCTGGACTCCTTGCTGGGTTGCATACTGCATCATTTCATTCCATTGATATAAACCACCATATTCATCACAATTTGCAGGATCGTTATCAAGGCAATATTTTTCAATTGTTCCATTATCTTCCATTTCTTCACTTCCATCAATTCTTATACCTATGTTAAGGTTTTCTGCCATCCAGCATTGGTCGCCAATTTCAACAAGATCGTAGGTTTGGCCACCGTAAGTTAGGGTGGTTTGGCCATCGCAACCGTTGCCGCCACCATTGTCAACCGTTACAGTTTGTGTTGCATAATCTGTTAACCCTTCGGTGTCTTTTACTTCCATTTTTGCCGTGTAAGTTCCTTCAGTGCTGTACTGGTGGTTTTCGGTTTTGTCGTAATCCCAGCCGGTGTCCCAGGTTCCGTTTCCGTCAAAATCCCAACGTACTTGCAATTGGCTTGTGGGGTCTTCGTTGTCGTAGCTGTCCGAGCCGTCAAATTCAAATATTGTGGAGGTTGAGCCGGAGGAGGGGGAAACGGAGAAAATGGCTGTGGGAGGGGTGTTTGAGCCACCTGATACGGTAACCGTTTGTGTTGTTTGATCGGTCAATCCTTCCGTATCTTTTACTTCCATTTTTGCCGTGTAAGTTCCTTCGGCGCTGTATTGGTGGTTTTCGGTTTTGTCGTAATCCCATCCAGTGTCCCAGCTTCCATCGCCATCAAAATCCCAGCGTACTTCAAGCTGGCTGACAGGGTCTTCATTGTCGGTACTGCCGGAGGCATCGAAGGTAAAGATGGTGCCTGTGGTGCCGTTAGTCGGCGAAACGGTGAATGAAGCCGTCGGTGCTGTGTTTGCAGGATTGCCTGCATCCGCTACTAACACTTCAAACCCGAGGTCATTAAAATCCCATTCATGATCATAAATATCTCTTGAAAGAATAGATACGTTAATGCCCACTCCAAAACCGGCACCGGCATATATTGACCACCAGGGATCAGCATTAATATCAGCTTCAAGCCGGCTATATAATTCGCCATATAGCCTTGGTGAAACCGTGCCATATATTCTCACGCTCAATTCTGGTTTTAAATATACCTTGGCTTGTGCTGTAGCTTCAAGCTGGGGTGGAGTGAAAGTAAAAGATTTATTCAAGTCTGAATACAAGCTCCACTCCTCCCCGTTATAAATCACCCCGGTTTCGTAAAAGAGTTGCTGATTTAGTTCACTTGAAATAAAAGATTCAATCTCATAATTAATGCCTGCTTTTAGTTCAATAACAGGTGTTAAAACAACTGGTAGTGCTGCAGGAGGAACCCCTACAAAAACAATTATCGGGTTAAAATAGACTCCAACAAGTGTTACTTCATGCGTGTCCTCCAATTCTTCAACATTAATATCAACTGCCAAATCAAGTTGTTCGTCCACTCCCGCTCCAAATTTTAGGTATTTGAGAGAAAACCATTTTTTGTCATAATCCATGGACAGGGTAGGGACCATCTGAAAATTCCCGGTTAAATGAATTTTATGGTCCGGATCAAGATAGGTATTAATATCATAATTAAGGTCCTGCTCCTCTTTAGACTTAACGTGAGCAGTATCCACTTTTATTCCTTTTTGGTAATATACTACCTTTTGGATTTTATTCTGGGTTAGTTGTTCTTCAATGGAAAAGCTTCCATTTTCAATGACTTCATCAAGGCTGGCAAACTCAGTCACCACGGTGACTTCACCGCTTGAAACGGTAACATCAGTAACACGGCGCAAATAACCCTCACCTACACTGGAAACAATTATATCGCCGCTCTCTATTTCGTTGGTGTTTTGAATATCACTATTAAATGTAAACGTATAGTTGACAGTATCCACCTCCAAAATCGTGTTGTCCCAATCTGAGGGTTGAATTATCTCCGCCCTGTTATTTATTCCATTTGTGATTTCGAGTTCCCGCTTCTCTTCCTCCGGATGCCATTGCTCACAACTATAAAAACTAAAAATCATCAATAATGAAGCAAGAAGGGGAAATGATATCTTTTTAAAAGTTTTCATCGCGACTATTTTAAGATAATGGTTACTTGAACTAATTTATTTACTTCGAGAGGTTGCTTTAAATGAGAACCTGTCTCAATATTGTTTAATGTGTCCTTTTCGGCTAAAATATAGTAATCAAGCTCTTCTAAATAATTGAAATAAACAAAGTTATTGATGTCTGAATTTTCCTTTTTCACCCAATCAGTTTGGCTTACCCATTTTTCCTTGCTATTAAACAATTTGACCGTTACAAAGTCTATGGGCTTTCCTTCGGCATCGGTTATTGATACTCTGAGTTGTGGAAGCGTGTCTTCAAACATGATCTTTTTACATGAGGGAAACATGAAAAAAATGATGATGATGCAGATCAAGGTTTTGTTTTTCATTTTTTTTACAGTTTAGTGTTCTTGATTCGTATATTTATTTAATTAAAATATGAATACGAACAATCCCCATGTAAGAGCACCTAATACATAATGCCCCCAGACTTTATTTCTTTTTTTTCTGTGCGCTTCATCTTGATAGCAATTGAAATATGCAGGGTTACTAATGAGATTATAATTGGTAATACCAAGATTGTGACGCTTAGGTGGGGTGGAGGCACATGAAATAGCAGGTATTAACCCAAAAACAGGCCCAGTCACGAGGGCCGTAATAGCTGTCCAACCGGCCCCGCTATTTTTACCCCTGTATAGGAATGTAGCGTCGTTCATGCCCCTTACACACATATTACTATTCTGAGGACTTTGAACAAAAGAGGGTTGAGCAGGCTCCTTATTGGCATTAATAACCTCCCTGACACCTTCTGCAATCTCCTCATAGTCTTTCTCTTCCTCTCTTTCATTTTTTTCAACTTCTTGATTCTGTTTCTTTTCTTGTCTTTCCTGATGCAACAAATCTTTTGTCCCGTTCTCATAGCGAATCATGAATATCTCTGATTTTTTCATGATGTAAACAGGGCCATTAGGGTTATTAAATTTCTTATACTTAATATTTTCTGTACCTACCTCAATGATTAGTGATTCTATATCTTTACCATCATTTCTAAATATTATGTCTTGCGACCATAGTAGGCAAGGAAATAAAAATGCGACTAGAGTTGTTAATAATAATTTTTTCATGGTATTATTTCATTTTAGGTTTAAATAGAGACTAAAACCGGGAGAAAAAGAATTATTCACATGATTATTAATTGGATTATTGCATGTGATAACTTGAGGTGCAACTTCTAAGGAATAGTTTTTCGATTTTAACAAATTAAAAGTTAATGCTTTATCATTTATTTTATTTGCATTTACAGGTGCATCAATCACCGAGTAGAGCCAGATTATGAAAACTCCGCCCATAGGGATATATATTTCTTCAGGAGGAACATAACCACTACTAGCTAATGCTATGGCTGTGACTGCACCTCCGAGATACCCTGTCAACATGAGGGCCCCTTTTAAATTTTGTCCATTATAAAATTGTCCACCCCCTGGCAATAAAAATGAATAGAGAAATGCCAAGCCGGGGTCCTTCTCTTTTTTGGAATACCTGTTGCCGGAAGAGTAATCAATTCCAACTGCTGGCTCCCTCTCTATCCGGCTAATAACGGAATAGTCAATCTCCAGGGTTCTGCCATCTAAAGTTTGCAGCCATAATTTCTGGCCTTCCATTTGCTCAGTGATTATTCCTTTGTAAACAGCACCGCTTTTTAAATATACGGCATCAACCATAATATCCTGAGCCAAACTGTTAATAGAAAGGATAAGCATTAAAAATACGACAATACTAATTCTCATAATGTGGTTCTTTAGTAATCTGAGCTTAAAAGTCTGGTATTTTTCTGATATAACACAATAAAATACCTTAATAAAACCTTAACAAAGGGGTTTTGAACAGGCTTTTGTGAATAAATATAGTGGGAAGCGGGAGTTGTTAGATGCTTTGTAAATACATGGAAAAGTTTTTAGATTGCTGTAAACCAATTTTTTTGCGCAGGCGGCTGCGGGCTACATGGATGCTTTCGGGCGTGCGAAATGTGATATGAGCAATCTGTTTGGAATCGAGGCCCATATTAATCATTCCGCAAAGCACCTGGTCGTGCCTGGTGAGGTTGGGGTGTTTTTTTCGTAACCTTGGGAAGAAGTCTTTATCCACTTTTTGGTAGATCAGCAGAAAATCTTCATCAAAGGTGTTTTTGCTGCTTAATTTTAACTCTTGTATTATTTTACCAGCTGTTTGAGAGTCTACCTTTTCGAGATTGGATTTTACAATTTGTAAGTCATGTTCAGAGCGCATGCGCTGTATTAGTTCGCTTTTACCGGATTGATTGGTTAAAGCTTTGAGCAACACACTCAATTTTCTTCTATTCAAAAACAAAATTATCAACCCAAGAGCGAAAAGGATTACGACTATTATCCAAATTGTTTGGTTAAATCTAAATCGCCCTTGTTCTTCAGCCAGCAACTTTTCCCGCTGGTTTATTATTTCCTCCAGTGCAGCCTTTTCCTTTTTAAGCTGCAACTCTGCGATTGAAAAGAGCTGTTCCTTATTTAAGATTTGTTTTCTCAAATTGTCATATTGCAGGTAATGATTGGCAGCTTTTGTTTGGTTATCAACATCCATGTAAAACAGTGCCAGTAGCTCATGCGCATTCATTTGAACTGTTTTCGCATCTATTTCGCTTGAAATTCTCAATGACGAGTCTGCCTTAGATATTGCAAGCTTGTGTTTTTCTTGTTTGTGAAAAAGTTCAGCTTCAACCAACAACACATTAGAAATGCCATAACGTTCATTGTCTTTCAGAAAATACCTTTTGGCTTGCCGGAGTGCTTCAAAGCTTTTATTCAATGAATCCATTTTTTTGTAAACCCTGCTCTTTAAGAGGAAAGAATTTCCGATGACTTCATTTGAAGCCCGGCTCTGTGGGCGCAGCTTGATAAAGATTGATTTCTCTACCAGTAAAAGGGCGGAATCATATTTTTCCTGGTGCAGGAACACATTTGCAATGTTATTGTAGGAATAGGCAAATGCAAGATTAATAGAATCGGGAATATTGCGTGT
>JAIPBS010000046.1 GCA_021738625.1 Bacteroidales bacterium
GTGGGCGCAGCTTGATAAAGATTGATTTCTCTACCAGTAAAAGGGCGGAATCATATTTTTCCTGGTGCAGGAACACATTTGCAATGTTATTGTAGGAATAGGCAAATGCAAGATTAATAGAATCGGGAATATTGCGTGTTTTGTGCGCTTCTTTTCTTATTTCGAAAGCTTTTTTATGCATTCGCAATGCTGCTTCATGATTCTCTAAAGTCAGGTAAATATTTCCCAGCAACTCATAGGAATTCCAAGTATTAGCTGTGGACCTGGCTTTTTCATAATATGCTAAAGCTTCGTAGATGTGATTTAGGGCCGCTTTATGTTGGGCCAGATGGAACTTCGTCAACCCCATATGATAACTAATATTAGCTTTTCTTTCTTCACTATCTGTATGTTTTACATACTTTTGGGCAGAGTCAAAACAATTTACCGCAGCATGATAATTGTTTTTCAAATAATACATTAAGCCCATCATATCATATACCTGGGCAATTTTTTCCTGGTTATCAAAGGCAGAAAACAGTTTTAAAGCTTCACGATAATAATTCATCGCGGAATCGTTCTCTCTTTTAATCATGAATGTCCTGCCCCTGAAAATATAAGCATCGCCAAGCATCTCAATTCTAGGGGTTGATTCGAGGTAATTGATTTCGAGCGTGGAATAATACAAGGAGGAATCCAGTTTATAGGTTCCCGGATATTGATAAAACCACTGATAGTTTCTGTATGCCTCTGAAATACCTTTCGGATATTTAAGCTTTTTAGCCAGTTTTATCGCTCTATTTGCATAATAATGAAACTCTTTTTGATCTCTAGTCAAGCGATAAGCCAATTGGTTCAAAGCATCTACTTTAGTTTTACCGTCACTTGTTTTTATAACAGACTTGAGGCTGTCATTTACAGTATTTGCCATCACTGGATTAGAATCCACATAAGAATGCAGGATGACACATATTATAAATATCGCTTTGAACTTATACAACAAACCGGTAAACATATTTTTACATGCTATTTAAAAGTAAACGATTATAAATAATTGTATGAGAGTTATACTGAATCTTATTAAAAATGCAAAACATTTTTCTATTAGATTCAGTTATACCGATTGAAGCAGGAGGTCAATCATTGCAAACCTGCTCCGAATCTGTATAAATAACTTATTCAAACAACCCATATCACTAATCATCAGATAAAGTTAATATCTTTAACCAATTAACAAGCCGTATTGCAGCAAAATCTATAAATGAGGTCAGGAATAATTATTTGTTGTCTTTCAAAGTGCCATCACTATCATCGTCATCTTCTTCCTCGATTATACTCACCCTGACCATCGGTGTTTCTTCCAGTTTTTTCAGTTCTTCCAGTTTCCCTTGCTTTTTAAGGCGTGCTGCTCTTATCCATTCGTCGCCAGCCAGTGTAAATCTAAGGTTGAAGACAAGGTTTCCGTCTTCATCTTTTTGTTCATTTACATGAGTTAACTGTTAAGACGGTTGCTGCGGTGAGCAGAACAGCCAATACTGAAAATAAAATCCTGGATTTCAGGATTTTTTTGGTTTTGGGGTTGTATACTGAATCTTATTAAAAATGCAAAGCATTTTTCTGTTAGATTCAGTTATGCCGGTTGGAGTATGAGGTCAATCATTGCAAACCTGTTCCGAATCGGTATATAACATTTGTAATGGTAAAAATAAAAAAATGTTTTAATAAACAGGGTTGCAACACGCCTGGAGATTCCTCAACCTCTCGCTGCTCTCTTCAGGGGTTCTCATCAGACAACAGAATGGCAAGAGGTTTCTGAATGACAGGCTGCAATTATATTAAAAGGGGTTCTGGGAGGCGCGCTTCGCGCGCCTCCCAGAACCACCTCCCCTAACAACAAACAAAATGTCATTCCGGCTGGAGCAGCCGAACGATAGTGAGGCTGTGAAAGGAGGAATCTCTTAGCGTATTGCAAGCCCAAATTTAACATACCCTTTTTATAAAACAGATGCATTCAGCTATGAGATCCCTCCTCATCATTTTTGTTATCACAAAAATGAATCGTCGGGATGACACCTATTCATAATTTGTCAGAGGGGGAAAGCAGGGCGCGCTTCGCGTGCCCTGCTTTCCCCCTTCCCCTACATCCACAGGCAAATGTCATTCCGAGCATCTAACAAAAGAATTTGTTTTAATTGCAATTCGCTTCCACTTCAGGGGATCAAAATATGAGCATGTGATGCTAGTAACTCTGACATGACGGGCAGTCTTTAACTAAACTTCCCTTTATCCAGATCGGAAAACTTTCTTTTTCCCTTTATGAAATAATCGAGGGCAATGTTGGATTTATAGATTTTTGAGATGTAGCGGTGAGGAATGGCCTTCCTTTTCTTTTTGATCTTTTTGTAATGCTTCCAGAAACTGCCGTGTGCCCTGATCACAGCAATAAAATCTTTAAACCCTCCCTGCATCAAAAATTTAAGGGCTGCCACAAAGTCGAGGAAGCAGCGTGCGACAAATACCCTGAAAATCCGGTTTCCCGGCAGGTTCTTATACATCAGGTAAGTGTTGTTCCTGAAATTCAGATAAGTTTTGCGGCTGGAACTTTTCGGCAAAGTGCCGCCACCCACATGATAAACCTTTGAATGGGGGCAACACATAATTTTATAGCCCTTGTTTTTGAGCCGCCAGCAAAAGTCGATCTCCTCCATATGCGCAAAGAAATCCTCATCCAGTCCGCCCAGTTTGTGATAAAGATCGGCCCTGACAAACATACAGGCGCCAGTTGCCCAGAAAACCTCGGTTGCATCGTCATATTGTCCTTCATCCCTTTCCATGCTCTGGAACAAGCGGCCCCGGCAAAAGGGATAGCCGTATTTATCGATAAAGCCACCGGCTGCCCCGGCATATTCGAACAGGCCTTTATCATGATAAGTCAGGATTTTCGGCTGCACGGCGGCAAGCTTTTCATCCGTGTGCATCATATCCACAATGGGCCTGATCCAGTTTTCGGTAACTTCTATGTCGGAATTCAACAACACATAATAATCGGCTTCCACCTGTTTCAGGGCGTCGTTATAACCTTTTGAAAAACCGCCGTTTTCTTTGTTCAGGATGATCCCTACTTCAGGATAGTTCTTTTTAAGAAAGGAAACAGAATCATCCTCCGATGCATTGTCGGCAACGATCACATCGGCATCATCACGGCTGTGTTCCAGCACCGAAGGAAGAAATTGTTCCAGGAACTTCCTTCCGTTCCAGTTCAGGATCACAACGGCAACCTTAACCTTCATTTTCAGTTGATCTTTCTTTTGCATGTTTCCATCTTCTGTGCGACCAAAGCCAGTTGTCGGGTTTGCGACGGATAGCTTCCTCAAGCTGCCGCACATATTTCTCCGTGATCTCGTATTCAGCGGTTTCTCGGGGCTGTTCTGTGATCACTTTAACATTCACCTCATAATGCCCACGTTTCACCCTCACAATATCGAAAAACAAAACGGCCATGTCGAGCATTTTCGACATTTTTTCCAGTCCGAGAAAAAACGGTGTTTCCTGGTTCATGAAGCGGGTCCAATAGTTGATCTCATCCCTGGTTGGCGTTTGATCAGATGCAATGATAACAATATTTTTCTGATGGCGGTTGCGCACAAGTGTCCTGTATGTTTGTTTGAACTTGATCAGATTGTTATAGCCCGATTTGGTGCGCAACTGCGACATATAATTTTCAAAGTATGCATTGGTAAGCGGTTTTACGATAGCAAAAGGCTTGTGATTGGAGATCATGGCCAAACGCAGCCCCATCCATTCCCAGTTGCCGCAGTGCCCGATGGCCACAAAAACACTTTTGCCTTCTTTGTAAAGCCGCTCGATGATGTCATAGTTTTTAAAAACCACCCTTTTGTCCATTGCACGCGCTGAGATAGATCTGATCTTTAACACCTCCACCACCAGGTCGGCCAGATTTTTATAGAATTTTTTCGCGATAGCGCGGATCTCATCATTGCTCTTTTCGGGGAATGCTTTTTTAAGATTACTGTAAGTCACCTTCCTACGATATGCGCTAATGTGATATATCACCACATAAATCAGGTCGGAAAGCACATACAGCAATCTGAAAGGAAGAATGGAAATCAAACCTGCAATTAGCCAGAATAAGAAATAAACGATCCGCATCATACCCAATACAAAGTGATTCTTTCAAACAAAATTAAACCCATTATTTGGATAAATAACGGGTTTAAGCAAAATATATAACAAAACATGAACTTCTACCTGGGATTGATATAGTATTCATTCGCTTGATTGCCCCATGCATCCGGTGGCCGCATGTCGTCCGGGCTTTGCGGATCGAAATCCCGCCTGTGCAACTCCGCCTGCCATCTGTAGTTCGACAACTCGCCTATCGCATTAGAATGCAACAACACAAAGTCATTGGTCACAAGATTGTAGGTATAAAACACAAATTTCTTATCACGCTGGCTATTTCCCAGTTGATAATAATGCCATATTTCATAGGGATAAGCGCTGGGTTCGTTGTAACTTTCCGTAATAATGTTGGGCGGCCCGTATTGCAGATAAACCCTGCCCCTGTCGGTGGTATAGCCCGGCATGATTTGGGTGCTGTAAACCTTATTCACTTTTTCAACCTCATCCAGGTATTTCAGCCAGGCTTCCCGCGGTTTAATTTCATCGCGTGTTTGCCAGAAATTCAGGAAGAATTGCTGCAGAGTTTCCAGATCGGCTTCCTTGCTCTGGTTATCGATAAACTGTTTTTCAACCTGGGTTGCAATGGGCCTGATCATCTGGATGTATTCCTGCAAGGTATCCCTGCTGGTCAAATCCTCAACAAAAGAGTTCGTAATATTCACCGCCGCGATATCATTCAGGTCGAAACGCATGTTGGGGTTGCTGCGTTGGAAAAAAAGTTTGTTGGAAGTAACCAACTCGTTGTTTCTATCACGCACCTCCACGCCCAGCTTATAATTGCCCGAAGGCAGATTACGAAGGTCGAACTCGCTAAGGGTAGGGATCACTAGATTGGTCTGCTTGGGTTTGAATTTCTGGAATTTGGAAAGAACTTTCCCGGTTTCAAACGACTCGATGAAATATTTTAAAACGATCTTTTCATTTTCTCCCAGTACCTTATCGGTATTGTAAACCTCGGTATAAAACATCAGATTGTCGCGGCCCGCCGGATAGAAATTCGAAACATAGGGGATCAATTTGTATCCGCTTTTGCTCAGCACCGAATGGCTTTCTTCAACAGGCTCGTAAGAGTCAACCAGCTCAATCCCCGAAACATTTACCTGATCGTCCGGGTAACTGATGTCAATGAGCTCTTCATAAGCAAAAGGCTCATTTTCGCTGTTTTGATCTGCAATGCTCAACAGAAACTCATACTGCCCGTTTTGCAGCAGAAAACGCTGCTGATCGATAAACTCCAACTGGATGTTCGAGGTATCTTCCACCACCGGGCTTTTTAGCTCATACTTGGCATAATCCCGTATGGAGTCATTTTGCCGGAAGATCATGGTGATTTCAAGACTGCCCTGGTATTGCCTTTCCCCAATCTTTTTATATTCCAGTGAAGCGGCGTCAAATGCCAGGTAGGTTTCTACATAAGGGCCATCCACTGGTGACCAAAAGGTGGTATGCCACAGCCGCGCTTTGAGTTTTTTGCTCTCCGCCTGCGCGGAAACAGCCATAATCACAATAAATAATACAATCAGTTTTTTCATGATAGATGTTAGTTTCTTGAAGTACATATTTTTTTATGCCGGTAAAACAACAAAGTTAGCGTAAGGCCCCTTATTAGTCAAGCGGCAATCAGTTTTCGGTTCAGGGCAGCCAGTATAAGGTTATTAAATGAATCTTATAAAAAAATACAAAACATTTTTTTGTTAGATGCAGTTATGCCGATATAAGTGTAAGTTCGATCACTTCAAATCTTCTACCTATCGGTATAACGAAATGAAAGGGCTTTTTTGTGCCATCTTTAAAAAAAATTATACTTTTGCAACGGAGGAATGGCAGAGCGGTCGAATGCGGCGGTCTTGAAAACCGTTGACCTTCACGGGTCCGGGGGTTCGAATCCCTCTTCCTCCGCTCCGCAAAAAAAACCTGCAAGTGAATAAATGGCTTGCAGGTTTTTTTGAACCATAATCTACTTACCTCTTTTTAACACGTTTTCTAATAATGACTAACAGCATAAATACAGTTGCAATTGCATCATATGCTGAAACTTATTAAAAATGCAAAGCATTTTTCTGTTATATTCAGTTATGCCGATTGCATACTTTTTTTAGGTATTCAAGAAAAGTAATCTGTTTCTTATTATTATTCATGTTTTATGGCTAAATTATAAAAAGTCCAATTTACAACCCATTTCTGAAAAATTTTTTGTATTCATGTAAATAAACAATTTCTCCATTACAGAAATTACGTCAGCCAAATAAAAGTCATCTTATTTCGTATGATCAAACCTCATGTGCCTTATGTGGTTCAGAAAAATCCCATCCCCCCGAACCCAACACATTAATTTATTGTTATTTTCATCCTTATTCAGACCGGGTTTAAATTATTTGGATTAATTTTGCCACTGTATTCATCGCGAAGATAAACCGGCTAAATTTATTGCTTGTATGAGCTACATAAAATTTGACAAGTCGCAGCTGATCAACCTGGAATATGCGCTTTCCAGGGAGCTGATCCGTTCGAGCCGCACGGGTGCCTTTGCCTGTACCACCATCCTGAATTGCAACACCCGCAAGTACCACGGGCTGCTGATCGTCCCCCAGCCCGACATTGACGGCGACCAGCATGTTTTACTATCCACCCTTGACGAAACCATCATTCAGCGCGAAACCGAGTTCAACCTGGGCATCCACAAATACCCGGGCGGGGTTTACAACCCCAAAGGACATAAATATATACGCGATTTCAGCACCGATGTGATTCCCGAAATCACCTACCGCGTGGGTGGGGTGGTACTGAAAAAAGAACGTCTGCTGCTGTCCAACGACAGCCGCATCCTGATCAGATACACACTGGAAGACGCCCACTCCCCCACCCGGCTCAGACTGAACCCTTTCCTGGCTTTCCGGAGCATCCACAGCCTGAGCAGGGAAAACGTCTATTACAACAACAAATACCTGGAGGTGAAGAACGGCATACAGCTGCGCATGTATCCTCAATACAGCTCGCTGTTTATGCAGCTTTCCAAAAAGCCCGAATACACCCATGTACCGCACTGGTATTACAACATTGAGTATTTCAGGGAGCAGGAAAGAGGCTATGAATATCAGGAAGACCTATACGTTCCGGGCTTTTTAGAGTTCGGGCTAAAAAAGGGGGAAAGCGTGGTTTTCTCCGCCGGACTCACGGAAGCCCATCCGCCATCACTTAAAAGACTGTTCACCAACGAGATCAGCAAACGCATCCCACGAAACAGCTTTGAACATTGTTTGGAAAACTCGGCCCGGCAATTCATCATCAGCGAAGAGGGCCAAAGCAGCATCCTGGCCGGATTCCCTTGGTACGGGCGAAACGGAAGAGATACTTTTATCGCATTGCCCGGCCTGACCCTTTATCCTAAAAAAGACCTTAAAACTTTCAGGGCGGTCGCCGACGGTATGATCTTAGAGATGCAGGGTCCTCTCTTTCCCGAAAGCAGGCTCAACGGGAAAAACACTTACGATTCGGCCGACACCTCTCTCTGGTTTATCCGGGCCGTGCAACAATATACCGAATCGACGGGCAAGCCGGAAAAGTGCTGGGAAGAATACGGCGGGATCATTAAAAGCATACTCCAGGCTTATCGCAGCGGCACTGATTTGAACATAGGTATGGACGAGGACGGGCTGATCAATGCAGAAGCGGGCAGACATGGGCTCAGCTGGATGAATGCCGCAGTGAAAGGAAAACCAGTTACAGCCCGGGCCGGCAAAACCGTCGAAGTGAACGCCCTCTGGTACAATGCCGTTTGCTTCGCCCTGGAGACCGCCGAAAAAGCCGGCGACAAAAAATTTATCAATACATGGAAGGAACTGCCCCGACAAATCAGGGAGTCGTTCATAAAGACATTCTGGGACATCAACAAAGGCTACCTGGCGGATGTGGTAAGCGATTCGGGTAAAGAATGGTCGGTAAGGCCCAACCAGGTTTTTGCAGTTTCACTGCCCTTTTCGCCAGTGGATGAATTCATCAGTGAAAACGTGTTGCAGGTGATCCGCAAAGAATTGCTCACCCCGCGCGGGCTTCGCAGTCTTTCCCCAAAAAACCCGGCTTACAAAGGAATTTACAGGGGCGATGAAAAAGAACGGGAAGAAGCCACCCATCAGGGGGTGGCCTGGCCCTGGCTCATGACCAGCTTTGCGGAAGCATGGCTAAATCTCTATGGCACCAAAGGAATTCCCTTTGTTAAAGAGCTCTATCAGGGATTTGAAAAAGAAATGCAGGAAGCAGGTATCGGAACCATCTCCGAGCTTTACGACGGCGATCCGCCACACCGGCCGGGAGGCGCGTTGTCACATGCCAGGAATGTGGCGGAGATTATCAGATTGAATTATCTGATCAAAAAATATTCTAAAACAACTTAAGCAAGAATGAGGATATGAGAGTTTTAATGTTTGGCTGGGAGTTTCC
Source organism: Bacteroidales bacterium (assembly GCA_021738625.1). Lineage (GTDB taxonomy): Bacteria > Bacteroidota > Bacteroidia > Bacteroidales > JAIOZK01 > JAIOZK01. The sequence goes on from JAIPBS010000046.1 coordinate 8,620, forward strand.
CCCGCACATCACCGGGGGATTGGGCACCGCCTGCTTCGGACTTACCAAAGGGCTTTCGAAGCACCATATCGACATTTTGTTCGTGGTGCCCAGGGCTTACGGGGACGAAAGCAGCGAAACCGCCCGACTGGTGAATGCCAGCGAGGTGAGCGTAGACATGGAGGAAAGCGAATACCAGGAATACTGGAAACGCATCTCCTATATGCAGATCGGATCGAACATCATTCCCTACGTGGGCCCGGAAGAGTTCAAGGAAATAATGAGCAAAAGCGAGCTTGAAAAAGCCTCGCTCGAAAGCAAGGTGCTTTCCAAAAAATATACCTTTAGCGGAAAATACGGTCAAGACCTGCTGGAGGAAGTCAGCAGGTATGCCCTGGTAGCTTCCGCAATTGCTGCCCGCAACGAATTTGACATCATCCATGCCCACGACTGGCTGACCTACTCAGCAGGCATTGCAGCCAAAAAGGTGAGCGGAAAGCCCTTGGTGGTCCATATGCATGCCACCGAATTCGACCGCTCGGGAGAAAATATCAACCAGGCCGTTTTTGATATCGAAAAGAAAGGCATGGAAGAGGCCGACCGGGTGATCACCGTCAGCAACCTCACCCGTAAGATCGTTATTGAAAAATACGGCATCAATCCCGATAAGATCACAACGGTGTACAATGCAGTTGAGCCGGCCGACAAGAGCCACCTGGACGACATCCATAAAACGGTTCAGGAAAAAGTGGTCACTTTTTTGGGCAGGATCACTTTCCAGAAGGGCCCTGAGTATTTCATCGAATCGGCCAAAAAGATCATCGACAAAGACAGCAATGTAAGATTCGTGATGGCCGGCACCGGCGACATGATGAATAGAATGATCAAACGGGTGGCCGAGTTAAGGATCGCCAACAAATTTCACTTTACCGGCTTCCTGCAAGGTCAGGATGTGGACCGCATGTTGGCGGTGAGCGACGTGTTCGTGATGCCCTCGGTTAGCGAACCCTTCGGCATTGTGCCGCTGGAAGCCATGCGCTCCAACGTGCCGGTGGTGATTTCCAGGCAAAGCGGCGTTTCCGAGATACTGAAACACGCTCTCAAGGTGGATTTCTGGGACATCGACGCCATGGCCGACGCCATACACGGACTGCTGCATTATGACGCCCTTTCCAGGATGTTCAGGAAATACGGCAAAAGCGAGGTGGAAAACCTCAAATGGGAAAATGCAGCCTTTCATGTAAAAAATATTTATTCCGAATTGTTGAACGTGACAGCAAAACAATAAAAAGATATGAGGTCAATTTGTTTATACTTTCAGGTACACCAGCCCTATCGACTCAGGACATACCGCTTTTTCGACATCGGCGCCAGCCATCACTATTATGATGACGTGAACAACAGGATCATCCTCAGAAGGGTGGCTGAAAAATGTTACCTGCCGGCCAACCAAATCCTGCTCGATCTGATCAGGGAGCATGGCCAAAAATTCAAGCTGAGCTTTTCCATCAGTGGCGTCGCCCTCGAGCAATTTAAAGCATTTGCACCCGATGTGCTCGACAGCTTCAAAGCGCTGGCTGATACCGGCAATGTGGAGTTCCTTGCCGAAACCTACGCCCATTCCCTCTCCTCCCTGAAAAGCAAGGAAGAGTTTACCCATCAGGTGAACAAGCAAAAGAAGATGATCATGGAATTGTTCGGGCAGGATCCCGTCACATTCCGCAATACCGAGCTGATCTATTCGGATGGCATAGGTGAAATGGTGGCCGGGATGGGTTTCGAGACCATGCTCACCGAAGGCGCCAAACACATCCTCAGCTGGAAAAGTCCCAACTTTATGTATTGCAATGCCGTCAATCCAAAATTGAAGGTATTGCTAAAAAATTTCAGGCTGAGCGACGACATTGCTTTCCGTTTCTCGCAGCATAGCTGGAACGAATGGCCGCTGACCACGGAGAAATTTGTGGGCTGGCTTAACCAGATCGAGAATAAGCAGGAAGTGGTTAATCTCTTCATGGATTACGAAACCTTCGGTGAACACCAGTGGGCTGAAACAGGTATTTTCGATTTCCTGAAAGCGCTGCCGGTAAAAGTATTCAGAGACAGCAACTTTACCTTCAACACTCCGGCAGAACTCAGTAAACAACTACAACCCGTATCGGCCATACAGGTGCCGCATCCCATCTCATGGGCGGATGAGGAGCGTGACCTTACCGCCTGGCTGGGCAACGACCTGCAGGACGAAGCTTTCGACAAGCTTAATGCACTGGAGGAAAAAGTGAAGTCATGCCATGATGAGCAAATACGAAAAGATTGGTATTACCTGCAAACCAGCGACCATTTCTATTATATGTGCACCAAATGGTTCAGCGACGGAGATGTGCATAAATATTTCAATCCTTACGGTTCGCCTTATGAAGCCTTTATCAATTATATGAATGTACTTTCCGATTTTGAGATCAGGCTTGACAGCTATGAAAAAGTACAAACCCAACCGCTGAGGGAAACGGTAAAGAAGGCCGGGGAGGAAGCCGGAGCAACAGCCGAAAAGTTTGTAAGAAAAGCAAGCCGCGGAAGAAAGAAAGTACAAAGTAAACTTTCGGCCACCCTCGAAAAGTTCAACTTCAACGATTTCAAAAAACTATCCAAAAGCAAAACCAGGGAGATCTTAGGCAGATTGGACATGGAAGACCTTGTGAACGCCATGCAAAAATCCGACAGAAGCCTGCGTGAAAAAGTCGTTTCGAATCTGGGAGTGAAAGCCAGGCGCGAATTTTTCGAATTGGAGAAAAAAGTCGAAAAGCTGAGCAAGGCCGATATTGAGAAATACCGCCGGAAGATCGCGAATAAGATCAGGTCTTCATTCTGAATCCTGATCTAATTGTACGGTTTTTGCGCCCCATTTTGTAAATATTTTTATATTTTAAATTTGCAAATTTTTTATTGATATGACAAAACCTGATTTTCTTTTCGAAACCAGTTGGGAAGTGTGTAACAAGACGGGCAGAACATATACCGCCCTGGCCACCAAGGCTATGACCCTGAACAAAGCACTCGGAGACAACTATATACTCATCGGGCCTGATGTGTGGAAAGAGACCCGCGACAATCCCGATTTTATTGAAGACAACAGCATTTTTGAGATTTGGAGAGACAAAGCCTATGAAGAAGGCCTGCGCATCAGAATGGGCCGCTGGAACACTCCCGCCCGCCCCATCGTGATCCTGGTGGACTTCACCCCCCTCTTTGCCGACAAGAATGAGATTTTCGGTGAGCTATGGGATGAATTCAAGGTGGATTCCATTTCAGGCAACTGGGACTATATTGAGCCGGCCCTGTTCGGATATGCCGCCGGCAGGGTGATCGAAAGTTTTTACAACTTTCATTTCTCGGCCGATGAAAAGATCGTAGCCCAGTTTCATGATTGGATGGCCGGATCAGGTGTGCTTTACCTGAATAAAAACGTGGCCCAGGTCGGAACGTTGTTTACCAGTCATTCTACCCTGATGGAACGCACCCTGAGCGAACATGGCATTTCCTATGTCGAACAAATCGAGATTCCCGAGCAAAACAAACTGGCCGCCCGTTTCGGGATCACCGCCAAGCATTCGCTCGAAAGACAGGCCGCAGGCCACGCCGACAGCTTCACATGTGTAAGCGAAATCACAGCCAAAGAATGCAAACAATTCCTACAAAAGCAAGCGGATGTAATCACCCCCAACGGCTTCGACACATCCATGCTGCCTCCCGAAAAAGAACTTGAAGAAAATGCACATAAGGCACGTGCGGCTGTGTTGCGCGTTGCCGAAGCCCTTACGGGCAGCAGGATAGGTGACGACGTGCTATTTACCATGACCGGCAGTCGCTATGAATTTCACAACAAGGGCCTCAACCTGTTCATCCGCAGCCTGGGTGAGTTAAATGGGGAACATAAAAAAAACAAGAAGGTCATTGCCCTGATCGCAGTTCCAACAGCGCATTCAGGTCCTGACTCCGAACTTAAACAACAACTGGAGGGAGCGGACATATCCGACTCCTTGCAAGGCCGTTTCAACACCCATAAACTGCACGAACCCGATAAGGACGCCATCCTTCGCGAACTCAGCAAAAACAAACTCAGCAACAGGGCCGATGATCAGGTTTGTGTGATCTATGTGCCCGCCATGCTGAACAAGGAGGACGGCCTCTTCAACATCAGCTATTACGAGCTGCTGAGCGCCATGGACCTCACGATTTTCCCGTCCTGTTACGATCCCTGGGGCTTCACCCCAATGGAAAGCCTCGCTCTTCAGGTGCCCTCGGTCACAACATTGCAAACCGGGTTCGGGGAATTCATCCGGAAAAAGATTGGAAAGGATAGCCAAAGCCTGAACATCATTGATTATAATTGTCATCAGGAAACGGAAATGATCAAAGAGATCGCAAGGATCATCGACGATTTCAGCGGCTACGGCCCGGATAAAATGCAGCAGCTGAAAACCAATGCGGCAGAGCTGGCCAAACATTTTGATTGGCAGAAACAGATCCCGGACTGGTATGAAGCATTCGACCTGGCCCTTAACAAAGCCCTCGACCGCTATGATCTGTATAAATCAAAAATCCAGTATAGCCTGATCGAGGATTACCAGCCGCGCAAACATGAGGGGCCAGCATGGAAAAGCATATCAGTGCAGCCTTTCATCCCGAAAAAACTGGAAGGCCTGCAACGAATGGCCAACAACCTTTGGTGGTCGTGGAACTACCAGGCAGAAGAGCTTTTCAGCGGCATGGACGAGAAACTCTGGGAACAGGTCGGGCACAACCCCATCACCCTGCTGAATTCCCTTAGCCTGGACCAGATTAAAAAACTCAGCAACAGCCAGAAATTCCTAAAAAAATACAAACAGGTCATCGGCCATTTTGATGATTATATGCGCAAGGCCCACCACAGCAACGAAAAGATGATCGCATATTTTTCGATGGAGTTTGGTCTGCACGAAACCATACGAACTTATTCCGGCGGACTGGGCATCCTGGCCGGCGATTTTATCAAGGAGGCCAGCGACCAGAACCTGAACATGATCGGGATCAGCTTGTTTTATAAATACGGCTACTTCCAGCAGGGCCTTTCCACTTTTGGGGAACAGATCGCCCATTACCCAGCCCAGGAGATCGGCAAGATGCCCCTAAAAACCGTCAGGAACAAAAACGGGCAAGCTTTAAAGATTACCATTGCCTTCCCGGGCAGAAACCTTTATGCCCGCGTATGGCGGGTGGATGTCGGCCGCGTGCCGCTCTACCTGCTGGATTCCGATGTAGAAGAAAACACGGCGGAAGACCGTAAGCTAACCCACCAGCTATACGGAGGCGACAACGAATACAGACTAAAGCAAGAGCTCCTGCTGGGTGTGGGTGGCATCCGCATGTTGAACGCCATGGCAGCGGAACCGGAAGTATTTCATTGCAACGAAGGCCATTCGGCATTCATTGGAGTGGAACGCCTGCGCAACCACATACAGGAGCAAAAGCTCAGCTTCGAGCAAGCGGTAGAACTGGTGAGGGCCACCACCCTCTTTACCACCCATACCCCGGTGCCAGCCGGTCATGACGTGTTCAGCGAAGACCTGCTGCGCACCTACATCCCGCATTATACCGACCGGCTTAACCTCAACTGGGATGAATTCATGAACCTGGGCCGATTCGAAGACAACAAAGGCGACCAGTTCTCGATGAGCGTGCTGGCCATGAAGCTCAGCCGGAAAGTAAACGGCGTAAGCCGCATCCACGGCAGGGTAACCCGCGAGATGTTTGCCAAAATGTTCAAAGGCTATTATCCCGAAGAGATCGATATCGGCTATGTAACCAATGGTGTTCATTACCACACATGGACAGCCAAAGAATGGCAGGAACTTTATAAAGAAACTCTCGGGGAAGGTTTTCTGAAAGATCATTCCGACGCCGCCAACTGGCAAAGCATTCATCAGGTCGACAACAACAGGATCAGGGAGATCAAGAAACATTTGAAATCCGACCTGGTGGCTTACCTGAAGAAAAAGATCGAACAGGACATGACCAGGCGGCAGGAAAACCCCAAGATCATTTTTGAAACCGTGGAAAAGCTGAACGAAGACGCTTTGATCATCGGCTTTGCCAGAAGGTTCGCCACCTATAAGCGGGCGCACTTGCTGTTTAACAACTTGCAACGTCTGGCCGATCTGGTGAACGACGAAAAACGACCGGTGGTCTTCTTATATTCCGGCAAGGCACATCCCAACGATAAAGCCGGGCAGGAGCTCATCAAACGCATTTTGGAGATCTCCCGCAAGCCTAAGTTCATGGGCAAGGTGATCTTTATAGAAAACTACAATATGCGCGTGGCCCGAATGATGGTACATGGCGTGGATGTGTGGCTGAACACCCCCACCCGACCACTCGAAGCCTCAGGTACCAGCGGGCAAAAGGCTGCCCTTAACGGCGTGCTCAACTGCAGCGTACTGGACGGCTGGTGGGCCGAAGGCTACAAAGCCGGAACCGGCTGGGCCATCAAGGAAGAGAAGACCTACGACAACCAGCAGTTCCAGGACGAACTGGATGCTGAGACTGTTTACAACATACTCGAAAGCGAGATTATCCCTCACTTCTTCGGAAAGCAAAAAGGATATTCCGATCAATGGGTTGAATACATCAAGAAATCCGTTGCGGAGGTGGCACCGCATTTCACCATGAAACGGATGATGGACGATTATAAGGAACGCTTCTATGAAAGCCTGTTCATTAACTTCAAAGAATTCAGCAGGGATTACACAAAGAAAACCTCCGGGATCGTTGCCTGGAAAAGAAAAGTGCTCGGCAACTGGGAACAGGTGGAAGCCACCTCGCTGAAGGTGCCGGATGTGAACAAAAAAATGCTGAAAATCGGGGAGGATTTCGTTGCGGAGATCAGCCTGAACACGGCAGAACTCACTGGCCGGGATTTGGGCATCGAGACCGTCTTCTTCAGAGGGGCAGAGAACGATAAAAAGAAATTCCAGCAGGTGAAGGAATTCGATCTTGTATCCGAGAAAGACGGCCAGGCCAATTACCGCTGTAAACTGGCCCTCGACACCACAGGCATGTTCGACTATGCCTTCAGGATCTTCCCCAAATCCACGCTACTCTCCAGCCGCCGGGATTTCCCGCTGGTTAAATGGTTGTGAGAGTGGAAGGCGCAGGCGGTTTCAAATCCTAATAGATGTCTCATAAAAAATTAAGTAAACGGGGCATCTGAAATATTTTTTTCATCGATCTTTATGCGGTAAAATCAAATAACTTTGTCTTTGAACCAAATTTTCCGTTATTTTGTTGAAAAGATAGAAACAAACAAATCCTGACTTCCACAAAAAGAAAGCAGGCCATAAACACAATAAATCATGACCCAAGAACAAGAAGTAAACTGGAAAAAAGTATTGCCTGTCGGTATTGTAATCGCAGCAATCATTTTGATCATCATATTCTGGAGCAGCATGACCGTGACCATTGAATCCGGTCAGGGCGGGGTGATGTTCAGAACTTTTGGAGGAGGCGTTGACACCACCAAAACCTATGGTGAAGGTTTTCATTTTAAAGCACCCTGGAACGATATGAACGTTTATAATATGCGTCAGCAGGACATAGACGAATCCATGAATGTATTGTCATCCAACGGTCTGGAAATCCAGATCGACGTAACCACCTGGTTCCAACCTTACTGGAGCCAACTTGGATTGTTGCACCAGCGAATCGGCGAAAATTACGTGCAGGAAGTTGTAAGACCGGTATTACGTTCTTCTGCAAGAACAGTTATCGGCAGATACACACCCGATCAGTTGTACTCAGCCAAAAGAGACATTATACAAGTAGAGATTTTCGATGAAACAAAAAAAGTTCTGGACAACAAATATGTTCAGTTGAACGAGATCCTGATCCGCTCCATTGTGCTACCCGAAGACCTTAAAAGGGCCATCGAGCGCAAGCTCAAACAGGAACAGGAAGCGCTGGAATACGAGTTCAAGAATGAGAAAGCAACGCAGGAAGCCGAGCGTCAAAGGATAGAGGCAGAAGGAAAAGCACGTGCCAACGAAATACTTGCCAAGAGTCTCACACCTAATATCCTGAAAGAAAAGGGCATTCAGGCAACAGTTAAGCTGGCTGAATCTCCTAATGCGAAGATCGTTATCATAGGTACGGACGATCAGGAACTGCCGGTTATTCTGGGAGGATCTAACTAGAAGTTTATCAATGACCGACCGGATCAAAATTCTTGAAACCCCACGTGATGCACTGCAGGGCCTCAAGCCTTTCATCCCCACCCGCACCAAGGCTGATTACATCAACAGCTTGTTGAGGGTGGGTTTTGATATCATTGATTTCGGGAGTTTTGTTTCACCTAAAGCCATTCCACAATTATCCGACACGGCGGAGGTGCTTGCCAGACTGGATATGGAGAAAACGGATACCAGACTGCTGGCCATCGTGGGCAATGAAAGGGGCGCCAAAACAGGAGCCGCCTTTGAACAAATCAGCTATCTGGGCTATCCCCATTCGATATCCGAAAAATTCCTCCAACTGAACATCAACTCCACCCTTAGAAAATCAAGACGGAGAGCCGAAGTCATACAGGAGATTTGCGAGGACCGGGGAAAAAAACTGATCATTTACCTGTCGATGGCATATGGCAATAAATACGGGGAAGAATGGAGCATGGATCTGCTGATGGAAGAATGTGACATGCTGCATGAAATGGGCATCCGCAAGATTACCCTGAGCGATACCGTCGGCATTGCCGATCCGGCAAGCATTGCGGCTTCCTTCCTGCACTTGAAGCCCCGCTTTCCCGATGTGGAATTCGGCCTGCATTTGCATACCGATCTTGAGCAATGGTATGAAAAAATACATGCCGCATATTTACATGGGTGCCGCCTGTTCGACGGCGTGATCAACGGACTGGGCGGTTGTCCCATGGCCGGGCATAAACTGGTAGGGAATTTGCGCACAGGGCACATACTGGAATATATCGACAGAAACAATCTTGAAATGAAAATCGACAAGGAAGCATACGAGAATGCCCTTACCAAAGCCATCAATACCTTTAGCCTGATCGACTTTGAGAACAACAGCAATTTTCTGGAATAAATGATGTATCTTTCGGCTAAAGACCGGAAAAACTGGAACTATGAGCATATTGATCTTATATTTAACGATTGCGATTCTGGTCTCTTTCCTCTGCTCAATATTGGAGGCCGTGCTGCTGAGCGTTACCCCTACTTATGTGACGGTGAAACTGCAAGAAGGAAAAAGCTGGGCCAAACGCCTTGAGCAATACAAAGAAAACATCGACAGGCCACTGGCAGCCATTCTCACACTCAACACATTTGCCCATACCATCGGAGCTGCAGGGGTCGGGGCACAGGCCCAGATCATCTGGGGCGATGAATCCCTGACGGCTACATCCGCCATATTAACCATTTTAATCCTGGTGCTGTCCGAGATCATTCCCAAAACCATTGGCGCCAATTACTGGAAAAACCTGACCGGCTTCATGGTGAACACCCTTCGCGTAATGCTCTTCATACTTTATCCGTTTGTTGTGGTGAGCCAGATGATTACCCGTTTTTTAAGTAAGAATAAGATCAGAGGCGTTTTGAGCCGGACAGAATTTATGGCCATGGCTGAAGCCGGCGCCAGAGAAGGGGTGATTCGCAAGCACGAATCCCGTATCATTCAGAACATAGCGCGTTTCGATAAAATTCAGACCAAAGACATCATGACCCCCCGTACCGTTGTTTTCGGTGCGCATGAAAACACGCAAATCCAGGAGTTTTATAAAGATCACCCGGAGATCAGGTTTTCGAGAATACCGCTTTACGGTAAGTCGATGGATAACATCACGGGCTTTGTACTTAAGGATGAGCTGTTGGCAGAGATGATCAACAACCATGGCAAACGTCCTTTGAAAACGCTCAGGCGCGACATACCTGTGGTTTACGAGGGACTTCCCATCCCCAGCCTCTACAACCTGCTGATCGGAGAAAATGAACATATCGCCCTGGTGGTTGATGAGTATGGAGGAACTGCCGGTGTGGTTACCATTGAAGACGTGATCGAAACCCTGCTTGGAATGGAAATTGTTGATGAAATGGACAACATAGAGGACCTGCAAAAAACCGCCCGGGAAAGATGGAGTGAGCGCGCCAGAAGAATGGGCATTGATATTGATGAAAAGCAGGAATGATAGCATACAAATGAATTTGTTTATTTTTGCGCACTTATGGCAGACAACAAAATCAGCATAAAAAACAAAAAAGCATCCTACCAGTATTTTCTGATCGAAAAATATGTTGCGGGCATCGAACTGACCGGCACCGAAATCAAGTCCATTCGGGAAGGCAAGGTGAGCCTGGCTGAAGCCTACTGCCCTTTTGTGGAGAACGAGCTATTTGTGCGCAATATGCACATTGCCGAATACAGCATGGGAACCATCTACAACCATGAACCCAAGCGCGACAGAAAACTGCTGCTTACATCCAGGGAATTGAAAAAACTTCAGGGCAAAGTGAATGAAAAAGGTCAGACTATCATCCCAACCCGGCTTTTTGTAAACGAGCGCGGACTGGCCAAGCTGGAGATCGCCCTGGCAAAAGGAAAACATTTTTATGACAAGCGCGACTCCATCAAAAAGAAAGACATTCAAAGGGATGTGGACAGAACGCTTTCGCGATGAACAACAAACAATATTCAAACATTTAAATAGTTATATATAAAAATAAAGTACCGGTATGAACAGGATAGTATTTATAACACTTTTATTGATGGTTTTTGCAGTGGCAAGCCAGGCACAGAATGGCGAAGAGATTAAATGGTACTCATTTGAAGAGGCCGTGCAGAAAAACAAGGAAAATCCAAAGATGATCTTCGTCGATCTTTACACCAACTGGTGCGGCTGGTGCAAGGTAATGGACAACAAAACCTTCAGCGATCCTGTGATTGCCAAATATATGAACGAGAATTTTTACCCGGTTAAGTTCAATGCCGAAGGCTCCGACACCATCGAGTTTACGGGGAAGACCTATGTGAACCCCCGGCCTGGTGTGGCCAAATCGACACACCAGCTGGCCATTGCCATGTTGCAGGGCAAGCTGTCCTATCCCTCCTATACCCTCATGAACGAGAACAATCAGCTGGTACAAATCCTGAACGGATACATCAAAAAGGAACAATTTGAGCCGATTATTCATTTTTTCGGAAGCGGGGCTTACAAAAACATGAAATGGCCTGAATTCCAGCAAAGTTTCGAGGGCAAGTTATCCGGAACAAGCGGCGACTAATCGCTGACGACTTCAAACTGCACAGCCGCTTCAACGCCATTCTCGTCAATTACCGTAACCACATGCATCCCTTTCGAGGGCCGCAATTCCATTTGGTGGAAATTACTTGTCGAACCCAGGTATTGATCATCCAGATGCCAGTAAACATTTGTATGCGGCTCCCGGTGGGCAATCTCGAACACAAGCTGTCCGGGTTTCCCGTCCAGTTCAACCGGGATAAAAACCTTTCTCCCTTTCAAAGGATAGATGAATTCGATGATGCTTTGGCTGATCAGGTCGAGGCAATCCTGCCGGTAAGTTGGCAGGGGTTTGTAGGACGGTTTCATCATTTTATAATACCACTCCTGCACGGCTGGTAAAACAAACCAGGGCTTGGTGACCATGGTGCTTACTTGTTCACAATCACTGTTCACCCGGTATTTTTCGCTGCTGTCGAGATGCACCAGCTGATGGTAAGGACAGGAAGAGGAACGCAAGCCGGGGCGCAGAACCCAAACCGTATCCACAGGTTCACAAATATCACCGGCACGATGGCCGCTCTGCCTGCAAACAGGAACCTCCACCAGCTCGTCATAAGGGCGATCAAACCAACCGCTTTCAGGAAGCAAATCGAAAACATCGAACAAAACGGGTGCTGCGGCATTTATGCCTGTTAGCCCGGGACGTCCTTCCCCGTCGGCATTGCCCGCCCAAACGGCCACCACATATCCCGGCCTGCTGCCCACAGCCCATGCATCCCGGAAACCAAAGCTGGTGCCGGTTTTCCACGCAATTTTTTTTGATGAGGAAAAAGATTCCCAGCCCATTTCAGATTCCGGCCGGTTCACTTCCAGCAATGCATTGTAAGTAAGCCAGATGGCGCCGGCAGAAAGCGGGGCATGATCTGTAAGTTTACTCATCTTTTCATCCCCGGATGAGGATTTTACCAGATCGTAATTCAACGGATGAATATCCACCGGACTGTATTTCCCGCTGTTTTCATAAAAGTGGTTTACGGTTCTGGCCATGCTTGCGTACATAGCGGCCAGGTCCCACAAAGTGACTTCCGCCCCACCTAAAACCAGGGTTAACCCATAGCTACCCGGAGAATTCCTCAGGGTGGTCATGCCCATCTTTTCCAGCAGATAATGAAACCTGGGGACGCCGAACTCTTTTAACATAAGGACAGCGGGAATATTCAGCGAACGGGCAAGCGCCCTGCTTGCCGGAACCGCCCCCTCATATTTCAGATCAAAATTCTTGGGGCTGAATCCTGCCATGTAGGTCGGGATGTCGGGAACGAGGGTGTTGGGCAGGATCATGCCTTCATCCAGCATTCCAGCATAAAGAAAAGGTTTGAGTATGCTCCCGCTGCTCCTTGGCGCTGTGATCACATCCACCTGATTGCCGTGGTCTTCAGCGCCCGTAGCCTTCGTGTTTCCCACATAAGCCAGGACATTCCCGCTTTCCACCTCTGCAACAAGCACGGCCAGGTTATGTATTTGGTTGGCCTGCAAAATTTTATGGTGATTGGCAACGATCCCGTTTACTTTTTTTTGAAGATTTTGATCCAGCGTTGACCGGAGACTGCTTCCCCTGTTGCTCAAAAAATGCCTGTCGAGCAAATGGGGTGCGTATCGCGGCAGGGCATGTGGCCTTTCAGGTAGTTGTTCCAGCCTGGCAAGATAGCAGGTTGTGCTGTCGATCAGCTTGTGTTCAAGCAATCTGTCGAGCAGGTGATTTCTTTTTTCAATCAGCAACTGCCTGTTCCTTCCCGGATGGATTAGCGCCGGGGCATTGGGCAGTACGGCCAGCATGGCCGCTTCCGACCAGGACAGGTCGGCGGGTGACCTGCCGAAATAGCGCCAGGCAGCAGCCTCCAGCCCGACCACATTTCCACCGAAAGGCGCGTTAGAGGCATACAGGTTCAAAATATCAGATTTGGAATATTGAAGTTCCATACGAACGGCAAGCCACATTTCCCTGATCTTTTCCGCGTAAGTCCGCGAACGGTTTTTACCCGCCAGTCTGATCACCTGCATGCTGATGGTGCTGCCACCGCTCACGATTTTACCTTCCCTGATATTTGAATACATGGCCCGGGCAAGTGCCAGCGGGTCAACCCCAAAATGTCGGTAAAAGTTCTTATCCTCAAATAAAAGAATGCATTTCTCAAATTTATACGGGACCGAATCCGCGGGCGGGAAACGCCATTGGCCGTCGGCAGCGATACGCGCTCCAAGCAGTTTTCCATGGCGGTCGTAAAGCACCGTTGAAAGCGGATCATGGAAGGGACGATAAGGCATTAGCAAAATGATCGCCATGGCCGAAAGGCCGATGGCGACCAATATAATCCGTAATTTTAGTTTTTTGCCTTTAAAAGAAGTCAATGCCTGTCCTGATTTTACTGTCCGTAAGGAACGACCTCCACCCATTGCCCGGCTGTACGCGCACTGATGGAATTGTCATACATGGCCTCACAACTAATGCCCGGTAAATAAAAACGTCCCAGGTAAGTTGAGTTCAGCAAAACGGTGAAGGTTTTGGAATCGCCTTTTCCAAGATCGAAAAAGGTGTATACCCTGTCGTCGCGAATATTCTGGTAAGTGGGCTTATCCGATTCATGTACCGGGCTGAGATCGGCCAACCGCATATTGATGATCTCCCATCCCGAGGGAATGATCTGCGATAGGGCCATATCCTTATAATAACCCAACAGGCCAGGATTAGTTACCGTAACATGGGCCATAAAATCAGTTCCCTGCTGCATATTGCTTATATCGATCTCCTTCCCGTCCATATCCGTATATCTTACTTTCAGACCAAGATTGATTTTGGCAGCGGTTTCATCCCCTATGGCAGGTTGGCCGGTAACAGTAATTGTGCCATAAACCAGCGACTTGCCGAGGTTTTCAATCACCAGCTTGCCGGTCCTGTTTTTCGTACCAATTTCCTGCTGATAAACGGGGAGCTGGCTTCTTACTACGTCCTGTTCTTTATCGTTCAGGGTATATTCAAAATAGATATCTTTCCCGGAGTTGTCCGATTTCCCGGCAAATTTTGTGATTGCCAGCAAACTGAAAGCAGTGCTTTGAGTGCTGTACCAGCGACTACTGCTTAGCTGATCTGCCAGCTTTTTCAAGATCGGCAGTGCTTTTTCTTTTTCATCCAACAAGGTATAAGTGAGGAGGATAAAGGCCTGATCTCTAATGCTGGAACCATAGGTTTCCGACATAGCGGCATAGGTTTCGATATCTGTTCCAAGATTTCCGGTTATCTCACGGGCCACTTCCGGCTGACCGGCTTCCGCATATGCGGCTGCCAGCACCCAGCGGGAGGTCATACTGATGTCGCGAGCTTCCTTCAAACGGTTCATGGCGCCCATATCCGTCTGGCCGGCCAATGCCAGGGTGTATAAGCGGTAAGCCTGTACCAGTGCGCTTTGCCGCTGGTATCCGCGATAATCCGATTTATAAAGGCTCCATTCCCTGGAAGCCGTTTTCTGAAACCTGATCCATTGATCCTTAAAACCGATCGGGAGCATATAGCCCTGTTTTTCGGCTTCCAGCATGAAATGCCCTGAATAACTCGTTACCCAGTCGCCGGCCATGGTTGCATTGCTCCAGTATGCCAGTCCGCCGTTTGACAGTTGCATGGCTTTGAGCTTATTAATACCCTGTTTAATGTTTTCGGAGATACGCATATTTTCTTTATTGCTTAGCTCCATAACATTTTTCAGGAACAGCTGCGGAAATACCGAAGAAGTCACTTGCTCGGAACAACCGTACGGATAACCTGTCAGGTAGCGCATTCGCTTTTCAAGATTCATGGGTAGCAGGCCTGACACAGTGAAGGAAGCCTCGTTGGTGCCTTCAATGCCGGGCAGGGTGTAATTGCCGGTCCAGCTTTTGCCGGCTTCCAATACACCGTCATAGGTTTGGGTCACAGGCGGATTGGGATTCCTGATCTCAATCTCGATATCATAAGAAGCCGTTTCATTGACTGAGGATACCTCCACATGCACTTTACCTACTCCAACTTTTTCTTTCACCCTCATACTGAAATTCACTACCTGGTCGCCGGTCTTGTTAAAATTGAGCACTTTCAGATCTTCCTCCAGTTCAAAATATTCATTCACATCCACTTTAACCTCCACTTTCTTGATGTCCTCTTCCATGGCAAAAACGGTCACCGGAAGCTGCACGCTTTCCGCAGGGCCCAATACGCGCGGCAGGGCGGCAAGCACCATCAAGGGTTTTTTTACGGCTGTGGTTTCCTGGGTCGACCCATAGGCTTCATCAGAACCTGCCACCACCATGGTACGCAACGAACCCACATAGTTTGGCATGCTGAAACTATGGTCGGCTGTGCCGCCAACGAGTTCGAAGGGCCCGGCGTACATCACCACCGGCTTGAAGCGATTCACCTGTTTTTTGGCTTCGTTATCGTCGCCGTCGCCGTCGCCGCCGATGGCAAACATCTGCTCAATAGTTCCACCGTATGCTCCGATCACATCATTGTACATATCCCAGCTCTTCACGCCCAAGGCTTCCCGCGCATAGAAGTAGTTCCAGGGCGAAGGCGTCTTAAAGCGCGTCAGGTCGAGCAAACCTTCATCCACTATGGCTATTGTGTAGGTCATGGGGCGGTTGTTCTTTTCCTCCACCTGAACCGTGAAATCGCTTTCCGGCTCAATTACTTCCGGCATACTGATCCCGGGATGCAGGATTGTTTTGGGATCTTCCACCAAAACAGGTATTACGCCATAGAGCCTGATGGGTGCGTCGTTTTTCGTTTGTGCATAAGGCTGCACCAATGTGATGTTCACATAAACGTTGGGCGCCATTTCGGAAGTTACATCAAAGGTGAATTTGGTTTGATCGGATTGAGGCTGCACCCAAAAAGCCTGCACCACCTTGCTACCGGTCTCCAGGCTGACCAGCGCCCGGCCATGACCGGATGAAGGAAATGATATGGTGCATTTTTCACCAGTTTCATATTTTTCTTTATCGGTCTGAAATACCAGCATGGTGGAACTTTCCTGATCCTGTCGGTTGGGTTTTCCTGCCCATCCAGGCCAATCAACATAAAACGTTTGGCCTGTGGAGTGCCCTGAGCTTTCATTTACAATGTGTACAAAATACCTTCCCCATTCGGGGTAATCTATGCGGAAATCAAATTCACCCTTTCCATCTTTAGTGGAAATCTCTTTTTCGAGAATAGGTCTTCTCGAGTTCCTGCCGAAATAGGAAGCTAAATCGTCGCTGGAAGCATCCCACCACCAGCGCCATTCAACCTTGTATATTTTCACGGATAGATCGTCAACGCCAACCGGATTGCCTTCAGGATCAACCGTAGCTACGCTGACCGTATGGGTGGTGTCGGTGAGCAACATGCCGCGCCGGTCGCCTTCGGGCAGCATCACCCCAACAAAGGACTTGTAGGGTGCGTATTTCAATTTGTAATAGTCGATACTGAATTCCCCGCCTTCTTCAAACACTTTGGTAACAAAGCTGGCGTTCAGCATACCTGGTGCGGATTCCACTTTGGGTACCTCCAGGGAAAACTCCGCCAGGCCTTCTTCATTGATCCTTCCATCAAAAACGTTTTCTTCTTCGGGATAAAAAGTTTTGGAGGGATCTGTAAAATCGTAATTTTCATAACCCCCGAAAGAGGTGTGCGCCGTTGTAAGGGACATGTCGATAGTAGCTTTCAGGTTGCGCGCCGTGGCGCCAGTCAGCCAGTTTACTTTTAATTTGGCTTTGATGTCGGGATCGGCCACGCTGATCTTCTCTTTCCCAAAATCAAGATTGATCTTTAATCGATTGGGTTTAACGGTTTCAATTTTCATGCGTTTGTAGAATTCGGCCCCACCCACTTTCACTTTGGCCGACCAGTTGCCGGTCGGAGCATCAGCAGCCGTGGCCGTTCTGAAATCATAAAAGCCGTTCAGGCCTTTCAGCTGCACTTTCCTTTGCACAAGCTTACTTTCCGGATCGTGTAATTCAAAAACAACAGGATGGTTTTCGGGAATGATCTTTTGTTCATCCTGTAAAATGAAGGTCAGGTAAAGGCTGTCGCCGGGCCGCCAAACGCCTCGGTCGCCATAAAGGAATCCCTTCAGCCCTTCCTCAACGGACTGCCCGGCCACATCGAATTTACTTAAGCTCAGTGACGATCCGTCATCCAACCTCATATAGCCCTTTTGCTTTCCTTTTTTTGCGATTAGATAATAAGGCATGGCATTCAGGTCGATATCGGCCATACCCTGCGCACTGGTGCGGGATTTGCCAAGCAACTGCTGCTGATAGCTGTAAAGCTCGATTTCAACATCGGCCAGAGGTTCCGTGCTCAGTAAATCCGATACCATCACTTTCATGCGGTTGCCGGCCATTTTTTTGGCCATGATCCCCAGGTCGGAGGCGATGATGTTCTTTGACGGAAATCGTCTTTCGGTATAATAGGAAACATGGCATGGATTCTCTCTTTCCCTCCAGTCGTAGCCGGGAGGATAGTAATAATAGTAATATTCGGAATTATCCCAGTAAGAATCGGATTGTTCAGCGCTGTCCCAGTCTTCTTCCGCTTCCTCGAATTCCGGATCATTGTCGCAGTAATAAAGACTGTAGGACGGCCTGAATTTAATCTGCACCCGGTACATAGCCCCGGGGTCCCGCTGGATAAATTCAGTCAGATCCAATGAAAAGGTGTTCCATTGACCATAGTCGAGGGGCTTTTCCGTTTTGAGCGTTATTTTTTTATTCAGGAGCGGACGCCCCACCCTGCGAAGCTGTTCGTCTCCCTGAAAACGGTTCACCTGCAGAAATTGTCCGATATTGTCTTCATACACCTTGATCACGCTTACATCAATTGCTTCCAGGTTCACGGCCTCAAAGGGAACGACCAGGCCCTGCTCCCGGGGAAGTATGGCCCCCTCGCTCAGAAAACGAACGGCCGGTTTGATCTCCTCAAAGGAAATATAAATGGAATATGCTTCATCCAATCTTTTCCCGAAAACGCTTTTGATACTTTGCTCGATGATCAATTTCACGCTGCCGCCTTCCCTGCTTTCAGGATAAGCGCGTATGGTATTGCCATCTATGATGCAATTTAGGTCGGAGGCTTTGTACAGCCTGACCAGGCCGTTGATGTTCTGCTCGGGGTCGAGCGGATCGGAAAAGCGTATGACCACTTCCTGTTCCTGTCCCTGCTTCACTTCCACCCCCATCACTTTAAACACCTCTATGGATGGTATTTCGAGGGTATCACTACCTTCCAACTTCACTCCGGATATTTTGCCATCCCAGCTAATTAAAAGTTCCTTGGCACGATTTTCCCGCTTGATGCTGTCAATCCTGAAATTATACATATTTCGATCGGCCTGGTGCTGCCATTTGACTGCAACCATATTATCATCCAGTTTTGCCTTAACAATTTTTTCAAGCTGTTCGCCCAAAATCCGGTCACTGGAAACAATGGTGCCGCTCAGCCACACCATGCCCGGTTCGTCGAAGTAGGCATGTAAGCCATTGTCATGCATTTCCAGCGAAAGCTGTATGGTCTGGAACTGGAATGGAAAACGGTCCAGTTCGGTGGGTGTCTCCACAACTTCTCCTACCTGAAAAAAAGCATCGTAAACGGTTCCGTATTCCAAACGCCTTTCAGGCCGGAATTCAAAAGTCCGTTCGTCTATCAGATAAGCATTGCCTTCGATGACCGGATCAAAACTGAACAGGTCCATATCGAGCGGACCGGGTGAAAATTTCGTGGAATCCACCGGGCTGACCAACCGCAGCCGGATCACATCCCCGCTGGAGATCACCCCCGAGGTGTATTCGGTTATATAGTTTGAAAATTCAGGATCGAAAACGGGCGCTTGTTTCTTTTTGCTTTTACATGCCTGCATGGCAAATGCAATGATCAATCCTGCAAGCAAATACAGGAATGACGAACTGACTTTTTTCATGATGGAGTAATTATGATGAACAACGAATTAATGAATTGCAGGAACCAAAATTTCAGATGCTAAACTTATCAATAAAATTACAGACAGGCAAAATAATTTTTCACTTTGTAATTCTATTTTTCTTTTAAAGCTATAATAATCAAACCAGGCTGTTCTGTCGGTCTATCCTAGTATGATCTTCATGATGATGTAAATAGCCACCAGGCCTTCCGTACCATGAATGATCACAGCCATCCAGTTGCTTTTAAATATCCTGGCCGGCAAACTTAAAATAAAACCTGAAAAAAGGGCCTGCCTGATGATCCCGAAAGGCTTGTGCAAATGGTAAAATGCAAAAAATACTCCATTGAAAAACCAGTCCCATTTACCGAATACTCCTTTCATTCGCGGCAGCAATATTCCTCTGAAAAGGAATTCCTCCCCAAGGAAATAGTTGAAAGGTATGGTAATGAGTGTAAGCAGCAGCAAGAACCAGGCGCCTTCGAAGGCCGGTGTCATAACTTCCTGCAGGTGATATTGCGGAAGACCGCGCGTGAAGGGGAACCAGTTCCCGACAATATCCGGAAGAGGGATATACTGCGAGGCATAGCTGAGCGCAATGAAAGGGATCACCCACAAGAACATTTTCGCCTGTTTTTTGCCGCTTCGCGGGTTTTGGGGTTTCCTGTACCACATTCGTTTTTGTAGGGTTTTCCACCGGATATTGCCCTCTTCCCTGTAAACAATAATCAGCGACAGAACAAATTGCCATATCAGCCCGATGATCATGAAGGGCCAGAAAACCAGAAAAGCGGGGTAATCCGGCGGAATATCAAAACTCCTGATAACAAGAGGAGTTACCACGAATGCCAGCAGGGTCATGGGCGCAGTGGCTAAAAACCAGATCAATATGATCTTGCACAAACTGTATTGCGGTTGTTGATCCTGATTCTCATCAGAGCCAGGGTTTTGGTTTTGATTTAAATGATTCATTTTATTTCAGAGATTTATTCTTTTTGATATTACATCTTGCAATGCTAATAACTAAGCATCTGGCCTGTTTGCAAAACAAAGGCTAGATGCGGTGTTGACGAAACCGGGCTAAATATGGGGAATGATGTTAGGTTTATGATTAGAGTTTGAGAGATTGGTGGGTATTAATCAAAATGATGTAT